>CAZSAT010000001.1:0-148491 GCA_964604675.1 uncultured Enterobacterales bacterium
GGGCTGGCCTACAGCTTCGAGGCCCAGGAGCCACTCCACGCTCGGACGCAGCCCGGCGAGCGTGCGGTCGGGGCCCCCATGCACGCGACCTGCCCGCTGCACCTCCGGCCCGTGGGCCATCAGCCACACGCCGGACGCCGTGTCCCAGCGGGAGTGGCTGGTCCAGAAGGGTCCGGGCCCACGGCCGTGATCGGTGGTCACGATCAGCGTGGTGTCGTCCCACAAGTCCAGCCCCGCGAGGGTCGACACCAAGGACGTGAGCGTGGCGTCGGACGCTCGGGCGGCGGCCATGTAGCCGTCGAGGTCCCCCTCGTGGGCCCACTCGTCCGCGTCCCCGAGTGCGATCCAGAGAAAGCGCGGCTCGTGCTCGCTCAAGTGCGCGAGCGCGGCGAGCACCGTCTCGGCATCCCAGCGGGCGTCGGGCCAGGGCGGCGGTTCCCCGCCTGCGAACCCCGTCGACACGGTCACCCCATCGCCGCTGGACAAGGCGTTGGCGATGGTGCTCCAGGTCCCGAACACCGCGACCTCCTCCCGCGCCAGGCCGAGATCGCGCGCCACCCGCTCCGGGAGGGTCTGCCTGCGGGGCGGCGAGCACTCGTTGGACCTGCAGTCGGTCGACTCCCCGACCATCATGCCCTGGTAGCTCGGCAGGCTCTTCGGCAGCGCCGCTTCGACGTCGAGCCGCGACCCGACCCGCCGGTCGCCAACCAGCACGCCATCCTGCCCCAACAGGGTCAGCTGCGGCATGAGCGGCGTGGTCTCGGAACGGCTGCGCCAGCCCGCGTCGAGCACGTCCTGCCACCGGAGCCCGTCGAGGGTCACCAGGACCACGCGCCCGCGCTCCAGGCGCTCGGACGACGACCAGATCTCCTTCGGGTCGCGGATCGGCGTCCGCTCGACATCGGTGCAAGCCAGCAGCGCGAAGAACATGCGCATGCAGCTATCGCGCGCAAGAGCCAAGGTAGGCTGGCGACATCGGAGAAACCATGCTCGCCGCGTTCCTCTTCCTCGCCTGCGCCGACAAAGCCGACGACACCGGCCCCAACAGCGGAGACGACACCGCGATCGTGGACAGCGGCGAGCCCTGCACCGCCACCACCTGGTACGTCGACAGCGACGGTGACGGCTACGGCAACCCGGACGCGCCCGCGACCGCCTGCGACGCGCCCTCCAACCACGTGGCCGAGGCCGGGGACTGCGACGACGGCGACGCCACGATCAGCCCGAAGGCGGTCGAGGTCTGCGACGACGTCGACAACGACTGCGATGGCGACACCGACGAGGATCTGAAGGGCGCCGACACCTGGTACCTCGACGAAGACGGCGACGGCTACGGCACCGACGAGAGCACGGTGTCGTGCAACCAGCCGTCCGGCTACGCGGCCGAGACCGACGACTGCGACGACAGCGACCCGGCCTTCCACCCCGGCGCCGAGGAGTCCTGCGACGACCCCACCGACTACAACTGCGACGGCAGCGTGGGCTACGTCGACGCCGACAACGACGGCGTGGCGGCCTGCGACGACTGCGACGACGGCGACGCCACCAGCTTCCCGGGCAACGACGAGACGCCCTACGACGGCGCCGACAACGACTGCGACGACACCACCCCCGACGACGACGTGGACGGAGACGGCTACGCCCTGGCCGCCGACTGCGACGACGACGACCCGGACATCAACCCCCTGGCCACCGAGCAGTGCGACGGGGTCGACAACGACTGCAACGGTGAAGTCGACGAGAGCGGCGACGCGGAGCTGACCTGGTACGAAGACGGCGACGGCGACGGCTACGGCAACCCCGACAGCGACGCGCTCTCCTGCGACCAACCCTCGGGCTTCGTGGCCGACGCCACCGACTGCGACGACACCGACGCCACCGTGAACCCGGAGACCATCTGGTACAGCGACGGCGACAGCGACGGCTTCGGCGACCCCGCGAGCGCCACGGTCGCGTGCGTGTCCGACCCGACCGACGTGCAGGACGCCACGGACTGCGACGACACCGACCCCGCCGTGAACCCCGCCGCGCCCGAGATCTGCAACGACGTGGACGACGACTGCAACGGCTCCACCGACGAGGACGAGGCGACCGACGCGGCCACCTGGTACGCGGACGGCGACGGTGACGGCGTGGGGGTCGAAGAGACCACGTCGGTCTCGTGCGGCCAGCCCACCGGCTTCGTGGCCGACTTCGGCGACTGCGACGACGGCGACGCCACCATCAGCCCGAACGCCTCCGAGCTCTGCGACGGCGTCGACAACGACTGCGACACGGACACCGACGAGGACGACGCGGCCGACGCGGCCACGTGGTACGCCGACAGCGACACCGACGGCTTCGGGGACGCCGCCTCCACCTCCACAGCGTGCGCCCAGCCGAGCGGCACCTCCGCCGACGCCACCGACTGCGACGACGGCGACAGCACGGTGAACCCCGACGCCACCGAGCTCTGCGACGGCGTGGACAACGACTGCGACGGCGAGACCGACGAGGACGAGGCGAGCGACGTCGGCACCTGGTACGCCGACGCCGACGGTGACGGCTACGGGGACCCCGACGCACCGGCCACCACCTGCTACCAGCCCTCGGACACCGTGGCCGACGCCTCCGACTGCGACGACACCGACGCCGCGGTCAGCCCGGTCGGCACCGAGTCCTGCAACGGCCTCGACGACGACTGCGACGGCACCACCGACAACGACGACGCGGTGGACGCGAGCACCTGGTACGACGACGCAGACAGCGACGGCACCGGCGACCCGAGCACCGGGGCGAGCGCTTGCGAGGCGCCCTCGGGCACCACCAGCGACAGCGCCGACTGCGACGACACCGACGCCGCCATCTCGCCGAACGCCACCGAGCTCTGCGACGGCGTCGACAACGACTGCGACTCCGACACCGACGAAGACAGCGCCGCCGACGCCACCACCTGGTACGTCGACGACGACGGCGACGGCTACGGAGAGGCCGCCACCACGGCCACCAGCTGCCACGCACCCACAGGCTACGTCGCCAACGACGACGACTGCGACGACTCCAGCGCCGCCACCAGCCCGGAGACCGTGTGGTGGGACGACGCCGACGGCGACGGGTTCGGCGACGGAAGCGCCGCCACCGCCAGCTGCGAGGCGCCGAGCGGCACCGTCGCCAACGCCGAGGACTGCGACGACGCCGACTCCGAGGTCAGCCCGGACGGCACCGAGGTCTGCGACGACGTCGACAACGACTGCGACGGAACCGTCGACGAGCCCTCCGCGAGCGACTCGCGCGCCTGGTACGCCGACACCGACGGCGACGGCGAGGGCACGACGGCCGACGTCGAGTTCGCCTGCGACGAGCCCTCCGGCTTCAGCGCGAACAGCGACGACTGCGACGACACCGACGCGGCCGTGAACAGCTCGGCCACCGAGATCTGCGACAGCCAGGACAACGACTGCGACGGCGCCACCGACGAAGACGACGCCGCGGACGCCAGCACCTGGTACGACGACGCGGACGCCGACAGCTACGGCGATCCGGTCGTGTCGACCGTGAGCTGCGACGCACCCACCGGGTACGTCGCCAACGACGACGACTGCGACGACTCGAACGCCTCGCTCAACCCCGACAGCGTGTGGTACGTCGACGCCGACGACGACAGCTACGGGGACGCGAGCGTCACGTCCTGCACCCAGCCCGACGGCACCGTCACGGTCGACGGCGACTGCGACGACGCCGATCCGAACCGCTACCCGGGCGCGGTCGAGCTCTGCGATGGCGTCTACAACGACTGCGACAGCGCCGGAAGCTGGAGCGCCGGCGACGAGGATCAGACCGCAGCGTTCGAAGCCTCGGACGGCTCCTGGAGCGACTCCACCGCAAGCCTCGGCGGAGGCAGCGCCACGGTGACGAGCGCGACCCTGTCCGACGCCGGCACCCTGCACGTCTGCGCGGGGACGTGGGCCGTCAGCCTCACCGCCACCGCGGACGTCGACGTGGTCGGCGCGAGCCGAAGCTCCACGGTGCTCACCGGGGGAGGAAGCGCCCAGGTGCTCTCGGTCGAGGGATCCGAGGTCACGTTGAGCGCCCTCACCATCGAGAACGGCCAGTCGTCCACCGACGGTGGGTGCATCGCGGCCGACTCGGCCACGCTCGACCTCGCAGACGTCACGCTGGACGGCTGCGACGCCGCTGACGAGGGCGGCGGAATCTACGCGCTGGACAGCAGCGTGGACCTCGTGGACGTCGACATCACGGCCTGCTCCGCGAGCGACGGGGGAGCGATCGCCGCAGACGGCAGCACCGTCGACCTCGACGGAGGCAGCCTGCAGGGCAACAGCGCCAGCGACTTCGGCGGTGCGCTGTACGCCGACTCGGTGGTCACCGTGAGCGGCGTCGAGGTCCGCGACAACGACGCCGACTACGGCGGCGGCGTGTATGCGAGCGGCACCGTGACCATCAGCGACAGCGTGTTCCGCGGGAACCTCGCCACGACGGGTGGCGGGGGGATCTACTCCCTCGCAGCGACCACGATCTCCACGACGAGCTTCGATGACAACCTGGCCGACAACGGCGGTGCGATCTTCGCCCAGGCCGGATCGTTGGACGTGAGCGACAGCACGATCTCCGGAAACGAAGCCACGTCCGCGGGCGGCGGCCTGGTGTCGAACCTGGTCGCCCTCACCCTCTCCGAGGTCACGATCTCCGGCAACACCGCCGTGTCCGGAGGCGGCGCCTACCTCCAGGGCGGCACCATCCAGGACGACGGCAGCGCCTGGACCGGCAACACCGCGAGCGACGGCGGCGCCCTCTACGTGGACGACACCACCGGCGAGGCCGACCAGGCCACCTTCAGCGGGAACGGCGCCGACGACGACGGCGGCATGGCCTACGTGAGCGGCGGCTCGGCCGACCTGACCTTCACCGACGCCGAGGTCGACGGGAACACGGCGGGCGACGACGGCGGCGCGCTCTACGTGGTGTCGAGCGGCACCTTCGTGGCGCTCTCGGGCGGCCGCTACGACGGCAACGTGGCCATCGGCGACGACGGCGGGGTGATGGTGCTGACCAACAACGCCGACGCCGAGATCAGCGGCGCGAGCTTCTCGAACAACTTCGCCGCTTCGCAGGGCGGAGCCATCCGGTCGACCTCGACCTCGAGCAGCCTGACCATCGACAGCTCGAGCTTCGACAGCAACAGCGCGGTCTCCGGCGACGGCGGCGCGCTCTATGTCTACAACGCCGACGTCAGCGACTCCGACTTCTCCGACAACGACCCCGACGACGTCTACTCCACCGCCGTCGACAGCGCCTACACCAAGGGCAGCGGCGCCACGTTCACGTGCGACAGCGGCGGCTGCCCGTGAACCCGCGCGCTATGAGGCCGGCATGATGACGCTTGTTCCCCTGTTCTCGCTGGCCTGCCAGCCCGAGGTCTCGACCACGCCGGACGACACCGCCGCGGAGCAGGTCGTCGACTGCAGCACCGAGATCACCGCCACGTGGCCCTTGCAGGACAGCACCGACGCCTACTGGCGAACCGACATCGAGTTCGTGCTCGACGAGGTGGACGACACGGCAACGGTGGTCGCCGACTTCGCGGGCACGCAGTCCACGCGCCAGGACGGCAAGGTCATCGTCTTCACGCCGGACGAGCCCCTCACACCGGGGGAGAGCTACAGCGTGGCGCTGGACTACTGCCGCGGCACGCCGGAGCTGGCCTTCACCGTCTCGGACTTCGGCGAGCCCATGGACGACACCACCGACCTCATGGCCACGGCGTGGTCGCTGGACCTGGCCTCGGCCCGCTTCATCGACGCGGAAGGGCTGGGCGACATCGTGGCGAACTTCCTCCAGAACGCCTTGTTGCTGGGTGTGACCGAGGCCGGAGCCGACAGCTTCACCCTGGCGATCGCCAAGACCGAAGGTGGCGAACAGGACCCCTGCAGCCGCACCACCTTCTTCCCCACGGCCGACTTCTCCGAGAGCCCCTACTGGGAGCTCTCGGGCACCGACGTGGTCATCGCGGTCAACGAGGTCGAGCTGCACCTGAGCGACATGGACGTGGCAGGCACCTTCTCGTCGGACGGCTCGGCGATGGCCGGCGTGACCTTCACCGTGACCGGCGACGCGCGCGACGCGGGGGACTGGCTGGGGGTCGAAGCCGACGTCATCTGCGAGCTCGCCGAGGGCATCGGCGCCCCCTGCGAGCCGTGCGGCGACGGCGAGGTGTACTGCGGCACCGTGATCGCCAGCGACCTGGACGCCACGGCGGTCGGCGAGCCGATCGCGATCATCGAGGAGCTGGATCCGAGCTGCGTGGAAGAGAAGAAGTAGTCGTGCCTCCGTAGGCACCTCGCACCAGGTCACCGCCCACCCACGCACCCGCTGCCGTCACAGCTGAAGCTCCCGTCGCCACCGGTCGCGTAGGCGCCCACGCCCTCGACGAACACGTCCTCCGGGGCGTTGCCGTCGAACACGACCTGCGTCGCCGCGAGGGCGCTGTCGACGTCGAGGTACACCCCGCCGCCCTCCACCTGCGCGTCGTTCGCAGTCAGCTGCGTGCCCGACAGCGTGGCGGTCGATGCATACAGATCGATGCCGGCCCCCCGCTCCGACGCGGTCGACACGATCTCGGAATCCACCAGGGTCAGTGTGCTGTACTTCGCGGCGATCCCTCCACCGGCTTCCGCCGCGCTGCCATCGGTGAGCACGCTGTCGTAGATGGTGGCCTCGGCGAAGAGCAGGTAGACGTCGCCCCCCTTGCTCCCGGTGCTGTTGGCCTGGGTCGTCACGCCGCTCAGGGTGAGGGCGGCACCGTTCCAGCCCGCGACCGCGCCCCCGGCGGTCTGCGCGGTGTTCAGCTGGAAGTGGCCGCCGTCCACGGTCACGGCTCCGCCCTCCACGAAGAGCCCGCCGCCGTAGCCGGGCAACACGTCACCGGAGACCTCGTTGTCGTGGAAGGCCACGTCGGTGAGGGCGGCGGTGCTGTCCATGATGGCCACGCCGCCACCCTCGGCCGCTCGGTTGCCGCGGAACACCACACCGTCGACCGTCACCGAGCTGCCGTCCGAGGCGCAGAGGCCACCCCCGTGACCGTCCACCTCGACCTCGTTGTGCTCGATCTCCGCGTCGCGCACGGTGACCTGCGCGCCGAGGCGCGCCCACACCCCACCACCGTGTTGCGAACGGCCACCCGTCAAGGTGAGGCTGGACACCTCGACCGCATGCTCCCCCTCGACCTCGATGACCGGGCCCGCTCGCTCGGCATCCAGCGTGGTGCTCTCGGCGCCGGCCACACCGCGAACGACGACGTCGGCCTGGGCGCGCACGTACACGAACCACGTGCCCGCGCAGAACGAGAGCGTGCCGGGTTCCACGAGGGTGAGCTGGAGGGCCGCCTCCTCCGATCCCGCGGACACCGCCTCGGAGAGGTCGGTGACCTCGCCCGCGGCCTCCCACCAGGCCAGCATCGTCTCGCAGGGATCGGGGACCGCCGTGTCGACCGGCGCGGTGTCGTGCGAGGCGTCCTCCGTGTCGGGCGCCTGGCCGTCCGAGGGCGACGTGTCGTGGGACGGCGCGGCACACGCGAGCAGGAGCAGCTTCACGCCCCGCAGGCCACCAGGCACGCGTCCGGGAACACCGCACCCTGCACGCCCGTCTGCAGCGGCAGCGTGACGAGGCCACCCTCCACGATCTCCATGTCGGCGAAGGAGATGCGGAAGACCTCGGTTCCGTGCCCCTCGAAGGCGGCCCAGGCCTCGAGCACGTGGTAGCCGGGCGGCACGTCGGCCAGCAGGAAGCGACCCTGGGCGTCGGTGGCGGTGGCGCCCGGCGAGGGCATGTCGCCCTCGAAGAAGTGCCCGTGCTGGCCCGCCGGGTAGTCGCCGTGCTCGTCCAGGGCGATGACCTGCACGTGGGCCAGCGGCTCGCCGGCACAGTCGGTGATGGTGCCGAGCACCACGCCGCGGTCGGCGGCGAAGCTGGTGCCGAAGGCCGCGGCGAAGGTGTCGCGTGCCTGGTCCGACCAGCCCACGACGTCCGCGGTGATGTCGCCCTCCTCGAAGGGGTGGACCACGTGGAGATCGAGGGACTCCGACGCGTTGTCGCCGCTCACGCGCACCGTGTGGGGCGTGCACGTGGGCACCCGGGCGCCGGTGAGCACGCCGTCACTCGCAGCGATCACGGTGCTGTCGGCCTCCTTGCCCATCCAGTCCCCCCAGAAGTGCTCCACGGTCGCCCCACCGAGCGCCGCGCCCGTCTCGTCGACGACCGAGCCCTGCAGGGACCGGGTCTCCACGCAGTCGTCGTAGGCCCGAAAGGACTGGCAGGTGCCACCCGGGCGGTAGCAGTCGAAGTCGCCGGCGACCGGCGTGGTGGTGGTGATGACCGAGGCCTGCACGGCGTCGCTGGTCGGGCCGGTGTCGACGGGCGGTCGCTCGGTGTCCGGTGGGGCGCTGTCGGCGGGCCCTGAGCCGACCGGGGCCGTGTCCTCTCCGAAGGGCGCGCTGCGCACGGGGGAGGTGTCGGAGGGCGGCGAGGTGCAGGCGAGGAGGAGGAGCACCGCTCCAGGGTAGCCGCTTGTCGCTGCTCACCGCACGACGACCGTCCCGCCCCTGCGCCGCCAGGCGATGCCAGCCAGCACCACCCACCAGGGCCACCCACCCCGACGTGAGGTCTCACAGGCGCAGCCGGACGCGGCCGGAGGCACGTCGACGGTGGCGACCTCATCGTCCTGGCGATCCGCCTCGTCGGTGTGCGCCGTGCCCGAGTCGATCGGATCCGTGTCGCCCGTGGACGAGTCACCGCCGCCCGGGTCGGTGTCCTGTTGGCCGAGGTCGTCCTCCTCACAGGCCAGCTCGGGCACGTCGCCGGCCCACCGCTCGGGCACGCTGCAGTCGAAGGTCGTGGCCATCGGACGGGGCCAGGCCCCTTCCCAGGTGGCCCCGAGCTCGAAGGGTCCGATGTCCGGGTCCTCACCGTTGAAGCCGGGAATCGCCACGCCCGCGTCCACTGCTGGGCTGGTCGCCAGCGGCCGAAAGTCCAGAGCCTCCACATCCGCGAGCGCCAGCGCCGCCGGGTCGGAGCCCAACCAGGCGCCGTTGTCGCCGCGCAGCCAGGGCTCGTCGTCGTCGTTGACGAGCAGGTTGTGGTCGCTGTCGAAGTGCGGAGGCTCGGTGCTGTACTCGTCGGTGAACACCAGCAGGTTGTTCCGCAGCTGCAAGCGGTCCGCGTCCTCGTAGAACATCGTGGTGTGCCCGGACCAGAACAGGTTGTGGAAGAAGTACAGGCCGCCCGTGGCGTTCGGTGCGACGGTCTTGAGCTGGGTCCAGGTGTGACCGTGGTCCAGGTCCCACTCCATCACCACGTTGTTGTAGACGTACTGCGGGCCGACCAGATCCGTGCTCTGGTGGGAGATCGGGCCCAGCGGACACGCCAGCATCAGGTTGTGGTGCAGGTGGAGGTCCGCGCTGCCGAGGCCGTAGCCCCCCTCCATCTCCACGTGGTTGTCGTAGTTGTAGAGGTAGACGTTGTGGTGGGAGCTCGAGCTGGAGAAGAAGCCGAGCTTCTCGCCGTCGAAGGCCTCGTGCAGGTAGTTGTACCGGAACTCGCAACGGTCGGTGGTCTCGCCCGTCCAGCCGTGGGCCACCGCGAGGCCCCCCTCGAGCACCACCGTCGGGTGGTACTCCTTCACCAGTGTGTAGACCGTCTCGACGCTGCCGTTGAGCTGCCGGAGGGACTCCGCGAAGTCGTAGAAGCCCGGGTAGGTGTACTCGACCCACTCGACCAGCGTGTCGTCCGGCAGCACGAGCCCGAAGTGGCACGCCGACAAGACCGTGTTCCGCACCGTGCCGCCGGGCGCCGTGGGATCCATCCACACGCACTGGGTGCCCGAACCCTCGATGCGAAAGCCCTCGAGGATGGCGCCCGGAGCGTTCTGGATCCAGACAACAGCGTCGAGCGCGCCGTCCTCCCCCCAGGTGCCACCCGACAGCAACACCGACTCGCCGTTCGGGTCCAGGTCGCCGGGCAGCCGCACGTAGACCCGGCCGTCGGCATGGGCAAAGCCCTGGTCCGGAACATCGACCGCGCCCGCCCGACCGGCTGCGAGATCCTCGGGGGTGTTGAAGCGGAAGAGGAACACCCCCTCGTGTTCGCCGAAGACCGCCGGGTCGCCCTCGGCGGACCACGTCCCGTCGCCCTCGTCGCGCCATCCGACGGTCCCCTCGGCGGCCTCCGGCCAGGCACCGCTGATGGTGGCCTCGCCCATGGGCTCCGCACGGATCCAGATCTGGCCATCGCCACCGTCGAACACCGGCTGCTCGTAGTAGGTGCCCGGACCGACCACGAGCGCGTCGCCTGCGCCGAGCAGCGTGGCTGCGTGGGTGAGGGTCGCGAGTGCGAGGTCGGGCGATGTGCCGGGGTTGTCGTCGTTCCCGGTGCTCTGGTCCACGTAGAGCGTGCCCGCAACCGCGGCGTGGACCAGGAGGATCATGGCGTCATCGTACCGCTTCCAAGGCGCTCAGAGTTCGTCGGGGAGCACGACGAGGGGGGCGCGGTGACCGGCTCGGAGGCCCTGCACCTCGGCGGGTTCGTCGCTGCACCAGGGCGCGTAGCCGTACATCAAGCCGCGGATGGGGCTGGGCGAGACCCACTGACGGCCCCGCTCGTCCTTGATCTCCGAGTCCGGAAGGGCCCGGTCGCGGGCGTGCTTCAGCCGAGACAGCTGGTGGAGCTGCCCGGCGAGCTTGGCGTTGCCGCCCTCCTCGCCGAGTGTGGCGCGGGGCACGGTAGCAACCACGACACCTGGAAGCGCGCGACCCAGTCCCTGCGGGAGCTCCGGGTCGTCCACCACAAACAACTCAGGCGCCTCGGTCGCGGGCTCGAGGGCGCGATGGAGGCGGTGCGCGATCGCCACAACGCGCTCCACCACGCGCCGAGGGACCCGGTCGGCCGGGGCTCGGACCCAGAACAGAGGGGCCCGCACCACGTCTGGCCGGCCCGCAACGAACAGGCGGAGGAACCAGGGATCCTCCATGACCCAGCGCGGGCCCCAGCCCTGGCTGCGCAAGCGCGCCCGGAGGGGCCCGTGCGCAGGGTCGTCCGGGGTCTCTTCGTTGTCGCCGAAGAAGACGTCCGCGGACCGACCGCCCCCGAAGAGCGCGTCGAGCATCTTGGCGGTCGACCGCCCATCGGACGGCACCTTCTCCCAGCCACCGGGCGCTCCACCCGACCAGATCGCGAGGCCGTCCAACAACAGTTGGAGGCCGACATCCTCGGGGAGCGCACTCAGATCGAGCAGGCCGTAGCACCGCTTCTCCATCTCCACGAGGTCCAACACGCCGACCTCATCTGCCCGCGACTTGTGGACCAGTCCGAGGCCGTACAGCTCCGCTGGCGTGCCGGTCCCTCGATCGAGCATCCAGAACGGCGCGGGTTCCCGGAGTCGCTGGGCGAGGTCGGTCAGGGCCATGTGGGCGCCTCCTCGTCGAGCTGGTGCAGGGGCATCCAGGTGCATGGCCACACCAGCACGTGAGCCCAGGAGCTCGACGGGTCCCCCAGGATCTCCGGTGGTCCGGCGAACGGAGCGACGGCCGCGAGAGGCTGTGCGTCGGCGCGGCCCGACGGGGACCTCTCCTCTTCCAGGTCGGCCCAGAGGGCGAACGCGGGCGACGAAGAGCGCCCCGCGAGCCAGGCCACGGTCGCCAGATCGAGCGCGAGGTGCGCTGGGTTCAGGTCCGACGGGGGCGACGTGCTGGCGAGACCCGCGAGCATCCTGTCGGTGGCCGGCGAGCGGGACCCGCCGCTACGAAGCAGCTCCCACAGGCGCCACTTGTCGAAGGCCACGAGCCGATCGCTTCGGAGGATGCGCTCGGCCTCCACGTGGGTGCTCGCCTTCGGCCAGCCGGCCCAGATCACGGCGACCAGCTCCGAGATGTCGGGGGCGACGCCCCCCGCATGGGGCGACGGGTGCCCGGCGGGCAGCCCCTCCCAGCGCACGTGCCCCGGCAGGCGCTCGCCCAACCACCGGACCACCTTCCTGGCCAGCGGCGGTGGCACGAATCGGGCGGGCTCGTCCACCGACGGGTCGGTGTCCACCAGCCGGTAGTACGCGGGGAGCGGGAGCCCCAGGGCTTCGCAACAGCTCTTGAGCTCGCCGACTGTGACCGGATGGTGCCGCAGGTGGTTCGGGGGCAGCAGGCGCTTGCCGATCACGTCGGGCTCGCGCACCACGACCCGTGGACGTCCGTGCTCACCCCACCGAGCGCGCGCCGCGGTCTCCAGCTCGTCGTCGGTGAGCTGCAGCCGGCCGCAGAGCGCGTCGAAGGCCGGCTCGCCAGCCTGGGTGGTGGGCGCCTCCTGGTCGAGCAGCACCCTCGCCAGGGCGGCCTCGGCCCGGACGCGCTCGGGCGGCCCTCCCTGCAGGTCGTCCCAGACGGCGCGGTGCACGTGCCAGCCGGTGCGCGTGATGCACCGGAGTTGCCCCCAGGCCTCGGCGCCGACGTGCAGCGCCCGACGGACCTGACCGAGCTCGCCTCGCGCCGTAGCGAGGCGAAGCTCCGTGTCGAGGAAGTGCGGCGGACCGTCAGGCGGCGGCGGCTCGAGGAAGCCACGCGCTTCGTCCAGTGCGCTCGCCGCGGCGTCCAGACGCCCCTCCAGAAGCGCGACCCGAGCGGCGTAGGAGCGCGCCCACGCGAGCGTGGTCTGGCTCTTCCGGAAGCGACAGAGCTGTTCGTACTCGGGGACGAGCTGCCCCGCCTCGACCGCGCGGCCGCGCACGAGGTGGTGCTCGATGATCACCGCCAGCGCCCAGGCCCGGTTCGCCCGGAGGTGGGTCTCCCGCGTGCTCAGCTCCAGCTCGTCGACGAAGGCATCCATCGCCTCGACCGAGGTCCAGAAGGCGTCCTGCTCGCGGTTGGAGTCGGACTTGGCGTCCAACGCCCGAACACGCCCGCCCTCGCGCACGTCGTAGAAGGTCTCCGCCAGCGTGCTCGCGTAGGACCAGTGCGCGCCGAAACCTTCCAGCACCTCCTCGATGCCCTCGAAGGCCCCGCGCAGCGACGGCTCGTCTTCGAACCAGTCGTAGGTCCGAGCGACCCACGCCAGCATCTCGGCCGGTCGGGTCTCCAGGGGCAACCGGCTCGACCAGGCTCGCAGCCGCGCCTTGCCCGCCGTCAGCATCGCCCGGCCCGCGGCCTCGCGGCCGACCAGGGGCAGGACGCGGCCGAGGTTCATCTCCGCGTTGCCGATCGCTTCCTCGTCACCCTCGGCGACGGCAGCGCGCAGGCAGGCCTCGGCAGCGTCGTGCCACAGCGGCCACAGGCCGAGCCGCGACAGCGTGTAGCGCCAACCGGAGTACGCGCCGAGCCTCGCCACCTGCTTCTGCGGGGCGCTCTTCAGGAAGCGCTTCACCGCGCTGGTGATGTTGCGTTCGTCCTGTGCGATCTCCTCCTTTCCGGCATCCAGGAGCTTGATGTACAGGTCCTGCTGCTCACCTTGCAGCCGCGTGCACTCTTCTGCATCGAGCGATTCCCCGGCGAACTCGGACACGAGCGCGTGCAGGCGCACGCGTGAGACGCCTCCCGCCAGCAGCCGCTCGTCCACCAGGGAGGTGGCCACCAGGTCCTCGAACACGATGGTGTGGAGGCGCTCATCGCGGGCTTCACCCACCTCGTCGGGCACACCACCCGAGCGCTTGCCGACCGGCAGTCCCGACGCCCCCGCCCACACGACCCCCAACGCTTCGAGGTCCGCTGGCGGGAGCGGCTGGACCGCGTCCTCCGGCACCTCGAGCGGCTCACCACGTCGAGGGGGACGACGCCGCCCACCGAACAACAGGACCACCCCTTCCCCGGCACCGGCGTAGATCTCGTCGCCCTTCACTCGAAGCCTCGCGCGCAGCGTCAACCGCTGCCAGCGCCAGTCCACGACATCCAAGGGGTCCCAGGTCGCGAGGGCCTTGTGCCCGGTCAACCCCACGTGCCCCTTGTTGTCCTGCACCAGGAGCCTCGTTTCGGTCAGCACGAGGTCGCGGACAGGTGCCAGGTCCTCCAGCAGCACCGCGCGCGCCACCCAACCCGCGTCCTGGTTCACCCACAGGATCACCCGCCCGTCGTCCCCACCGGTCACCGCGAAGCCTTCACCCAGGGCCCCCGCGGTCACCGCCCCGTCGTGGCCCGCCACCAGGTCGTAGGGCAGCCGGCCCAGGACCTTGCCGAGGTGTTCCAGGCTCATCTCGCGCCCGTCCCACATGCTCATCACCGACAGCACGCGCTGGTCGGCCGCCGAGAGCAGGTCCCACGACAGCGAGAAGCACGCCCGGATGTCGCGGTGACGCGCCTCGGTGCCCACAACCTCCGCCTGCAGCATCGACAGCCGCGCCGTCTGCCACTTCTTCAGGAAGCGCCGGATGGGCATGCGCTTCCGTCGCATGTAGTAGGCCGCGAGCTTCAGCCCCAACGGCAGCCCGGTGAGCTGGTCGCAGAGCTCGGTCAGCGCGCCCTCGTCGCCGTAGAAGGCCCAGGCGTCGGCCTCCCGCTCGCCCGCCAGGATGGTGCGGACCAGCGTCTGGGACTCCGCCTGGCCGAGGCCGCCGAGCTGCACGGTGACCGCGCCGAACATGTCGATCTCGCGCCGGCTCGTGATCAACAGGGGACACCCCGCAAAGAGCGCCAAGAGCGGATCCATGACCTGCCCGCCGAAGTCCGCGTTGTCGAGCACGATCAGCACGTCGAGCTCGGCCAGCGCCGCCCGGAAGGTGGCGAGCTGCGTCTCCGGATCCGCCTTGCCCCACACCTCGGGGTTCAGCCGCAAGGCACTCCCGACCTCGCGGATGATCTCGGCCACCCCGTGCTCCCGCACGCGGTACCACACCACCCCGTCGCCGAAGAGGTGCTCCTCGAGCACCCGGTAGCAGAGCTCCACCGCCAGCGCGGTCTTTCCCACGCCACCCATGCCGTAGAGGTAGCTGCGGATCTGCAGGGAGCCGCGCTCGCGCAGCACGCCCATGACCTGGTCCAGCTCGGACTGGCGCCCCTGGAACAAGGGATCCCGCGGGTACGGGATGCGGTCGCGCAAGAGCGTCAGGCGCCGCTCGTGCTGCTCGCGCTGCTCCTCCATGCGCTCCCGGCGTTCCCGCTCCTCTTCCTCCGCCACCCTCTGGGCCAGCGCGTCGCCCTGCTTCGCGCTGCGTTCGCCCTGGACAGCGAGCTTCTGGAGCACGATGGTGGCGAGCTGCTCGACCAGGGCCAGGAGCTCCGGCTCGGAGTGCCGGCAGCAGTCACCGGCTTCGCTCGACGTGGCCGCGTCGAACAGCACCTCGGCGCGCGGCTCGCGCACGTACTGCCGGAAGAGCTGCGGCATCAGCACGGCGTCGGTGGTGGACCGCAGGGTGAAGAAGGGGTGCATCGACCAGAGCCCACGGAGCTCTTCGCCGTCGCGCGGGTCGAGCTCCGCGAGCAGCACCTCGCCCACCTGCGGACGCCCGGCTGCCCACGTGCTCGCTGCGGGCGGACGAGGGTCGACCATGATGTCGAGGTGGCCGGTGGGCTCGACCGGCACGAGCACCGGCTGGCCGTCGGAGAGCACGTCCTGCACCAGCACCACCTGGTAGTCGTGCAGCCGGGTCATGTCCTTCAGGAAGCGCACCAGCGCACGTTCGTAGAGCTCGGCCTCCTCGGCGAGCAGGTCGGGCCGGTTGCCGTCGATCGCCCCGTGGGTGAGCCGGTTGCGGAAGCTGACGAAGGTCTTGTAGAGGTCGTCGAGCCGGGCGAGGTCGTTGGGCCGATCGGCGTACCAGGTGAGGAACCGGGGGATGTCGCGCCGGACCCGCTCGTCGCGAACCGCCGCTCTCAGGCAGCCGAAGGTCAGGTCCCGCCAGGCGCCCAGGGTGAGGTTCCGGCCAGCGCGGTCGGGCAGGTTCAACAGGTTGGCCAGGAAGGGCTCGATCTCGGTGCCCAGCTGGCCACGACGCACCAGCGGACCGAGGGCGCTCGCCAGCAGGAACCGCCAGGCCGCTTCGAAGAACCAGGTGAGGCTCGCCACGAAGGCCGCGGGATCGTTGCGGCGCTGCACCACGCCGCGCAGCAGGTAGCCGAGCGGGTAGGGCAGCTGCAGCCCCTTCTTGTAGAGGCGCCGCCGATCCGGATCGGACGGCAACTCCAGCGCGGCGATGCGCGCCAGGACCGCGTCGTGCTCCGCGCTGGTGCCCGTGGGCGTCATCGAGCCGTTCCCTGTCCTGTGCCGCACGCTACCACCACCCCGCTTGACACACCGAATGTGACCCCGTAGTCATATGACCAGACAGTCACATGCCAAAGACCACCTTCTTCAACCTGGCCTCCGACAAGCGAGCCCGCATCGTCGAGCTCGCCATCGAGGAGTTCGCCACCCACTCGTTCAGCTCGGCGAGCATCAGCCGCATGGTGCAGAAGGCTGGCATCGCCAAGGGCAGCTTCTACCAGTACTTCGACGACAAGCGGGACCTGTACCAGTGGCTCGTGGTGGAGCACATCGCGTCCAAGAAGCGCGCCTTCCTCCGCGACCACGCACCCGACCCCGACGACGACTTCTTCACCGCGCTGGAGAAGCTCTTCCGAGGCGGTCTGCGCTTCGGACTCGGCCACCCGCGCCTGATGCGCATCGCCAGCTGGATCTGGCCCGCGCCACACGACCAGGCCGCGAGCACGCTCCAGCGCCACTTCCGCGATCTGTCCCACCAGAACCTCGCCGCGCTCGTGCGGCGGGGCCAGGAAGGCGAGCACCTCCGCGCCGATCTCGACCCGGACATCGCCGCCGACCTGCTCGGCGCGGTGCTGCAGGAAGGGCTCAACAACGCGGTGCACCGCCGACTGGGCGTGGACGTCATCGAGCTCTGCGCCCGCCCCGAGCTCGCCGCGCAGCTCGGCGAAGAAGAGCTCGACCAGCTCGTGCACGGCCTGGTCGACATCCTCCGCTCCGGCTTGTCGGCGGCCGACGCCCCCACCGGCGGCGCCGGCGAGCTGTTCGACGTGAAGCGCTACTTCTCCACCACGGGTGACCCGTGATCCTGCCGATCGCCAGCGCTCTGGCGGCCGACGCCAGCGGCTACGCGGAGGTGCGCGGCCACCTCCACCTCGGTGTCGACGGCGAAGCCTGGGAGCTCGTGGAGCACCTGCGGCCGGCCTTCGACGCGGAGCTCGCGGAGCGCTGGTCCATGAGCACCGTGGTCGACGTGGGCTTCCACCAGGGCCGCGATCTCGAGGCGCTCGCCAACGAGCTGCTCGGGCAGCCGACCGCGGCGGAGAGCAACGAGCTGCTGGGGGTCTCCAGGGTGGAGGACTACCTCGCGGTCGACCGCCTCTACCTCGACGCCTACCTGCCCGGCGTCGACCTGCGGCTCGGGCGCCAGGCGGTCAACTGGGGCTCGGCCCTGGTGCTGAACCCCACCGATCCGTTCCCCGAGCTGCTGGCCACCGAGCCCTGGCGTGCACGCACCGGGGTCAACGCCGCGCGCGCCACCGTGCCCCTGGGCGAGCACCAGCTCCAGGCCGTGCTGGGCACCGACGACGCCTTCACCGAGCTGAAGGGCGCCCTGCGCGGAACCCTGGTCGCCGGCCGCACCGACGTCTCGCTGGTGGGCGCGTACCGAGACGACGCCATGGTCGGCGTGGACCTGCGCGGCACCCTCGGCGTGGGTTGGTGGGCGGAGGCGGCCCTGGTCGCCGACAGCGATCCCCACGAAGAGCTGGCGATCGGCGTGGACTACAGCTTCCCCGTGCTCCAGACCCTCGTGGTGATGGTGCAGTACGACCGGCTCGGAGGCGGGTCGACCGACGTCACCCCCGCCACGGCCATCGCGGCGGCCGCGAGCGGCGACACCTCTGGATTCGCGGGCCAGAACTACGGCGTCCTGTCGGCGAGCCTCGCCGCCACCTACATGCTGTCGGTGTCCGCCCTGCACCTGCAGAACCTCGACGACGGCAGTGCCTACAGCATCCCCACGATCGGCCTGGCCCCCAACAGCTGGCTGGAGGTCTCCGCCGCCGCCCAGCTGCCCTGGGCTGTGTGGGGCGAAGGCGGCGAGCTCGCACCGAGCGAAGACGACCTGGTGCTGGCGGTGCCAGGCATCGGGCTCGACGACAGCGGAGCCTCCAGCACCTTGGACCTCAACGGGCTGATGCCCACCGCCACCTTCATCCTCTGGACCCGCGTCTACTTCTAGGAGCGCTCTCCATGTCCATCTGCGAGCTCCGCGGCGCCAGCCGCACCTACGGCGCCGGCGAGACCCTCGTCCGCGCCCTCGACGACGTGACGATCGCGTTCGAACCGGGCGAGTTCACCGTCATCTCCGGTCCCTCGGGCTCGGGGAAGACCACCCTGTTGAACCTCGTCGGGTTGCTGGACGGCGCGAGCTCGGGTGAGGTGGTCATCGACGGCGAGTCCGTGGCCGAGCTGAGCGAGAAGGAGCGCACCCACCTCCGCGCCAAGCGCATCGGCTTCATCTTCCAGAGCTTCAACCTCGTGCCGGTGCTCTCCGCCCAGGAGAACGTGGAGCTCGCCCTGGAGCTGTCCAAGGCCGGCGGCGACACGAAGGCCCAGGCCAAGGCCGCCCTGGAGGCCGTCGGGCTCGGCGAGCTGACCCACCGCAGGCCCACGGAGCTCTCCGGCGGCCAGCAGCAACGCGTCGCCATCGCCCGCGCCCTGGTAAAGAGACCCACCCTGGTGATCGCCGACGAGCCGACCGCCAACCTCGACTCCAAGACCGGCGCCGACGTGCTCGACATCATGCGGAAGCTCAACGAAGAACAGGGGGTGACCTTCCTGTTCTCGACCCACGACCCCATGGTGATGGAGCGGGCCCGCCGCGTGGTCCGCCTCCGGGACGGGCGGATCGAGGCCGACCAGCCGGGGGACGGGGCATGATCAAGCTCGCCCTGCGGAACGTGCTGCGGCAGAAGAAGCGCAGCGCGCTCTCCACGATCTCGATCATCTGCGGCGTGGCGGTGATCATCTTCTCCCGCGGCTTCGTCGGCGGCATCAAGGAGAACATCATCCGGGCCCAGGTCGACTCCATGAGCGGCCACGTCATGGCCCGCGCGGCCGACTACCCGACCTCGGGCGTCAACCACCCGGTCGACGTGCTCGTCGACGTGGACGAGGCCACGGCCGCCTGGCTCGATCGGGAGGCAGAGGCCTGGACGAGCCGCCTGATCTTCTCGCCGCGGGTGGTGATCGGCGCCGACAGCATGCGCGCCCGAGGCATCGGCTTCGACCCGGCGACCGACGAGGCCGTGTTCCCTCGCACCACCTGGGAGGTGCTCGGGGAGGTGCCGCAGGACGCCGACGATGGCGTGCTCGTCGGCAGCAGCCTGGCTCGGCTGCTCCAGCTCGACGTCGGCGACGAGCTCGTGCTCGAGACACGCACCTCGGCCGGCGCGCTGAACGCCATGAGCATGCCGGTGAGCGGCATCGTGCGCACGGCGAACCCCGCCATCGACATGATCGGCATGTTCATGCACATGGATCTGGCCCAGGAGCTCGTGCGAGCCGACGGGCTCGGCACCCACCTGGCGGTTCGGCTCAGCGACCGGAACGATGCGCCTCGGGTCGCCGAGGCGCTCTCGTCGAAGCTCGGAGCCGAGATCGACACCATCGGCTGGGAGGAGGAGACCCGAGCCCTGACCGAGATCCAGGACATCCGTCAGAAGATCATGGACTTCTTCGCCCTCTCGCTCTTCGCCATGGCAGCGACCGGCATCGCCAACACCGTCCTGATGGCTGCCTACGAGCGCATCCGCGAGATCGGCACGATGCGCGCCCTGGGCATGACCCGGGGGGCGGTGGTGCGGCTCTTCGTCGCAGAGGGCCTCGTGATGGGTGTCATCGGCTCCCTGGTCGGGGCCACGCTGGCCGCCTGGGGCACCTGGTACTTCAGCGTGAACGGCATCGACATGACCGCGATGATCGACCAGGCCGCCCAGCAGGGCACCTACAACAACATCCCCTTCACGCTGATCCTCTTCATGGAGTTCAACAAGCTCTACATCGCTGTCGGCGCCCTCTTCGGCGTGCTGGTCGCGGTGCTCGCCTCCATCTACCCGGCCTTCGTGGCCTCCAAGCTGCGCCCCGCAGACGCGATCAAGGCGAACTGATGCTCATCCGACTCGCCCTGCGCAACGCCCTGCGCAACCTCCGCCGCACCCTGCTCACCGCCGGCACCGTGGTCGCCGGTGTATCCCTGATGGTCGTGGCGCTGACCTGGCTCATCGGGGTGACCACCACCCTGACCCGGGACTACGTCGCCACGGCGGGGCACATCCGCATCGTCGACCCGGACTTCGCCGAGCGCGAGGAGCTGCAGCCGCTCTACGAGAACATCGAGTTCGTGGAGCCCCTGCTGGAGAGGGTGCGCGCCGTGCCCGGGGTCACCTCCGCCCACCCGCGCATCTCCGCAGGCGCCGTCATCACCGCCAGCGAAGCGATCGGCGAGGACTTCACGATGGTGGTCGCCAGCGACGAGGCCTGGTTCCGGGACAAGCTCGACCAGGAGGCCAAGCTCTCCGCCGGCACGTTCCTGAGCGGCACCGGCCAGATCGTGCTCGGCCGGAAGCTGGCGATCGACCTCGAGGCCGAGCTCGGCGACGACGTGCTGGTCCTGGGGCAGACGACCTACGGCTCCATGTCGCCGGTGACCCTCGAGCTCGTCGGGACCATCGGCGGCGACGCCATGGTCGACCGGCAGGCCTTCATCACCCTCGAGGACAGCCGGTGGCTGCTCGACCTCCCGGACGGCGCGATGGAGATCGCGGTGTACGGGGGAGAGGACCACCGGGCCGGCGCCCTCCGTCCACTGGTCGAGGCGCTGCGGGAGGTGCCCGAGCTGGAGCCCTACGCCGTGCAGGGCTGGTTCGAGCGCGAGCCGTGGAACCTGTACGAGGCGGTCACCAAGGGCATGAACGGCTTCCTCACCAGCATGGTGGTGTTCCTGACCGCCCTCGCCATCTTCAACACCATGACCATGTCGGTGATGGAGCGCGCCGGCGAGATCGGCGTGATGCGCGCGATGGGACTCTCCCGGGCCGGTGCCGTGCTGATGTTCGTCGTGGAGGCCACCGTCATCGGACTCATCGGCGGCATCGTCGGCGCAGCGGTCGGCGGGGCCGGGGGGCTGTGGCTCGAGACCCATGGCCTCACCTTCGACGAGAGCCTGCTCGACAAGATGGGCAGCGGCATGCCGTTCCAGTCGACCTTCTACGGCGACCTCACCCCCGAGATCCTCGTGCAGGCCGTGCTCCTGGGCCTGCTCATCGCCGTCGTCGGCGCCTTCTTCCCGGCGCTACGGGCGGCTGCCGTCAAGCCCGTCGTCGCCATGCGTGCACGGAGGTAGATCGTGCTCAGTCTCCTACTCGCCAGCGTGCTGGCCACCGAGTTCCCAGCAGCCGAGGAGCTGCTGAACGCGATGGACCAGAACCTCCAATTCGACACCCGCAGCGCGGTCACGACCATGGCGGTCGTCGATGCGCGTCGCACACGCAGCTACAAGATCATCAGCTACGGTCGCGGCCAGGACGACGCCGCGATGGAATACCTGGAGCCCGATCGCGAGAAGGGCACCAAGATGCTCAAGCTCGGGGACGAGCTGTGGCTCTACATGCCCCGAGCGGAGCGCACCCAGAAGATCTCCGGCCACATGATGCGCCAGGGGATGATGGGCTCCGACATGTCCTACGAGGACATGATGGGCGCGGCCGAGTTCGCGTCGATGTACACCGCCGCCGTCACGGGCGAGGCCGAGCTGGATGGCCGCCCGTGCTGGACGGTGGAGGCCACCGCCACCGACGAGAGCGTGAGCTACCCGAAGCGGGTGTTCTGGATCGACCAGGAGTGGCGCATCCCGTTGAAGCAGGAGCTCTTCGCGCTCAGCGGCATGCTGCTGAAGACCTGGCACATGTCCGACCCGGTGCAGCTCGAGGGCCAGTGGATGCCGACCCGCATGGAGATCGTCGACGAGCTCAAGACCGGCAGCAAGACCGTGATCGTCATCGACTCGGTGGAGCTCGGCGTGGAGCTCGAGGACGAGGTCTTCAGCCGGCGGTGGCTGGAGCGGCAGTAGGGCTGCACCGGGGTGCTAGACTCCCCCGTGGCTCGCGTGCTCACCGTCTTCGGCACCCGGCCCGAGGCGATCAAGCTCGCCCCGGTGCTCGCCGCGATCGAAGGGCACCCTCGGCTGAGCTCGCTGGTCTGCATCAGCTCGCAACACCGCGACCTGCTGCCGCCCTTGCTGGACCACTTCGGCGTGCTGCCGCGCCACGACCTCGACGTGATGCGGACCGACCAGACCCTGGCCGAGCTCACGGCACGCGTGCTCACCGGGGTCGCGGGGGTGATCGAGCAGGAGTCGCCCGACGTGGTGGTGGTCCACGGCGACACCACCACCACCCTGGCGGCGTCGCTCGCCGCGTTCTACGCTGGCGTGCCGATCGCCCACGTGGAAGCGGGCTTGCGCACCGCCGACCTGCGCACCCCCTTCCCCGAAGAGCTCAACCGTCGCCTCACCGACCGCATCGCCGCGGTGCACTACGCCCCTACCGAGACCGCCGCCGAGCGCTTGCGGGCCGAAGGGGCCACCGACGTGTTGGTCACAGGGAACACCGGCATCGACGCACTCCTCCGGAGCATCCGTCCAGGCGTCGTCCCGAGGCGCTCCGTGCTCGTCACGTGCCACCGCCGGGAGGTGCTCGGCGAGCGCCTGGTGGGGATCTGCCGCGCCCTCGCCGAGATCCCGCGCCGTCACCCGGGCTTCGGCGTGCTCTACCCGGTCCACCCCAACCCCACGGTTCGCCGCACGGTCCACGAGGTGCTCGACGGGGTGCCCGGGGTCACGCTCTGCGAGCCCATGGCGTACCCCGCGTTCGTGCGCGCCCTGCAGGCGTGCCACCTCGTGCTCACCGACTCCGGCGGGCTGCAGGAGGAGGCCCCCTCGCTCGACAAGCCCGTGCTGGTGATGAGGGACGTGACCGAGCGCACGGAGGGCATCGAGACCGGAGCGCTCCGGCTCGTCGGCACCGAACCCAGCCGGATCCTGGCGGCGCTCGACGAGGTGCTCGGGGACCGTGAGGTGTACGACCGCATGGCGAGCGCGGAGAACCCTTACGGGGACGGACGTGCCGCTGAGCGGATCGTCGACGACCTGGCGCTACGGTTCTGAGACCTCGTCCGGGGACCCGACGCCCGGCGCCCGGAGCCGCCCGAGGGGGCCACGCCAGTCCAGGCCGACGGTGCTCGCGAGCCCCAGGACGCTCACCGTGACCACCTGCAGCGCGTGGGCCAGGAGCGCAAAGGCCACGGCGGTCTCCGGCTCGGCCACGCCCGAGAGCTGCAGGGCCTGGGCCGCGAAGAAGTGGTAGGTCCCAGCATGGGTCGGCGGGGACGGGATCGCGAAGCCGATGCCGAGCAGGCCGAGCACGAAGAGGGCGTGCCCGACGTCGCCTTCGACGCCGACCGCCTGCATGCACAGCACGAGCGCGAAGCTGGCCAGCACGAAGGTCCCGGCGGTCCACGCGCTGGCCGCCAGGAACCGACGCGGCCTGCTGACCGTACCCAGACCGGCCGCGAAGTCCCGTGCGACCACGAGAGGCCGCACGAAGCGCTCCTCCCAGCGCGCGGGGAGGCGACCGCCGCGCTCCAACCAACGGCCGGCGCCCACCGCGGTCCCCATGGCCACCAAGCCGATGGTTGCCAGGGCAGCGGCTCCCGCGCGCACGAAGTCCGGCATCGACAACACGCTGGCTGCGAGGCCGAGGCACAGGAGGGTGAACAAGAGATCGAGCAGCTTGTCGCCGATCAAGGTGGCCAGGGCGAACGCGAAGCTGGCGTCCGGATGGTTCTTCGACAGCAGGTAGGGGCGACCCAGCTCCCCGGCGCGAGCGGGGAAGAGGTTGTTCAGGAGGAAGCCGACCATCGTGAGCTTCACGGCGAGCAGCCGCGGCACCTCGGGCCCGAGCAGCGCGCGCCAGCGGAGCCCCTTGAGCACGTAGTGGAGGGCCAACAGGGCGGAGGCCGGCACGAGCAGATCGAGCCGTCCGCCCGCGAGCACCGCCCACACCTCGGAGAGCTCGACCTGCCAGAGCAGGAGCCCGACGAGCCCGCCGGCGACCACCAGGCTCAGCGCCACACGAAGGCCCGGGGAGCGGATCAGCTCACCAGAGCCACAGCGCCTCGCACGGTGCGCACGAAGGCCCGAACCTCCTCAGCGGTGTTGTAGACCGAGAACGAAGCGCGCACGGCCTCGGGGGTGCCGGTGTCGGCGAACCAGCCGTGCACACAGAGCTTGCCGTGGCGAACCATGATGTTCTCGCGCGTGTCGAGCAGGCGCGCAACCGCTTCGGCCCCGACGCCGTCGAGGTAGAAGCCGAACACGCCACCGCGCCTCGCCGGGTCCTCCGGGCCGATGACGTGGAGGCGGGGGAGGTCGACGAGCCCCTCGGTGGCGATGCCGTTCAGGGCGACCACGTGCTCGTGGAGGGCGTCCTGCCCGATCTTCTGGAGCCAGGCCGCCGCCGTCGCCGCGCCGACCGCGCCGTCGTAGTTGCAGATGCCTGCCTCGAACCTCATCGGCAGGGGCTCGAACCGGGCGCTCGTGAAGCTTGCGGCCTCCACCGTGCCGCCGCCGACCAGGAAGGGCTGGAGCCGCTCGAGCGCCGAGCGGCGCCCGTACAGCGCCCCGATGCCCGTCGGGCCGAACATCTTGTGGAACGAGAAGGCGTAGAAGTCCACGCCCGAAGCGGCCAGGTCGAGGCGGTGGGTGCAGACGGCCTGGGCGCCGTCGACCACGACCAGCGCGCCGACGGCGTGCGCCGCCTCGACGATCTCGGGCAGCGGCAACGCGACACCACAGAGGTTCGACACGTGCGGCACGGCGACCACTGCGGGGGCAGGCGCGAGGTCTTCCTCGAAGGCCGCCAGGTCGAAGCCGTGATCGAGCTCGACACGGTGGATGCGGTGCTTCAGGCCATCGCGCCGCGCGCGTCGCTGCCACGGCAGCAGGTTCGAGTTGTGCTCGATGTTGGTGGTGAGCACGGTGTCGCCGCGCTTCAGCGGCAGGCTCTCCGCCACGAGGTTCAGCGCTTCCGACGTGTTCCGCACGAACACGATCTCGGCGGCCTCTTCGGCCCCCACGAAGCGCCGGATGTAGTCCCGAGCGCCCTCGTAGACGCGGCTGGTCTCCCGCCCGAAGGCGTGGTTGCTGCGGCCGTGACACGCGGGGGCCCGACGCTGGAAGTCCGCCATGGCCCGGATCACGGGCTCCGGCCGCAGGCTGGTGCAGGCGCTGTCGAGGTAGATCGGCAGCTTCCCGCCCACCCTCACCTGCAACGCTGGAAAGGCCTGCCTCGCGGCGGCCGTGTCGAGAGCCATCCGGCCTCAGATAGCCGGTTCCCAGGTGGTGTTCGCGAAGGCGCCGAGGTCGGCCACCGCCGGGCCCACGTGCGCGCCGGCGAGCTCCGGCTGCCAGGTGCAGCTCGCCTCGTGCTCCATCTCGCCTTCGATGCGGATGCGCTCCTTCTCCATCACGCTCCGCACGGTCTCGGCGGAGTACTTCGCGAAGAAGGGCACGACCTTCCGGTAGCGCGAGAAGGGCAGCGCGATGGCGCAGAGACCAGCCAACGCGCCGGCGTGGGCGCTCCCGACGATGGCCAGGCCGCCGTAGTACCGGAGCTTGGAGATCGGCTTTCCGCTGTGCTTCTTGTTGCAGCAACCCATCAGGCGGCCTCGGGGCTCACGGGGCTCACACGTCGCGGCAGCCCCCGCTCCTCACAGTACGCCTCGATGACCTCGCGGGCCATGGCCCTGCGCTCTTCGAGGAACTGCTGGATCTTCTCGTCGTCGTGCTTCGGCGGCTGGTCGAGCAGGAGGAACGACAGGTAGTAGATCTCCCCCGCGCGGCAGCTTGGCTGGATGCCCAGGAAGCGGTCCTTGATCCGGATGCCCATCCGGAAGCCCTTCTTCTCGAGGAACTTGATCTCCTCCTCGCGGGGAATGGTGTAGACCGGCGTCTGGAACTGGATGCCGTACTCGCCGTAGAACTCGCGGAACAGGTACAGGCTCAAGAGCGTCTGCTCGACCATCTCGCCCGTGGACGACGACGAGCCGTCGGCCATGTAGGGGATGTCGTGCTCGAGGTTGTAGAGGATCGAGCGGGTGTGCATCGCCATCTTGCAGCCCAGGCACCAGATGAAGCCCGCCCGGTACTTCTTGTACTCCCGGGCGACGTCGTTCACGAGGAAGCGGTCGAAGAGGTCCTTGGTGCTCGTGAGGGTGTGCACGAACTTGGGGCCAGTGAGCCGTTCGAGCTCGACGATGCGCTTCTTGGTGCGCTCCTGGCCGCGGTGCGTGTAGCCGTTCTTGTAGGTGAGCAGGTGGACCTTTTCGTGGGTCCGCGCGAGCGCCAGGGCGGCGGTGGTGGAGTCGATGCCGCCCGAGAACATCAGCGAGATCGGCGCGGACTGCTCCTCGGGGGACAGCGCGAGCGCGTCGATGGAAGCCGCAGAGTCGATCATCGCAGGGTCAGGATACCGGCCTGGGCTGCCGCGAGCGGTAGTTGGCCTCTCACAGATAGCTCTCCGGCTCGCCGTAGAAGAACCGCGCCTCGGGCTTCCGAGGGTTCGGGATCACCCAGCCGTCCACACGCTGTGGCGTGCCCTTGTGCACGTTGACGAACCAGTTGCGGAGCAGCACGCGCCGGTCGCCCCGGACACGGACCGTGATCACCGGGTCGTCGTCGGCCTGGGGGAGCGCCGTCATGGCGCCCGGCCGCGGGTCGGCGCGCAACACCCGGAGCTGCACGAGGTTCACGCGCTCGAAGCCGTGCTCGTCCGGCCCGAAGCCGGCGAAGGCGTTCAGGTCGAGGTGCAGCTCGCCCAGGGTGTCGCGCAGGGGAAGCGCGGTGACCGTGAGCTGCTGCCCCTGCCAGGAGACGTCGACCGCCTTGAAGTAGACATCGAGCAGGCGCTCGGGCTCGGCGAGGTCCACGAACACCCGCGACCCGGAGGCCGGCACCGATCGCACCGCGAGGGCGGGGTCCACGCCGAGCATCTCCAGGTCGATCGTCAGGTCCACCCACCCAGCGGGGTCGGCGACCGTGGGCGCATCCGCACGCTCGGCGAGCTGCTCCGCGCTCAGCCAGCGCGCGACCCAGGGGTTGTTGGACGCGGCCGGGTCTGAACCGAACAAGGTGCGCCCGATCACCCTGGCCTCCGCCGCCTTGTGAGCCCAGTCGAGCTTGTCGAACAGCCGGGCGTAGTCGGGCAGCAGGCCAACGTGCGCGACGTGCTCGACCGTGAGCGCCAGGTAGGCGGGACGCTCCCGTTGATAGAGCGGCTTCCGCTCGTAGAGCCCCTCGTCGGCGACGCCCTGAACCTTCGCGAGCGCGCCGCCCAGGGGCGGCGTGAGCAGCGCGACCACCACCGCCAGGATGCGTCCGCGCCGTGTGCCCAGGGCCACGATGCCCGCGGCGCCCCACGCAGCGAGCGGCAGGCCCGCCATCACGAGGATGCGGGCCTTGTCCGACTCGATCCAGTCGCGCTGCAGCGCCAACACGGCGAGCACCGGCACGATCATCGCGGCGAGGCCGAGGGTGCGCCAACGGTCCTCGCGCCAGTCCCGATCCAACCCCGCCGCGATCAGCCCGAAGCCCACGCCACCCAACGACGCGAGCAACAGCCGCAGGTACAGCACGCCGGTCGGGTGCGGCACGAACGGCGTGCGCGCGAGGCCCGCCGACGAGAGCGCGGGGAGCGGCTGGCTCTCGCCCAGGCTGTGCAGGCCATGGAAGCCGAGGTGGGGGAGGTTGAAGGCAAAGCACGCTGCAGCGACCACCGCGAAGGTCGCCCAGGTGCGCGGCGGCACGCGCCCCCGGACGTAGAACAGCGCGACGGGCACCGCAAAGACCAAGGGCAAGAAGCGCAACCCCGAGCCGGCCACCAGCGCGAAGAGCCAGCCGTGCAGGAGCGCCTTGCGCGGGTGTTCGATCACCGCCCAGAGCAACACGGGCGACAGCGCCAGGGCGAGCATGTTGCGGTCGAGCACCTCGATGGAGAGCACGTACGGGCTGAGGTAGAGCGCGGCGCCGGCGAGCGCTGCAGCGCCCGTGTTGGTCCAGCGACGCACCAACAACACCGTGAACAGGAAGCCCAGGAGCACGAACGCCGCGTGCAGGAAGCGGAAGGTGTGGTCGCCCAGGATCGGCAGCCACCCGGCGGTGAAGACCGCGTTCCCCGGCGTGGAGAGGATGTCGTAGGCATCGCGCACCCGCTGGGGGTCGGCCCCCGGGTTCAGGTCCTGCACGAACGCGAAGGACTGCATGTAGAAGCACTCGGCCTCGCCACGCGCCAGGTAGCTCGAGAGCTGCAGCCAGAGCTCGGCGTCGGTGTGGTGTGTGGCCGTGACGGCCGCGAGGACCGCCCCGAGGGCGAGCACGGGCAGGCTGCCCGCGTCTCGAGCGGTGCGCGCCCGGGCGAGCCAGGCCAGCGGGCCCGCGACCACCAGCAGCGAGAGGGCGCACGCCACGAGCGTGCTCGGCGACACGAACCTCGGCTGCACCAACGCGACCTGGAAGGCCAGGAAGGGCACCGCGGTGAGCGTGAAGAGCAAGCACCAGGCCCAACGCTCCAGGCGGCCCCCGGTCGGAGCTGCGAGCGCCGACAGCGCGACGCCGACGAGAACCAGCAGCAGAGCGAGCAAGGCCGAAGTGTACTCCCGCAGCGACTACGCTCGGGGCTGTGCCCCTGCGCGTCACCTTCATCCGCACCTCGACCCTGCTCCTGCAGACCGACGGCGTCACCGCCATCACCGACCCCTGGTTCTCCCCGACCATGTGGGGCGTGCCGACCTACCGGAAGCCCGGCATTCCGATCCACCGCCTGCCGCGCATCGACTACGTGATCGCCACCCACCTGCACGCGGACCACTTCGATCCCCACGCCGTGCAGCGCTTCGGCCACCCGGAGCTCGACGTGGTCGGTACGGTGGGCACCGCCGCGTTCTGCGCCGGCCTGCGCGTCCGCCACGTGACCGACCTCTACCCCTGGCAGACCCACACCCTGGGACCCTTCGAGGTCACCGCCACACCCGCCGTGCACACCGGACCGCCGCCGCCGGAGGTCAACTACGTCGTCCGGATCGGCGACCAGCACCTGTTCTTCGGCGGCGACGCGCGCTTCTCCGACGCCTTCGAGGCCATCGCCGCGCGCTTTCCGCCCATCGACGTCGCGCTGGTGCCGATCGGAGGGACCCGGATCTTCGGCACCCGCACCACGATGAGTCCGAAGGACGCAGCGCGGGCCTGCCGCATCCTGCGCGCCCGCCACGCCGTGCCGATCCACGAGGGTGGGGACTGGTTCTCGGCGCCCCCGGCGAGCATCCACCCCGGCCGAAACCGGCACTTCGTCAAGGCGCTCGCCGAGGAGGCACCCGCCTGTGAAGCGGTCGTGCTGGCGCCCGGGGCGAGCGCCGACTTCGGCTGAGAGCGATCTCTCCTACACGAGCCCGCGCGCCATCGCCGCCCAGCGGCCGAGCAGGTAGCCGTCTCGGGGTTCTCCTCCGTCGGCTTCCGGGTGCCAGGCCCCTGCGACCACGCGCCCGCGCTCCAGCGGTTCGGCGAGGCCCCGCGCGCCGGAGACGACTGGCCGCACGACGCGTTCTTCCGGGAGCCGGCCCGGACCCGCGAGCAGCTCCCCCGAGAAGCCGGCGACCAGCGCCACAGGCAGTCGACGGAGCCCCTCGCCGGTCCCCGAACCATCCACGCCGTCCCACGCCCCATCGGCCGAGCCGACCTCGAAACCGGTGGGGTGGGGGAGCACCGCGCGGAGACCGGTGGCCTCGAACACCGCCACCGATCCGGACACCGCGCAGTGGACCACGCTCCACCCGTCGACCTGGGCGACCCGCGCGCGCTGCAGCACAGCGACGGGCACCCCGCGCCCGTCGGGCAACACCACCACCCGGCCGGTGCAGGTCTCTGCCGAGGTGGTGAGCTTCAGCGCCGCCCGCGGCACCAGCCACTGCCGCCAGCGCGCGTAGGCGGCGGCCATCGACCCGACGGCGACCCACACCCAGGCGGTCTCGACGTCGATCACCAGCCCGATGGCGAGGCCCGCGAAGCCGACCCAGAAGGCGAGCCGACGGGGCCCGGTCATCAGCGGACGAAGCGCGACGACCCCGCCCGGCGTGTAGGCGGCGTACAGCACCACCCACAGCCACATCCAGGCGCTGGCTACGCCCGCGATCACAAGCGAGCCACCACGGCCCGCGCGTCGGCGGGAATGCCCCGCAGGAAGCCGCTCCTCCGTGTCCGCATGCAGTCGATCCCGACGAAGCCCACGCCTGGAAGCTCCGTCGAGAGGCCCTCGGTCTGCGCCGGCTCACCCGTGCCGAGCCCCGCCCAGCGCAGGTCCCGGCGGTAGCCGGTGGCCCAGACCACCCGGTCGGCGGGCACCTCGCCAGCCTCGGTGACCACTCCGGCGACGGTGAGGCCCACCGCACGCCCCACCTGGGACACCGTGCCCGCGGCGACGGCGCGATGCACGTCGTCGTCGACCACCGGGACGCCCCCCGAGCAACCGAGCACCCCAGGGGCCCAGCGCACCGGAAGGCCGGACACCCACCAGGCGAGCCGACCCCGAAGGCCGCGCCCGATCGAGGCGGGCCTTCCAGCCTGCCCCGACACCGTGACCTCCGCGCCCCGAGCGAGCAGCCGCGGCACCCACTCGGCGGCCGAGTTCCCGAAACCGACGACGACCACGCGCTCGCCGCGCTCGACGTCGGCGATCGACAAGGCCGAGCTGTGGCAGGCGGGTCCGTCGAAGCGCCCGGGCAGCTCGGGCACCCACGGGCGCTCGTAGGAGCCGGTGGCCAGCACCACACGCGGCGCCTCGTACACGTCGCCGGCCGTCAGCCGCCATCCCTCCCCCCGCCGCAACGCGGTGACCCGCTGCCCGAAGCGCACGTCGAGCCGCGCTCGGTCCGCGAACGCCCGCCAGGCCGCCAGGACCTCCGAGGCCACCGCGCGCTCCGCGGCCCCCTCCACCCCCTCACCATCCGGCAGCCGGTCGTAGCGACGAAGCGACAGGCAGCGCATGTCCGGTCGCACCCGCGCCCAGAGCCCCCCGACCTCGCCCGTCGCCTCCAACACCACCGTGCGCCACCCACGCGCACGCCCGGCCGCGGCAGCGCTCAGCCCGCCCGGGCCGGCGCCCACCACGACGAGGTCGGCTCTCACCGCGCGGCCTCCACCTGGAGGAGCAGCTGGCGCGCCTCGTCATCGTAAGGGTGGTTCTCGATGGACTTCTCGAGCAGCGCCTGCGCCTCGTCCAGGCGGCCCGCGTCCAGGCGCATCCGCGCGAGCTCGTTGAACTTCTTGTACTCGATGTCCGGGTTGATGGCGATGGCCCGCTCGAAGGCCTGCTGGGCGTCGTCGAGCTTGCCCTGCCGCAGGTAGACCAACCCGAGCCCCTCGTAGGGACAGGTGTAGGTCTCCGACTCCACCGCGAGCGCCGCCTGGAAACGCTCTTCCGCGGCCGCATCGTCGCCCTGGTTCAGCTTCACGAGCGCCAGCTCGGCCAGCGCGTATTGGTTGTCGGGGTCGACGGTGAGGACCCGCTCCAGCAAGGCCTCGGCGCCCTCGAAGTCGCCCAGGGCGTTCAGCGAGTTGCCCTTGCCGAGCAGCGCGAACAGGTCGGAGGGCTTGCGCGAGAGCACCGCGTCGAAGTGGGTGATGGCCCGTTCGTGCTGGGCCTGGTTGGCCGCGGACCACCCGAGCCCGGTCTGGGACATCCGGTCGAGCAGCCAGCCGAAGCCGAAGGGATCGTGGTTGGCGATGGTGGGCTCGGCGGGGTCCAGCGGCGAGAGCCCGCGGTAGGCCGAGAGCAGCTCCTCGGCCTCCGCGTAGCGCTTCTGGCCAAGGAGAACGTGCCCTCGCGCGACGCCGGCCCAGACCCCCGCCCCTTCCTCCTCGGCCTTGGCGATGGCCGCGGACGCATCGTCCCACCGGGTCTCCAGGACAGCCAGGAAGGCACTCAGCACCAGCAGCCCTGCGTGCTCGGGTGCGTTCTCGAGGCCCGCTGAGGTCAGCTGTGCAGCAGCGTCGAAGTCGTAGCGCTCGAAGGCGCGCACGGCGCTGTCGTGCAGGCTGGTGGCGGTCACCTCGCCCTCGTTCTGTTCCAGGCCACGGAGCAGCGCCTGGATCGCCTCGTCGCTCGAGAGCGCGGCCGCCCGGCGTGCGTAGATCAGCGCCTGCTCGTGCTCCCCGGCGGACTGGCTGGACAGGGCAGCATCCACCTGGGTGATCACCTTCGCGGGCTCGAGATCGGCCGCTCGGCGGGTCATGGCCGCCACGTCGGCGTCGCGACCGGCCTTCCGGTAGAGCACGCCGAGCGCCACGAAGGGGCACGCCACGATCTCCGTGGGGCCTTCGATGCGCTCTTCGGCGTCCACCAGCGCCACCGCCTCCATGAGCTCGGCCTCCGCCTCGGCGTCGCGTCCCTGACGCATCAACACCAGGCCCAGCTGTTCCTTCATGGCGAGCAGCCGTGACAGCTCCACATCCCGCTCGAAGTGGTGCTCGGCCGACAGGGTCTCCCAGTCCGCGACGGCGATCCGGAGCTCGGCCTCAGCCTCCTCGAGGCGGCCGAGCGCGGCCAACGAGCGACCGGCGTGGGCACGCGCGTGCGGTGAGCTCGGGTCCACCTCCAACAGCGCCCGGTCGTACGCCAGCGCGGCCTCGTGGTCCTCGTTGAACTCGGCCCAGGAGCTGAGCATCTGCAGCGTGTAGGGGTCGGTCGGGTCGAGCTTCTGGGCCATGCGCAACCACGGCGCGGCGTTGGGCGCAAAGCTGTCCATCCCCAGCTCCCCGTGGTCGATGGCGGCGTGGCCCCGCTCCATGAGGACCTGCCCCATGAGCCGGAACACCACCGCACCCTCCTGCACCTCGAGCTGGGCGCGCACCAGCTCTTCCGCCTGGTCGAAGGCCGCCGGATCGCCGGTTCGCCCTCGTTCGAGGAGGTCCATCACGGTGACGCTCAGCTCATGGGGTTCGATCACGGCCACTGGTTCCGCCGGCGTCTGCTCGACCTGGCCGACGCACGCCCACCACCACAAGAACCAGCTCATCGACGCACCAGGGCCAGGCCACGCTTCAGGGTCCAGCCCACCGCGAGGCCCGGCGACCCCGCCAGGGCCGGGTAGGCCTCACACGGGGTGAAGCAGCCCCCGCAGGCGAGGGACGTTGCGCCCTCCCGCGCGGCGAGGGCCTCGGCCGAAGCCCAGGCAGCCGCCACGTCGAAGCCGTGGGCGCGCAGGTCGGCCACCGGCCGGTCCCACACGTGGCAGGGATAGAGCCACCCCTCGGCAGACACGAAGCACGCGCCGTGCATCGCCGCGCAGCTCATGCCCAGCTCTTCGCCGTCGAGGGTCGCCTGGAGGTTCACCAGGAAGGCCAGCTCCATCAGGTCGACCGGCGTGCGCGGGGGAAAGCGGCGTCGGGCCTGGTCGCGGACCAGCCGAGCCTGCGCGCCCCGATCGGCCTCCCAGGGCTCGTTGCCGAAGAACTGCGCCGAGCTCTGGTACAGGTTCCAGTGCCACGAGCGCTCGTCGAAGCCGCCCAGGTCGCTGTCCAGCGCCTGCCGGATCCGGTCGAGGGCGTGCTCGTTCTCGGGCCCCAGGGTGGTTCCCACGAAGGCGGAGACACCACGCGCCCGCAGCTCGCGGAAGGTGGCGAGCGCACGGCGGTAGGCCCCCTCGCGCCCTCGCATGCGGTCGTGAAGGGCTTCGTCGCCATCCACGCTCACGGTGACGATGAGCTCGAGGTCGGGACGGGCGGCGGCGATGCGCTCGCAGGTGTCGACCACGCGGGACGTGAACCAGCCGTTGGTGGGGAAGTGCAGCACGCGCAGGGCGGGCGTGTTCGCGAGCACCTGCTCGAACACCTCGGCGTGGTCGCCACGGGCGAAGGGCTCGCCACCGGTCAGGTCGAGCCACACGAGCCGCGGCATGCCCGCCATCAGCCGACCGATCTCGACCGGGGTCAGCTCGCCGGCGGTGGGCATCTCCCAGCTCTTGCAGGTCCCACAGCGCTCGTTGCAGCGGCGGGTGACCTGCACCACGGCACGCAAGGGGCTGTCGGGCCGGGCCAGCCAGCTCCGACCATAGGCGCGCACCAGGCCCAGGGCGGTCCGGGTCTTCACCCTTCGATCTTCCCGCGCACCATGCGCCGCAGGATGCGCAGCCCATCGCGCGCGGTGGCGAAGCCGCTCGCGCCGCGGCCGCGGGCCGAGCGCGTGACCGGCACCTCGAGCACCCGCCCGCCTCGGTTCAACACGTGCAGCGTGAGCTCGGTCTCGATCTCGTAGCGCACGGCCCGCAGCTCCTCGACCGCGAGGGCCTCCCGCCTCACCACGCGGAAGCCCGCCTGGGTGTCGGTGATGCGGGAGCTGTAGAGCACGTTGAAGCAGCCGGTGAGCAGCCGGTTGCCCAGGTGGTTCTTGAAGGTGATGGCCCCGTCTTCGAGGGTGCCGATGAAGCGGCTGCCGATCACCATCGCCACGTCGTCCGTGAGCGCATCGAGCAGGTCGGGCAGCTCGCCGGGATCGTCCTGGCCGTCGGCGTCGATGAACGCGAGGATGGGGCACGTGGCGGCAGCCACACCCGCACGGAGGGCCTCGCCCTTGCCGCGGTTTTCACGGAGCACGAGCACGTCGTCGGCCACGCCACGTGCCGCTTCCGCGGTGCCGTCGCTCGAGCCGTCGTCGACCACGAGCACTTGACCCAGTGACGGCACGGCCGCCCGCGCCGCCGCGATGACCTGCGCGATGGTGGCCACCTCGTCGTGGGCCGGGATCACGAGGGAGACCTGGGGGCCCAGCGCGGCGACCCGGGCCGACACGGCGGTGCTCATGGGCCGAAGCTACCACGGACGGCCTGGTGGCTTGAGCGCCGACTCGTGCTCCTCGTCGAGGCCCTCGCCGTCCCGTGGTAGCAACGAGCCGATGCGACGACGCCTCGTCCTGATCGTCTGCGCGCTGCTCCTCGGCGCCTTCGGACTGCTGCGCTTCGACGGCCCCAGCCGCGGGTACTGGGACACCTACATCACGGTGCCCGCGATGTTCATGGCCGGGCAGCCGGTGGACCTGGTCCGGATCGATGGCACGCCGAGGTTCGACTACGAGCTCTCCGGACGGCTGCCCGACGACACCTTCGACCCGGACAGCTTCGGCATCTCGTCGAAGGACCAGCGCATCGGCACGGGCATCCTCTTCGCCGCACCCTTCGCCGTGTTCTCGATGGCGGCCTTCCGCTGGATCTACGCCGCGAGCTGGGTGCTGCTCTTCTTCTTCGCCTCGAAGGCGTTCACCGGCCTCGGCCTGCGGTGGAGCGCCGCGCTCGCCGCGTCGGCGTGGCTGGTGCTCAACCCCTTCTCGCTCTACCTCGACCGCCTGAACGGCAACCTCTTCGGCCTGGTGCTGCTCGCCTTCCTCTGGCTGCTGCTGAGCGAGAAGAAGCCGAGCTGGTGGCTGGCCGGAGCGGTCTACGGCATCGTGGGCGGGGTGCGGAACGAGGCGATCGTGGTCGCGCCGCTCTTCCTCGGCTTCGCGTGGCACCACGAACGCCAGGTGCTCGGCACGCTCAAGGCCCTGGGCACGGCCGTGGCGGCGGCCTTCGTGACCATCCTGCCGGTGTTGATCTGGAACGACTTCGCCTACGGACAGGCGATCATCCACCCCAGCCAGGTCGCGCACCTGGAGGGCTTCCGACCCACCTTCCCGCACACCTGGTTCGGCCTGGGTGAGCCCTTCGAGTTCAACGGCCTGCTGAACTGGCCCTTCCACACCGAGCTCGTCCGCACGCCGCACTTCGCGTTCCCGACCTTCGTCCACTGGTCCCTGGTGACCGTGAAGAGCCTGGGCCTGCTGCTGGTCCCGGTGGCGGCGGTCGGGGGGGGCGTGCTCCTCGTCAAGCGGCCCTTGCACGGCGTCCTGTTGGGCTTCTGGTACCTGATCTTCTGCGCGCTCTTCGCGTTCCAGGAGAACTGGGAGGAGCTCAAGCAGACCTTCATGGCGCTCCACCTCTTCCCCCTGGCCGCGGCCCTCGCGGCCGGGCTGGACTGGGTGACCGCGTCCGTGAAGCGCTGGGTGCCCATCGTCGCTGCGGGTGCCGTGCTGTGGGGCGTGGTCCTGGGGCTCAGGACCGTGGACGTGCCGGCCGACGAGCGCTGGTACGTGCGCTTCCCGCACGCCGAGGCCAACGACGCGGGCCTCGACGAGCTGCCCGTGGAGCGGCGGAAGGACTGGCAGTTCTTCTACACCCGGGAGACCCCCGCGGAGATCGCTCGAGAGAAGCGCGACATGACGACCGTCCGGCCCTGGCCCACCCTCTACCGGCCGTTCCACTGGGGAGGCGCCGAGGCCCTGGCCGCGATGGTCGAGGAGCCCAGCACCCGCGAGCTCACCACCCTGGCGGTGTGGAGCTACATCTACGAATAGGGGCGCTCGACCAGGAAGGGGCCCAGCGCCATCACGTCGATGGCGCCGCGCTCGAACACCCGCAGCGCGTCCTCGGCGCTCGCGACGATCGGCTCCCCGTGCACGTTGAAGCTCGTGTTGAGCACCGCCGGTTCGCCGGTGGCCTCCTCGAAGAGCCGCAAGATGCGGTGGTAGCCGGGATCCGGTTCCGGATGCACGACCTGGGGCCGCGCCGTGCCGTCGACGTGGACGACGGCCGGGCAGACCGCCTGCAGCGCGTCGGTGGTGTCGAGCGACACCGTCATGTAGCGGGCGGTGCGCGCGATCCCGGGCCCGTAGCCGCGGTAGCAACGCTCGGCGTGCTCCACCGCGGTCGCCGGCGCGAAGGGCATGAACTCCGAGCGCTCCAGCCGCGCGTTCAAGCGGCCGGGCAGGGTCTCGTCGGAGGCACGCCCCAGGATGCTTCGGTGGCCGAGCGCCCTCAGCCCATACTCCATCCGACCGCTCACACGCGCCACGATGCGCCCGGCCACGAGGTGCTCGACCACCGCCGCGTCCAGGTCGTTGGGGCGGGTGGCTCGGATGCCAGCGATCTCCAAGGCCCTTCCCGCGGAGGCCTCGGTCACCTCGGTGCCCAGGTACACGTGGTCGAGCGGGGCCCCGCGGCCACCCTCCACGGCGCCCTGCCAGTGGAGCGCGGCACCGGCCGAGATGCCCTGATCGTTCATCGCGGGGTGCACGAACAGCCCGTCGACCTCGGGCAGGGCCCACAAGCGCTGGTTCACGAGCACGTTGGCGAACACGCCGCCGGCCAGGACCAGGTGACGCCGCCTGGTCTCCTGCAGCGCATGCTGGACAAAGGCGACCACCACGTCCTCGAGCCGCTGCTGGGCCGCCGCGCAGATGTCGTCGCGGCTGTGGCCGGCGAGCTCCGCGAACACCCCGCGCTTCCTGGAGCGGGTGAGCGCCCCGGGCAGCTCGAAGGCGCGTTGATCGGGGCGCAGCCGGATGAGGCGCTCCATCAGCGGGTACGCGCGGGCCGCGTCGCCCCGAGCACTCAGGCCGGTGACCTTGCCGGCGTCGAGCACCCGGAAGCCCAACAACTGCGTGATCTCCCCGTAGAACTGGCCCGGCGAGTGCACGGCGTCCGAGCCCCAGAGCGGCTCGCACCGGCCCGCTCGGCAGTCGAAGACCCGGGCCGAGAAGCCGTCGCCGAAGTTGTCGATGGTCACGCCGAGCGCGTCGTCGAAGTCGGAGGTCAGGTACGCGCTGGCGCAGTGCGCGCTGTGGTGGTCGACGATGGGGACGCCGCGCCCGAAGCGCCGCGCCAGCAGCCGACGGTTCAGGGCCTCTACCCCTCGCGCCAGCGGTCCGCCCTGGTGGAAGCGCGCCTGGAGCGCCACCCACGCCTTGTGCTCGGGGCCGAACAGGTCGTGCTCTCCCGCGATGACCCCGGCGCCGAGGAGGCGCGGCAAGACGTGGTACCGGTTGCCGGCCACGACCCCGTCCAGGTCGCCGAAGGTGACCCCGGCCAAGGCGAGGCAGGCGTCGACCGCGCGCTCCGGGAAGCCGCCCTGGAACTTCTGGCGCGACAGCCGCTCCTCGGCGACGGCCGCGACGATCTCCCCATCGCGCACGACCGAGGCGTTGGCGTTGGTGTCCTCGTGCACCGCCAGGACCAGGCTCAAGCGGTCCTCCGACGCCAGAGCACCAGGCCACAGACCGCGTTCAAGCCGGTGGCCACGCCGATCACCAACCCGACGTGCACGTGGGTCGCGAAGGCCCAGGCCGTGCAGAAGCTCGCCAGCGGCACGACCAGCAGCGACAGCGTGAAACCGCCAGCCAGGCGCATCGCCGGCGACCACGCGCGCTCCGCCACCGCCGCGATAAGCACACCGGGCAGGACGAAGGCGTAAGCGAGCGCTGCGAGCTGCAGGAGAAGGGTCATGGTGGAGGACGTGGCTATCACGCGCGCTTCCCACCCCGTGGACCGCGGCGCCCTCGACCACTGGCTCCGGAGCGCGGTGGAGCATCGGGGGTGCGTGCGATCGTGGGTCCACCCGGTCGAGCCGGGGTACGACTACCCGGAGGCCGCCGTGCTCTGGCTGTCCTGGGCGGCCTGGCGCGGCGAAGCGCACACCGAACAAGCCCGGCGCGTGGCCGCCCGGCTGCTCGAGGACCTCACGTCGCAGGGCTCCCTGGGCCGCGGCGGGCAGCGCTACCTGTTCGACAGCTGCCTGGGCCTGCACGCCCTGGTGAGGGCTGACGTGGACCTCCCCTTCGACCGGATCGTCGAGGGCCTGGCGCGCTTCGAGGCCCCCGTGCAGCCCAGGGCGGGCGCCCGTTGGTCCGAGCGGTGGACCGGCCACATGGACCGCGCTGCAGCGCTGCTCCTCCAGGCGGCGCACCAACGGCGCTCCGAGCCCGGTGTTCGCCTCGCCCGACGCCTCCGGGAACGGGCGAGCGAGACCAGCGACTACGTGCATGCTCTCGCCTACGCGGCCGAGGGCGAGCTGCTCTTTCGCGCCCTGGGGGAGCCGGCCCGCCGCGCGCCCGAGCGCTTCGCCGCCCAGCTCGCCGAGCTCCAGCGCGCCGACGGTGCCCTGCCGGCCTGGATCGACGGCCGCGAGGGGCCGCGGCTCGACGCCACCGCCCAGGCCGTGCGCCTCTGGGCCCTGATCGACCGTGACCACTACGACGCTCCGATCCAGGCGGCGCTGGGCGTCCTCGCCACCTGGCAGCACCGGACCGGCGGCATCTGCTACGACCCCCGTGGTCATGTGAACACCTGGACCTCGATCTTCGCCGACCAGGCGCTGGTCTGGGCGGAGGGCGGAGCGAACGGGCTTGCCTGGATCTGAGGCCGTGCTCGGCCTCTGGGACGGCCACGGCGCGAGCGTCGCGGTGGTCGCGGAGGGGCGGCTCGTCTTCGCCCTGGCGGAGGCTCGCCCGAGCCGACGCAAGCGCTTCAGCGGCTTCCCCGAACAGGCCCTCGCCGCCGCGATGCGCTGGACCGACCAGGCCGGGTTGAGCGTGCACCGCGTGGCGCTCGCCGGGGCGAGGGGTCGGAGCCTCCACCGCCTGGCCGAGCCGCTCTACACGGGGAGCGATCCACACCGCGAGCCGTTGGGGCGCACCAGCCTGGCGGCCATGGGCTGGGAGAACGGCGTGGCGCGGTCGCCGGCCGGGCACATCGACGCTCGAATCGGGCGCGCCGTGGTCCAGCGGCGGCTCGCGGCCGCGGGACTGCGCGCCCCCCTGATCACCGTCGACCACCACGACGCGCACGCCTGGTCCGCGCGCTTCGGGCGAGCGGAGCGCGCGCTGGTGGTGACCGCCGACGCCTACGGGGAGGGGCGCTCCGCGACCGTGCGGCGGGCAGACACCATGGACGAGGTGCTCGCGAGCACCGACGCGCGCTTCGGCCTCGCGCTGCTCTTCGGGGCGGTCACCGTGGGGCTCGGCTTCCAGGAGGGCGACGAGGGCAAGGTCATGGGCCTGGCCGCGCACGGCGACCCCGAGGCCGCAGCACCCTTCGACGCGCTCTTCGAGGGGGGGGTCGAGCCGCACCTCCGGCGTCCGCTCTCGCGTCGACGCGTCCAGCAGCTCCTCGGCGCGCTCTCCCGCGAGGACGCGGCGGCCGGTGCGCAGGCCTGTGTGGAGCGTCGTGCAGCCGCCTGGATCGCGTCCGAGGTGGAGCGGAGCGGCTGCGGACGGCTGTTGCTCGCCGGGGGCCTCTTCGCGAACGTCCGGCTCAACCAGAGGCTGGCGAGCCTTCCGGGCATCGACGGCATCGAGGTGTTCGTCGCGATGGGCGACGAAGGGCTGTCCGCCGGTGCGGCCCACCGGGTCTGGGCGGCTCGCCACGGCCCCGCTGTGTGCCGTGATCCGCGCCTCGGCGTGGCCCACGTGCTCCCGGACCTCGGCGTGCCCACCACCACCGCGCGCGTCGCCGAGCACCTCGCGTCGGAACGCGTGGTGTGCCGCTACAGCGGACGCGAAGCCTTCGGTCCCCGCGCGCTGGGCAACCGCTCGATCCTCTTCGCAGCGAGGCCGGCGGTCGCGGCCCGCGTGAACGCGGCGCTGGGGCGGGACCCGATCATGGCCTTCGCTCCGGTGATGACGGCGGAGGCCGCTCCTGCGTTGGTCGAGGGGCACGCCGGTCACCTGACCGACATGACCATCACCGCACGGGCGACCGACCTCCTGCGCCAGGTGTGCCCGGCCGCGGTGCACCTCGACGGAAGCGTGCGCCCGCAGGTCGTCCACAGGGCCCAGCAGCCCGCACTCCACGAGCTGCTCACCGCCGCCGCCGAGCGCGGGCTGCCGGCGCTCGTCAACACCAGCTTCAACCTCCACGGCGAGCCGATCGTGCACACCCCCACCGATGCGCTGCGCACCTGGGAGGCGAGCGGCCTGGACGTGCTGTTGCTGGGGGAGCGCGAGCTCGGGGTGGCCTGATTCGACCCTCAGCCGTGCACGACGCGGACTCCGGGGGCCGACAGGAGACCGTGCACCGCCTCCTGCGCGGCGTCGAGCTCCAGCTCCTTCATGCAGCGGAAGTGCAGGCGCGGGCAGAAGGGCCGCCCGTAGAAGTGGCACGGGGCGCAGGGGACGTCTCCGAAGAGCACCGCGTGCCCCGAGAAGTCGAACTGCTCGGGGTCGGTGGAGCCGAAGAAGGCGAGGGTCGGGATCCCCAGGCCCCGGGCGATGTGCATCGGTCCGCTGTCGTTCGCGACGAAGGCATCGAAGAGCGAGATCATGCCCGCCCAGATCGGCAGCTTCGCCTCGACGAACACCGCGCCGGGTGCCTCGCGCACGATCTGCTGGCAGAGCGGATACTCGTCGGGGCTCCCGCTCACCACGACCTGACGGCCGCTCGCGACCAGCTCGCGGGCCAGGCCGCCGAAGCGCTCGACGGGCCAACGCTTGGTCGGCCACCCCGCACCCGGTGAGAGGCCCACCATAGGCTCCGAGGTGCACACACGCGCGGCTTCGAGGCGCTCCCTCGCACGGTCCTGGTCGTCGGGCCCCAACCAGTAGCTCAGCCGGCCGCGCTCGAGCTTCCGTCCCACCAGCTCCTCGACCGCGAGGTGGAAGCGGTCCGCGAGCCACATGCCCCCCCGCCACCGCTTCAGGCCCAGCCGCACGGGCAGCCCGTCCTGCCAGCGACGCTTCGTCCAGATCGCGCGGCGGGTGCGCGGCAACAGCGGCCGGAGCGCCCGGCACCGCAGGCTGCCGTGAAGATCGAGCAGCGCGTCGAAGCCCAGCGCGCGCAGCCGGCGCGCGAAGGAGACCACCCCCTCGTCGCGCCCGATCACGATCACGTCGTGCACGTGCGGGCTGTGCCGGACCAGCCCGTCGAAGCCCTCCCGCACCGCGTACACGATCTCGGTCTGCGGCCACGCGGTGTGGAGCGCGGCGATCGCGGGGGACGTGAGCACGATGTCGCCCACGGAGCTGAAGCGCAGCACCACCACCCGCTCCGGGGCGCCGGCCTGGACCAGCGCCGTGCTCACAGGGCCTCCAGCAGAGACCAGGGGGAGAGCTCCGGCAGCACGCAGGCTGCCCGGTCCACGTAGAAGGTCGCCACCAGGGCGTGCTGCCCCGAGACCACTCCGTGGCTTACGAGATCGGTGAAGACCATCCAGCTCTCGCCGGGGGCGAAGCTGAGCTGGACCTGCCGACCGACCGCTGCCTGGAACCCCTCGTCCTCCTTCAGGTGGTTGTGCAGCCGGCGCATCGCCCGATCGTAGGGAGAGCTCCCGATCAGCTGCGCCGGCCCGACACCCAGCTCCGTCAGGCCGTTCAGGGTCCCGGAACCCACCCGGTCCAGCAGACCAGGTTCGAGCGCAACGCCCCCCTCGAAGAGCGCGCCTCCGTGCTCCGCCAGCAGATCGGGCAAGAGCCCCGCCGACTTCCACACCCTCGGCTCGCTCGGGTGCACGTTGGTGAAGAACCGCAGCACCCGGTCACCGCCGGTGGGACCGGAGGCGAAGGCGTCGACGTGGATGCGCTCGTTGCTGCCGCGCACCGACAGCTCGCGGCCCCGCTCCTGCTCCGGGCGGTAGTTGGTCTTGCCGGCCCTCCAGCGCCCGGCGTAGGGGGGGGCCAGCGCCGCGAGTCGCTGGCTCACCGCGGCCTGGTAGGCGGCCAGCACGTCGCGGGCTCGACGCTTCAGGGCGCCACCTCCGCCCAGGCCGCTCAGGAAGTCGCCCCGCGGGTGGTAGCTGATGTTGCGACCAGACCGCAGCTCGGGGAGCACCTCGCGCAGGTAGGCGAGGTCTCCGTCGGGCAAGGGGGCGAAGTCGTCCAGGCGCACGATGCCGCCCCGCTCCAGCTCCTCGGCCACCTCCAAGCCCTCGCGCCACGGCACGATGCGCGGGCTCACGGCTGCCGCCACCAGAGGCGTCCCCACTTGAGCGCCACGTAGGTCGCGCCGAGCCATGCGAGCACCACGCCGGTCACGCCATCGCGCAGCCCGGCCTGCAGGACCAGGCTGCGCAGCAGGTGGATCGGGGGGCGCAGGAGCACATCGAGCAAGGAGCTGCGACGACCGCGCTCCAGGGACACCTCCACGAAGCGGGCGGTGTAGCGATCGATCGTGCCCAGGTGCTCGCCGACGTCTCGGTACGGCACGTGCTCGAGGACCCCGTCCAGGCGCCCCACCGAGCCGGCTACGACGAGCTTGTCGTGGGGATCCTCGCCCGCCCAGGTGGCGAGCTCCCTGCGCGCGAGCCGAAGGTGCCATTGCGGCCCGAAGCTCCCGCCGCGCACGACCTGCCCCAGCCACGTGTTCCGACGAAGCACCGCGTAGCCGTCGCGGGGCCCGCCGGCTCGAACGACCGCGCGCACCGCCCGGGCCAGCTCCTCGGTCACGGCTTCGTCGGCGTCGAGGAAGAGCACCCAGGGCTGGGTGCAGAGCTCGGCCGCCCGGTTCTTCTGGGTCACGTGCCCGGGCCAGTCGGTCTCGACCACCCGGGCGCCGAGCCCACGGGCCACCTCCGGCGTGCCGTCGGTCGACCCGGAGTCGACCACCAGGACCTCGGCCGCGTCCGGGAGGGACCGGATGGCTCCCTCGATCCGGTCGGCCTCGTCCCGCGCGATGATGGCGACGCTCAACGGCAGCATGGCAGCATGCTATTCGGTCCCCATGCTCACGACCCTGCTCTTGTCCGCCTGCGCGCTCGCCAACGAGCCTGCCGCCACCGAAGAAGCCCCGGCCCCTACCGCGACGGCCCCCACCGAGGAGGCCGCGGGAAGCCACCGCGACGTCACCGTGGCCGACCTCGCCGCGCGGCTGGACGCGGGCACCGCCACCTTCGTGCTGGACGTGCGCACGGCGGGGGAGTTCGCCGGCGGTCATGTCCCGGGCGCGGTGAACATTCCCGTGGGCGACCTGCCTTCCCGGATGAACGAGCTGGAGGCGCACAAGGGCTCCGAGATCTGGACGATCTGCGCCGTCGGCGGCCGTTCCGCCGCCGCCGCCGGCCAGCTCGCGGCGGCCGGCTACACCGCCGTCAACGTGGACGGCGGCACCAACGGGTGGGTGGAAGCCGGGCACGCGGTCGAGAAGTAGTCCGAGAGGGAAGCCTCCCGTGGGCGCAGCCTCCTGTCGGCGCACCATCCACCACGGTGGGGGGTCAGCGCCCGAAGGGCGCGTAGGGGGGCCATAGAGGGCCCCCCTTCAGAGAGCATCCGGTCCCCTGAGTGCCCGAAGGGCCAGCGAAGGGGAAGCCTCCTGTCGGCGCAAGCGCCGGCAGGAGGCTATCGGGTGTAGAGGTAGCGCACCGCCGACTGGGCCTCGCTCACCTTCCCGCAGTGCGCGCCCATCGGGCACGACAGCGTGCTCCGGTAGCGCACGCCCACCCCGGTGACGAGGGCGGGGTCCACGCCCTCATGGTCCGCCGCCGCCTCGAAGTCCTCGCGGAAGCTCACCACCAGGTCCTCGGCGTCGTCCGAGACGGGAGAGCAGGAGCAGGCGCGACCTTCCCAGGTCTTCTCGCCCAGGCGGTAGGCCGCGTCCTGCCAGATCACCAGCAGCGACGTCGGCAACCCGGGCGGAGGGTGCCCCGGGTCCAGCCACGCCGTCTCGGCCAGCAGGGCGTCGGTCCGCGCCGCCTCGGGTTCCGCCTCGAGCTCCCCCTCCCCCTCCAGCGCAGGCTCGACATCGACCACGGCCCACACGGGCAGCTGCCCACCTCGAGGAGGCAACGCCTCCAGCTCGGCCACCGCCTCGACCATGGCGCTCCGGACCGACCCGAGGCGCGTCCCGATCCGCGGATCCATCAGGTTCGTGACCAGCACGACGTCGTCGTCCGACGCGTCGCGCGCCAGCTCCCTCAGCCCGGGCGCAGCGCGCGGATCACCGACCACCGCCAGGCCCTGTGCCGCCAGCAGGCGCACGTAGGGGTGCTCGGAGGTGTCAGACGCCAACCACAGGAGCGCTGCCACCGCGTCGTCGTCACCGACCGTGGCCAGCGCGCGCGCCGCCGAGGCGCGGTGGTGCCACACGTCGCTGTCGACGAAGGGACGCAGCTCGTCCACGCTCCCACCCCCGAAGTAGTGCAGCCCCTCCAGGGCCAGGTGCTGCGCGAAGAAGCGCTGCGACGCCTCGCTCCGGGCATCGGCTTCCGGCCCTGTCGGAGGCTCCTTCAGCGAGGCCCGCACCCGATCGAGCCAGGCCAGATCCGGCTGCTTGCCGTGCTCCAGCCGCCAGAGCGCCCGCACCGCGGCCACGAAGTCCTGCTCGTCGAAGACCCCGGCGTGGAAGCTGATGCGCACGTCGCCGATCACGTGGTCGCCGTCCCGGAGGAAGGCGCCGCTCGTGGGGGTCTGCAGGGTCCAGCTCGCGCCGACGCGGTCGAGCAGCAACAACACACGCTGCCCGCTGCGCGCCGACGCGACGGGGCCGTCCCCCGCCTCCTTCACCACGAAGGTCACTGGCGGCGAGGCGCCCTCGTAGACCTCCAACAGGTTGACCTTCGGCCCCTCGCCGACCACCTCGACGAGCACGAAGGTCTCGGCGTCTGCGGCCACCTGGCGGGTGTACGGCTCATGCCAGGTCGTCGCCCAGGCCAGGGCCCACAGCAGCACGCTCATCGGTACCTCGGCCGACACCATGCCAGATCCGACCGCAGAGCCTGCAGCACGCCGGTTGCACGTGCTGCAGAATCTGCAGGTCGGTGCGCACGGACGTGCCACGGGATCTGGCACGGACCGTGCTTTCGTCCCGACCAACCCGGAGTCCTCATGCTGCTGATCGCGATCGCCTGCACCGTCGAGAGCCAGGACACTGCCATCGACTGCGACCTGACCGACGACTTCCCCGAGGTCACGCCCGATCCAGCCAACGCCGACTACCCCGACCCCGAGGTCGATGTCTACTGCACCGACGACGAGCTGGTCGTGCTGTCCAACGGCATCCCCGGCTTCGCGTACGTGCAGGCCACGCCGAACGACCTGGAGGCCATCGACTGGGAGTGGCGGGTCACCAGGAGCCCCCAGCTGACAGGCACCACCTCGGACATCCCCGAGCTCGGCCTCGCCGGCTTCACGGTCAGCGGCCTGCCGATCTACGGCCCGAACGAGGGGCCGCCGACCTACGGCGACCCCGTCTACGACGCGATCCTCGACGACTGCCTGGGCCACACCGCGCCGGAGGGCGACTACCACTTCCACGCCCTGGTGACGGCCTGCATCCTCGGGACCACCGACCAGGTCCAGCCAGTGCTCGGCTATGCGATGGACGGCTTCCCCATCTACGGCCCCACGGGTTGCCTGGACGAGGCCTGCACGGAGAGCGCGACCATGGAGAGCGCCTGGGAGCAGGTGGGCGACCCCTCCGAGGGCGCCTGGGACGCCTACCAGGTCGGCGAGGCGACGGGCGACACGGTGCTCGACAGCTGCAACGGGCGCGAACAGCCCGACGGCAGCTACGGCTACCACGTCACCGCAACCTTCCCCTACATCCTCGGCTGCTACCGCGGCACGGCGGAAGGCGCGGGCGATGACCAGGGCGGGGGCGCGCCGTGATCCTGCTCCTCGCTTGCGCCACCCCTACCTCGGACACCGCCGAGCCCCAGGGCAACGGCCCGACCCTGAGCGAGGTCAGCTACGCGGTGACGTGGGACGCCGAGGGGATCGAGCGGACCGTCAACGGCCTCGAGGTCCGCAACGATCTGGGCTGGACCTTCGAGGTCGACGAGGCCTGGGTGGTGGACAGGGCCTGGCAGCTCACGGCCTGTGAAGAGGAGCTCGCGCTGGTCTTCCCCGTCTGGCTCGGCCTGGCCCGAGCAGGTCATGGAGACGACGACGTGTCGGTGCTCACCGCGCCCGTGGCGTCGGACCTGATCGCAGACGGCACGGTGCACCTCGACACCGTCACCTTCACCGACACGGCCTACTGCACCGTGCACGTGCTGAGTGCCTACGCCACGAGCGACACCCTGGGCCTGCCGGGCGACCCCGACCTGGTGGGCTACACCCTCTGGATCCAGGGCACCGCACGGCGCGACGACACGACCGTCGAGCTCGACCTCAGCTCCGCTTCGGCCGACGGCGCGCTCTACGATCTTCCCTCCGGAGGGTACGGCGGACTGGACGTGCACGTGACCCGGTCGATCGCGGGCCTCTTCGACGGCGTCGACCCCACCAACGACGACGCGGGCCGTGTGGCGCTCGCCAACCTCGTCGACCAGCAGCTGGTGGAGCTCACGCTGCGATGAAGAACCTCCCGCGCATCGGACTGCTGGCCGTGGCCGCCCTGCTCGGCGTGCTGATGGTCGGCATGAGCACGTGGAGCCACGTCGGGGTGAAGCAGCGGGCGAACGAGCTCGCGCGGGGGCAAGGCGACGTGCTCGGACACCGGGTGCAGGACGCGCTGGAGGCCGGGCGCTCCATGGACGGAACCGTCACGGCCCTCGCCGATCAGGGACTCGTCTGGGCGGCCATCGTCGGCCCCGGGGGCGTGGTGCTCGACGAGGCGGGCGCGCGCAGCGAAGGCGGTCAGCTCCCGGGTCCCGAGGAGCGCTTCGTCGACCTGGGCGACACGGTGCGCGTGTTCCTCCCGCCGGAGCACCCTCCCCACGAGAGCCCGGGCCCGCCCAGCGCGGTGGTGCTGGAGTACGAGCCCACCTACGCTGCGGAGCTCGAGCAACGCAGCGCGGGCGTGATGGTCGTGAGCGGCACCTCCGCCGCGATCCTGCTCTGGGCGGCGAGCCTGTTCTGGATCGCGTGGCGCCGCGCGGAGGCTGCGGAGCTCGAGATGGCGCGCACCCGCCACCTCACCAGCCTGGGGCAGGTCTCCGCCGTGCTCGCCCACGAGATCAAGAACCCGCTGGCCGCTCTGAAGGGGCACGCCCAGCTCCTGGAGGAGGGGCTGGAAGGGCCCAGGCTCGAACGCGCCCAGCGGGTGGTGCGGGAGGCCGAGCGGCTGGAGGCCTTGACTCGGAGCCTGCTGGCCTTCGCACGCACCGCCCAGCTCGACCCGGAGCCGACCGACGTGGGCGCCCTGTGCCGGGCCTTCTCCAGCGACGACGTGACGGTCACCGGCCAGGCCACCTGGACCCTGGACCCCGAACGGATGCGACGGGTGCTGGCCAACCTCATCGACAACGGCCGGCAGGCCGGCGGGCCGGTGACGGTGGACATCGACGCGGGGGCCACCCTGGCCCTCCGCGTGCGGGACCATGGTCCCGGCGTGCCCGCGGACGAGCGGGAGCGCATCTTCGAGCCCTTCCACACCACGCGGAGCCAGGGCACCGGGCTGGGCCTCGCGGTGGTGCGACGCATCGTGCACCTGCACGGCGGTACCGTCACCGTGCTCGCTCACCCCGACGGCGGCGCCGTCTTCCTGCTCGAACTTCCGGAGGGCCCGTGGGACGGATCCTGATCGTCGACGATGACGAAGGCGTGCGCAGCTTCCTCGTCGCGGCGCTGGAGGCGCGAGGGCACGAGCTCTCGGAGGCCTCCGACGGCGCCGAAGGCCTGGCGACCGCGCGCCGCAAGGGCTTCGACGTGGTGGTGACCGACCTGAAGATGCCGCGGCTGGACGGCCTGAGCCTGTTGAAGACCCTGAGCGCCGAGCAGCCGGAGCTCGCGGTGATCGTGCTCACGGCGCACGGCGGCGTGAAGTCGGCTGTGGAGGCCATGCAGCACGGGGCCACGGACTACCTGGAGAAGCCGCTCTCGGGCCCAGCGGAGCTGCGCATCGTGGTGGAGCGGGCGCTCCACCAGCGGCGGCAGAGCGACAGCCTGGAGGCCACGCGCGGCGAGCTGCCACCGCTCGGCTACGGGAGCGCCGCCATGGGCCGGGCCGAGCACGCTCTGCGGCGGGTGGCGCGCACCGAGACCAACGTGCTCGTGCTCGGAGAGACCGGCACCGGAAAGGAGCTCGCCGCTCGCTACGTGCACACCTGGAGCCCGCGGTCCCACGGTCCGTTCGTGGCGGTGAACTGCGCAGCGCTGAGCCCGCAGTTGTTGGAGTCGGAGCTCTTCGGACACGAGAAGGGCGCCTTCACCGGAGCGACCCACCGCAAGCGAGGCAAGCTCGAGCTGGCAGCCGGCGGCACCTTCTTCCTCGACGAGATCGGCGAGCTCGCGCTGCCCCTGCAGGCCAAGCTGCTGCGCGTGCTCCAGGAGCGCACCTTCGAGCGGGTAGGGGGCGTGACCCAGCTGGCCGCCGACGTCCGGCTGGTCTCGGCAACCCACCGCGATCTCGAAGCCGACGTGACCGAAGGCCGCTTTCGCGAAGACCTCTTCCACCGCGTCGCCGTGTTCCCGGTCCGCCTGCCGCCGCTGCGTGACCGACCCGACGACCTCGGACCGCTGTCGGCCGAGCTGCTGCGGCGCATCGGTCCCCGTGTCGGACGCCCGGACCTTCGGCTCACGCCCGGCGCCCTGGACGCGCTCCGAGGCGCAGCGTTCCGGGGCAACGTTCGCGAGCTCGCCAACGTGCTGGAGCGCGCCGCCATCCTGGCGGACACCACGACGCTGCAGGCCAGCGATCTGTGGTTGGCCCCGCCGAGCACCCCGAGCGCCGCAACGGTCGGCGCACCGACCCTCGAAGCCGCCGAGCGCGCCGCCATCGTGCAGGCCCTGGCGCTCCATGACGGCAACCGTCGGAAGGCGGCGGAGCACCTCGGGATCGGCGAGCGCACCCTCTACGACAAGCTCAAGCGCTTCGGGTTGCGCTGACCGAGGCCGCCGCCCGGCGTCGGCATCGGGCACACTGAGCCGATGCTCCTCCTGCTCGCCTGCGCCACCCTCCCCCTGACGGGCGGCAGCGACACCGCGCCCGACGCAGCGGACTTCGACTGGACAGCAGACGAGCAGACGATCCACGACCTCGTCAACGCCCACCGGGTGGGTCTGGGCCTGGGCGAGCTGAGCCTGGACGGCGCGATCGGACCGCCCACGCGGGGTCACAGCGACGACATGTTGAGCGGCGACGTCGCCTTCAGCCACGACGGGTTCGAGGATCGTGTGGCCGAGATCGAAGGCGGCATCGACCTGGTCGGTGCCGGCGAGAACGTCGGCTACGTACAGGGCTACGACGAGCCCGCGGAAGCCCTGGTCGCGGGGTGGCTCCAGAGCCCGGGCCACCGCGAGAACATCGAGGGCGACTGGGACCTGACGGGGGTCGGGATCGCTGCGGACGGAAGCACGGTCTACGCCACGCAGATCTTCGTGAAGAGCCGCTAGCGGTCGCTCAGCCAGCCTGCTCGGCGAGCAGGTGCTTCACGAGGCGCTCGAAGGTCGCCACCCTGAACAGCAGCGGCACCTCGGCCACCTTCAGCCCCTGCACGAACTCCTCGGTGGGCACCTCCGGCATCGCCTCGGTGAGCGCCGCGAGGCCTCGCGCCGTGAGCACGCCTTCGACCTCGTAGGGCTCGTCGCCCACCGCGTCCTGTGCCGCCTTCTCGACCCCGCCACGCGGGATCTTGATGTCGAAGGTGCGCTCCAGCCGGAACGCGATGTCGAGGAAGTCGAGGGACTCCGCGCCCAGGTCGTCGATGACCTTCGCGTCGCGGGTGACCTCGTCGTCGTCGAGGCCGAGGGCCTCCGCGAAGGCCGATGAGACACCGAGCCAGATCTGTTCGTCGTTGGACGTCATCGCGACCATCTTCCTTCTCCGAGTTGCGAGTGGTGTGCCCGGGGCTTGCCTGGGCCCGTGTCGCCGTTTGTCACCCGCCGACGCCACAAGAGCGCCAGCGCCGGCCACCAGGCCATCGAGAGTCCCGCTGCGCTGCAGCCGGTCTGCTGCTCCGAGTACACCGCCGGCCGGCCCGGCGCGCTCGGTCCAGAGGTGTCGCCCTCCACCACGCTCGGCTCGTAGCCGTCGTAGCTTCCGAGCAGGTCGTTCGAACCACCGTCCCCGCCATCGCCGCCGTCCCCGCCGTCCCCGCCGTCCCCGCCGTCGCCGCCGTCCCCGCCATCGCCGCCGTCACCGCCGTCGCCACCCGTGCCGGTGCCCGGGTAGAGGCTGCACAGCCCTTCGATGTCGTCGTCGTGCAGGGTGCGCTGGCCGGTGCCGTTGTCGTAGGTGGGGGTCATGGTGGCGCCGTTCACGCCTGAGTGTCCGAGGCCGAGCGCGTGGCCGAACTCGTGGGTGGCGATCGACTGGAGGTCGGCGCTGCGGCTGCCGGAGGGGTTGCCGTCGATGAAGTCGTAGTTGTCTTCGTTGAAGCTCACATCGGCTTCGATGAGCTCGCCGCCGCTCGAGATCGTGACCGTCAGCCCGAGGGTGCCGTTGCCGCTGCCGTAGCTCGACGGCCAGCTCGAGAGGAAGCCCACGACGTTGTAGCCATCGCCGTTGTTCGACGACTTCCGGCTCGACTCCCCGAGGTAGCTGTGCCGGAACCCGGAGCAGTCGGGCGCCTGCCACACGTCCCAGCTGTCGTCGAAGATCTCGAGCACCTCGCCGTCGCCCAGGCCGGTCGACGAGTACGCGCTGTTGGCCGCCCACTGCAAGCTCGAGGGCCAGGTGGACCAGTCGCTCCACGACGCCGTCCAGGGCGGGTCGGGGTCGAGGGATTGCACCGCCAGGCCCGGCAGCACCGGCACCCCGTCGGGGCCGAGGAACAGGCGCACACGCTGGCCGGGCTCCAGGACCGGGGCGCCGACCACGCTCACGGTCAGCTCGCCGTCGGTGCCCCCCACCTGCCGCACGGTCACGAAGCGATCCTGCGCGCCCTTCTCCCAACCCGAGACCTCCACGGTGCTCTCGGTGACGAGGGTGTCGGTCCACACCGCGCGAGTCCGCACGACCTCACCGACGACGACCCGCTCGGCCTCGGCATGAAGCCGCCGGTCGTCCCAAGGCTCGACGACGGTGGCAAGAGCGGTGGCGAAGGTGATCAGCACGGGCGCCCACTATGGCCAATGCGAGCCGCCCATCTTTCAAAGGGAGTGTCAGATCACGGAATCTCGGCCCAGCTTCCACCGACGTAGGCGAGCTCTCGGGTGGGGAAGTGCGTCAAGTCCATGCGCAGGGTGAAGCTCTCCTCCTCCAGATCGCTCAGGCGGATGCAGCGCAAGGTGACCACCTCGCGGTCTTCGAGTCCGTCGACGATGGCGCGCAGCTCGGCCACGGTGGAGACCGGCTGCTCGGCCACCTCGGTCACCATGCGGCCCGCGTTCATGCGCGCCACCTGGTTCGGGCCGCCGTGCCAGTAGCGACTGACGTAGAGCCCATCGAGCTCGCGACCCGCCCACAGGTCGACCTCGGGGTGGGGTTCGTGGAGCACCATCCCGGCCCACTCCAGCATGCGATCGGGCACCACGCCCTGGTGCTCGAAGCCGTCGACGGTGATCTCGATCTCCTCACCGTCGCGCAGGAGCCCGAGGGTGACCGGACCGGCCTGGATGGCCGCGTCGAGGTCGAGCGCCCACACCAGGGGCTCACCGTCCAGGGTGAGCAGGATGTCGCGTTCGGCCAGCACGTCCCACGCCGGCGATCCGGGCTGGAGCCGACGGATCATCGGCACGCTCGCGGGGCGGCGGGCCTTCGCGACCACCTCGAGGTGGGCCGGATCCACCCCACGCTTGCTCGCATCCTCCAGTGTGAGGGCGCGCAACACCACGCCCAGGGTGCGATGCCGCGGGGTCTCGCCGGCCTGCAGGGCCTCCAGCGCGGGCACGATGAGCTCGCTCGGCAGGCCCATGAAGTGCACCCTGTTCTTCTTCCCGGTGTCGTACGAGAAGCCGGTCCACAGCGCCGTGATCCGGCCCCTCCGATCGGTCAGCACCCCGGCACCGTTGCGCCCATCCTCGAGGCTGACCATCTCCACGCCCTGTTGCTGGAAGCGCGGCGGGCTGGGCTCGGGCGTGCCCGGCAGGCCCATCCCGCTCACGCGGGTCTTCTTGGCAAAGACGACGTCGCCGCCAGCGAGCACCTGCCACACGGTGTCGCGCATCTCGTAGCGCTCGGAGCGGAACCTGGCCGACGCCACCTCCGTGTCGCCGATCGACGCCGGGTCGTAGCGCAGCCAGGTGAGGTCGTGGTCGGGGTGGGTCCAGACCGGCTGGGCGGCCACCCGAAGTCGGCTCGCGAACACCAGCTCCACCGTGGCGTGCGGGCCGGGAACGGTGCTGCGGTCGACCACGACCAGGCCTTGCTCGACGTCGGCGATCACGCCGACCCCGGTGCGCTTCTTCATGTCGCCCACCGTCGGCCCGAGCACCCAGCTCTCCACCTCGACCAACGACGGAGCCAGGGCGCGCGCACGCCGCTGCGGCTGCTTCGGGCGTGTCACCCGGCCGGTGGGCGCCTCCGCTTCGGGCGCGGCGGCGAGCGGGCGGCACGTCCATCCACCGCCGGCGAGCTCCTCACAGGCACGCCGCAGCTTCCACGTGGTGTCCCAGCTCACCGTGGTCGACGAGGTGGCGCCCACATCGTCCCACTCCTCGTAGACCACGGTCACGAACCGACCCGGAGGCACCTCGGCGAGCACCGCCTCCAGCTCGTCCAGCGTGGTGACCTCCCGCCCGTCGATGCTGTGCAGCACGGCGAAGCCCGGCAGGCCGCTGGCCTTGGCGCGCACGCCCTTGTGCGCCCAGACCAGCCCGCCGACCGGACGCGGCGCCTTGCGCGCCCAGGTCCAGCCGAAGGGGTGCACGATGTTGCCGTCGAACTCGATCCATGCGTGCGGCACCAGGCCGTTCAGGTCGTCGACCGTGAGCTCGAGCTCCAGGGTCTTGCTTCGGCGCTGCACCCGCAGGTGGACCTCGTCCCCGACCCGGGCGTCCAACACCTCGGCGAGCTCCACGTAGCTGGACACCGGCGCGCCCTCGAGCGCCAACAGCACGTCGCCCGGCCTCAGCTGACCGTCGCCGGGACCACCCGGCACCACCGTGCCCGCGACCAGCACGCCGCGACGATCCGGAAACCGCTCGCGGAGCACGATCTCGTCGGCCTCGGTCAGGCCCAGGTCCGCTGCGTCGGCGTAGCTCTCGTAGGTCCACTCCACCTGGAGCGTGCCGCGATCCACGGCTTCTCCCGCACGGACCCGCGCCAAGGCGCGCTCGATGCGTTCGAGCGGCAGGTGGAAGCTGGACTGTTCCCCCTTCGCGCCGCCGCTGTGCAGAGCCACCACCTGGCCCTCGGCGTTGAGCACCGGGGACCCGGAGCCGCCGCCGGCCACGTCGGTCGCCGCCTGCCAGTAGAAGGTGTTCAGGTCGTAGCTGGGGGGCCCACGGTCCTTGCGCGCCAGCGTGCTCTCGTGGATGACCACCTTCTCACCGGAGTCGTTGCCGACCGACCAGATCAGGTCGCCGACCTCGGCACCGTCCACAGCGAGCTCGAGCGAGGGGGGAGACGCGAAGCGGAGCTCGGTCGGGTCATAGCGGAGGATGGCGAAGTCGTGCACCGGGTCCCGGTAGACCACCGTCAGGTCCGCTTCCTCCTCGTCGTAGAAGGTGGCGCGGTGCACCGCGGGGCCGGGCGTGGCGACGTGGCGGTTCGTCATCACCAACCCGCGCTCCGCATCGACCACCCAGCCCGTCGCCTGGCTCACGCCCGCGCCGCTCCCGTCGAAGGTGCGGGTCTTGGCGATGGAGATGCTGACCACCGCCTCGAGCGTGTGATCGATGTGATCGGTCCAGTCGGCCGCAAGGGCCAGGCCGAAGCAGAGCAGCACGTGCGCCTCCGTCCCCGAGGGGGGTGCACTACCTACGCTGGCAGCGTCAGCGCGACAATGCGCTCCTCCACGCTCAGCTGCGCATCGTCGAGGAGCAGCCGCGCCACGGCACACCCCACGTCGGCATCGTGCAGCTGCGCCTCGCCGGCGAGCTCGATGCGTGTGGCCTCCGCGGTGGTCAGCGCCGAGACCACCGCCAGCATGGCGCCGGGCGCCGGCTCGCGACGGCGCAGCAGGTTGGAGACCAGGTGAGCCAGAGCCTGCCCGACACGCTCGGGGTCGGCGACCATGGCGGCGGAAGGGGTGACGCAGCGCAGCTCGACGCGGTCTCGGTCGCCGCGCAACTCACGGTGTGCGACGTCCACCACCTCCGCCAAGGTGCACGGCACCCGGGCCGGCGCGCGGCGCGCACGCGGCAGGGCGCCCAGAGTGCGCGCGATGCCTTCCACCCGGAAGCTCCCCTCCAAGGCGTCGCGGAGCGCCTCGGCCACCTCGGGGGCGAGGCCCGGGCTGTTGAGCGCCCACAAGACGTTGTTCCGGAGGAAGGTGAGCGGGTCGTTGAGCTCGTGCGCGATGCTGCCGGCCAACAGCGAGACCGCCGCGGCCTTGCGCGTGTCGGCGGCATCCTGCTCGAGCTCGACCTGGCGGGTGACGTCCACGATCACGCCCTGGACCCGCCCGCTGGAGGCCCGGCGCGACGCGGCGTCCACCCACACGACCCGGCCCGACTTCAACACCTGCCGCCCCCGCCAGTGCCACGTGCCGCCCACGACGGGGGCTTCGGCGTGAGAGGCCCGATCGTCGGGGTGGATCATGCGCGTGAGGGCGTGGGTGTCGCGCAGCACCTCGTCGGGCTCCAGCTCCAACAGCTCGCGCACGGAGTCGCTGATCCAGGCGAAGACGGGCTCGCCGTCCTGCTCGATCAACTCGTACAGCACCGCCGGGAGATGGGAGCTGGGCTGGAACGACGACACGTCTGCGGACCCTCGAAGCCCGTCGTGGCCTCCGAAGCGTTGTAGCACGCGCCCTCAAGCCCCCGCGACCCGCGGCCGTTTCCCTGTACAAGCCCATCGAAGGAGACAGGATGCTCGTCGATCTCGCGCTCATCGGAGCCCTCGCCGCTGTGCTCGCCCTCCACGCCGCCGAGGCGCTCACGGACGAGCGAGCACGCGCGAAGGCGCGTCACTCCACCAGGAGCTCGTAGGGGCCCTCGTAGGCGCGGTTGCCCGCCGCGTCCGCCGAGCTCACCCAGAAGCTGTACGTGGCGCCGACACTGCCGGTGAAGCTGCGCTCGTGGGAAGGCGTGAGCTCCGCCGTGTCGCCCAGGTACCAGCCGTAGGGGTCGAACCACACGTCGGTGGTGCCGGGCTCGTCGGTCTCCCAGGTGATCCAGAAGTCGCCACCGGCGGACCCGAAGTCGACGTCGAAGAGCACCGGCTCGGTCGCGTCGGGCCCCTCTTCGATCGTGCCGTCGTCGTGATCGTCTCCGCTGTCGGGAGCCGTGCCACCGGCCTCGGCCGCCGCGAGGCCGACCGCCGCCGCGACGTCGAGCAGTCCATGGCCCCAGGAGGTGTCGTAGCCACCGCTGCCGAGGTCCTCGGCGCTCTCGCGCAGGAGCCGGCGCACCTCGGCGGGCTCCTCGATCCCCTGGGCCATCACCAGCGCCGCCGCCGCGGAGACGTGCGGCGTGGCCATGCTGGTCCCGTCCCAGGCCGAGTAGGTCCAGCTGCGCCAGCCCTGCACCTCCTGGAGGATCGAGCTGCCGGGCGCCACCAGGTCGAGTCCATCGCCCCAGTTCGTGAAGCTCGACAGGCGGTCGCTCGACGTGCTCGCTCCCACCGAGAGCACGGTCTCGATCGACGCTGGGAAGTTGATCGAGGCGGTGTCTTCGTTGCCCGCCGCCGCCACGACCACGGCGCCACGTTCCTCGGCGTGGGCGACGGCGTCGGCGATCGTGCTCGACCAACCCCACATGCCCAGGCTCATGTTGATCACGTCGGCGCCCTCGTCCGCTGCCCACTCGATGCCCGAGGCGATCGCGTAGCTCGAGCCGTAGCCGGTGTCCCCGAGGACCTTCACCGGGAGCACGCTCACCCCGGGGGCCACTCCCGCCACGCCCACGCCGTTGTCGGTGTTCTGGGCGATCGTGCCAGCCACGTGGGTGCCGTGACCGTAGCTGTCGTCCGTGTCGTCTCGGCCGTAGACCATGTCGGCGCCGTCGAGCAGGCCGTGGATGCCGTCGCTGCCGCCAGGGCTGACGCCCGTGTCGAGCACGGCGACCACCCGGCCTTCGCCGCGGCCGAGATCCCAGGCCTCGGTCACGCCTACGCGCTGCAGGTTCCACTGCGAGCCGAAGTAGGGATCGTTCGGCGCGCCTTCCGCGGCCAGCACCCAGTTGGGCTCGACGAAGCGGAAGCGGGGGTCGGCCTCGAGGCGCCTGACCGTGGCGGCCGCATGCTCCCGACCGAGGTCCACGTAGACCACACCCGTCGCCGGCAGGAAGCCGAGCTCCGAGAATCCGTAGCCCTCGATCAGCGCACGGCGCTCGCTGCGCGACAACACGCCGTCGATGCCCACGAGCAGCTCGTGCTCGACGAATCCGCCCACGAGCTCAGAGCCTGGCGCACACGCCAGAAGAACGATCCACACCACCACTGCACACCTCCGGAACCTCGGAAGTATACATGGTGTTCACTCAGCTAAACAAGATGTTTATGCGCGCTCCGGGCCGGGGCGCAGAAGCCCCAGCCGTCCGGGATGCGCGGAAACGCGTGCGCTACTTGCGGCCGGGCGACTTGCCCGAGCCTCCGGAGCCACCCGATCCGCCGGAGCTGGCGTTGTCGCCGCCCTTGCGACCGGAGCTGCCGGAGCCACCCGAGCTGTCCGACTTGCGATCGGGCGTGGTGATCTCGGTGCCGCCCGAGGTGGTGCCCTCGTTGCGGTTCTCGGTGGGATCGGGGGTGTTCGCGTCGTTGGGGCTCTCCTTCTGGACGGGCTCCTCGACGACTTCCTCGACCTCGTCTTCCTCTTCGCCACCACAGGCCATGCCCATGGCAAAGAAACCGCCGAGCACCAGGCCGAGCAGAGAGATGCGCTTCATGTGTCCGCCTCCAGAATCCGGGACGGCCGCATTCTACACACGCCGGCGCTTGCGTGGTGGTCGCGGTAGAGCTATCAGGCGCCCCCTTCGGACCCCCCACCGGAAGAGGGAGGTGTCGTGATCGACGCGCTGGACAAGATCCGCAACATCGGCATTTCTGCCCACATCGACTCGGGCAAGACCACGCTGACGGAGCGGATCCTTTTCTATACCGACCGCATCCATGCCATTCACGAAGTGCGTGGCAAGGATGGCGTCGGTGCCAAGATGGACTCGATGGAGCTGGAGCGAGAGCGCGGCATCACCATCCAGTCCGCCGCAACCCACTGCCAGTGGGACGGGCACCATGTCAACATCATCGACACGCCGGGGCATGTCGACTTCACCATCGAGGTCGAGCGCGCCCTGCGCGTGCTCGACGGCGCCATCCTGGTGCTCTGCTCGGTGGCGGGTGTGCAGTCCCAGTCGTTGACGGTCGATCGCCAGATGAAGCGCTACGAGGTGCCCCGCATCGCGTTCGTGAACAAGTGCGACCGCTCCGGCGCGAACCCCTTCCGCGTGAAGGACCAGATCATCGAGAAGCTGGGCCAGAACGCGGTGATGATGCAGATCCCGATCGGGCTCGCCGATGCCTTCGAGGGCGTGGTCGACCTGATCACCATGCGCGCGCACCGCTACCTCGGCGAGGCTGGCAACGACATCACCGACGAGGACATCCCCGCGGAGCTGGTCGACCAGGCCGAGGAGTACCGGGAGATCATGCTCGACGCGGTCTCCATGTTCTCCGACGACCTGATGGAGGCCCTGCTCGAGGAGACCGTCACGCCGGCGATCATCCACGAGGCCATCCGCGGCGCCACCATCAACCGGCAGATCGTGCCGGTGATGATGGGCTCTGCCTACAAGAACAAGGGCGTGCAGACGCTGTTGGACTCGGTGGTGTCCTGGCTGCCCTGTCCGACCGACGTCACCAACACGGGGCTCCTGGTCGACGGCGGCGAAGAGCACGAGATCGACGTCCCCAACGACCCGACTGCCGACTTCATCGGCCTGGCCTTCAAGCTGGAAGACGGTCGCTACGGCCAGCTGACCTACCTCCGCATCTACAGCGGCGTGCTCAAGAAGGGCGGGTTCATCTACAACACCCGCTCGAACAAGAAGGTGAAGGTCGGACGGCTCGTGCGCATGCACTCCAACGAGATGGAGGACATCAGCGAGGCCAGCGCAGGCGACATCGTCGCGCTCTTCGGCGTGGACTGCTACTCGGGCGACACCTTCACCGACGGCACCCGCCCGGTGGCCATGACGTCCATCCACATCCCGCATGCGGTCATCAGCCTGACCGTGAAGCCCGAGACGCAGAAGGGCCAGCAGAACCTGTCCAAGGCGCTGGCGCGCTTCTCCAAGGAGGACCCGACCTTCCGCGTCGGGACCGACGAGGAGACGGGCGAGACCATCATCTCGGGCATGGGCGAGCTCCACCTCGAGGTCTACGTCGAGCGCATGCGGCGCGAGTACAACTGCCCCGTGGTCGTGTCGCCTCCGCGCGTGGCGTACCGCGAGACCATCAGCCGCCAGACCAAGTTCGACTACACGCACAAGAAGCAGACCGGCGGCTCCGGCCAGTACGGTCGCGTGGCGGGCATCCTGGAGCCGAGCGAGTCGGGCGAGTACACCTTCATCGACAAGATCAAGGGCGGCGTCATCCCGCGCGAGTTCATCTCCGCGTGTGACAAGGGCTTCAAGTCGATGCTCGAGAAGGGTCGCCTCATCGGTGCTCCGGTCGAGGGGATCCAGGTCACCATCGACGACGGCAAGGCCCACGCGGTCGACTCCTCGGACGTCGCCTTCCAGGAAGCCTGCCGCGGCGCGTTCCGCGAGGCCTACCACCGGGCCAAGCCGATCGTGCTGGAGCCGGTGATGAAGGTCAGCCTGGAAGGGCCGGCCGAGTTCCACGGCCCGATGGTCGCCACGCTGATGCAGCGTCGCGGCATCGTGCTCGGCACGACCGAGGCCGACGGCTTCTCCCAGGTCGAGGCCGAGGTTCCCCTCGCCGAGATGTTCGGCTACGCCACGACGCTTCGCTCGGCAACCCAGGGCAAGGCGGAGTTCACCATGGAGTTCAACCGGTACAGCCAGGCCCCGTCCGGCGTGCAGGAAGATCTCATGAAGAAGTACGAAGAAGACCGCAAGGCGGGCTGAGGAGAGGACGATGCAGGCGAATGCCATCCTCGAGAGGAGCCCGATGAGGCTCTTCACCGAGTGCCTCCACGGGGGCCTGAAGGTCGGCGAGCTCGGAGCGGTCGTGGGCCGCGCCGGCGTGGGCAAGAGCGCCATGCTCGTGCACATCGCGCTCGACCGGATCCTCAACGACAAGAAGGTCGTGCACGTGTCGTTGTCGGCTGGCGCCGACCACGTTCGCACCTTCTACGACGAGATCTTCAGCGGCGTCGTGCGCGCGGCGCGCCAGCAGGGCCGCGAGGCTCTGGCGCTGCACGTGGAGCGCAACCGGCTGATCCACAGCTACCTGGGTCGCAGCTTCACCGCCGCCGATCTCGCCAAGGTGCTGGACCTCGACCGCGACGTGATGCACTTCACGCCCGACGTGGTGCTGCTCGACGGCGTGCCGGACGATGACGCCCAGACCACCCTGGACGGGCTGGCGGATCTGGCGCGGCAGCACGGCTTCGCGCTGTGGGTCGCGGGCCGCACGCACCGTGGCGAGGGCGGATCGTTCGCCCTGCAAGAGCACTTCTCGACCGTGGTGTCGCTGAACGCCCAGGACGACGCCATCGAGGTCAAGGCCTCGAAGGTGCACGGTGCGGTCGGCGACGATCTGGGCCTCCACCTCGATCCGGCCACGATGCTCGTGGTCGGCGAGGACGAGTGGGACCCGGCGAGCGCGCCCTGGAGCCCTCGTGCCGTGGATTGTGTGCTCTACAGCGGCGGCGCCACCGGGGCCGAGTCGGCCTTCGGCGAAGCCGCCGAGCGTTGGGGGCTGCGCGAGGTGAACTTCACCTTCGACGGCCACAAGCAGAACCGCTCCACGGGCAGCCACGCACTCAGCGACCAGGAGCTCACCGCCGGCGACGTGTCGCTGGTGTACGTCTCGCGGCGCCTGAACCGGACCTTCAACCAGGGCAAGATGATCAAGCGGGTGCTGCAGAGCATCTGGCACCAGGTCAGCCGCGCCCAGCAGGTCTTCGTGGTCGGCACCATCCAGGACGACGACACCGTGACCGGCGGCACCGGCTGGGCCGTCGAGCTCGCGCGCATGTGGCACAAGGACCTCTGGGTCTTCGACCAGGAGCGCAACGGCTGGTTCCACTGGGAGGGCGATGCTTGGCGATCGGGCACGCCGGTGGTCGAGGCTCCGGACTTCTGCGGAACCGGAACCCGCTACCTCCGTGACAGCGCCACGACCGCCATCGAAGCGCTGTTCCAGCGGAGCTTCGGCCGCGACGCCTGAGCGACGTTAGCCGGGACGGGTGGAAGCCCTCCCCCGCCCCCTCCTGCAAGCCGACGAGGCGCTGCACGACCTCTTCGTGCGGATCGCCTTCTCGCGGTACCTGAACCCGCTCAACGCCACCGAGGCGCGGGCCGCGTTCCGCTCGGGCTCGTCGCCGGAGCCGCCGTTCAGGTACCTCCCGGCCACCTGGGCCGACCCCGAGCTGCGCATGCTCGACGCGCTGGCACCACCGGATGACCACCCCCTGGGCCGGCTCCTGTGCATGTCGATCGAGCGCGCTCGGTTGGTGATCCACGCGCTGCGCGACCGAAGCCCAGCCGCCTTCGACGCCCTCGCGGTCGCGGCGAGCTGGTACCCCACCGAAGCCGAGCTCGAGCTTGCCCGGTCCGAGTCCTACGAGACCGACACGACCGAGTTCCAGCTCGACGCCGCGGCGCTCAAGCTCGCGCTGGAGCTGGCCCTGGAAGACCGCGACCTGCACGGGTGGGTGGTGGAGCTCGACGGCGTGATGTCAGCCCGCGTGCTGGTGGATGGGCCGAAGAAGCTGCTCCGCGTGAACGGACGGGCGCGCTTTCGGGAGCGCGACGTGCGCAAGCTGGTCGCCCACGAGATCGAGGTGCACGCGCTCCGGTCGGCGGCGGGAAGCCGCCAGCCGTTGCGGCTCTTCGCCACCGGCACCCCGGACTCCCTGACCACCGAGGAAGGCCTCGCGCTGGTGGCCGAGGAGCGGGCGGGCGTCATCTCGCCGGGCACGGGATGGCGGCAGGGCGTGGTCGTGCGAGCCGTGTCGTGGGCGCGGGAGATGGGCTTCCGTGATCTCTACGAGCGCATCGCGCGAGAGGCGGGCTACGGGTTGGCGTGGGGCATCGCCCAGCGGCTGAAGCGCGGCCTCGCCGACCCCGGCCTGCCGGGCGTGTACGCCAAGGATGTCGTCTACTACCTGGGGCAGCGCAAGGTCCGCGAGTGGCTCGCTGCGGGCCACCCGGTGGCGCACCTCTACGTGGGCAAGGTCGGCGTGGACGACCCGATCCAGCAGTGGATGGCCGAGGGCTGGCTCACACCCCAGCCGGTGCCTGCGCTGTTCACGGCGGACGCGTAGCCACCCGCGAAGCGCTACCCGTCGATCTGGATGAGGTCCTTCATCTGCGGGAACTCTTCGCGCAGCAGCGCTTCCACGCCCATCTTCATCGTCATGATCGAGCTGGGACAGGTCGAGCATGCGCCTTGCAGCTTCACGTGGATGTCGAAGCCCTCGATCTTCAGGAGCGAGATGTCGCCACCGTCCATCTGGAGGGCCGGCCGCACCATCTCGTCCAGGATCTCCTGGACCTCTTCGAAGAGGATCGGCGGTCCCACCGTGTCGTCGGCAGACGCCGCCTCTGGGCCGCCGGACTCGGCCACGGCGGCCTCGGCCTCGGCGGCGGCCTCGACGGAAGCTTCCGCAGCGGGAGCCTCCTCCACGGCGACCTCCTCGGCAGCGGCCTCCACCGGGGCGGCCTCCACAGGTGCGACGTCCTCGGCGCTCACCGGATCCTCGTGGGGCGCAGCGGCCGCCGCATAGACCGGGGCGCTCGGGCTGGCCGGACGAGCGGGAGGCGGCTTCTCGCGACCGAGCACCTTCTTCAGGCCGCGCTTCAGGGTGGAGCGGATCATGGCGTGACTCCGTAAGACGAGGGAGATCGGCAACATAGCCGCATCCGGGCTCGAGGCGACCCCCTGCCCGCTCCCGCTGTAGTCAGCGCTGCAGCGCGGCCGCCAGCTGGGCCATCGCGTCGCTGCCCGTTCGCATGTGGGCGCGCGGCAGCACCCAGTCCGGCACGTCGCCCTCGAGCTCCGCCTGCCACGTGAAGTGGACCTCGGTGCCCTCCCCCGCAGGGACGAGCTCCCAGGCCCCCGCATACCGTGGCAGCCACACCGCCCCGGTGTCGTTCTGGTGCTCCACAGGCTGCCAGTCGACCGCGACGACACCGGCCATCGCCTCGACCTCGAAGCGCGCCGCGTGGGCTCTGGGGGCCAGCGGAAACGGCATCTGAAGCGTCATCTGCACGACGTCGTCGTCGAGCACGGTCACCGCTTCGATGCGTTCGAACACCTCGGCGTAGCGCTCGAAATCGGTCAGCTGTTCGACCACGGCGTCCACCGGGGCGTCGACGCGGCCGACCGCTCGGCACCAGGGCTCTCCGGCCGCCCAGGTGCACCCAATCCACACCTCATCGTCGCGAAGGACCTGCCAGCCAGAGAGAGCAGGCACGGCCTGGACCGTGCTGACCATGAGCCAAGTTGCAATCATCGATGCCCGTCGTCCCGAAGCCGGAAGCCACCTTAGACGTCGCACGAGGGGGTTGTCAGAGGCCGGGCCCGGCTGCTACAAAGCCGGCCCATGCCCGAGTTGCCACACATCCGTGTCGTCACGGCCGAGATCGAGCGGGACGGTCACTACCTCATCACCCAGCGCCCCCCCAGGGCGGTGCTGCCGCTCCTCTGGGAGTTCCCGGGCGGCAAGGTGGAGGCCGGCGAGAACGATCGGGAAGCCCTCCAGCGCGAGCTGCAGGAACGCTTCGGGCTGAGCGGCACGATCGGCGCCCTGCGGCAGGAGATCCACCACACCTACGAGCGCTACACCCTCGACATGCTGGTGTACCGGGTGGAGCTGCACGAAGGCGAGATCCCCCACCGCGGCAAGGTGCACGACCACCGCTGGGTCGCACCGGAGCAGTTCGGCGACTACCGCTTCCCCGGCGCCGACCAGCAGACCGTCGACACCCTGCTCGGCCAGAGCGCGTGATCTGGCTGGCCTGCGTCGGTGCTCCGGGCACCCCGCCGGCCGACACCGAGGCGCCCGCCGTGGAGCGTGGCGCCGAACAGTTCGCGCTGCCTCTCGCAGAGCCCGAGCAGCTCGACACGCTCGTGGGGTTCGACCACGACCCGGCCGTGCACGAGGGCGCGGAGCAGCTGATCTGCCTGGACTACCTCGAGCGCCCGTGGCCCCATTGCTACGACGAGCACGACGGCAGCGACTACCTGCTCACCGGCTCCTGGGACGCCATGGACGCTGGCAGCGTCGAGGTCCTCGCCGCCGCCGACGGTGTGGTCGTGAGCATCGAGGACGGTCACTACGACCGCTGCCATGGCGACCCGGTGACCCTCGAGGTGAGCTGTGACGGGCACTCCGGCATCGCGAACCATGTGATCCTCGAGCACCAGAGCGGCACCCGAAGCCTCTACTGGCACCTGATGAAGGACTCGGTGGCGGTGGCCGTCGGCGACACGGTCTCGTGCGGACGGGTGTTGGGCAAGGTCGGGTCGAGCGGCAACTCCAGCCAGCCTCACCTGCACTTCGAGGTGCAGACCGCCGATCAGGAAGCCTTCGATCCCTACGCAGGCCCCCTGTCCCAGGAGGCCACGTGGTGGCGGGAACAGGGCCAGGAAGACGCGCTCCCCGACGGCGGCTGTCCCTGATCCTCAACCCCTCCGGAGATGATCCGTTGGGACAGGTGGCTGCGACTCGGGCGAGGAGACATCACCGTGCACTCCACGAAGGATCCCTACCTCGAGCTGCTGCGTGCGTTCGCCGATTGGGCCGACGAGCAGGTCGACGTGGTCCGAGACGATGCGGCCGTGCGCGACCTGGACGGCGTGGCCGAAGGCGCGCGCGTGCTCGCCGTCACCGCCGAGCGCCTGGAGATGGGTCCGCTTGCCGAGCGGGCTCGCGCCTTGCAGCTGCGAGCGACCTCACAACGGGCCTTTGAGCTGGACGGAGCGTGTTCTATGCTCCAGGACGAGTTGACACACTTGCGCGTCCTGCTCGATCACCTGGGGTCCGCCGCCGCATGAAGCGGGGCGCCTGCCGGGAGCCCGTCTGAACCTTCCCGTGCTCATCGCCGACGACGACTACGATGCGCGCAGCATCCTGTGCGCGGTGCTGGAGTCGTGGGGCTACCAGCCGATCGCCGCGCGCGACGGCGACGAGGCCCTGGCACGCCTGCTCGAGCCCAACGGCCCCACGCTGGCCCTGGTGGACTGGATGATGCCCGGGCTCGACGGCGTCGACGTGATCCAGAAGCTCAGGGCCCTGCGGCCCGAGCCCTACACCTACGTGATCCTCCTGACCGCTCGCGCCCTCCGGCGCGATGTGTTGCAGGGGCTCGAAGCCGGTGCCGACGACTACCTGGTCAAGCCCTACGACCAGCTCGAGCTGCGCACGCGGATGCAGGTCGGCGTGCGCGTCGTGAAGGCCCAGGCCGCGGTCATCGAAGCACGGGAACAGCTCCGTGAGCAGGCGAAGCGCGACCCCCTCACGGGCCTGCACAACCGCACGGCGGTCATGGAGCGCCTCGAGCTGGAGCTCAACCGCTCGAAGCGCACGGGCTGCCCCGTGTCGGTCCTCCTGATCGACCTCGACCACTTCAAGGCGGTCAACGACCAGCACGGCCACCTCGTCGGCGACGAGGTCCTCCGGGGCGTCGCCCAGCGCATGGCCGCCGCCGTGCGCAGCTACGACATGGTCGGTCGCTACGGTGGTGAGGAGTTCCTCGTCGTGCTCCCCGACACCCCGCTCCTGGACGGTCGGCGCCTGTCCGAGCGCTTGCTCGAGGCCGTGTCGGACCCGACCGCCACAGACGAAGGACCGATGAGGCTCTCGGCGAGCATCGGCCTCGCCTCGACCGAGGGCTGGGGCGAGGATCTCTCCCTCGAAGACCTGATCCGGGCGGCCGACGCGGCGATGTACCACGCGAAGGACGCCGGGCGCGGGCGGATCGAGGTGAGCCCCACCCCGGACACCCCGAAGGTGGTTCAGCTCAGCTGAACGGGCACGGTGCCCACCACCTGCATGCCCTGGGTGTCGATGGCTGTCCTGAGACCGATCACGCCCACGCCCGCGCTCGCCGCTCGCCGGAGGGCCACCCCGTAGGCCGGGTCGACCGCGTCGGCCGGGCGGATGCAGTCGGCGTCATCGCGCCCCAGCAAGAAGATCAAGGTGGCGGGTGTCCCGCCCTCGCACAGCGCCCGGAGCTCAGCCAGGTGCTTTCGGCCGCGCTCGGTGGGTGCATCGGGGAAGGAGGCCACACGGGGCGCCGCGAGCAGGGTCACGCTCTTCACCTCGACAAACCCGTCGCCCACCCGGAAGTCGAGCCGGCTGTCGCCGACCTTCACCTCGGGCTTGACCTCACCCGCCAGTCCAGGCACCTGCCCCGACCGCAGCGCCTCCTCGACCACGCGGTTCGCACGCGCCGTGTTGATCAGGATGGTGGCGTCCCCCACCTCGGCCAGCTCCCAGGACCACAGGAGCTTCCGCTTCGTGCCGGGATGGTGCGACAGCCAGATCCGACCGCCCTCCTCGAGGCAGCTCGTCATGCGGCCCGGGTTGGCGCAGTGGACCGTCACCTCGGTGCCGTCAACAAAGCGCACGTCGGCGAGGAAGCGCTTGTAGCGTCGCAGCAGCACCGCCTCGTGCAGGGGTGGAAAGGTCATCGGGCACGTCCCAGCATCGTTCGAGCGCCCGAGACCAGGTCCACGTGCCACACCGAGTCGTGTGTGGCCGTGCGCTGCAGGAAGCCCACCTGCGGTGCACCCCAGGGGCGTCCCAGTCCACCGGCGTTCAGGCAGAGGCACTGCCCGATCTGCTCCACGCCCCCCGACTCGTGGATGTGACCACACACCAGGAAGCCCGACAGGCGCTCGGCGAGCTCCCGCACCGCGACGCTTCCCACGTGCACGTCCTGGCCCTTCAACACGTCGAGGGTGCAGTCCGACGGGGGAGCATGGCTCAGCAACACGTCGTGCGGAGGGAGGACACGGCGACGCACCTCGTCCTCGCCCCACTCGTAGGGGAAGCCGAACCGCGCCGGACCGCCACCGCCCAGCCCCGCCACGGTGAGGCCCGCAAGCACGGCCGAGCGTCCGTCCACGTTTCGCTCCCCGACGAGGTCCGGGAGATCGTGGTTGCCGGGCACCCAGAGGTAGGGACGACCGCGCGCTTCGACGCGCTCCCAGAGCTCTTCGAGCGAGCGCAGGTAGGCGGCCCTGCGCGCGAAGTCACGAACCGGAGCGCGCCCCAAGGCCGGATCCCCCAGGTCACCGACGAGCAGCACGCCGTCGGGGTCCTCGGCGTCGATCGCGTCGAGCACGGTGGCGAGGTGCGCCCAGTGCGCATGCACGTCGCCGATCACGGCCAGGGTCACGCCGGACACAGCTCGTCCATCACGGCCCGCGCGTCGTGGGTGGCCAGGTCCGGCAGCAACACCTGCGCGCCGGCCACGCGCACCAGCACACGCCCGAGGCCAGCCAACCGAAGCACCGGCCCCTGCACCAGGTGCACGGCCTGGAGCTTGTCGCGGGGCACGACCCAGGTGTGGCGACGCCAGAAGCCTCGCCGAGCGATCAGCGCGTCGTCGGTGAGCATCCAGCCCTGGTAGCGCCAGTCCAACCAGGCCGCGAGCCAGAGCACCGGCAGGAGGCTCAGCACCACGCCTGCCACCACCACACCGCCGGTCAGCGCGACGGCGCTGAACAGCAGGTGGCGCGCGGTGAGCTGGATCAGGGTCCGCCAGAGCGCACGCCGGTGGGCGGGACGGAGCTCCTGGCTCCACGGGTCGAAGCCCGGATCGGGCACGGCGCGTCTGCTCATGGCGAAGAGCCGCGGGCGCTGCACGACCGGTACGGTCAACTCCGGCGCCCTCACGCCGCCCTCCCCGACCTCCCCGATGCCCGCGGTCTCGACCTGCACCGTGCCGAAGCCCATGAGCCGTCGCGGCAGGGTCTCCTCGACGTGCACCAGCTGCACCTTGCGGAGAGGGATCTCGACCTTCCGACGGGTGAGCAGACCCTCTTCGCTGGCGAGCTCCTCACCGCTCTGATGCAGCCGGTAGTCGTGGTGCCGGAGCAGCGTGAGCAGCGCCGAGATGGCGGCCGCCAGCGCCAAGGTCATCAGCACCAGGCCGGCGATCTGGGTGCCCTCTGCGCGCAGCGCGGCGCGCTCGGCGGCCATCGGGTCCAGCACGCTCGCCACCTCGTAGGCGCCGGCGAGCAACAGCCCCGCCATGCCGGCGCGGTGGGACGTCAGCCCGTAGGCGAGCAGCTCCAACGTACCCAGCCGAGCCACGGGCTCCTTCTCGGTGGCGTCGTCGTCTACCGGCTCGCGCCCGCGGGCGGCGTCGACCCGTGCCATCAGGTCGGCCGCCTGCTGCTCGGACAACGCCGAGAGCAGCCCCTCGGTGCGCAGCGCGCCGGCGGTCTCGAGCCGCACCTCGACGAGCCCGGCCAGCTTGTGGAACGGGTTCCGGAGCATCTCGGCGTTCTGGATCCGGCTGGCGTCGATGGCGCGGGCCTCGCGGTTGAGCAGGCCCTGTCGGATCTCGAGCCGGTCCTCGACCACGCGGTAGCGCAGGGTCAGGTAGTGAACGATCGTGGACGCCGCGCCGCTCACCAGGAAGAAGAGCAGGAACACCGCGTCCTCGGGACGCACTCCCACGCCGCCCCCGCCGACCACGGCCAGCAGCACCAGCGGCCAGAGCGACCACAGCGTGCGCCAGGTCCGCGGCACCAGGTTCACCCAGAGCGAGGCCGGGTGGAGCCGCTTCCAGGCGACCTCCTCAGACACCGTCGTCTTCGCCCCGACGCGCGAGGGTGTCGCGCAGGGCCTCCGCGCGCGGTGTGTCCAGGCCAGGGATGGAGCCCTCTGCAGAGAAGCCCGACGCCGTGAACACGAGCACCCGGGACAAGCCGAGCATGCGCTCCAGCGGCCCCTGCCGGGTCTCGACGTGCTGGATGCGGCTGACGGGGATCGACGTTCGGCGCCGGTACAGCACGCCGCGCTGCACCAGCAGGTCGTGCTCCCGCAGCGCGAAGCCGAAGTGGCGCCACGAGAGGCTCGGCCAGGCGAGCCCCATCAAGAGCACCAGCGCGAGCGGGCCGCCGGCGACCAGCACGCCCGCCGCCGTGCCTCCGAGACCCGCCACACCCACGCCGGCGAAGGCCGCGATCGGCGTCCAGAAGAGCAGGGTCCGGATCAGGGAGCCGAAGCGCCACAGCCAGATCACGCGGGGGGAGAGCTGCTCCATCGCGGCAGCCTAATCACTGCGAGCCGGACCACCACCCACAGCACCGCATCTGGTATCAACCTCGTGCACCACCACCGCGGCATCGAAGGCCGCAGGAGAAGCTCATGGGTCGTCGACCAGGAGGCGGCGGACGCCGTCCTTCCCGCCCTGCACGTCGGCGTCCGAAGGCAGGCGGCGGCCCCAGGAGGCGTCCCGGAGGCGGCGCTGGCCGCAAGCACGGTCCCGGCGGCGGTCGGGCACGGCGTGCGCGGCACCATCGTCCGATGCGTGGCGCCCGGGCGCATCCCAGGTACCGCCGCTTCTACACCCCGTACTACTTCATCCCCGTGGTCGGCACGCCGGGACCGCGCGACAAGACCACCGCCATCGTGCTCTGCCTGCTCGGCCTGGTCGGCTTCGCCGGCCTCCACCGGCTCTACGTCGGCAAGGGCGTCACCGGTGTGGTCTGGTTCCTCACCGGCGGCTTCTGCGGGCTGGGCACGCTGATCGACCTCTTCGTGATCGGCGGCATGGTCGACGACTACAACGAGGCCTGGACCTCCTACGAGGCGGAGCCCGACGAGGAGGCGGCCGGCGACGGCGAGAAGGTCGTGGTCAGGGAGACCGTGAAGGAGATCGTGAAGGTGAAGTGCACCCACTGCGGCACCCTGAACGACCACACCTCGGGCGACTGCAGCGGCTGCGGCGCACCGCTCGGCTGACCGGACGCCGAGGGCGTCCCGGGCCTGTGGACTCGGGACGGCCCCCTCAGCCCGCGACGACCTCCGTGACGGCACGCACGCCGTTCGCGAGGCTGTCGCGCGCCCTCACGCGCTCGCCCACCTGCCGGGCCCGTTCGGTCAGCAGCGGGTCGGACAGCGACGCGAGCAGCCGGGCCAGGGCGGGCCCGGACACGGTTCGAGCGCTGAGGCGGCGGGGGGCCAGGCCAACCGCCTCGAGGCGCCAGCCGTTGTAGTGCTGGTCGGCCACGTGCGCGACCACGCCCTGCGGCACCCCGGCCCGGAGCGCGGTCGCGAGGGTGCCCGCTCCACCGTGGTGCACCACGCCCGCACAGCGCGGGAACAACAGGTGGTGCGCGCACGGCCCGACCCGGAACACCGCGTCCGGCAGGTCCCCGTCGCCGAGCTGCGCCCAGCCCGCCGAGAGCACGAGCCTCACCCCAGAACGCTCCACGGCGTCGACCACCTTGCGCGTCGAGTCCGCCGGGTCCGGGTGAGGCATCGACCCGAAGCCCAGGTAGACCGGCGGCGGGCCTGCGCCCAGGAAGGCCTCGAGGTCCTCGTCGAGCGCCCCCTCCGGCGCGAGACGGAACGCACCCACCGGCTCGGCCTCCCAGCCCCCCGGGCCCGTGAAGACCTCGGGATCGCAGGCCATCACGCCCTCGCCTGGCACCACCAGGTAGTCCCAGGGATCGGGGAGCGGGCGCAGCCCAGCGGCGCGTCGGGCGTCGTCCATGAAGGGCTGGATGAAGCGCCGCACCGCCGCCCGGTAGGCACCCCAGAGCCCACGGTTCAGCAACGCGCCGCCGTCGGCGATCGAGCCCAGAGGCGGCGCGTGCTCGGGCGAGACGAGGAGCTGCGGGCAGAACAGCACGTAGCGGTAGGCGGTGCCGGCCGCGTGGGCGGCGGTGCGACCGCCGATCTGCACCCCACTGGCGATCAGCAGGTCACGCCCCTCGGCGAGCTCGCTCAACAGGGTCACGCTGACGGCGCAGAGCTCCCGGAAGAGCTCGATGAACACCTTGATCTCGCTCACCAGGCCGATGCCGCCGCCGCGGATGGCGTCGGCGAGGAAGCGCTGGATGTCCGGCCCGAAGGCCCGGTAGTCCAGCCCGAGCCCCTCCGCGTCGTCCAGGAAGTTGGGCGGCCCGGCCACGAGGACGTCGTGGCCCTCGCTCGCGAGCCGCACCCCGAGGTGCAGGAGCGGCTGACAGTCCCCGCGCGTGCCGAAGGGGGCGAGCAGCACCTTCATCGCGTGACCAGATCGAGCAGGTAGTCGTGGTGGAAGGCCAGGCTGTCGACCGCGCCCTCCATGTCCAGCAGAGCGAGGGTGTCGTTCACGGTGTGGTAGCGGACGTCGGGCCAGCGGGTGTGCCACGAGGTGTCGACCCCCTCGGTCTGGAAGACGAAGTGATCGGAGCTGGCGTTGGGCGAGCCCGCGTCGACCGGGTCCAGGCCGTGCTGCTCCGCGAGCTCCAGCGCGAGCGCGCGGTCCGCCTCGTCGTCTGCGGCCACGAAGAAGGTCCCGTCCGACGACCACGGGATGTCCAGGTTCAACAGACGGTCCACGTCGGCCCCCCGGTCGGCGACCCAGGCCTGGGCCCCCTTGAGCCCCTGCTCCTCGCCCGTGGTGAAGAGCAGGTGCACCGTCGCCCGATCGTCCTCGGCGAGCAGCGCCCTGGCCAGCTGCAGCACGAAGGCCACACCGAGACCGTTGTCGAAGGCCGACTCCGACGGGTGCCAGGAGTCGTAGTGCGCCACCAGCATGACCTCGTCGCCCTGCCCCGGCAGCGTGGCCGCGAGGTTGTAGGAGGTGAGCGCTCCGAGACCCGCCTCCACGGTGAGGGTGCCCTCCAGGCCGGCGAGGGCGGCGCCGGTCTGCGCGTCGACCGCCACGCTCGGCAACGACACGCCATCGAGGATGTGCCCCACCTCGGCGAGGGGCGTGCCGTCGCCGTCGAGGTCCTCGGTCACGCGCACGAGCGCTTCGGCCCCGCCGGTCAGGGCAGTGAAGAAGCTCTCCGCACGCGCGCCATCGTCCGAGCTCAACAGCGCGATGCCGCCAGCGAAGTCGTCGGCGTCGATGCGGCCGCTGACCACACCGCCCGGAGCGGGCGACAGCGCCCACGCTTCGTACCGCTCACCGCCCGCGTCGATCCAGGCCTCTCCGGGCGTCCAGGCCTCCCAGGTGAAGGCATGGCGATCGACCTGGAGCCCCATCGACTCCAGCTCCCGGGTGATCCAGGCGGCTGCCCGCGCCTCGCCCGGCGTGCCGACCAGCCGAGGGCCCACCCCGGTCACCGCGTACGTGGCCGCGTAGAGCGCTTCGTAGGAGAGCGGGTCGATGGGATCGATCGACGCGGTGCAGGCCAACAGCCACATGCTCCCATCTTCGCAGGCCGCACGCCGATCCCGCCGGCGTTAGCCCCTGACCGTGAACCTGGTCTTCCTCGGAATCGTCTGCATCGCGGTCGTCGTAGGCGGTGCCACGGGCTCGATGGGCGAGGTCTCCCAGGCGGCCTTCTCGAGCGCCAAGGCCAGCGTCGATCTCGCCATCGGGCTCATCGGCTACATGGCGCTCTTCCTCGGCCTGCTCAAGGTCGGCGAGAAGGGCGGCCTGCTCCGGCTGCTGGCGCGCGCCATCCGGCCCATCATGGTCCGGCTCTTCCCCGACGTGCCACCGGACCATCCCGCGATGGGCGCGATGATCCTGAACATCGCCGCCAACATGTCCGGGCTCGGCAACGCCGCGACGCCCCTGGGCATCAAGGCCATGCACGAGCTCAACAAGCTCAACACCCGGCCGGGGGTGGCCACCAACGCGATGGTGCTGTTCCTGGCCATCAACACCTCCGGGGTGGCGTTGCTCCCGAGCGGTGTGGTGTCGGTGCGCGCAGCGCTCGACAGCCAGGACCCGTGGGGCATCGTGGCGCCCAGCCTGGTCGCCACCCTGTTCTCCACCATCGTCGGCATCACCGTGGCCAAGCTCCTCTGCCGCCTGCGCTTCTTCGCCCCGCCGCCTGCGGTCGACGGCGTCGAGGTCGCCGAGGTGAAGGAGCCCGAGGTCGCCGACGCCGACGCGGCCGCCGCATCCGGAAGCGGCGAGCTCACCTGGGGCGTGTGGGTGCTCGGCGCCTTCCTGATCACCGCCGCGGCGTTGTTGGCCGGGCCCACCATCGGCGCGGCGATCCTCGGCAGCCAACACCCCGACGCGCAGGGCCTGCGCGACTTCCAGTCCACCGTGGCCGACTGGATCATCCCTGTGATGATCGTCGGCCTGCTCGGCTTCGGCCAGGCCAAGGGCGTGAAGGTCTACGAAGCGTTCGTCGAGGGCGCGAAGGAAGGCTTCGAGATCGCGGTGCGGATCATCCCGTACCTGGTCGCCATCCTCGTGGCGGTCGGCATGTTCCGGGCCTCCGGCGCGATGGACTTCGTCACCGGCAACATCGGCGTGCTCAGCTCGCTCATCGGGCTGCCCGGCGAGGCCCTCCCCATGGCGCTGGTCCGACCGCTGTCGGGCTCCGGGGCGTTCGGCATCATGGCCGAGATCATGGAGGCCAACGGTCCCGACAGCTACACCGGCTACGTCGTGAGCGTGCTCAACGGGTCGACCGAGACCACCTTCTACGTCCTGGCGGTCTACTTCGGCAGCGTCGGCGTGAGCCGTGTTCGGCACGCGGTGGCCACCGGGCTCTCCGCCGACATCGCCGGCGTCATCGCCACCGGGTTGGCCTGCAGCTTCTTCTTCGGGCACCTGCAGTAGGCACGCGCCGGATCACGACGGCGAGAGCGCCACGGCCTCCTGGTGCATCCAGCTGCGAACCGCGACCTGATCGGCCTCGGGCAAGACCTCGATCCGTGCACGGATCCTGCTCACCATCCGGGTGATCGCGGCACGGCTCTGGCCGCGTTGCCGCGCGAGCTCCGCGCGGCTTCCAGCCCGGAACAGCTCGCGAAGCCAGATCACGTCGTCCGGTGACAGGGCGACCTCGGAGGGCGCGTGGAGGCGGATCTCCGGCTCGACCACCACCCGTTGGCGGCGCTCGCGACCCAGGCGCTCGCGACCTTCGCGCTCCCGGATCTTCCTGTGTGCGGACTCGCGCACGGTCCGCACGGTGACGGTGCGCAGGAAGGCGTAGAAGGACTCCTCCGTGTCGCCGGCGAAGCGCATGAGCGCGCCCGACATGAGCCGCACCAGGGTCTCGGCCACGAGCTCCTCGACCTCGTCCTGGCTCAGGAGGTCGCGGTAGTGGTTCCGCCACGTGGTGTGGGCTCGGCGGTCCACGTACTTCAGGATGAGGAGGTAGAGGGCGCGGGCTTCGGGAGCGTGACGGCTCGCGAGCGCGCGCTGGAGCGTGCTCTGGATGTCCGTCATGTCAGATCCCGTTCTGGATGCCGTCGGTCGGTCCCTTCTTCGAGGGACCCTGAGGGGGCGGCTTCGTCGGCTCCCGCTCGTCCTTCGCCGCGTCCTCGCTGGCCAGGCGCTTCACCACGTGCACCACCTCGCAGGAGGGGCTGGGCTGCTCACACGAGGTGTCGACGCCAGCGTTCTGCAGGCCGAGGAGGAGGAGGGAGCTCACGAGGCTCATGGGGACTCCTTGCGCAAGAGCGCCAGGTCGGGGTCGGAGGCGATGATCTGGGTGAGTTGGCGGACCAGGGGCTCGGGATACGCCCTGCCGATGCTGTCGACCAGCTCGCGGGCGTGGTCGTGCTCGCCGAGGGCGACCAGCGCGGCGAGGATGTTCGACAGGTTGATGGCCGATCGCTCGCGGTCGAGGGCCCGCGAGAAGTAGTCCAGAGCGACCTCGTGCTGCTGCTTCAGGAAGGCCAGCACGCCGCGGTGCCGCTCGACCGAGGCCAGGTTGGTCTGCAACAGGGGTCCGCCTTCGGACAGCGCCGCCATCTCCTGCTCCGCGACGAGGCGGGCGGCTTCATCGTAGTCGCGGACCTTCGGGTGCGCCTCGATGGCGTGCAGCAGGCTGAGCAGACGGATCCTGTCCACCTTGCCCTCGCGGAAGCGGCGGTTCGCCAGACGGCGCGCAGCCTCGGCGTCGAAGTCCGCCGAGTCGCAGAAGGCCATCACCTCGGCGGCCGCCTCGCGCTGGGAGGCGGGCACGCTCGCCGTGGGTGCGAAGTAGGCCTGCTCGTCCACCGCCTGGTAGATGCGATCGAGGATCGAGGCGTAGTCCACGGGTCCGCTCCTGGGGATCGCGTCCAGTGTGGCCGACGATCCCCCGTTGTTGACCTGCAAGGCGAATTCTTTTCGAAAAGGTGCGCACCCGCTCGACTACGCCGTGGTGGTGAAGGTCTCGAGCAGCCGCTCGACCTCGCGGCTCGCCTCGGCTTCCGCGTCGATCTCGAGCCCCGCCTGCTCCAGGTCGCCGATGTCCTCGACGAGCGCTGCCACGGCCACACTGGCGAGCCCGCGCTCGCCCACCGCCGCGAGCTGGTCGAGCTGGTCGACCGCCTGGGAGACCTGGTCCAGCAGGTCACCGGCCTCGGGGGTCACCTGCAGGCGACCGCGCTGGCCCTCGACGAGGTGTTGGGTGCGCAGGCGGTCGCCCACGTAGCCGAGCGAGTCGGCCAGCTCGTCCATGCGCGCCCGCAGCGCCACCAGCCGATCCGAGACCGCCGCGCGCTCGCGCTCGACCTCGCCTCGATCCTCGTCGTCGACCCGGGCGTGGCCGGAGGGCCTCGGGGCCACGTCGGGGAGCGTGCGCAACCGCTCGTCGAGCACCGCCACGAAGGCGCGGACCTGGATGGCGCCCGAGCTGTAGAGCGCGGCGGTCTGGCCGAGGTGGGCGGCCTGCACGCTGTCGGGATCGGGCAGGTGGTCGAGCTCCGGGCGCTGCTTGGCGGCCTGGGCCAGGTGCACCCGCATCAGGAGCACCGCGCGCGTTCGCCACACCGTGCCCAGCACACGCTCCGTGCTCTCGGCGCGCCCGTGGAGCAGGCGCTCGTCCTCCTCGTAGCGGGCGACCAGCTCGTCGCGCCCCGGCTTCGAGGCGAGATCCGCCCGCTTCTCCGCCAGGTGTTCCGCCTGCTCGAGCGCCGCCGCACGGGCGGACTCCAGCTCGGCTTCGAGCATCCGAAGGCGGTGGGGGTAGCGCATCAGATCGGGTCGCCGGCGCGGCTCCGACCGGGACCTGCCGCTCAGGAGCTTCTTCGAGGCCCGCCACGTGAGCCACATCACCCCCGCGCCCGCGCTGGCCACGAGCGCGAGCGCCGCGAGCAACAGGAGCAGCAGCTGTGGCATGAGGGGAACACCCATCCTGAACCTCTAATGTACGCCGGGCTATGGAGCGTCCAGCATGCGCATCACCCGTCGGCACGTCCTCGCACTCGGCGCCGCTGTCAGCGCAGCGGGCGGCATCGGCGTCGGCGTGCTCTACACGCGCTGGTGGGACCGGCCCGTCGGTGACGACTACCGCTTCCTCTCCAACGAGGAGGGCGCCTTCCTGGAAGCCTTCGCCGACACCGCGTACCCCGCTGGGGGGCTGCCGTCGGTCTCGGGCGGCGAGCTGGCGCTCTCCCACTTCCTGGACGAGCTCGCAGGCGCGATGGAGCCGATGTCTCGCACCCTGATCCGCGCGCTCTTCCACCTGATGGACGATTGGCCACTGCCCGCTCGCAGCGCGCGCTTCGCCGAGCTGGACCCGGAGGCCCGAAGGGCGGTCTTCGAGGTCTGGATGCGCCACGACCTGGCGGAGATCCGCAACGCCTTCCAGTCCATCGTGCTGCTGCTGGGCATGGGCTACACCACCCACCCCCGCACGGTCGACTGGTTCCGACAGCTCTACCCCTGCACCTACGGCACCTGACGTGATCCACCCCGAGCCCCAGGCCGACGGCTTCCAGGCGGTGCCCCGTGGAGGCCGCCTGCTCAGGGCCGACGCGGTGGTGGTGGGCTCCGGTCCGGGCGGCACCGCCTGCGCCCGGGCGATGGCCCTCGCCGGCATGTCGGTGGTCGTGATCGAGGAGGGGCCGCAGAAGAGCCGCTTCGCGCCCAACCAGGCCACCACCGCCCGCTACCACATGCAGGAAGCCGGCGGCATCGTGGCGCAGGGGCGGGCGCTCGTGCCCATCGCTGCGGGACGCGGAGTCGGCGGCGGCTCGCTCATCAACTCCGCGATCTGCTTCCGCACCCCCGAGCCGGTGCTCGACGCATGGTGCGAGCAACTGGGCGACGACCGGTACCGCCCCGCCGCCCTCGCACCGGTCTTCGAGCTGCTGGAGGCAAAGCTCGGGATCGGCCCGGTGCGCGAAGCCGTGGCGGGGAGGAACAACGAGCTCATCGTCCAGGGCGCGAAGGCCCTGGGCCTTCCAGGCGGCCTGCTCCGCCGCAACACCCCCCACTGCGCGGGCTGCGGGCTCTGCAACTTCGGCTGTCCGGTGAGCGGGAAGGCCACGGTGAACCTCGCCCTGATGCCCGAGGCCGTGAACGCCGGGGCGGTGATCCAGGCCGACACCCGCATCACCGAGGTGCTGGTCGAGGGCGACCGGGCCGTGGGGGTCCGCGGCCTCGCTCGCCACCCGGACACCGGAGAGGTCGGGGGACGCGTGGAGGTGCGCGCCGAGACCGTGGTGCTCAGCTGCGGCGCGATCGGCACGCCGCGCCTGCTGCACACCACCGGCCTCGCCGACCGGCTGGGCCCCGTGGGCGAAGGGTTGCACCTGCATCCCGGCAACGCGGTGCTCGGCATCTGCGACGAGCGCATCGAGCTCTGGAAGGGCGCCACCCAAGGGGCCTACTTCGAAGACCCCGCGCTCCCGGGCGTGCTCCCCCACGCGTTCACGGCGCCGCCGGAGGCGACCGCCATCACGGTGCTGCCGCTCGTGGGCGACATGAAGGAGGCCTTCGCCCTGTTGCCCCGGCTCTGCGGGGCGGTGGTGATGATCAGCGACAAGGGCGAGGGCCGCGTGGGGGCCTTCGGCGACGGGCGCGCCAAGGTCACCTACAGCTTCGACGACCACGACGTGGAGCGCATCAAGCAGGGCATGGTGACCACCGCGCGCGTGCTGCTGGAGGGTGGCGCGAAGCAGGTGTTCGGGGTGGTGCACGGCACCCCCTTCTGCGACTCCGCCGAGGCCATGGCTCAGGCCTTGGACGACCGCGTGATCCGCGACTTCACGCTCTACAGCAGCCACCCGATGTCCACCTGTCGGATGGGCCAGGTGGTGCACCCCGACGGCCAGACGCTCGAGCTCGAGGGGCTCTACATCGCCGACGCGGGGATCTTTCCGACCTCCCTCGGAGTGAACCCCCAGCTCACCACCATGGCGCTCGGCACCGTGATCGGACAGGGCATCGCGGACGCGCGGGCCTGACGGGGTAGGCTCGCCCATGCTCTGGCTGTTGGCCTGCGCGCCCTCCGAGCCCCCCCCGGAGCGCGCCAGGGTGGCCGAGGCGGCCGGTCTCGGCCTGCTCGCGCGCGCCCCCCTCTCGCCCATCGAAGGCGACGCGCTGCCGTACGAGGGCTACCAGGTGCGGCCCGTCAGCCTTCAGATCTACGCGGACTTCCGGGTGTCGGGGGCCCTCTGGCTGCCCGACGCCCCCAACGGCCGAGCGGTGCTCGTCGCGCACGGCCACTTCGGGGAGGGCAAGTCGAGCGGCGAGAGCCAGGGGCCGGCGCACGCCTTCGCTGCCGCCGGCTACACCGTGCTCGCGCTCGACACGCCGGGTGTGGAGGAGGGGGACCTCCCGGGGCGCCGCATCCACTTCGAGGCCGGCGCCCACGGCCGGGCCTTGCTGGCCTCGGCCGGTACCTCGGCGATGGCGGTGCAGCTGGAGACCCTGCAGGCGGGCCTCGATCTGCTCGAGGCCCGCGGGCACGAGCAGATCGTGGTCACCGGCGCGTCGGGGGGTTCGGTGCAGGCGCTCTACCTGCTCTTCGTCGACCCGCGGCCCGCCGGCGCGGTGCTGGCCAGCTTCGTCCCGATGCCGCGGGAGGCCCGCGCCGCCGGCTGCCCGTGCGATGTGCTGCCCGGCTGGCCAGGGCCGGACCCCACGCTCCTTGCGGCGATCGACAAGCCCACGCTCTGGCTCTCCGAGCTGCCACAGGAGCGCCCGGAGGGGCTCCCCCGCTCCGCCGACTTCCAGGTGATCGAAGGTCCTCACGGCTACGAGCGCCCGATGATCGACGCCGCCGTGGCCTGGGTCGACGACCGGATCGGCGGCGCCGGGAAGGTGCCGACCCAGCTGCCCCACACGCCCTCCACCGCGCTGGCCTCGGCCGACGTCGGGACCGCCACCTTCGCCGACCTGCTCACCCGCAGCACGGCCAGCCCGTGGCTTCCGAGGCCGCGGACCGGTGGTGGCTGGACCGCGGAGTGCAGCGGAGAGGGCCGAACGGTGCTCACGCTCGGAGCCGAAGCGCACGACCTGGCCGCGCTGAGCGACTTCCGGGTCTGCCCCCTCACGATCGTGCCCGACGCGATCGGCGTGACCGAGGGGATCGCGCGCGGCCGGCCCTACGCCGACGTCCTGGCCGGCACCATCGCCGACGCCGCCAAGGCGCGGAAGGCCGATGGCGTCTACGCCGTGCGGGGCTGGGGGATTCCAGCGCGCGGCTCCGGCCTGCCCTTCGTGGTCCGAGATCCGCTGACCTTGGCCACCATCGAGGAGAGCGACCCCACCTGGATCCATGTCCCCGGGGCCTGGTGGTCCGGCGATCCGTCGGCGGGTGCGCTGGCCACCGGCCCCGACCCGGCCGCACTGGCGGGCGCCCTCGTGGGTCCTGCCCCGTGAGGGCTACTGGCGCTCCTTCACGCTCGCCTTCACACGCTCGTACTCCCGCGGGATCACCCGCCACCAGGCCACCAACACGGCGAACAACACGGCGAGCGCCACGGCCTGCGCTTCGACGCTCACGAAGCTCCTGCGAGGGGCCCCATCCGTCCGCAGCTCGCCAGGAAGACCGCCTGCGAGACCCGCCCCTCCGCCAGCCAGCGCTGGGTGCAGGCCAGCGCCTTGGCGGTGTACGTCGGCTCCACGGGAAAGGCCCACGTGGTGTCCATCACCGCGAGGCCCTCATCGGTCGCCACCCCGTAGCCACCCCCGTACGCGCTGTGGTCCACGACCAGGCGCTCGGGGCGGACCGCGACGTCGGCACCAGCGCTTCCCAACAAGCGCGCGGCCGCCCGAGCCAGCCACAGCACGACCGCGCGGCTGGACCACGGCCACTGGGCCACGCGGACCCCGACCACTCGGGTTCGCAGCCCAGCCAGGCCCAAGCCCACGAGCAGCCCTGCGGCGGTGCCGCCACTCCCCATGGCCACGAACACCGCCTCCGGCTCGGGCAGGGCACCCGAAGCCACCTGCAGCGCGAGCTCCAGCCCGGTGTCCACGTGCCCGAGGGTGCCCAGTGGCGTCGACCCGCCCGCCCACATCACCAACGGCGCCACGCCGTCCTCCGCGCGCGCCGAGCGCCAGGCCCGGCCGGCCGCCCACGCTGCGCCCACCTCGCCGTCTGCGTCCCACACCCTGTGGCACAGCCGGTCGATCCGCGCCTTCTGCAGCAGCACGTGCTGGGTCTCGGGCTGCGGGATGCGCACCGCGTGGGTCTTGATCCCGTGCCGCGCACCGTGCACGCCGCACGCCACGAGGTGGTGGCTGCCGGCCGCTCCGATGGTCAGGATCGAGCGCCCACGGGCGGCGGGGAGCAGCCACTCCAGCTTCCGCACCTTGTTGCCGCCATAGCGCCCGCTCGCGAGATCCTCGCGCTTCACCCAGAGCCCGTCCGAGAGCGGTTCCACAGGGGTGGGGAAGTCGCCCAGCGGCACGAAGCTCGGCCGCAACGAAGGCACCCGATCCGGCAACGCACGCGACACCGCTGGAGGGTAGCCTGCCCCCATGAACTGTGGCCTGCCCGCCGTCCTCGCCGCCCTGTCCGGCCAACCCATCGAGGTGCACGAGCACGTCCTGACCCCGCCCCCGGAGCTCCGCGCGCCCACCCCAGCGCCACCGGCGGAGGGCAAGACCGTGTACGGCTCCAACTTCGAACACCACGTCGACGGCCAGAACTTCACCGTGCAGTGGTCCGGATCCGAGGGCGACGAAGCGAGCGCGCTGGCCGCTCTGAGCGCCCTGGAGATCGCATGGACCGAGCTGGTCGAGCTCGAGGGCTGGCCGCAGCCGGTCTCGAGCGACACGTACTTCCTCTGGGTGCTGCTCGACCGAGGGCTCGCCGGCACCACCGGCTACACCACCGTCTACACCACGCCCGACTACCCGGACGGGTACCCGGTCACCTACCTGAACCCCGACTACGCCTGGGACGACGCCTTCTGGACCAGCCTGGCGGCCCACGAGTTCGGCCACGCCCTGCAGTACCGGCTGCGGGCGGCCAGCACCGGAGGTGACGAAGAGAGCTGGTACTGGGAGGCGAGCGCCGAGTGGATGGCCGAGACGGCCGTGCCCACCGCCGATGCCTACGCCTACCAGAGCCTCTACTACTGCGACAACCCGGCGTACCGGTACAGCTCGATGACCGACCTCCACCAGTACGGCATGCTGGTGCTCAACGCGTGGCTCGAGGAGCACGGCCCGGGCCCGGGAAGCCTGCAGGACGTCTGGCGCCTCGGCGAGTCGCGGGTGGGCGAGACCTGGGAGGGGATCCTCGCCGACAGCACGGGGCTCGACGTCTCGACCATCTGGGGCGGCTTCACCGGCCACCTCGCCAACGGCTCCCTGCGGGAGTCGGCGCTGTACTTCGAGCCGGACCAACGCGGCGAGCTGGAACAGGGGGCGAGCGGCAGCCTCGCGTACCTGGGGTCGGACTTCTGGATCGCCACCTCGGAGGTGGCGGTCTCCAGCAGCGACCGGGTGGCGCTCGGGGGACCCGATGGCTGGGCGGAGACCGTGACCGTGGCCCCGGGCGAGGTGCTCACCGTCACCGGCCTGGGGGACCCCGTGACCGACTACACCCTCGAGCTCGGGCCGCCCTCGCAACCCGACGACACCGCGGCCCCCGGGGACACGGACGGCCCACCGGCCGACACCGAGGCGCCTCGCGACACCGCGAGCGACCCGGGTGACGACGGTCGGCCCGGCAGCGACGCGACCGAGACCTGGCAGCTCTGTGGCTGCAACGGCGCAGCAACGGGGGCCTGGTGGCTGTTGGGCCTGGTGCCCCTCGCCCGACGACGACGCCTCAGAGAGCCAGCACGCCTTCGATCGACTCCATCAAGGCCACCCGCTTCCGGGTGACCGCGCTGGAGCCGTCCAGCAACGCCGCCGTCTGCTCCAACACCGTGGACAGCTCGAACAGGGTGACCGCCGGATCCGCCGTGGCGTGACCACCGGGCACCGGGGCCTGCCACGCGGCCATGACGTCGCTGCGACCGGTGAGCGCGGCCTCGAGCGCACCGAGCGCCAGGCGCGCCGCCACCATCCGGTCCTGGAAGCTGGGGTGGCCGCCACGGACCACGTGCCCTAGCACCGTGCTGCGAACGGCCGCGTCCGGCAGGTCGGCCAGCCGCCGTTCGAGCAGCGCCACGAGCCGATGGCACGGCAGCTCCACGCCCTCGCTCTTGATGACGATCACCCGCTTCTTGTCACGACCCGGTGCCCAGGCTCGACGAACCACGTCCTCGACGCTGTCGACGAGCTCCCGATCGCTCCGCCCGGACTCCCGGAAGAGCACCCCCTCGGCCGCCAGGGCCACGCCCGACGCCATGGCGAGGTAGCCGCAGTGCCGCCCCATGACCTCGACCACGAAGCACCGCCGGTGGGAGCGGGCGGTGTCGGCCAGCCGGTCACAGGCCTCGACGATCGTGTTGAGCGCAGTGTCCACCCCGACCGCGGTGGCCGTGCAGCCGATGTCGTTGTCGATCGACGCCGGCACCCCCACGATGGGCACCTCGGTCTCCTGCGTGAGCAGGTGCGCCCCGGTCAAGGAGCCGTTGCCACCGATCACGATGAGCGCGTCGATGCCGGCGAGCTGCCGCGCGGCCTGCCGTCGACCGTCCAGGCCGCGGAAGCGGGCGGAGCGGGCCGAGCCGAGCAGGGTGCCGCCGGTGCAGCCCTCGACCTCGACCGCGTGGATCGGTGCCAGCTCGCCGCCCACGTCCCGTGTGAGGTCTCGGAAACGCCCGTCGATCAGTCCTTCGTAGCCCTCGAGCACACCGAGGACCTCCACACCCCGCCCCGCGGCGACCTTTACGATGGCCCTCAGAGCGGCGTTCATGCCCGGCGCGTCACCGCCGGATGTGAGAACTGCGAGACGAGGCATGCTCCGGTTGTAGCAAACCCGAGCCGTCACCGGGTATACGGCGGACCTCGGGAGAGGCAAAGGAACATGCTGCAGGTTGGTGAGGACGCTCCGCGGTTCTCCGTTCAGCCGGTCTTCGGGCTCCAGGTGGAGCTCCACGAACAGACCCGGCGCTATCCATTGGTGCTCTGCTTCCTGCCGCACACGGGCTCTCCTTGGTGTCGGGAAGCGATGTTCAAGCTCCAGGAGGCGTACGCCAGCTTCGACCTGCACGGCGCCCAGGTGCTGGTCATCACCCCCGCGAGCATGGACGTCGCCAACGACTACGTGCCCCGCTACCACATCCTCTTCCCGGTGGTCTGCGACCCCCAGTTCGAGCTCTTCTCGCTCTACAGCGTGCCCAAGGGTGGCGCGGCCGGTGCCCTGAAGTCGCTGCGCCCGGATCGGCTCGTGAAGAACCTGCGCGCCCTGAAGCGCGGACTCGGCCCCGTCGAGGGCGTCGAGACCCAGCTCCCGGCCTTCTTCGTGATCGCCCCGGGTGGCAAGCTGGTCTACGCGCGCTACGGCGGCGCGATCAGCGACCAGCCCGACGTCGACGCCCTGCTCGAGGCGGCCCGCGGATGCTGCTGAGCCTGCTGGCCGCGTGTTCCACCTCCTACAGCGCGTCGGCGCTGCCGACCTGGGTGAACGTGGCTGTGCGCTTCGACGACGGGAGCCACGGCTCGGTCACCGTCAGCTTCGACAACCCGCGCCGCCCCCCCGAGATCCGCTACCAGAATGGCCTGTGGACCTTCGACGGCGCGGACTTCCTGCGCATCGACACCCGCGTGCGTCAGCACGAAGGCGAGGTCCTGCACGACCTGTCGGTCACCGACCTGATGACCGACGAGCGCTACGTCGTCGACACCGAATCCGCCGGTGACCACTGGGACATCGCGGCGGTTCGCGACGGGGCTGTGGCGCTGGACGGCGACCGTGGCGTGTTCTGGATCGACGCGCGCACCGGCGACGAAGTCGAACCGGGAGAGGTCGCTCACGAGCTCGTGCACTTCGGACCCGGACGTGGCTTCACCATCGAGCTCGAAGACGGCACCGCCAACCTCAAGCTCCCCTTGCGAGAGGACGAAGGCCTGCCGCTCTTCCAGGACGTGGCACAGATCGTCTCCGTCAGCTGGCTCTACGACAACGAGGTCGACGACGCCGAGCGCGCCGCGCTCGGCAGCGTCTTCAAGGCCGTCAGCCCGATCTGGGCCCGCAACCAACCGGCCGCGGTGGATGGTCGGCTCACCGAGTGGCGCCACGACCGGGCCCTGGCCGTGGACAGCGACAGCCACGTCCAGGACGGGCTCGAGGACTGGGCCGGCGCCCGCGACGGCAGCTTCGGCGTGGCTGCAAGGGTCGACGACGGCCGGCTGAAGCTCGCCATCAGGGTGCGGGACGACCAGCTCCTCTACGGGGAAGACCAGCTGGTGATCCAGGTCGGGGCGAATGCCTACCACGTCGACATCGCCTCGGCGGGCCCGATCCGCGGACTCATCGGCGCCAAGGGCGTCTTCACCGACACCGTGGACTTCGGCACCGGGCTGGAGCTCTCCTTGCCACTGCCTCCGCCGCCCACCGAGAAGGCGGCCCTGCCGCTGGTGGTCAGCTACATCGACGCCGACCCGGACCAGGCGGTCGCCACGGTGCTGTCGAACGCGCCGAGCATGCGCGCGCTGGCGATCCGGCGGGAGATGTAGCCTCAGCGCACCCAGGTGCCGCTGCGACCGCCTCGCTTCTCCAGCAGCTGCACGGGACCGATCACGGGCCCCTTGTCGATGGCCTTGACCATGTCGTAGACCGTCAACAGCGCGGCACTCACGGCCGTCAGGGCTTCCATCTCCACCCCGGTGCGCCAGGTGCAGCGCACGCGAGCCACCACCCGCACCCGGTTCGGGGCTTCGGCGGTGACGTCCACCTTCACACCGGTCAACGGCAAGGGGTGGCACAAGGGGACGAGGTCCGCCGTGCGCTTGGCGGCGGCGATCCCCGCCACCTGGGCGATCGCGAGCACGTCGCCCTTCTTGACCCGGCCCGACGTGATGGCCACGAAGGCAGGCTCGGACAGGCGGATCAGGCCTTCCGCGATCGCCTCGCGGTCCGTGACATCCTTGTCGCCGACCTCGACCATGCGGGCGTTGCCCTCGGCGTCGATGTGCGTGAGCTCCGACATGCAGAGACACTATCCGACCCCGGGTTAGCTTGGCCCCGATGTCCTTCCTGCTCGGCAAGATCCCCCGCTTCTCCCCGTCGTTCTCGTTCCGCGAAGCCACCACGGCGGCCCGGTACCTGGCCCGCAGCGGCCCGGAAGGCGAGGTCGTGCACACCTTCGAGCGCGAGTTCGCAGCCTTCATCGGCGCGCAGCACGCGGTCATGGTCCCGAGCGCCCGCTACGGCTTCTGGCTCCTGCTCGAGGGCTGGGGCATCGACAAGGACGACGAGGTCATCATCCCGGCGCTGACCTACTTCGCGATCCCGTCGATGGCGAAGCTCCGGCGCTGCAAGCCGGTCTTCGCCGACGTCGGGCGCACCACCCACGTGCTCGACCCCGCGGCCTTCGAAGCCGCCATCACCGAGCGCACCAAGGCGGTCGTGCCCACGCACCTCTTCGGCACGCCGTGCGACATGGACGCCATCCGCAGCATCGCCCAGAAGCACGGCGTGAAGGTCATCGAGGACTGCGCCCAGTCCACCGGCGCCCGCTACAAGGGCGCGCGCGTGGGCAGCCTCGGCGACGCCGCCTACTACACCTTCGGCCTCACCAAGAACATCACCACGCTCTCCGGCGCGATGATCACCACGGACGACGCCGAGCTCGCGCAGGCCATCCGGACCAAGGTCGAGGCCGGCCAGTTCGTCGACAAGTCCGGCCCCGCGAAGGAAGCGGTGGTGGGCCTGGCCATGTACCTGGCCACCCACCCCTCGATCTACCCCTTCACCACCCACCAGGCGATCGTGCTGGGCAACCTGCTCGGCAAGGACCCCATCCACGAGCGCTTCGGGGAACCGGAGCGGCAGTACGTCGAGCTGCCCAGCTACTACGAAGACAGCCGACCGCGCGCCGCCCAGGCCGCGGTGGGCCGCGTGCAGCTCGAGCGCATCGAGGAGCTCAACGGCAACCGCGCCCGCAACGGACGCTACCTCGACGAGAACCTGGCCAACGTGCCCGGCCTCACGGTGCCCAGCTACCCGGCCGGCGCCGAGCCGATCTACATGAGCTTCGTGGTGCACCACGCCGATCGCCAGGGGCTGATGCGCGAGCTGCGGGCCCGCGGGGTCGACACCACGGTGGGCTACATGTCCAACAACGCCGATGCACACGGCATCTTCGGCCTGGACTACGCCAAGGTCCCGCACGCCGAGGAAGCCGCGCGCGACCTGCTCCACATCCCGGTCCATCCGAACCTGACGCAGGCGGACCTCGATCACATCTGTGAAGCTGTGCGTCAAGCCTGTCTCGCCCTGGAGTGAACCATGTTGCTGTTGCTCGCCTGCACCCCCGGCCAGACCCTCGACGACTCGCTCCCCGGCTCCCTGAGCGAGGACGAGGTGGCGCCAGACTTCGCGCTGGAGGACGTCAACGCCACGTCGGTCACCGCCGGCACCAAGCTGGGGCCCCAGGACCTGCGCGGCACGATCAGCGCCTGGTACTTCGGCCACGGTACGTGAAGCTACTGCAGCAGCCAGTTCGGCTACCTCGACCAGATGCAGGCAGAGCTCGATCACGTGACCATCGCGGGTGTGAACGAGGCCGGCCACGAGTCCGGCAACGAGGCCTTCACCGACGGCCGCGACCTGCCCTGGCTGCAGGACGTCGAGGGTGTGGACGTCTGGTCCAGCTGGGGCATCGACTACCGCGACGTGATCGTGCTCGACGGCGAGGGCTACCCGCTCTTCCGGTACAACCTGACCGAGCACGACCTGGGTACGGACTACGACGAGCTCAAGCAGCTCTTGGACGACGCCGCCTGAGGCGCTACGATTCGAGCGTTCGGGAGTGCCCATGAACCTGTCGCCGTCCGGCGCAGCCCGCGTAGCCAAGGCCTTCGTCACACGCAGGGTGCCGGTCTATGCCCACTTCGGCACCACCCACCGCTGCGACCTCACCTGCAAGATGTGTGGGATCTGGCGCTACGGGAACGAGAAGGAAGAGATCAAGCTGCCCGACGTGCAGCAGATGGCCGCGCTCTTCCGGCGGCTCGGCGTGGTGCAGGTCAGCCTCGGGGGCGGCGAGCCCTTCGCCCGCGACGACATCGAGGAGTGCGCCAAGGCCTTCGTGGACGAAGGGCTGAACACGCGCCTGCTCACCAACGCCGTCAACGTGCCCAAGGAGCGGCTCGAGAAGGCCGTGTCCTACGGCGTCAAGAACTTCAGCATCAGCCTCGACAGCCTCTACCCGAAGCGCTTCGACTACATCTGCGAGCAGGAAGGCTCGTGGGACGGCGCCGTCGAGAACATGACCTGGCTCGCCAACCGCCTCAAGGGAAGCGGCGGCCTGTTGGTGATGAACACGGTCGTGTCGAACCTGAACCTCGAAGAGATCCCCGAGCTGGTGCGCTTCGCCAGGGAGATCGGCTTCGCCGTGTCGTTGCTGCCGATCGAGCTGTTGGCCGACGCCAAGGCGGGCGTGCGCAACTGGGAAGCGCGCTTCATCCGGCACCGCCCGGAGATGGGCCTGGTCGAAGGCCCGCAGGGCAACGTCTCCGAACGCATCGACAAGGTCTACAGCCAGCTCATCGACATGAAGAAGCGCGGCGCACCCATCCTGAACAGCTCGCCCTACCTGCGGAGCTCGGCCACCTACCTGAAGACCGGGCGCTTCCCGGCCGACGGGTGCGACGCGGGGCGGCTCTACTTCTCGGTGTCGCCCAACGGCCAGTTCACGATCTGCCACCGCACCAGCCACGACTACGTGCACATCCTCGACCCGAACTTCGAGGAGTACTTCCACTCGGAAGCCTACGAGCGCAAGCGCATGCTCGAGGCCGGGGCCTGCGATGGCTGCATGCGCGCTTGCTGGATCGACACCAGCTCGATGTTCCGCACCATGGAGGGCTTCTTCGAGACCGCGAAGCTCAACCTCTCCCAGGTGCAGAAGAACCCCATCGACTGGGACGAGGCCAGGACCTGGGCCCGCTACGACGACGCGCCCCAGGCGGTCGCCAAGTAGCTACGCGGCGGCGGGCTCGAGCACCCGAACCGCCACCTGCATCGCGCGCTTCACCAGCCAGCACCACACCGGCAGCAACATCGCGAGCACCGGGTGCTCGGCGATCGGGAGTGCGCTCATCGGCAGCACCACCAACACCAGGAACGCCAGCATCCAGGTCGCGGCGAGCAGGTTGCGCTGGGCCATCGGTGCCTCCATCTGGAGCTTCACCCGACCGCGCGTTCCGCGGGATGTCAGGCCGGTTGCAGCGCCTGGAGGTCACAGCTACGTTCGCTGGATGATCGGCTGGGCCCCGCTCTTCGGCATCCTCGCGGGCTGCGGCCCATCCGGGCTGGACACCAGCCATCGGGACAGCGCCGACAAGCCACCGGCCGAGCCACCCTACTCGGTGTTCCTGATCACGGTCGACACCGTGCGGGCCGAGCTCCTCAGCCCCTTCTACGAGCTGGACACCACACCGAACCTGGCGGGCTTCTACGACCAGGCGACCACCTTCACCCAGGCGACGGCGCCTCGGGGCCTGACGCCCGTCGCCATGGCCACCTTCCTCACCGGCTTCTACCCCCGCAGCCACGGCGTGCGCGAGCCGCTGGACCTCCGGGGGGGCTGGAAGGGAGCCGTGCCTCTGTTGGCCCAACGCTTCAACGACGCCGGCTACGACACCCACGCCTTCGTGTCCACGTGGACCTCGATGGCGGTCGGCTTCGACCACACCACCGTGACCCCGGCCGGCAGCCGGGAGATCCCCACGGTCGAGACCGACCTCAGCCTGGTCAAGACGGCCTACAACGTGATCGAGCGGACCGATCGGGACACCCCCGTCTTCGTCTGGGTGCACCTGCTCACCCCCCACGACCCCTACGAGGCGGCCGAGCCGTGGTTCTCCGAGCGCGTCGACCCGGACTACCGCGGGCTGCTCTACGACGACCGCGGTCGCATCGACACGCAGCTCCTGTCGGGGGTGGCGCTCGGCAACCAGGTGGCCGACGAGGCCGACGAGGCCTACCTCGAGGCGGTCTACACGAGCGAGCTCAACCAGATCGACGAGCAGCTCGGTCTGCTGTTCGGCCACCTGAAGAAGACCGGCGATTGGCATGACTCGGTGATCGCGGTGGGCTTCGACCACGGCGAGACCCTGCTCGAGCGCGACGACTACGCCTTCCACGGCTGCTCGCTGTACGAGGAGGTGATCAACGTGCCCTTCAGCTTCCGCGCGCCCGGCGCGGACGAGCCGCGCACGATCGAAGCCCCGGTGTCCACGGCGGATGTGGCGCCCACGCTCATCGAGCTGGCCGGCCTGACCTGGGCCGGGGATCGCGACGGCCACTCGCTCGCGTCAGCCATCTACGACGGCGTGGTGCCCGAGCGGGACGTGTTCTTCTCGCGGGTCGACAGCTCGATCGGCATCCGCCGCGGGGACTGGAAGTACGTCCTGGCGCCAGGGGGCACCTTCAACGGCTGCGCGCCCTTCGAGACCCGCCGCGAGTACCGCTACGAGATGCCGGAGCAGAGCCTGCACGACCTGGCCACCGATCCCCACGAACGCGACAACCTGGTCGAGACCGAGGTCGAGAAGGCCGCCGAGCTTAGGGCCGCGGCGTGCGCGTACGTCACGTCCGCGCCCTGGTCCCACGACACGCAGGACGACCAGAACGAGCTGGTGACGGCCTGCACCGAAGGCTGAGCTCCCAGCCACCGCCGAAAGCGATTAGGACCGAGCCCCGTGCGCATCGCCCTCGCCATCTTCCGCCGTGAGCTCGCGAGCTTCTTCAACACGCCTCTGGCGTACATCGTCGTGCCGGTCTTCCTGGTCCTGGTCGGGCTCTTCTCGCTCTTCTTCAACGACCTGTTCGACGCCGGACTCGCCACCATGCGCACGGTCTTCTTCTGGTCGGCGATGTTCCTGGTGCTGCTCGTACCGGCGGTGACCATGCGGCTCTTCGCCGAGGAGAAGCGCACCGGCAGCCTGGAGCTCGTGGCCACCCTGCCGCTGCAGGAAGTCCACATGGTCGCCGGCAAGTACCTGGCGGCCCTGGCCCTGGTCACCATCGCGCTCGCGCTCACCGCGTCCTACCCGCTCACCCTCGCCGCCCTGGGCGACCTGGACTGGGGCCCCGTCGTCGGCGGCTACCTCGGCCTCTGGCTCCTGGGTGCCGCCTACACGTCGATCGGCATCGCCACCTCGAGCTTCACGTCGAACCAGATCGTGGCCTTCCTGCTGGCCATGTTCGGTTGCCTGGTGCCCTACGTGATGGGGCTGTTCCTGCACCAGGTGCCCGCCAGCGTGCTGCCGCTCGTGCAGTACTGCTCCTTCGACTACCACTTCTCGAGCATGGCCCGGGGCATCGTCGACACCCGGAACCTGGCCTTCTACCTGGGGGTGGTCGGCACCTTCCTGCACGTGGCGGTCTTCGCCCTCGAGCAGCGGCGTCTGGCGTGACACCCCGCTTGAAGCTGCGGCTCGACTCCCTGGTCCAGATGGTCCTGGTGGTGTTCATCTGGGTGGGGTTCAACACCTTCTCGGCGGATCACTTCACCCGGCTCGACCTCACCGAGGATCGGATCCACACCCTCTCGCAGGCCGGGCGCCAGCTGATGTCGCGGGTCGAACGCCCCCTCGTGGTGAAGGTCTTCTTCACCGGCGGCCTCGAGACCCCGTACAACAACCACGAGCAGGTGCTGGTCGACAAGCTGCGGGAGTTCCAGGCGTGGTCCGGCGGCCAGCTCGAGCTCACGGTGCAGGATCCCACCGGCGACGAGGAGCTGCAGGCGGAAGCGCAGCGCCTGGGCATCCAGCCCATCCAGTACCGCTTCAAGTCCTCCCAGCGAGCCGAGCTTCGGCAGGTCTACATGGGTGCGGCGTTGTTCTACGGCGACCAGCAGCAGATCCTGCCGGCCATCACCAACGTCGACACGGTCGAGTACGACCTCGCGCGGGCCATCAAGGTCCTGCTCGACGGCGGCGAGCGCCGGACCATCGGCTACACCACGGGACACGGTGAGCCCGACCTCGCAACGGCCGGCGGGCCCGTCCAGACCCTGCGCGCCAAGCTCCAGGAGAGCTACGACCTGGTCCCGATGACCCTCGGCGGGCCAGGCCTCATCCCCGAAGAGGTCGACGCGGTCTGGATCGTCGGGCCGCAGTCCGAGCTGAACCTGCGCGAGCAGTACCAGCTCGACCAGTTCCTCATGTCGGGCCGACCGGTGGCCACCTTCCTGCGGAACACCCTGCCCAACATCCGCCAGAACCGCGCCACGCCGGTCTACCACGGGCTCGAGGCCTGGCTCGGTCACCACGGGGTTCGGGTGAACCGCGACGTGGTCGTCGACCGCGTGCACAACGGCGTGATGCGCTTCCCCGTACGCCAGGGCCAGTACCAGGTGATGGCGCCGGTGAACTATGCGCTCATCCCAAAGATCACGGAGCTCTCGACCGAGAGCCCGGTCGTCAACGGGCTCGACCAGATGCTCTTCCCCTTCGCGAGCTCGATCGAGCTGGCCGAGTCCACCGAGGAGCTCACCTACGACGTGCTCGCGCGGGCCAGCGAAGAGGCCGGACGGATCCGCAACATCCAGGTCGTGCATCCCCAGCACTACACCGTGCGCGACCCCAGCGAAGAGGTCGGACCGTGGGCCGTCGCGGTGACCGCCCGGGGCACCTTCCGCAGCTTCTTCTCGGGTCGCGAGATCCCGGAGGCCGTGGTGCAGTCGGTCGACGAAGAGCCGGATGCGCCGCTCATCGTCGAGTCCGCACCCACGCGGCTCGTGGTGGTCGGCAGCGCCGACATGATCGCGAACAACACCGGCTTCATGCTCAACCTGGCCGACTGGATGGTGCAGGACGAAGCGCTGATCTCGATCCGCACCAAGAGCGTGCAGGTGCCGCCGCTCGAGAGCCTCGACGGCCAGAGGCTGCTCGCCGTGAAGCTCGCCAACCTGGGCGGCCCGGCGCTCCTGCTCATCCTCTTCGGCGCCTTCCGCTTCGGGATCCGTCGACGCGTGGAGCAAGCCCCGCGCAGGAGCCCGGCGTGATCCCCACCTTCAAGACCAAGCTGCTGATGGTCGTGGCGGTGCTCGTGGGGCTCGCCAACCTGATCCCAGGCGGCAGCCGCGCCACGGCGGACCTGCCGATGCTGGCGGCCCTCGCCGTCGACGACGTCACGCGCATCGAGATCACGCAGGGCGCCAAGGCCAAGGTCAGCCTCGTCCTCGAGGACGGTGAGTGGCAGCTGGTCAGCCCGGTGAAGGCGAGCGCCGACACACCCGGCATCCGCCGGCTGCTCCGCTTGCTGGACGACGGCATCCCGATGGACGCCCGGATCGACGAAGCCAACCCCGACCCCTACGGCCTGGACTTCCAGGACGCGGCGGCGGTCGACCTCTACACGGGCGGCGACGTCGCCACCGTGAGCTTCGTCATCGGCTGGGACACGAGCGGCGGGTCGAGCTTCGTGCGCCTGCACGAGGACGACACGGTCTACCGCGCCAAGATCGGCGGACGCGCCCGCTGGGACCGCGAAGTCGACCTCTGGCGCGACCCCTTCGTGGTGCGCACGGACCGCGCCGAGCTCACCGACATCGAGGTCACGGTGGGCGACGAACACTTCACGCTGACCAGCGATGGCGGGGCTGCCGGCGGCGCCGCGCGGCGGTGGAGCGTGGTCGAGTCGCCCGGCTTCGCGCTGGACCAGCGCACGGTCGAAGCGTGGGCCGCCAGCCTGGTGTCGCTGCGCGCCGGCGAGGTGCTCAGCGCCTCGTTCGACGGTGGCTTCGACGAGCCGGTGGCCGAGGTCACCCTCCTGCTCGCCGACGGCCAGGCGGTGGACCTGGCGTTCGGAAGCCTGGACGGGGAGCGCTCGGCCTTCGTGAGGCGTGGCGACCGGGAGGCCACCTACCGGGTCTCGACCGCACACCGGACCCGCGCCGCCCGGCCGCTTGCCGACTACGGAGACGCCACGGCGCTGTCCTTCGATCGCGATCGGGTGAAGACCCTCACCCTCGATGACGACGGCGTGCGGGTGGTGCTCGAGCAGCAGGCCGAAGCCGGCGACTGGATCGCGCGCGAGCCCGCCAACATCGACATCGACCTGAAGTTCGTCTACTTCACGGTCAACAACCTCGCCGACCTCCGCTCCGACGAGACCGTGGAAGCCACGCTGGCGGAGGCCGGTCTTCTCGAGCCGTGGATGCGCGTCACGATCACGCTGGTCGACGGCTCCAGCCAGGTGCTGGAGGTGGGCCAGAGCTTGAACGACCCGCAGAACCCGCGGAGCTACGCACGGCTCGCGGGCACCGATCGCATCTTCACGCTGCGGTCCCAGACGATCACGCGGATCCGGCAGGGTTTCGGTCGCAGTCAGTAGGCCTCGATCGCACCCGTGAACGGGCCACGCAGCGCCGACCCGGGGGGCGACGATCGACCCATGGGAAAAATCCTCCGAATGGATGGCTCCAGTCGGCGTTTCTGCGGCGGACCATGCGAGACACCCCACGGAGGGAAACAACATGACCCGCCCCATCGCCCTCACCATCGCCCTCACCTTCGCCGGCCCGGCCTTCGCCGCCGTCTCCGCGGAGCCGCTGCCGTCCGACGACACGTCGGAGAGCGCGGCCGCCGACAAGGACGGCAAGCGGAACACCCAGGCAGCCCGGAGCACGAGCTCCGGAGCGAAGGCTGGCAAGACCCAGCATCAGCTGCCGAGCGGCGCTCGCGCCGGCGCCGAGAACCACGTGCGCTCCGGCGGCGGTCCCGACCGCGCCAGGAACGCCGAGGCGAGCAAGTCGCGCCAGAGCCAGGGGCAGCAGGGCCAGCGCCCGTCGCAGCCGAGCCGCGCAGACCAGGCCCGTGCCAACAGCCCGGCCAAGGCGGCTGCCACGAACCCGAACAAGCAGCGCGCCTCGCAGAGCCGTGCCGACGCCGCGCGAACGCGCACTCCGGCAAAGGCCGCGGCCACGCACCGCAGCGCCACGAGCCACCAGCAGCGCGCCGCGACCGCCAAGCGTGCCGCGGCCCACAAGGCCTCGACCGCCCACCAGCGTGCCTCCGCCGCCAAGCGCGCCACGATCCACAAGCGCGCCACGTCCCACGCTCGTTCGCGCTGGGCCCGCTCGTGGAGCGCCCACCGCGGCGGCTACAAGCGCCCCGTGCGCTGGTACCACGGCGTGTTCGTGTTCGGACCGAAGCCCGTCTACCACAACCACTACCAGCAGAACCACGGCAAGGGTGGAGGCGTCAACCAAAAGGCGCTCCCGAACCGCAAGGTCGACCGCAACGGCGACTTCGGCGTCGCGCTGACCAGCGGCACCTACCTCTCCGGCTACGACGAGGGCGGTGACTTCAGCGACTTCGGGCTCGGCGTGACCGCGCGCTACCGCCCCGTCGAGACGGTTGGGCTGGAGCTCGCCTACAGCTACCACGACGACACCTTCGACAGCACCAGCGAGCGCACCACCTCGCTCCTGCAGCCCTCGGTCAACGTCTACGCCTTCCCGTGGACCCGTGTGAGCCCCTACGCCAGCCTCGGACTGACCTGGGCGAGCCGGAACTACGAGGACACCTGGAGCGACGGCCTCACCTCCAACCACGAGACCGTCTCCTCGACCGCCTTCGGTCCGAGCCTGGGCGCCGGCGTCGAGTTCAACCTCGGCGAGGCCGCAGCCCTCGACCTCGAGGCGAAGTACAACGGCTTCGTGAACGTGGGCGCGGAAGATCCGAACGTGCCGGGCGCGCTGCAGGCCGGCGCCGGACTCACCTTCTACTTCTAGTCTCCTGGGCAGCCCCCCCGGTGGTGATGACCACCGCCGGGGGGGCTCATTCCCGAACCTCTCCTGGGCGCGGCCCCCCGGATGGCGATGATCGCCGCCGGGGGGCCCTTTCGTTGTCCACAGACCTGTCCCCACCCTGTTGACAAGTCAACCGATGCCTGTGGATCCACCTGTGGATCAGGCCGGCATCACGCTGTGATGAGGTCACTTTTCGGCCTGGGGACAAGTGCACGGGAACGAGGAGTAACCTGACGGTAACCTTGCCAGCTCTCAGCCAGAGCGAGGGTGACCGTATCGGGATCATGACGTCGCGAATGCCCAGGCCAGACAGCCTGCGTGCCGAGGAGCACCAGCTCCTCGCGCAGCGCTCTCGTGTGCTGCTGGCCCTGGCCGTCGTCATCTACCTGGGCTTCCACGGCCTCGATCGGCTCAGCGCACCGGATCAGGCGATGGCGTTCTTGGCCCTCCGCGCCTGCGTGGTCGTGCTGTACATCGGCTGCGCTGGCCTGCTGAACACGGACCTCGGACGCTCGATGGCGCTCGAGATCAGCCTGTTCTTCACCACGCTCACGAGCGTGGGCGTGGCCATCCTGGGCGCCTGGCACGCCGGCTGGACCAGCGAGTACTACCTGGGCATCCTCATGGCGATGTTCGGGGCCTGCATCTTCCTGCCGTGGACGCTGGGGGCCGCGTCGATCTTCTGTGGGCTGTCGGTCGGCGTGTACTTCGCACTGAACCTGGCGCTCTACGGGATCTCCATCGACATGGTGATCCCGGCGCTCTTCCTGAGCGGCACCGCCAGCGTGGCGCTCGTGGCCACCGAGCTCAACGCCCGCTCGCGGCTGCGGGACCACCAGCTCCGCGGCGAGCTGCAGAACGCCTACGGCGAGCTCAAGGAGCTCGACGACCTCAAGACCCGCTTCTACGCCAACGTGAGCCACGAGCTGCGCACGCCGCTGATGCTGATCCTCGGCCCGCTCGAGGAGCTGTCGGAGCGCGCCGATGGTCGGAGTGCCCGGCTGATCGAGAGCGTGGAGAACAACGCCCTCCGCCTGCTGCGCCAGGTGGAGCTGCTGCTGGACTCGGCCAAGGCGGAGTCGGGCCAGCTCCGCTGCCGACCGACCGCCGGCAACGTGGGCCGCTCGCTCAGCGGGCTCGTCGAGGCTGCGCGCCCCCAGGCCGAGCGGTTGGGGCTCAGCGTGCACACCAGCGGCCTGGACGAGGTCGAGGACTCCAACTTCGACTCGGAGTGGGTGGAGACCATCGCGGCCAACCTGCTGTCCAACGCGGTGAAGTTCACGCGGTCGGGCGGCGCGGTGGGCGTCGAGGCCTGGAGCACGCCGACCATGGTCTGCTTCAAGGTGACCGACAGCGGCATCGGCATCGACGAGACGCAGCTCGACGCGGTGTTCGAGCGCTTCCACCAGGTCGACGCCTCCGCGAGCCGGGAGGCCGAGGGCACGGGTCTGGGGTTGAGCATGGTCAAGGAGCTGGTCGAGCTCCACGGCGGCGTGATCGTCGCCGACAGCACCCTGGGCAGCGGGAGCAGCTTCACCGTCGAGCTGCCCCGGTCGCCGGAGGCCGTGGCGCTACACGGGCCGACCGGCGTCCTGGCCGGAGCGAGCTGGAAGCGCGCCCGCAGCCACGCCATGCTCGCCGATCTCGGCCTGGCGGACCTCGAGCCGAGCACCCTGGCCACCGCGCCGCCCGACGCGCCACGCATCGTGATCGTCGAAGACAACGCCGAGCTCCGCACCTTCCTGCTGGAGCGCCTCTCGCACCACTACCGTGTGGAGCCCGCGAAGGACGGTCTCGAAGGCCTCGAGGTCATCCGTCGCCACCCGCCGGACCTGGTGGTGAGCGACGTGATGATGCCTCACATGGACGGCCTGGAGATGGTGGCCAACCTGCGGGAGGACGCGCTGCTCTCCGACCTGCCGGTCATCCTCCTGACCGCACGCGCCGACGTCGAAGACGTGGTGCGTGGCCTGGACGGAGGGGCCGACGACTACGTCACCAAGCCCTTCCACGTGCGGGAGCTCGAGGCGCGGATCGACGCGGTGCTTCGGGCGCGGGCGGTGGAGCGTGCGAGCGACGAGCGCGCGAGCCGCTTGGCGGCCATCGGCATGATGACCAGCCAGATCGCGCACGACCTGCGCAACCCGCTCACGTCGGTGGTCACCTTCTCGGCGCTGGCCCAGGAGAGCGTGAGGGATGCGGGGCTCGCCCAGGCGGCCGAGGACCTCGACGCGGTGATGTCGGAGACCCGCCGGGCGGTCCGCATGCTCAAGGAGGTGACGGACTTCGCAGCGAGCGGCAACCGCGAGCTGACGATGGAGCCCTTCGAGCTCGGGGCGCTGTTGCACGAGCTGATCGACCCCCTGGCCGCGAGCGTGGCGCCGGCTGGCGTCGAGCTCCGGCTGGAGCTGTTGACCCTGGCCGAGATCGTGGGCGACCGCGAGGAGCTGCGGCGGGCGATCGAGAACCTGGTGCAGAACGCGCGCGACGTCCTGGCACCGCGTGGTGGCGGGCAGGTGATCACGCGGCTGGAAGCCGACGGCGAGGGCGTGGTGCTGCGGGTGATGGACTCGGGCCCCGGCCTGCCGCCAGCCCTGCTCGACACGCTCTTCGAGCCCTTCGCCACCCACGGGAAGCGCGAGGGGACCGGCCTCGGGCTCGCCATCGTGCGCAACGCCGTGCAGCAGCACCTCGGGGAGATCGAGGCGCAGGCGGTGGGGCCCCTGGGCGGGGCGTGCTTCGTGCTGAGGTTCCCGGCGCGCCTGATGAGGCCCGAGGGGATCTCGGCTCGGGTCTAGGGACAAGCGAGCGGGCGTCAGCTCGACGGCGGTCGGCCTCGCGCCCGCCGGCCGTTCAGGGCGCCGGCATGCTCGCGGATCGCTCGCCCGATCGCGGACACGTCGTCGTCGGACACCGAGTTGGCTCCGGTGCCGACCCACGGGACCGTCACCTTGACCCCCAGGGCCGCCGCCAGGTGCCGGCTCTCGCGCTGCACCGCAGCCCAGCGCGGTCCTGGCTCGTCCACGCAGAGCAGCGCCTCTTCGGCGAGGTGCCACCTGTCCGAACCAGCCCGCGGCGCGACGAGCTCCCGCAGGTCGGCCGGCACGTCGAGCGCGAGCGCGAGCACCATCGCCTGCTCGCTCCGGCTGCGGCCGAACACGGCCCGCTCCGTAGCGGCACGCATCGCCGGATGGAGCGGAGCCAGCACCTCCAGCCCCACCGCCAGATCCGCCGTCCGCGGGAGCTGCGTGCGCAACACCAACCCGGCCGCGAGCCCCAGCGTGATGTTCTCCTCGGACGACCCATCGCCGAGCACACGCACGGCCGCAGCTACGGTCAGCGCATGCGCTGTGGCGTCGGAGCCGATGGCCTCGCACTCGCCGAGCACCAGGAACCACAGGAGCGCACGCCGGGTCCGGGATGGCCCCAGCAACCGCGCGATGTGCCCCGCCGTCCGTACCGCGCAGCTCCCGCCGAGCAGTGGACCCTCGCAGACCGCGTGGAGAAACCTCGCGGCGGAGGTGTGCTCGGGCAACAGCGCTTCCAGCCGCCGCCTGTCCACGTCCTCCCAGTCGGCCTCCGACAGGAGCTGCCGCCACCCCCCTGACGTGCTCATTCTGGGAAACACGCGGAGCTGCACTCCGGAGGCCACGGAGCGTCGAGTGGATCGGGGATCGGGTCGTTGGGCCCGAGCTCGAGGTAGTACCGCAGCCAGTCGTCCATCAGATCGTCGAAGATGGCGCAGTCGGCCGGCTCGTCCTCGTAGCCGGACTGAGGCACGCACCACATCTCACGGGGTGGCGGATCGATGTTCGCCTGGATCCAGCCGGCCTGCGGCTCGTCGGGATGGATGGCGCGCGCCCAGTACAAGGAGATGCTTCTCCACTCCCTGGACTCGAACTCCTCGTCGAAGTCCCACCCCGCGGCCAGCGCCGTCGCCGACACCAGACTCCCCAACAGACCGAAGGCAACCGTTCGCTTCCTCATGACCACTCCTCGCGCCGAACTCCCGTCGGCGACGCGCTCCCCCTGTGCACCAACCGCGCCAGGGCCGGAAGCGCGGAGGGACATCACCGCAGAGCCGCCTGAGAGCGCGATCGGTGGCGGGGGTCCTCGACACGACCCCTGTCCCGCACGTTGTCTCTCGGACAACATGTTCGGGGCCGTTGTCCGGTGGCGACAACACCGGGCGCTACGATTCGTTGGTGAGGGACCTCGCCGCATCGACGCGCTTCCTGCCCCTGCGCGTGCTGCGCAGCGGCCCACAGACCCGCGTGTGGGTCGCAGAGGACCGCTTGCTGGGGGGAGCGGTGGTCGTCAAGGGCGCCCTCGCGGGCACCCGCTCGGCGGCCGAGCACTCTCGGGAAGGCGCGCTCCTCGCGGACCTGCGCCACCCGAACATCGTTCCGCTGGTGGACTTCGTGCAGGGCGCGCACGCTCCAGACGGGGCGACGGTCACCGGCTTCGCCACCCGGTGGGTCGACGGCGATCCGCTGGGCGCCTCGCTCGCGTCGCTGCCGCTCGAGACCCGCTGCGCGGCCTTCGCGGACGTGGTCTGCGTGGTCGCCTGGCTCCACCGACGCGGCCTGCTCCACCTGGACCTGAAGCCCTCCAACATCGTCGGGACGGGCCGCTCCGCCCTGCTGCTCGACCTCGGCTCGGCCAGGGCTCGCGACCAGGGCCCGGGCCATGCGGGGGGCACGCCCGGCTACGCCGCGCCCGAGGTCGTGCTCGGCGAGGCCCCGAGCGAAGCCGCCGACATCTACGGGCTCGGGGCGGTGCTCTACGAGCTGCTGTGCGGTCGTCCCGCGCACCAGCTGCGCCCCGAAGCGCCCCTTCGTGAGCAGGTGACCGCTGCGGTGCCCTTGCCCGTGCGCGCCCTGGCTCCCAGCACGCCGCGCAGGCTGGCAGAGCTCGCAGAGGCGATGCTCGCGCCCCGGCCCGCGGAGCGTCCGGGCATCGACGACGTCTTCGCCGCACTCGGACACCGAGACAGCCGACTCGGCGAGCCACCTCTGGTGGGGCAGGAGCGGGTCCTGCGAGCCATCGGCGGGCTCCTGACCCACCGAGACGTCACCCACATCGGCCTCGTCGGCCCCTCCTCCGACCGCGTCCTCCGTCGCGCGCTCGCCCAGGCTGCCTGCAACGGCCGCCGCACCCTCGACGCCACCAGGATCCTCCGGCGGCCGGGGCAGACGGGTGATCCCGCCGTGGTCCTGCTCGGCGGGGAGCAGGACGCGACCGAATGGCTGGAGCACGGGCATGCGGTCCTGCAAGCGGCGCCTCACTCTCTGGACTGCAGGCTGCAGCTCCAGGTCGCCGCCCTGGGGTTGCAAGACGTGGAACGCCTCGGTCGCTTCCACGGTGAGGCCGACGGCGCCCGGCTCGCGGACATCCTGAGGCGCTCGGGGGGGCGCTCCGATCGCGTGCACGCCCTGCTGTCCGGCGAGGGCGTCGAGCTTCGGGAGGCACCGACCCCCGACCAGGCTCGAGCACGTCTCGTGGCCGCCGGGCCCGAGGCGTTGGTGCCGGAGCTCCTGGAGGCGGCGGCGGTGCTCCCTGGCGACGAGGGACGGGCGTGGCGCGGGCGCCTCCTCGTCCGCGCGGGGCGCATGCAGGAGGCGCTGGAGGCCTTCGACGGCCTCGATCTCGATCCTGGGGATCGACTGCTGGCTGCACGCGCGGCCCGCCGCAGCGGTCGCCTCGATCACGCGGAGCGGTGGCTCCGAGCGTTCACCACCCCGACGACCGAGCACGTGCGGGTGGCGCTGGCCGAGCGGAAGCTGGACCGTGCGCTCGAGCTCGCCGAGGCCGTGGTGACGCTGGAGCCGACGCCCGCCGCGCTGCTGGTGCGTGTGCTCGTGGCGCTTCATCGCCTCGACGCCCGGCTGCCGGACGATCCGGCCGCCGTGCTCGAACAGGTGGAGGCCTCGAGGGACGCCGGGCGCTGCGGCAGCGCCTTGTCCTCAGCGACCGGGCGCTTGCTCGACCGGATGGGCGAGCCCGAGCAGTCGTTGGCGTGGCTGTCGGCGGCGGCCGCCGCGGCCGACCGGGAGGGCGACACGACGCGCAGCGCAGCGGTGAGGCTCAACCTCGGCAACGCCCTGCTCGCTCGTGGCGATGGCAGCGAGGCTCGGCGAGCCTACGCGAGGGCTCGGTTGATCGCCGACGCCGCAGGTGCCTCGGACCTCGCCCTGCGCATCTGCTTCTCTCTCGCCGACCTCGAGCTGCGGGCGGGGCGACTGCCCGCAGCCGAGCAGCGCATCGCCGACTTCGAGGGCCTGGACGGCGGCGACGACGCCAAGGCGCGTGGGCGGCTGCTCCGTGCACGCCTGCTCCTCGCTCGCGGTGAGCCCGAGGCAGCACTCGACGAGCTCTCGACCGGGAGCTCCGTGCTTCCCGAAGCCGAGGCCGCGATCGTCCGGGCCGACGCTCTGCTGTCGTGTGGGCGCTTGAGAGAGGCCGAGGCCGTGCTGGACTGGGCCGAGCCCCACGATCCATGGCTCGCACTCCAGCGAGACACCTGTCGCGCGCGGGTGCTCGTGTTGCGCGGGCGAGCGCTGCTCTCCGACGTGCGCACGCGCCTCGACGACCAGGTCTCTACGGCCGCCCGGCGACAGGAGACCGGGGCCATGCTGCTGGCCACCGCTGGCGAAGGCCTGGACCCGACCTCGTTCGCTGCCCGCCGAGAGGATCTGCACACTGCCGCCATCCTGTTGCGTGGGCACCGCGCGGGGCGCGCGGCGGCCCTTCGCGACCAGCTGGTCGACCGGCCTGGCGCCTCCCTGGACGAGGTGGCCAGGTTGCTGGAAGCCGTCGAAGACCCGCTTCGCTTCCCGAAGGCGCTGGCCCGTCTGATCAAGACGTCGCTCGGCGCCCACCGCGCGCTCATCATGGCGCGCATGCCGGGGCTCGGCCGACAGCTCGGCTACCAGGAACTCTCGGGCGAGGAAGCCGCGGGAATCGCCGACGAGGTGCTCGAACGCATCGTGGGCCCGGACGACGTCTGGATCGCCGAGGACGCCTTCGCGGATCAGCACCTGCGCCGGGTGTCTGCCACGGTGCGCACCTTCGAGCTGAAGTCGCTCCTCGCCGTGGCCATTCCCTGGGAGGGGCGCTGCATCGGCGCCTTGTACGTGGACGACCTGCACCGGGTCGGGCGCTTCGACGAGCACGATGTGCAGCTGCTCAAGCGTGTCGCGCAGGTCACCGGGCGGCTGCTGGCCCTCGCCGCCCCCGGTCGCGCGCCGTCGACGCACTCCCTGGAGCCCCGGGAGGTCTGTGGCGTCCTCCTGCCCGCACGGGAAGCGGACCAGGTGCAGCGGACCATCGACACCCTGGTTGGCCGCCCGGAGTCGAACCTGCTCATCACCGGTCCCACCGGCGCCGGGAAGACCTGGTTCGTGCGACGCCTGGCGACCGAGGTCTTCGGCCTCGAGGGCGTCGAGGAGCTCGTCCTGCGGCAGGGTGACGTGAAGATGCTGGTCGGCCAGCTCGCAGGGGTGAGGCGGGGGGACTTCACGGGCGCTGTGGAGCGCCAGGGGGCCATCGCACGCGCTCTGCGGCGTCGCAAGCTGCTCTTCCTCGACGAGATCCAGGCGCTCGACCACGATGCCCAGCAGGTCCTCCTCCCCCTGCTCGACACCCCCGAGCGTCGCCTCGGAGGGCTCTCGGGCTCCCTGGCGCCGCTCCCCGGCGGACTTCACATCGTGCTAGGCACCAACGCTCCCGTGGCGCAAGGCGCCTGGCGCACGCAGTTCCGGGAGGACTTCTGGTACCGCATCGCGAGCACCCGCTTGCACCTGCTGCCGCTGTCGGAGCGGGGCCCCGAGGTGGTGTACCGCTACCTCCGCCTCTTCCTCTCGGACGCTGGCGTGGGGGCGCCCGAGGTCGTGCTGGAGCCGGCCGCGCTTCGCTCCGCCACGTCCGCCACCTGGCCCGGAAACCTCCGCGAGCTCCGGGCCTGGGCGGAGCAGCTCGCTGCGACCTACGCCGCCGAGCGGCGCCCCCTCGGCAAGCCCGACCTGCCCGACCGGACGGAGTCCGAGCCTTACAGCGACCGCCGCTGGGACGACGACGCCAAGGTGCACACGGTGCTGGCCGCCCTGAGGCGGGCCGACTGGGTGCAGTCTCGCGCAGCGCGAGCGCTGGGGATCCACCGGTCCAACCTGCACCGCTTCCTGAGGCGCCACGGGCTGCTGGAGGAGGTCCGACGTCGCGCGGCCGAGGCGAGCTCGTGAGCGCAGGTGCAGCGCCGACAGGAGCTGCACGCAACGGCTGACCGGCGGGCTGGCACCGACCGGGCCCGACCTGCACCCCGGACTACACTGCCACCCATGCCGACCCGACCCCTCCGCGTCCCCACACGCTTCCCCCTGGTCCCCGACCCGCCCTACACGCTCACGGGCTGCCGGAGCTTCGTCTTCGCCGTCCCCGCGAACCTGCCGAAGCTGCAGGATCTGGTCGACACGACCTACGACTGGGCCCAGCCCGACGTCGACGTGCAGGCCATCGCCCCCGTGGTGCTCGTCGCCTGGATGGACATCGCCCAGGCCGCCGGAGTCGACCCCAACGAAGGCCACTTCGCCTACAAGGAGTGCACGGTCTTCGTGCCGGTGCGCGTCGACATCCCTGGACAGGCCTCCCGATGGGCCTTCCACGTGCCCTTCATCTACCCCGACCACGGCATGGCCCAGGCGGCCGGCCGCGAGGTCTACGGGCTGCCCAAGAAGCCGGGGCAGCTCGACATCCCGCCCACCTCCACCTTCTGGAACGGCAACCAGAGCCTGCGCCTGCGCGCGCTCGCCGCCAAGCACCTGAACGGCACCGGCTGGACCGACCGGCAGGTCCTCCGGGTCTCCACCCTGGGCCAGACCCCTGTCGGAGGCGCGCTCGGCGCCCTGCTCGGGCTGCTCTTTCCAGGCGCAGGCGTGGCGCTGGGCGACATCGACATCGTGGCCATGAAGCAGTTCCCGGACGTGCGTCCCGGGTCTCCCGAGCGATCGGTCTACCGCGCGGTCACCTTCGTGGACGCGCCGGTGCAGGCGCTGTCCAACATCCGCCTGGCCGACCCGCTGAAGGTCACGGTCCGGACGGAGTCGTTGGCCACCGAGCCCCTGCGCGACGTCCTGGGCCTGCCGCTCAACAGCACGCCGCTGGCGGCGGCCAGCCTCGACGTCGACTTCCAGTTCCAGAGCTCCCAGGTGCTCTACGAGGAGCCCATCGTGCCGGCGGTGGGTGAGCAGGTGCTGGTGCTGGGCGGCGGCCTCGCCGGGCTGGTGGCCGCCTACCACCTCACCGACCCGGCGCGCCCCGGGGAGTACCAGGTCACGGTCGTGCAGCAGGGGCACCTGCTCGGGGGCAAGGGCGCGAGCTGGCGCAACCCCGCGCACCACGACCGCATCGAGGAACACGGTGTGCACGTGATCTTCGGCTTCTACGAGAACTTCCTGCTGTTCATGGAGCAGGTCTACTCGGAGCTCGGTCGCGACCCGACCACCACCTTCCCGGCCACCTACGAGCAGGCCTTCCTGCCCATCGACAAGGTGGTCCTGAACACCGGCACCCACGACTACACGGTGCACCTGCCCTCCAACCCGCGGAACTGGGACCACGACGAACCCGACACGCTGGTCGAGGTGGGGCAGGACCTGTGGCTCTGGCTCCAGGAGTTCGCCGAGTTCAGCGGCGAGACCCTGGTCAACATCCCGGCCACCCTCGCGAGCCCCGTCGCGCACGACCTCTTCGGCTACGTGCTCACGCTCGCCAAGGGCATCTTCCTCGACGCTCGCAACGGCAAGACCGCCGAGGACCTCGACGCCGAGGACTTCCGCGCCTGGCTGAAGCGCCACGACGGCTGGCTCATCCCCGGGGACTCCTGGGACGGCCCCGCGGCCCAGGTGCCCTACGACGGCATCTTCAGCTACCCGGGCACGGCGCTCGGCAACGGCGACGTGTCCGCCTGGGTCGCCGCGTGGGGCATGGCGCGCCTGCTGCGGAGCTACCGCGGCTCGCCGTACTACTTCATGAACGCCGGCATGGGCGAGGCGGTCTTCGCGCCGATCTACGAGCTGCTGGTCGCCCGAGGGGTGCGCTTCGAGTTCATGTCCAAGGCCACCGAGGTGGAGCTCGCGGGCGGCAAGGTGAGCCGCGTCCGGATCGAGCGCCAGGAGACCATCAACGGTGGAGCGGACCAGTACCAGCCGCTCATCGTGGTCGACAAGACCCCCACCTGGCCGAAGGAGCCGCTGGCCGCGCAGATGTCGAACGGCGGCATCGGTGGCGGCGACCCCTACTCCGACGCCACAAACGGCTCCACGAGCACGCTCGATCTGCACGACGGCACCGACTTCGTGCACGTGATCTGCGCGCTGCCCGCCCCGGTCACCGCCAGCGTGCTCACGGGCACGGTGCCCGCGGAGCTCGCCGGCATCGCTTCGATCGAGACCGTAGCCACGGTCGCGCTGCAGGTCTGGACCACCGACAGCCTGGCCGACCTCGGATGGGCGTGGGGCCAGACCGCCCTCGGTGCCTTCGCCCAGCCGCTCAACAGCATGATGACCTGCGACCGGATCCTGCCGCTCGAGAGCTGGGGCGCCGGCGGTCCCAAGGGCTGCCTGTACCTGTCGGGCCCGCTGGCGGACGCGTGGACCACCGACCCCACCGTGCAGGCCGAGCGCAACGCGGCCGACGCTGCGGCCGCCAGCGTGGCCGTGACCTGGATGACCGACCACCTCGCCAAGCTCCTGCCGGGCGCAGACGACGGCACGGGCCAGTTCGACTTCACCTTCGAGAGGGACCGCTACGTGCGGGCGAACATCGACCACTGGCAGCGCTTCACCCTCGCTCGCACCGGCTCGCTAGCCTTCCGCCCCGAGCCGCACAAGACCGGCATCGCGAACCTCACCGTGGCAGGCGACTGGACGCGGAACGGCCTGGACATCCCGTGCATGGAGGCCACCACCATCTCCGCGATGATGGCGGTGCAGGCCATCACGGGCGACGACCCGGGCATCGTGCGGGTGGCGCCGAAGAGGCCGACGAGCGTCACGCCCTGAGCCGGCGTTCGCAGGCACCGTACGCTCTCCAGATCAGGGCGGAGGCACGAACCGGATCGTCTTCCGCGCCCAACGCGACGCATCGTAGCGGCTGATCCAACCCCCGTCGGCCATGTTCTGCAGGATCCAGTCGATGCGAACGGAACCCGCTCGTCCCCGGAGGTACCAGCTGTCGTGGTAGGTGCGCGGTGCCGGCAGGATGGCCGCGAGGAAGGCCGCCTCGTTGGGGTTCAGGTTCGCCGGGCGCTTCAGGAAGTAGTACTCGCTGGCGTCGGCGACGCCGTAGATGTCGGGCCCCCACTCCACCACGTTCAGGTACAGCTCCATCACGCGGGACTTGCCCAGCACGCGATCGAGCTCCACCGCCAACAACAGCTCGCGGAGCTTCCGCTCGATGGTGCGGTCGCCGGACAGGTAGAGGTTCTTCACCAGCTGCTGGGTCAGGGTGCTGCCGCCGCGTCCCAGCTCCCCGGCCTCGGTGCTCTCGGCCAGCGCCTCCCGCATCGCTTCCACGTGGTAGCCACGGTGCCGCAGGAAGGCGCTGTCCTCGGCCGCCATGATGGCCTTCTCCACGCTCGGGTGCACGCTCTGCCGACGGGTCCAGCCGCGGGTGCCTTCCCCGGACGCCCGCACGGTCTGCTCCCCGTCGACGCCGCGCACGAGGTACTCGAAGCGCCCGTACCTCAGCTGCTCGACGTTGAGCGCTGCGCCCTCCACCGCCAGGTCCTCGATCACCGGGTCGAGGGACCACAGGAGCTCCGGCCAGCGCACGGTGGCCTCGCCACCGATCCGACCCTGCACGGTCGCGGTGGCGAGCTCGGGCACGATGGGCGCGAAGAGTGCGTACACCGCCGCGGCCGGCTGCGGCTCCAGGCGGCCGGACAGGGTGCACCGCTCGGGGGGCAGGCTGTCGCAGTCCGCGGACACGTCCACTGTGAGATCCCCGAGGGTCATGGTGCCCTCGCCATCACCGGCGCGGGTCACCGACACGTCCAGCTCGGCATGACCGATCCGCAGCGGGCGACGGGAGAGCACCGGGTGGCGCACGACCAGGTCGTCGGTGGTCACCCAGGCGCGCAGCTCGCCCGCGAGCTTCCGGGCCTCGATGCGCACGGTCGCGCTCACGTGCTCGTGGTCGACCACCTGCTGCAGCTCCAGCCACACGTCCTCGCCGGCGGGCCCTGGGGCGAGGAAGCGCGCTCCCTCACCCTGCAGCGACAGCGACGACCCGATCCGCACACCGCTCAGGCCGCCCAGCTGGAGGTCCCCGAGGCCCACGGTCACCTCGCTCAGGTGCAGCTCGAGTCCGGCGGGCAGGGAGATGCCCGCGGTCGAGGGCGCGCCGCCGCCGGGTCCCAGCCGCAGGTCGAGGCCCTCGACGTCCACCCGCCGCGGCGTCCTGGCGTCCCAGTGCACCGACTCGGCGGTCCGTCCGTCCAGGCTCAGCCCCACGAAGGTGCGCCCGGTGAGCCCCCGCTCCACGGCATCCCAACGCAGGCCCCGGCCCTGGAGCTCCGCGAGCACCCAGATCTCCGCTGCGGCCAGAGCGAGGACCACCACCAAGCCCAGCCCGAACAGGGCCAGGAACACACGAACGGCGAGCGTGGAGGAGCGGGCGATGGCCAGAGCCTACCCGCGCTGGGATAGCGTGGGGGCAGGAGGACCCATGGTCCACGTCGGCAGCGACGTCGCTCGACTCCGCCGGGTGATCATCCAGCGCCCGGGCGCCGCACACGCGCGCATGCTCCCGAAGCACATCGAACCCGGCAGCCCGGACTACCTGCTCTTCGACGACCTGGTGCACGTGCCCCAGGCGCGCCAGGAGCACGACCAGCTTCGGGCCGTGCTGTCCACCGCCGCCGAGGTGGCGCAGTTCGAAGACCTCGTCGTGGACGTGCTCGCCAAGGACGCGGCGCGCACCGAGATCCTCGCTGACGTCGAGCGGCTGGAGGTGGCCGGCGCGATGGTGCGTCGCCTGGGAGACCTCGAGCCGGCGCAGCTCGCCGAGGCGCTGATGGCCGGCGGCCTGCCCGGCGAGCCTTCGTTCCTGCCGCCGCTGCCCAACCTGATCTTCACCCGCGATCTGGCCGCGGTCGTGGGCTCGCTGCTCATCGTCGGCAACGCCAGCAAGGCGGCGCGGCGGCGCGAGTCGGTGCTCACCTGGGCGATGGTCGATCACCACCCCTGGTTCGAAGCCGCCAACGTGAGCCGCAACTGCCGGCGCGTTCGTGGAGCCCGCTCCTGGCCGCTCACGGTGGAAGGGGGCGACGTGCTGGTGCTGTCCGACTCCATCGCGCTCATCGGCGCCTCGGAGCGCACGTCCTGGTCGATGATCGTGAGCCTGGCCCACGAGCTGGTCGAGCACGGCATGCGCCGCATCCTGGTCGTCGAGATGGCCAAGCAGCGCAGCTCGATGCACCTCGACACCGTGTTCACGCTCTGCGACACCGACACGTGCGTCGTCTACCCGCCTCTGCTGGAGGCCGGCGGCCGCGAAGAGGTCCACATCACCCGACTCGAGGCCTGCGAGAACGGCCGGATCGCCGTGGACCCGATCGACGGCGACCTGCTCCAAGCCCTCGCTGCGGAGGGCCACCCCATGCGCGCCATCCCCTGCGGCGGCGACGACCCCACCGCCCAGCGCCGGGAGCAGTGGACCGACGGGGCCAACTACATGGCGATCAGCCCGGGCGTGGTGGTCGGCTACGCGCGGAACGAGCGCACGGCCGCCGCCATGAGCGAGGCGGGCTTCCGGGTGGTCGACGCCAAGAGCTTCCTGCGGGAGTTCGAGCGCGACTTCCGCGAGGACTACGACGAGCTCGTGGCCTCCGGCCGGCGCTACGCGGTGCAGATCATCGGGCCGGAGCTCTGCCGAGGGCGCGGCGGTCCCCGCTGCCTCACACTGCCGGTCGAGCGCGGGTAGCCGCGACGCGGAGCCGCGCTTCCAGCCTCAGGCCAGCTGCATCGCGATGGCCACGAAGCCTACGAGGGCCCCCGAGCCGAGCACCATCAGAGAGACCGGCCACGTGTCGCTCTTCCGACGGCCGCGAACCGAGCGGGCCCACACCCCGACCAACGACAACACCGCGACGGCCACCAGCAGCGCGAGCGCCACCTTCGCCAGCCCCGGGTCGATCGCGTGGGCTCGCACCCCGACCAGAGCGTCCACGCCGTGGCTCCGAGGCGCCGAGCGGTCCCAGCACATCCAGGCCACGCCCATCAGCACCCACGCCAGCCCCGAGCAGGCCGCGGGCACCTGGCTGAGCAGGTCGGCACCCAGCCGACGGTTCTTCGGACGGACCGGCACCGTGGGTGCGTCGGGCGAGATGCTCACCGGCGCCTGGCTGAGCGGGCTGTTGGGGTCGACGAGCGGATGAGCGGAGAACATCGAGAAGCCTCGTTCCCCCGCTCGGATCATTCGATCCCCCGCTTTAGTCCCGCCCGATCGCCCGAGCGGTCACGACCACCGAGAAGGCCAACGGCAGGGCGCCGAGGGGCACCAGCAGGATGCCGATGCCGGGGTCCGCTCCGTGCTCGAACAGGCCGCCGAGGAAGAAGCCCGAGGGCAACATCACGCTCGCGGCCAACAGGGCCGGCGAAGCTGCCCCGAGCCCCTCGACGCGGTCCGCCGTGACCGCGAAGGCCACGTGCACCAGGCTCAGAAGGGCCCCGTGGGCGTGCGCGAGGGTCCACAGCAAGCGGCGGGTCTCGTGCTCGGGAGCGAGGTAGTCGGGCACCCGGTAGCCGTGCAGGGCCTCGAGCAGCACGCCGAGGCACAAGAAGACGAAGAGGCTCCACCAGCCGAAGCGCAGGTGCCGTCGGGTCAGGTCGTGCATCACTCCGCCAGCACCACGCGCTTGTCGTCCCGTTCGGCCGCGAGCAGGCCAAAGCGCTCGTCGACCGACCCATCCTCCCTCACCAACAGCTCGGGCCGTGCGGAGAACGCCTCGTCGGCCGGCAGCGCGTCGAGGTGCTTCGACGCCACCGTGCGCACCGCCGGGTAGGGATCCCGCGCCAGGTGATCGAGGTAGCGCCGCTGCCACCCCGTGCCCGACGCCTCGCGCGCCGGCGCCCAGCCCAGGTGCCATGCCATCAGCGCGCGCAGCCCCGCGTCCCCGCTCAAGCTCCAGACGGCCACCGCTGCCACCTCGTCGTGGGGCGCCGGCACGTCCACGGGCTGCACACCCCACGCAACCAACGCCTGATTGGTCCAGGCCAGGGTGCGGTCCTGGTGGCAGAGGTTGCAGGCGTTGGGCCGCCCCACCTCCAGGCTCTCGGTCACGCTCGGCGAGCCCACGGTGTGCGATCGGATCCCCTTGAGCACGCCCCAGGTCGTGTACGGCGCGTGGCAGTTCTGGCAGCGTGCGCCTTCGGAGTCCGCGTCGTGCCGGGTGTGATCGTCGGCCACCACGTGGCACTGGGTGCACTGCTCGTCCTCCGAGAGGTCCTCGCGCAGCTGGTCGTTGGCCCAGACCTTCGCGGCGCGTTCGTCGTCGTCGCTCTGGTGCATGCGGTGGCAGTCGAGGCAGGACGCCTCGCCGGTCTGGTAGCAGGGACTCTCGCGGAGCCCGGTGTACTCCCGTCCAGAGATCCGGACCTGGCCGTCCCGCCAGAACCAGGTGTCGAGCTTCGCCCAGTCGCCCGCGAGCGCGTCCATGATCTCGTAGTCCCGGTGATCCGCGAGCACGTCGCCGGGGGTGTAGTCGCCCTCGGGACCGTGCCAGATCCCATGGCACTGGCCGCAGACCTCGGCGCTGCGCCTCGGGTCGAGGTCGGCGGGGTTCACCACCGTGTCGTCGTGCCCTCGCTCCCCCAGCATCCGACCGAGCGGCTCCTGGTGCGCAGCCACGTGCTCCTCGCCCGGTCCGTGGCACGCCTCGCAGGCGATGCCGAAGTCCGCGACACGGCTGAGCAGCACGTCCTCCTCGTACACCCAGGTCTCCCCCGAGGTGGTGTGGCACTGGATGCAGTTCCTGTTCCAGGTCCCGATCGTGTGCTCGCCCTCCCCCTGGGGCTGCAGGAAGGCCTCGCGCATCGGGATCCAACGCCCCAGGTCCGCGCGGTACTCAAAGGGGAAGAGCTCCAGATCCTGCCCGGTCTCGGGGGTCTCGATCCAGATGTCCTGCGCGTGGTGCGAACCGGTCAAGAGCATGGCGCGGCGGCTCTCGCCCTCCGGGGTCGTGGCGATCAGCTCGTCGCCCTCCCAGGTCAGCCCCCACACCTGCCCGTCGAGCTCCCAGCTGTCCTGGAGCGGGCCGAGCAGAGTGCCCGGCTCCACCAGCTGCGTCATCGTGCGGTGCCAGGAGTCCGTCCAGCTGGCGTGCTCGCCCGGATGGCAGGCCTGGCAGGCTCCTGGGCCGACGTGGCCGGCCATCTCGATCTCGACCGGGCGCTCCCGCACACCGCGCTCGGTCAGGGGAGGGGTGCGCTCGGAGTCCGCCCAGGCCGCCAGGCACCCCGCACCCAGGCCGAGCCCGAGCGAAGCCGTCAACGCCGCCAGCGGACGCAACCGCTTCTCCAGGAGGAACACCGCGGCGAGCGCCACCACGAGCCCGATCGCCGCCGCCTCGATGAGGATCACGACGCCCCCGGGATGCCGAAGCGCTCGCGCGCCAGCTCGACCAGCGCCGCCTTGTCGACCTTGTGCTGCCGACCCGCCCGCGGCAACGCGCCCAGGCACAGCACGTGGTCCGGGGCGGCGTCCCCGAGCAGCTCGTCGACGTCCTCGGTCCCACCGCCCACGCAGCAGAGCACCACGCGCTCGTCCTCGCGCTCGCTGTCGTACACGCCGACCAGCGCCACGTCGTCGAAGCGGCCGTGCAGGAGCGGCTCGAGCACCCCCGGGTAGAGGTTCACCGCACGGCGCAAGATCATGTCCTTCTTCCGACCGCGGAGCACGAGGCGCCCGTCGACCAGCGCCCCGAGGTCCCCGGTCCGGAGCACCTCGAGCCGGCCCGAGCCGTAGGCCGCGAGCGAGGGGCTGCGGAGCACGATCTCGCCGTCGTCGATCGACGCGACCACGCCCGCGATGGGCGCACCGACGAGGTCGCCGTCCCCGCGCCAGGCCACCTTGTCCGCCGCGTCGACCACCGCCGCGGGACCGATCTCGGTCAGGCCGTAGATGCACCGGACAGCGCAGGCGTCGGGGAGGGCGGCGAGCAAGCGGACCAGGAACGGCTGGGTGACCGGCGCCGACCCCAACAACACCGTGCGCAGCCCCGCCGGCACCGGCCGACCCGCGCTCAGCCAGGTCTGCCAGGTCCAGGGAGAACCGAACCACGCCTCGATGGGCTCCCGCTCCAGCAGCGCCAGGGTGCGCTGGACCCGCTTCTCACCGCGTCCACGGACGAGGTGGCAGGTGGCGCCGAGCAAGAGGGCGTAGAAGATCTGCTGCGGGGTCTCGGCCAGGTAGGTCGCGTGCGGCAGATCCTCCACCACGCCGGCCACGTGGCGGAGGAAGTGGGGCAGGGAACCGTGGGTGTGCACGACCGCCTTGGGCGCACTCGTCGTGCCCGAGGTGAAGAGGATGAGGGCCTCGTCGGTCGGGCCGCGCGCGACCGCACCGATGGATCCCCGAGCCCGTCTCGGCAGCGAGAGCACGGGCACGCCCTGCAGGCGCGGGGGCACCGCCACGCCGAGCTTCGCGAGGGCGGCCGCCGCCCCCGGCACCTTCCAGGCTGCGGCGAGCCGGGGGTCGGCCAGCACCACCCGCGGCCGCACCGTGGCCATACGCGCCTGCCATGCCCCTGGTGCCTGATCCGGTTCCGCGAGGATGGGCACGGCACCGACCCACACCGCGGCGATCAGGGCGGCCGCCAGCTCGGGACCGGGCACCGCCAACAGCACCACGCGATCCCCGGGATCGACCTCACCCTGGAGCCAGCGCGCCAGCCCCATCGCCCGCGCGCCGAGTGCCTCTCGGCTGATGCCCGACCCGTCCACCACGACCGCCGCGCGATCGCCGGAGAGGGTGTCCACGATGGCAGTGGCGGCGTTCATCGGCTGCCCGAGCCTACCCCGGCGAGAAACCCCGACCCGCGGCCGGAGTCGTACCCTCGAGCCCTGCCCAGGACCTGCGCATGACCCCCGCCACCGCCCTGATCGCCCTGCTCGGCCTGGCCTGCAAGGGTGAGCCCGCCAGCGACACGGGCCCCGGCACCGCGGAGACCGCCACACCGGACAGCGATCCGGCCGACACGGCTACGGAGACCGCCGCCCCTCACACGGGCGACAGCGGACCAGCCGGGCCGGCTTCCAGTGCGAGCCTGAGCGCAGGCGACCTCTACCTGACCGAGATCCTGCGCAACCCGTCGGCGGTAGACGGTGCCGCGGGCGCATGGCTCGAGCTCTACCTGGCCACCGAGGGCGAGGTGGACCTCACCGGCGTGCAGCTCCGCGGCGACGACGGGAGCGTGGCCTTCGACCTGACGCAGGTGGCCACCGGCGGCACCTACCTGGTCTTCGCGGCCAGCGACGACGCCAGCGACAACGGCGGCCTCGAAGGCGCCGTGGCCTACGGAGGGTCGGGCTTCGACCTCGATGCGCTCGATGCCCTGATCCTCGACGTCGACGGCACCGAGCTCGACCGGGTGGACCTCGCGGCGCTGCCCTGGACCGAGGGCGTGTCGACGATGCTCTTCGACGAGCTCACCGGCCCGTCCAGCGGTGCGGCCGACTGGTGCGCCTCGCTGTCGTCCTACGGCCTCGGCGACCTCGGCACCCCGGGGGCCGCCAACGACGCCTGCCTGGCCCACGTCGACGCCGACGGCGACGGCGTCAGCGCCGACACGGACTGCGACGACACCGACGCCAGCATCTCGCCCGAGGCGAGCGAGCTCTGGTACGACGGCGTCGACCAGGACTGCGACGGCAACGACGACGACCAGGACAGCGACGGCCACGCGGCCGAAGGAGCCGGCGGCGACGACTGCGACGACACCGATCCCGCGGTGAACCCCGAGGCGAGCGAGACCTGGTACGACGGCCTCGACAGCGACTGCGACGGAGCCAGCGACCACGACGCGGACACCGACGGCTACGACAGCGATGCCCACGGCGGCGACGACTGCGACGACGCCGACGCGGCGACGAATCCGGCCGCGTCGGACACCTGGTACGACGGCCTCGACAGCGACTGCGACGGGGCGAACGACTACGACGCGGACGCCGACGGCCACGACAGCGACGCCCACGGCGGCGACGACTGCAACGACACCAGCGCGGACATCAGCCCGAGCGCGTCGGAGACCTGGTACGACGGCACCGACCAGGACTGCGCCGGCGACGGGGACTACGACGCGGACGGAGACGGCTACGACAGCGACGCCTTCGGCGGCGGCGACTGCGACGACACCGACCCCGCGATCAACCCTTCGGAGGCCGAGATCGACGGCGACAGCCTCGACAACGACTGCGACGGGGTGGCCGACGTGCCCACGGTGACCGACGCCGACGGAGACGGCTACGACGCCATCGCGGAGGGCGGCGACGACTGCGACGACGCCAACGCTTCGGTGAACCCGGGTGCCACCGAGACCTGGTACGACGGCACCGACCAGGACTGCGCAGGAGACGACGACTACGACGTCGATCGGGACGGCTACCGACACGACGGCTTCGGCGGCACCGACTGCGACGACACCGACGCGGACGTGAACCCGGCGGCCACCGACACCTGGTACGACGGCGTCGATCAGGACTGCGACGGCGCCAACGACTACGACGCCGATGCCGACGGCGAGGACAGCGACGCGCACGGCGGCGACGACTGCGACGACACCGACGCGACGGTGGGACCGACCGCGACGGAGACCTGGTACGACGGCACCGACCAGGACTGCGACGGGGCCAGCGACTACGACGCCGACGGCGACGGCTACGACAGCGACGCCCACGGCGGCGCGGACTGCAACGACGCGCGGGCCACGGTGAACCCGGCCGCGACCGAGGTCTGGTACGACGGCACGGACCAGGACTGCGACGGGGCCAGCGACTACGACGCCGACGGCGACGGCTACGACGCCGACGCCTACGGCGGCGACGACTGCGACGACGCGGAGGCCAGCACCCACCCGCTCGCCAGCGACACCTGGTACGACGGCGTCGACACCGACTGCGACGGGGCGAGCGACTACGACGCCGACGGCGACGGCTACGACAGCGACGCCTACGGCGGCGACGACTGCGACGACGCCGACGCCGACGTCAGCCCCGGCGATCCCGAGGTCGATGGGGACGGCCTCGACAACGACTGCGACGGCGCGATCGATGCGCAGCCCTGCGACGGCCTCACCATCGGCACCGCGGTCGGCGACTGCGCCACCGACTTCACCTTGCCCGACAGCACCGGCACCGATGTCAGCCTGTGGGACTACTTCGGCGACATCATCATCCTCGACCTGTCGGCCGCCTGGTGACCCACCTGCCAGTCCCGGGCCGGGACTCTGGAGACCCTGCACACCGACTACGCCGCGGACGACGTCACGGTCATCACCGCGCTCTACGAAGACGCGACCCACGCGGCCGCCGACGTCGCCGACGCCGCCTCCTGGGCGTCGTACTACAGCCTCACCCACCCCGTGCTCGCCGACGGCTCGCTGACCGCCCACAGCCTGTACTGGTCGGGCAGCCAGCCCAGCTACGTCGTCTTCGACCGCGACCTGACCATCATGGCGAAGGGAACCGGTTCGAGCCTGAGCACGACCGCGCTCGAGAACTGGATCCTGAAGCTGCGCTGACTACCAGCGCAGCACCCCGATGCACACGCTCAGCCCGGCGCCCGTCCCGCCGAGCACGAGCACGTCCCCACGCCTCAGCCGACCGCTCTTGTGGGCCGTCGCCAGCGCGAGGGGCATGCTCGCCGCCACGCAGTTCCCCTGCTCGGCGATCACGTTGACCACCTTGTCCTCGGAGAAGCCGTAGCGGGTCACGCTGAGCACACCGAACAGCGAGCTCTGGTGGGGCACGAACAGGTCGACCTCGTCCTTCTGCAAGCCCGCGTCGGCCAGCGCCTCCTCGATGACCATCCGAGCCCGCTTCCGCGCCATCTTGTAGATGCGGGGGCCGTCCATCGAGAAGAGGTTGTCGGCCTCGGTGGTGCCCTGGTCGTTCGGGTGGTGCTTCATGCCACCCCCTCGCACCTCGGTGAGCTCCGCGCCCTCCGACCAGGTGTGCATCGACCAACCCAGGATGCTCGAGCTGCCATCGCTCGGCTCCAGCACCACCGCCGCGGCGCCGTCACCCAACAGAGCGGCGCTCTCGGGTTCCGAGAAGTTGCGCCCACGGGTGCCCAGCTCCGACGAGACCACCACGATGCGGCGGTGCACGCCGGCGGTGATCAGCGCGGCCGCGTGCTGGAGGCCGACCATGAACGACAGGCAGGTGGCGTGCACGGAGTAGCAGGGCAGGCTCTCCCAGCCGAGCTCTCGCTGGATGAACACCGCCGAGTCCGGGATGGTCTGCTCGACCGTGGCCGACGCGTTGATCAGCAGGTCTGGGAGCGGCCCGTCGCCGAGCGCGTCGCGCACCGCCTTCGCCGCCATGCTCGACATGCTCTCGTCGGCCACGTGGCGACGCGCCACCCCGGTCCGGCGCACGATCCATCGCTCCGACACCCCGATCCGCAGAGCGAGCTCCGCTGCCGTCTCCACGCGCGGTGGCAGGTAGAGGCCGGTGGAGGCGATGCGGACGTTCAAGGGGATCCCGTCGGTGGGCGGCGGCCTTTAACCACACGTCCACGGGGGTACGAAACCACGTTCGGCCGAGTCGCCCGTTTCTTGACGCCGAACCGACGCGTGCTGCTGCACGACCATGGGCTGGAAGAGCACGCTCGAGCGCCTCGCCGAACACGTCTCCGCCAGAGCTCAGCCCCCGCGGGCGTCCTCGTAGGAGGCGCCCGCACAGATCGTGTCGACGAGCCCCTGGAGCGCCTGCCAGGCGGCGAAGTCGTCGTCGCTCGCGACCTCGCCGCGGCCGGTCTCGACCACGGTTCCGAGGATCCGAACATCGCGCGCGATCGCCGCGAGGTCCTCGGCGTCGGGTCGGCTCATGTCCCCATCCTCGGACAGCGCGAGGAGGGCGGAGCCGTAGGTGTTCAGCGCCCGACCCGCCTCCGCGCGAGACCCTCGCTTCACGGCCTCGTGGGCTCTCGCGCCCAGCATCGTGACCTCGAGCGGCAGCGTGATCGGCCCCCGCGTCGCGTCGCTCAGCACGTCCCACACCGAGAGCGTGGCAGCCAGAGCGAGGAGGAAGCCACCGCCCAGGATCGCGCGTCGGTCCACGGCCACCTCCGTCGGCTCCATCGTACCCGCGAACGGCGAAGCGCTCCTCAGGGCGCGGCCAGGCTCCCGTCGGCCGCCACCCGCACACCCGTGGCCGGGAAGTCCTCGGTGCTCAGCTTCCGCACCAGGTCGGCGGCGGCGTGGGTCGGGTCCTGCACGGGCACGCCACGCCCCTCCTGCTTCGTCGACAGGATGCGACCGCCCGCGAAGCGGCCCTCGGCGTCCATCGTGGTCTCGAGCACGAAGCCCGTGCCCAGGTGACCCGAGAGGTTGAAGCGCCCGTAGGTCGCGAAGTTCCCCAGCGAGTAGGCGATCAGGCGACCCTCGTAGACCTCGATCGCGCGGGGCACGTGGGGGCCGTGACCGAGCACCAGGTCGGCACCCGCGTCGACCACCTCGTGGGTGAAGACCCGCAGGTGGCCGCGCTGCTCACCGTAGAAGAGCTCCATCTCGTCGGGCACGTGCAGCGCCTTGGAGCCCTCGGCGCCGCCGTGGAAGCTCACGATCACGATGTCGTGGGTGGCATCGGCCTTGGCCACCAGCGCCTTCGCCGTGGCGTGGTCGTTGATGTAGTTGCACTCGGTCGAGCTGTGGAAGGCGATCATCGCCACCTTGAGCCCATTGGCTTCCGCGGTCGCGATGGAGCCCGGTGGACCCGACCACGCGATGCCGAGCTCGTCGAGTGTGGTCTCGCTGGCCCGGCGGCAGGCCTCTCCGAAGTCCCCGGAGTGGTTGTTCGCCAACGACGCCAGGTCCACCCCTGCGTCGGCGAAATACTGCCCGTACCGGGTGGGCGACTTGAAGGCGTAGCAGTTGGTGCTGTCGGGCGCGCACTTCCGGCTCACGCCCTCGTCGCAGAGCGGGCCTTCGACGTTGGCGAAGGTCAGGTCGGCGTCGGCCATCCATCCAGCCACGCCGTCCAGCAGGCCCTGGCCGTCGTCGGCCGGCAGGTAGCCCGCGGGGAAGGTGGTGCCGAGCATCATGTCGCCGACCGCGCGCAGCCGAAGCGTGGCGCCATCCGGGGCCGCGGACACGAAGGTGGCCGGCGCCTCCGCCGAGCTGGCTGCGAGCTCCTGCTGGAGCGCGAGGTTGCGCTGAGCCTGCGGGAGGTAGGTGGTCAGCTCGGCGCGGCCGGGCTCCGCCGCGTCGACCTGTTGCCAGACCTCCACCACGCCCGCCCAGTCGTTCTGCAGCCAGTGGGCCCAGCCGAGCTCCCAGAGACAGTCGAGCCGCTCCGGCGCCTCCTGGTGACACAGCGCGAGCGCGGCCTCGGCCGCGGGACCATCCTTGGCCTTCAGGGCGGCGATCCCCTCGCCGTAGCCGGCGTCTCCGGGGGCAGCGAACGAGAGCGTGGCGAGCAGCATGACCATGACGTGGACCTAACCCCGCACCGCCCCGATGAGGGTCCACGCCACCGCAGCGCACCCCAGAACGAGTGGACTCACCACTCCTCGACACCCGACCCGACGCCCGACGCGCTAAACGAGGGTGCCCCAGGACGAGGAGTGTGGAGACGTTGGCGAGCAACCGCGAGAGCCGCTTCTTCCGCGCCTGGACCGAGACGGTCCTGCGCTACCAATGGCTCATGCTGGCCCTGACCCTGACGGTCACGGGCGCCTTCGCGTTCCAGGTCAAGACCAAGCTCGAGATCGACCCGAGCGCCGACTATTTCTCGAAGGGCTCCGAGACCCGCCAGATCCTCGACGCCTTCCACGAGGACTTCGGCAACGACACGTGGCACCTCATCATGGTGGAGGGAGACGTCTTCAGCATCGACTTCCTCGACCGCCTGCGGACGCTGCACGGCGCGATGGAAGCCGCGGACCTCCAGGTCGACCAGGAGATCGCCGAGCCCGAAGACGAGGACGGTGACCCCGAAGCGATCGAGCCGGAGCCGACCGACGAGGGCGCCGGCTGGGGCGACGACGCCGGCTGGGGCGACGACGACGGCTGGGGCGACGACGACTGGGGCGACGAGGCCGGCGGCAGCCTGATCGAGGAGGTGGTCAGCCTCGTCAACGCACGCCAGACCGTGTCCGAGGACGGCGCTGTGCGGGTGCGCGGCTTCCTCGACACCTGGCCCACCGAAGCCGATCTGCCGGGACTGGAGGCCGCGGCCCTCGGAGACCCCAGCCTCGTCGGCCAGGTGGTGGGCGCCGAGGGCACGCACGCGGTGGTGCTCGTGCGCACCCAGGTGTTGAGCGAGAAGCAGACCAAGCAGGTCCATGCCCAGCTCGCCGCCATCGCGGCCGAACACGACGCCGAAGGCTTCCGTGTCGAGAACACCGGCATGCCGGCGCTCAACGCGGCCCTGACCGGACAGCTCACGCGCGACATGCGCGTGCTGGTGGGGGCGGCCTTCCTCGTGATGAGCCTGGTGCTCGGCGGGCTGTTCCGAAACGCGGTGGCGGTCATCTCGCCGCTGATCGTCGTGGGCATGTCCGCCATCTGGGCCCTCGGCGCGATGGCGATCTACGGGGTCCCCGTCACCCTGCTCACCAACATCCTGCCGGCCTTCCTGGCCTGCGTGGGCCTGGGCGACTCCGTGCACGTGCTGTCCGTGCACCGGGACGCTCGGGTTCGCGGCGACGACAACCACACCGCGGTGGTGCACGCCATTGCCTCCACCGCCCTGCCGATCCTCTTCACGACCCTCACCACCGCCATGGGGCTGTTGAGCTTCCGCTTCGCCTCCACCGAAGCGATCCAGGAGCTGGGCATGTTCGGGGCCTGGGGCGTGATGGTGGCTCTGTTCCACAGCATCGTCTTCCTCCCCATCGCGATGTCGCTCGGGGGTGGTGGCACGGTGAAGGCTCCGGCCGCGTCGGGGGCGCGCAAGCGCGACCTCATCGACGCCCTGCTCGCGGCCACCACACGGCTCTCCGACGGGCCTGGTCGGCCTGCCAGGGTGCTCGGCGTGGCCCTGCTGATCGCCATCGGATCGGGCTTCGGCATGACCAGGCTGGCGGTGTTCCACGACCCCCTCGAGTGGCTCCCCGAGGACGACCGCACCCGCATGAGCCTCGACGAGTTCGACGCCCACGTGGGCGGCACCGCCAACCTCACCGTGTTGCTCGAGGCCAGCGGCGAGCGGGGCCTGCGTGACCACGACGTGCTGCAAGGCGTGCAGGGCCTGCAGGAACACCTCGAGGCGTTCGTGCACCCCAGGACCGGCGAACGCATCGTCACCAGCTCCACGAGCCTGGTCGACGTCATCAAGGAGACCAACCGCGCACTGCACGACGGTGACCAGGCCTTCTACGTGCTCCCCGACACCCAACGCGGCGTGTCCGACATGCTCTTCCTCTTCGAGAACGCCGGGCCGGCCGCCCTACGCCAGCTCGCCACCGCCGACTTCTCCCGCTCCCACCTGAGCCTGCGGCTGCGGTGGATGGACGCCACCAGCTACCTGCCGCTCACCGAATGGCTCGACGAGGGCATCGCGAAGTTCCTCCCCGAGGGGGTCACCGCGCGGCCCACGGGCTCGGTCTACAGCATCACCTCGATCATCGGCGGCTTGATCGACGACCTGCTGCGCAGCTTCACGGTGGCCCTCATCACGGTCACCGTGATGATGATCCTGTTGCTCAAGACCGTCCGGCTCGGCCTGCTCGCCATGCTGCCCAACCTGGTGCCGATCCTGATGGTGATGGGCATGATGGGCTACACCGGCATCCCCATCGACCTCGCCAACCTGCTGATCGCCAGCATCGTGATCGGCGTGAGCGTGGACTACACCATCCACTACATCCACCAGTGGCGGGTGGTGCACATGGTCGACGGCGACTGCGAAGCCGGCATCGCGCACGCGCTGCAGCACGCCGGCCGGGCCCTGGTGGGCTCCGCGCTCATCCTCACCGGCGGCTTCGCGGTCTACCTCGCCAGCTCGATGGTGAATGTCCAGCGCTTCGGCGTGTTGGTAGGTCTGGCGTGCTTGTTCGCGCTCTTCTCCAACCTCGTCATCGCACCCGCCCTCTTGCGCCTCTTCTTCGGGGAGGGCAAGGAGCCTTCCCCCGCTGGAGCCGTCCATGAACCGTCTGCGTAGCCTGCTGCTCGCCGCCCTCGCCTCGTCGCCTGCCACCGCGCTCGCGCTCGACCCCGGCACCACCGACGCCAACGCGATCATGGAGGCCGTCGAGGCCCGCGACACAGGCGCTCAGTCCGTGTCCCGCCTCGAGATCACGATCCGCGATGCCGGCGGACGGGAGCGCAGCCGCGTGGTGCAGACCAAGGCCATGAAGGTCGACGACGGTCGGAAGCAGCTCTTCCTGTTCGAGAGCCCGGCCGACGTGAGGAACGCGGGCTTCCTGTCCTTCGACCACGCCACCGGTGCCGACGACCAGTGGCTGTACCTCCCGAGCCTCGGCAAGACCACGCGCATCGCGTCGACCGACAAGTCGGGCGCCTTCATGGGCACCGACCTCTCCTACGCCGACCTCACCGAGAAGGATCCGGCGAACTACAGCTACGAGCTCGTGAAGGACAACGACCCGGTCAGCGGCGAGGACTGCTGGGTCATCGAGGCCGCTCCCACCACCGAGGAGGAGCAGAAGGAGACCGGGTACAAGAAGACCCAGCTCTGGATCAGCAAGGAGAAGCTCATGCCGCTGAAGGCCAAGTCCTGGGTCATCCAGGGCCAGCGCATGAAGTGGATCACCTTCGGCGACGTGAAGAACGTCGGCGGTGTGTGGGTCGCCCACGAGACGGTGGTGAAGACCACGCGCAACGGCGAGCTCGAGTCCCAGTCCACCTTGCGCTTCTCGAGCCTGGACATCGGCGACGCCCTGGTGAGCGAGGACGACTTCACCGAGCGGCGGCTCGAGCAGGGGCTGTGATCCTCGCGCTCACGGTCGGCACGGCGCTCGCCCAGGATGAAGGGCACTGGAGCGACGACGACGCGGGTTGGGGCGACGAGGACGACGGCTGGGGCGAGGAAGAAGACGGCTGGGGCGAGCCCTCGGCACCCGCCGACCCGGTCAAGCCTCCCTCTCCCTTGTCCTTCGACGGCCAGGTGTCCACCGAAGAGGCCCTCTGGATCGAGCGGCTGGACGAGGAGCCGCTGGCCAAGGCCCGCCAGAGCCTGGACCTCGGCGTCGGCTTCTCGAAGAACGGCTGGCGCGCACGGGTCAGCGGTCACGCCGAGGTCGACCCGGTCTACCTGCGCGACGGGGTGGACCCCTCCACCCGTGCCACCTACGGCTGGCAGGCCCGCCCCGGCGAAGCGTGGGTCGCCACCTCCTTCGGCCCGGTGGACCTCTCGGTCGGCCGCCAGGAGGTCGCCTGGGGCAAAGGCAACGTGCTGGGCTTGTTCGATCGCGTGAACCCGAAGGACCTGCGCGAGCCCGGACTGGCCGACCTCGACGACGTCCGGCTCCCGGTCACCATGTTCAAGGCGGCGTTCTTCGCCGGCGACCACAAGCTCGAAGCCATCGTGGTGCCCGAGGCCGACTGGGGCTACCGCAGCCCGCCCGACGGCCCCTTCGGCCTGCTGCCGGGCCTGCTGGAGCACCAGGGCATCGGCCAGATCGTGGCCGACGGCCTGATCAGCAAGGAGTACGCATGGGTCCACCTCCAGGACCGCTGGGGGGCCGAGGTGATCCAGGGCTTCGGCAGCTGGACATGGAGCGGCAAGGGCGTGGACCTCGGGCTCTACGGCGCGAGCGCGCTGGACCAACAGGGCGTGATCGTCGGCGGCGACGACCCGCCCAACCTGCTCGGCGACGACATCGCCATCCCCATCGACCACCGGCGCTCCACCCTCTTCGGTCACGCCGGCGCGGCCACCGTGGGCGGCACCGTGCTCCGCTGGGAAGCCGCCGGGGAGCTCGGTCGCGCGGTGAACGTCGGCGACGTGGTCGCGCTCGACGCCTCGGGCCTGCCCACCTTCGACGCCCAGACCGCCGAGATCGATGCCTACACGGGCCTCGTCGGCGTCAGCTACGCCGGCCTCCCCCGCACCACGCTCGATCTCGAGGTGTCCGGTGGCTACGTCCCCGACAAGCCCGACGACATGCTGCTGCCCTGGGGTGAGCTCCAGTACGCCGTGCGCGCCCAGCACAAGCTCCTGCGCGAGCGGTTGGCCCTGACCGCCGCAGGTGGCGGCATCGGTCCCACCCTCGCCTACGGGCTGCTCGTGCGCGCCGACGTCGCCTACGAGCTGGCCGACGGCCTGCGCGCCAACCTCGGCTGGATCACCTACCAGCCCGGCGAGGAGCTCGGGCCGCTGGTCGGCCTGGAGACCCACGACCGGGTCTTCGGTGGGGTGCACTGGAGCTTCTGAGCGGGGGTACCCTCGAGCATGCTCGCCCTCCTCCTGAGCTGCGTCCCCACCGAACCGTGCGCCACGGGCTTCGGACGCGCGAGCGACGGCAGCTGCGTGGCGCTGGACGGTCCCGACACCGGGAGCCACGCCGCCGCTGCGCAGGACTCGACCGCCCCGGACTCCGCCACGCCCGAGGACTCCGGCCTTAGGCCGGTGCGAGCACGACCGCGGCCAGCGACAGCACCGCGCACGCCACCCCGGGCAGGGCGGGTCCCGTCTTCACGATGGTGCCATAGGCCAGGGCCGCTCCGACACCGCACGCGATGGACGCCACCGCGCGGCGATGGCGGCGGCGGCGGTGGCGCATCCAGTCGTCGCTCGAGGGCTCCGGTGCGTCGGTCGAGACGACCGCAGCGCCGCACGTCGGGCACTCCGAAGCGGTGAGGTCGGAGGCGTTGCAGGACGGGCAGTAGATCATGCCCCCGGTACGCGTCGAAGGGGCCCCGGATTGCCTTCGAACGCGTTAGTCCACAGCGTCGCGATCCCCCTCGGAGACCCATGTCGACCGACTCCTTCGCCGCCCACGTGGTGCCCATCTCCATCGCCGAGGAGATGAGGACCGCGTACATGGACTACTCCATGTCCGTCATCGTCGGGCGGGCCCTCCCCGACGTGCGTGACGGGCTGAAGCCCGTCCACCGGCGCATCCTCTACGCGATGCTCGGCGAAGGCCTCCTGGCGAGCCGCCGCTACTCCAAGTGCGCCGGTGTCGTCGGCGAGGTGCTCAAGAAGTACCACCCGCACGGCGACTCGGCGGTGTACGACGCGCTGGTCCGCATGGCCCAGCCCTGGAACATGCGCGGCCTGCTCATCGACGGGCAGGGCAACTTCGGCTCGGTCGACGGCGATCCCGCCGCCGCCTACCGGTACACCGAGTGCAAGATGACCAAGCTCGCGGAGGAACTCCTCCGCGACATCGACAAGGAAACGGTCAGCTTCACGCCCAACTTCGACGGCACGACGGGCGAGCCCACCGTGCTGCCCGCGGCCTACCCCAACCTCCTCGTCAACGGCACCGACGGCATCGCGGTCGGCATGGCCACCAAGATCCCGCCGCACAACCTCGGCGAGATCATCGACGCCACCGTGGCCTGCATCGACAGCCCGGCGCTCACCAGCGAAGACCTGATGGAGATCGTGCCGGGGCCGGACTTCCCCACCGGTGCGCTCATCTACGGCCGCCAGGGCGTGCGGGACGCCTACACCACGGGACGCGGCCGCATCTACGTCCGCGCGCGCACCCACTTCGAGACCTTCGGCAACGACCGCACGGCCATCATCATCGACGAGCTGCCCTTCCAGGTGAACAAGGCGCGGCTGCAGCAGAACATCGCCCACCTCGTGCGCGACAAGAAGATCGAGGGCATCTCCGGCCTCCGCGACGAGTCCGACCGGCGCGGCATGCGCGTGGTCATCGAGCTCAAGCGCGACGCCTACGACGAGGTCGTGCTCAACAAGCTCTTCAAGCACACCGAGATGCAGTCCACCTTCGGCGTGATCATGCTCGCCATCGTGGGCGGTCAGCCGCGGGTCATGGGGCTGCGCGAGGTCATCGGTCACTACATCAGCCACCGCCGCGACGTCGTCACCCGCCGCTGCCGGTACGAGCTGCGCAAGGCGCAGGAGCGGGCCCACATCCTCGAGGGCTACCGCATCGCGCTGGACAACCTCGACGAGGTGATCAAGCTCATCCGCGCCTCCCCCACCGCCGAGGTGGCCCGCGAAGGCCTGGTGCAACGCTTCGGGCTCTCCGAGATCCAGGCACGGGCCATCCTCGAGATGCGCCTGCAGCGCCTCACCGGCCTCGAGCGCGACAAGATCGAGACCGAGTACACCGAGGTGATGGCCACCATCACCCGCCTCCAGGGGCTCCTGGCCGACGAAGCGCTCCTGATGAACCTCGTCAAGGAGGAGCTGCAGGCGGTGCGCGAGCGCTTCGCCGACGAGCGCCGCACCGAGATCATCGAGTCCCGCAGCGAGCTCTCGATCTACGACCTCATCGCCGAGGAAGACCAGGTCATCACGCTGTCGGTCAACGGCTACGTCAAGCGCACCAGCCAGGCCGAGTACGAGGAGCAGCGACGGGGGGGCATGGGCAAGCGGGGCATGAACACCCGCAACGAGGACTCGGTCGCCGACCTCTTCGTGGCCAACACCCACTCCGATCTGCTGATCTTCACGACCCACGGCCAGGTCTTCAAGGTGCCCGTGCACCACATCCCGGAGTCCAAGCGGGGCGCGCGCGGCAAGCCGATCGTGAACCTCGTCCCGCTGGAGACCGACGACACCATCGCAGCGGTGCTGTCCATCCGCGAGTTCTCCGACGACGTCGACCTGCTCTTCTGCTCGCGCAAGGGCCTCGTCAAGCGCACCATGCTCTCGGAGTACCGGAACATCCGGTCCACCACGGGGCTGCGTGCCTACGACTGCGCCGAGGACGACGAGCTCTTCACCGTGCTCCTGACCGCCACGGACCAGGAGGTGCTCATCGCCACCAAGGCCGGGCTCTCCATCCGCTTCCCCGGTCCCGACATCCGCCACATGGGCCGCGTCGCCCGTGGCGTGCGCGGAGTCGACCTCGCCGACGACGACCGGATCGTCGGCATGAGCGTGCTCGAGGAAGACCCCGAGATGCTGCTGCTCACCGTCACCGAGAACGGCTTCGGCAAGCGCACACCGGTCGGTGAGTACCGGCTCCAGGGACGCGGCGGGAAGGGCGTGATCAACCTGAAGGTGGCCGAGAAGACCGGCTTCGTGGTCGGCTCGCTCCAGGTGCACGACGAAGACCGCATCATGCTGATGACCGACAACGGTCGGGTGATCAAGATCCCCGTCATCAACATCCGCGAGACGGGGCGCGCAGCGATGGGCGTGCGCCTGATGCGCGTGGCCGACGGCGAGCGCGTGGTCAGCGTCACCCGGGTCATCGAGGAAGACGACCAGGCCGCCGAGGAGTAGGCCGCTCGGCGGGCTCAGTCCTCGGCGGAGTCCTTCGAGGTCGAAGCCCTCTTGAGCTTCTGCTTCAGCGGGAGCGCCAGGCGGAAGTTCAGGGTCGACCCTCCGGGGCCCTGCTCGGAGACCGCCGGCACCGCGAGCACCTGGCCGTCGGGCAGCTTCAGCCGCAGCGTGATGTTCGGCTTCACCACCGCATCCACCGGAAGCCGACCGCGCTTGAGCCCTTCCTTCAGGTCCCGGCGCAGCCGTGCTGGATCGCTCCAGGCCACGGTCACCTCGTCGTCGAGCACCGTGACCTCTCGACCCTCGGTCTTGGGCTTGCGCACCCAGACGGGGTCGCTGGCCACCTGCTTGGAGATGCCCTCCCGGAGCGCCTTGCGCAGATCCGAGCGGCCGCTGCCGGACCGCATCTCCGACACCGAGCGCGAGTCCAACCACGACACCGCGCCCCGCGGTGCGCGCCCCTGGCTGGTGGAGTCCGCCCAGTCCAACAGCCGCTCTTCGTCCGCTGCGCTCAGCCCCTCCAGCAGCATGCGCGTCGTGCGCTCGTCGGCGTAGTTCGGCTCGCCCACCGAGACCACCAGCGCCTGGGTGACCACGCTGCCCGACAGGCCGCGGAGGTCGATCCGCACGTCCACGACCTCGTGAGGCTTCAGCTCGTCCATGAGCTTGGCCTCCAGCTTCTGACCATCGAGCCACACGAGCGTGCCATGCACCATGCGCCCGTCTGGCGGACGGACGGTGACGTCGGTCTGGACCTGCAGCCGCATCGCGATCACCCCCGTGGTAGCCGCGCATAACGCGTCGCCCCAAAGGTCCACAGCTTGCGGAGCCTGCCGGAAGTGCGCTATCTGGCTGGGGTTTGAACAGGCACCCATGCGTCGGCTCATCGCCCATCCCCAGGTGAAGGAGCTGCTGCCCACCGCGCTGGTCGGCGTGGTCGTGGCGGCAGCGCTCCTCGTCGCGGCCATCGGCCCGTGGTCGCCGCTCACCGTCCGGCGGGCGGAATCCGCGGTCGCTGCGGGCGACGCAGAAGGGGCTCGCGCTCTGTACCTGCAGACGGCTCGCTGGGCGCCCACCGCCAGCGCCCGCTGCGAGGCGCTCTGGAACGCCGCGCAGCTCTCGGCGGTCGAGCTCGGCCAGCCGCAGCGCGCCGTGCGCCTGCTCCGGGAGCTGACCGAACAGGAGACCGACGGAGTGCGCGCCGCGGTCGCGCTCGCGCGGCTCGCCGAGATCCTCGACCGCGATCTGAAGCGCCCCCTCCGCGCGGGGCCGGCCTGGGAAGCGGCCGCCGACGCGCACCCGGACCACCCCGATGCCGGCGACTGGTTGCTCGCCGCGGCCGAGGCGTGGGACCGCGGGGACCGCGATCCGCGAGCCCAGGGCGTGCTCCGGAGGGTGGTGGCCAACTACCCGGAACGCGCCCACGATGCCGAGCTGCTGCAAGCCGAGGAGCTGCTCGTCGGGGACGCGGCCGAGGCCTACGCGCTCTACCAGGGAGTGGCGGCCGATGGCACCGACACCCAGGTGGCGCTGGCGCGCTTCGGGTTGAGCGTGGCGCTCGAGCGCCTCGGCGACACGGACGCAGCGCTCGTGGAGCTCGAGGAAGCCGGGCTACCGGACGAGGTCTGGCAGCAGCGCCGCGAGCGCATGGAATCACGGGCCGCACAGGCTGGCCCGTGATCCTGGCCCTCTGGGGCTGCCCTCCCGTCACCGCGGTGGACAGCGCCACCGACGACGTGGTCCACGACTGCGACAGTGCGTTCGAGGACCTGCCAAGCGAGTGCCTGCCGCAGGGCTCGACCCCCGAGCGCGATCCGATCCTCGTGCACGTCGACACCGTGGTGGATGGCGACACCTTCTACGCCACGCACGTGGGCGGAGGCGCCACCGAGAAGGTGCGCATCATCGGGATCGACACCCCCGAGCTCTACGTCGACGGCGGCGACCCGGAGTGCTGGGCGCAGGAGGCCTACGAGCTCCTGAACGAGCGCATCGACGACCAGGACGTGTGGCTCTCCTTCGATCTCAACGACGACGACCCCTACGACCGCACCCTGGCCTACGTGCACCTCGGGCTCGACGACGACGACTTCGTGAACCGCTGGCTGCTCCGGGAGGGCGCCGGTCCCACGATGCTCTACGACGACACCCCCACCTTCCACGACGAGTTCCGTCAGGACGAGGGTGTCGCGAAGGCCGCGAACGCCGGGTACTGGGGCGCCTGCCAGTAGCGACATGGCTCGAGCCCCGCGGGTTAGCAGCGGCCTCTCAGGAGGCACCATGTCCACGAGCTCGCAGCTCCTCGAAGCCGGACGCCGCGTCATCCCCGGCGGCGTCAACTCCCCCGTGCGGGCCTTCTCGGCCGTGGAGGGCGACCCGCCCTTCATCGCACGCGGCGAGGGCCCCTGGATCGAAGACGTGGACGGGCACCGCTACCTCGACCTGGTCGGCAGCTGGGGCCCGCTCATCCTGGGCCACTGCCACCCCGAGGTGGTCAAGTCCACCGAGGCGGCCCTGCACGCCGGCGCGAGCTTCGGTGCCCCCACCCCGGGTGAGGTGCACTTCGCCGAGGAGCTCTGCGCGGCCGTGCCCGGCATGGACATGGTGCGCTTGGTGTCCAGCGGCACCGAGGCCACCATGCACGCCGTACGGTTGGCGCGGGGCTTCACGGGCCGCGACGCCGTGGTCAAGCTCGACGGCTGCTACCACGGCGCCCACGACACCGTGCTGGTGACCGCTGGCTCGGGTGTCGCGACCTACGCACAGCCCGGCAGCCCCGGCATCGTGGCGCCCAGCACCCTCACGGCCGCGTACAACGATCTCGACGCGGTGGCCGCCCAGCTCGAGCGCGAGGACGTCGCCGCGGTGATCGTCGAGCCGGTGCCGGGCAACATGGGCTGCATCCCGCCGAAGCCCGGCTACCTCGAGGGCTTGCGGCAGCTCACCGAGGCCCACGGCGCGCTCCTGATCTTCGACGAGGTGATGAGCGGCTTTCGGCTGGCCTACGGCGGCGCGCAGGAGCGCTTCGGCATCACCGCCGACCTGGTGTGCCTCGGCAAGATCGTTGGGGGTGGCCTGCCGCTCGCGGCCTTCGGCGGACGGCGGGAGATCATGCAGAAGCTCTCGCCTCTGGGCCCCGTCTACCAGGCCGGCACCCTGTCGGGGAACCCGCTCGCGGTCGCGGCGGGCAGGAAGACCGTGGAGATCCTCGGCCGCCCGGGCACCTACGACCGCCTCGAGGCGCTGGGGGCGGCGATCGATGCCGGGCTGCGCCCGCACGTGGAGCGCCACGGGATCGCGATGAGCCGAGTGGGCACGATGTTCACGATCTTCTTCGCCGACGCAGCCCCGCAGCACTTCGCCGAGGTCCGTGACACCTGCGACTTCGTCCGCTTCGGCCGCTTCCACCGGGCCGCGCTGGAGCGCGGGCTCTACCTCCCGTGCAGCCAGTACGAAGCGAGCTTCCTGTCGCTCGAGCTCGAAGCGCACGTAGACGCGGTGGTCGCGGGAATCGCGGGCGCACTCGACGCGACCTGATCCCGCCGACGCTCCGCCGTTGACGCTCCAAGGGGCCCATGCTAAATGGCGCGCCCCGCCCCGAAGGGCCCCCACGGGACCTCCCAGAAGGGCACCTCCAGGCAGGCCAGGAAGCTCCATGATCCAGCCCGGCAAGGTCCTCCGCGACGCCACCGTCCTGCTGGTCGGTGGAACGCTCGTGGCGGCACTCGTCGGCGGCTTCTCGGCCTCCCTCGGCTTTGCGGCGGCCGGCGCCATCACGGTGGCCAACCTGTTCACGATCCGCATCCTGGTGCAGAAGCTCCTGAGCGAACGGCGCGCCCCCTGGGTGATGCCCGCGCTCATCGGCAAGACCGTCGTCATCGCGGCCGTCGCCTCCTGGCTCCTCACCCTCTTCCCCCTCGTCGCCGTGCTCTCGGGCTTCGGCGTCGGGCTCATCGCCATCACCCTCCGGGGTGTGCAGGGGCTCTTCAGCCCCGCCCTCATCGAGGGAGAGGCCTGATGTACCACTGGACCTGGTTCTACCTGATTCCCGGCATCGCCGATGGCACCGCCATCCCCGGCGTGAGCGAAGCGGGAGCGCACTCGCTGCACATCCTGCCCACGAGCTGGTTCATCTGTGGCCTGATCAGCGTCTTCGCGCTCCTCGCCAACCGCGCCATCGCAGCGGCCCGCGCCAAGGGCGGCACCCTGCAGTACGTGCCCGACAGCGGCATGAGCGTGCGCAACATCGCGGAGATCGCGGTCGAAGCGCTGATCAACCTGGCCGAGGGCGTCTTCGGCACGCGCAAGAACGCCATCGCCTACCTCCCCCTGGTCGGCACGCTCTTCCTCTACATCCTGGTGTCGAACCTCATCGGGCTCATCCCCGGGTTCCTGCCCCCCACGTCGGACATCTCCACCAACTTCGCGCTCGCGCTCGCGGTCTTCCTGGTCTTCAACATCCAGGGACTGCGCGTGAACGGAGTCGGCTACCTCAAGCACCTGATGGGCCCCATCCTCTGGCTGGCGCCGCTGATGTTCGTGCTGGAGAGCGTCGGCATGCTCTTCCGGCCGGTGTCCCTCTCGCTCCGCCTGTTCGGCAACCTCAACGGCGACCACATGGTCTTCGGAGTCTTCTCCGACCTGGTGCCGGCGCTGATTCCGAGCATCGTCCTCGGCCTGGGACTCTTCGTGTCCTTCATCCAGGCCTTCGTCTTCACCCTGCTGTCCGTCGTGTACGTGGCACTCGCCATCGCCCACGACGACCACTAGCTCTCTTTGACCCTGACTTCCCCCAACGGGGGGTACCTCTCCCCCTGGAGTAGATGATGACGCGCAAGACCCTCGGCCTCGCTACCGCGATGACCGCACTCCTCCTGGTCAGCGCCCCGGCCCTCGCCGCCGGTGGCGAAGCCGCTGGCAGCTCCGGTGGCTGGGACGGCGTTGGCGCCGGCCTCGCGATCGGCCTCGCCGCGCTGGGCGCCGGCCTCGGCCAGGGCCGCACCGGTGCCTCCGCCATGGAGGGCATCGCCCGCAACCCGCAGGCCACCGGCAAGATCCAGACCGTGATGATCATCGGTATGGCGCTCATGGAGTCCCTGGCCATCTACGGCCTGATCGTCGGCCTGAAGCTCTCGGGCGTCTTCTAGAGCACCAATCAGGTCATCTCGAGCCGCAGCTTGCACCCGCCGGCCGTGGCCGGCGTCCCGCCTCCTCGACGTGCCCCTGGCACCCCGAGCTCACGGCTGAAACGAACCCTCCGGCGGCCCTCGGGTCGTCGGGGGGTTCGTCGTTCCTTGGGCGCACAACCGGTTAGCCCACGCCTCTGGAGAAGCCGTGCTCTCGATCCTGACTCTGTTCGCGTGTGGTCCCAAGAACGTCGAGGAGGCGCCGCCTCCGGTCGGCTGGCAGAGCGAGGAGGGCTGGACGGGCGCCTGCTACTACCCGCCGGACTTCGCTGAGCTGCAGGAGAAGGAAGGGCTGACGTCGCGGAAGCTCGCACGCCAGAACGGGCTGTACACAGCCATAGGCCAGTGGCGGGGCGAGCGCGGCGATGGTGTGAGCATCAACGACAACGTCATCACCGACGTGGAGACCGCCCTGTTGGGCTTCCCCGAGCAGATCGAGGACATGCTCCAGAAGAACCTCGGCTACTGCAAGCAGGTCATGGGGGCCGGTGGGAGCACGGGCGAGTGGTCCTCGTGGCTGTCCTCGCTCCCCGGCCAGCTCATGGAGGGCGTCTGCATGCAGCCGCTCGACTACACCCTCTTCGACTACCTCGACATCGGCCGCGAGTGGCAGCTCGAGGTGCCGGTGTGCGAAGACGACGTGGTCAGCATCTCCGGCACGCTCAGCGACCAGTTCCGCATCAGCGAAGACGGCGACTGGATCACGGTCGAAGGCGACCTGAACACCCCGGCCGTGGGCGCGGAGTACCCCTGCAACATCGAGGGCTGCTACGCCGGCCAGCTCATCGCCCGCTTCACCAGCGACGACGGCATCGAGAACATCTTCCCGGTCGGCGGCGGCATCACCTGGACCGCCCCCGCTCACGGCCTGATCTCGGTCCGCATCAACGACACCACCTTCTACGACAACACCTGGTTCCAGTCCGGCAGCATCATCGACCACGCCGGAATCACCATCGGCCCCCCGGTCGAATGAGCGCGTTGAAGTAGACTCGTACCCTGTGTCGATCGTTCGGAAGCTCGCGTTCTCCCTGACCGCGGTCGTGCTCTTCTTCGGGCTGGCCGAGATCGGCCTGCGCGCCACGGCGGGCGAGACCAACGCCTCGCACGCGCACTTCGAGCACAACACGGTCTACTGGGTCAGCGACCCGCAGCTCGACGACGAGCCGATGCCACACCGCGAGATGGGCACGAGCTTTCCCGTCTCGACCGACGAAAACGGGCTCCGATCCGCCACCCACAGCGTGCAGAAGGATCCAAACGTCTTCCGCATCCTGCTGATGGGCTGCTCCACCACCTTCGGCTGGGGCGTGGCCGACGACCAGACCGTGCCCGCCCAGCTCGAGCGCGAGCTCCGGGAGCGCGGCTACGACGGCGTCGAGGTCATCAACGCAGGCCAGCCCGGCTACACCTCCTTCCAGGGGCTGTGGCTCTGGGACCAGGTGCTCGAGGCCTACGAGCCGGACCTGGTCGCGCTCGGCTTCATCGTGCAGGACGCGCGCCGAGCGGCCTACTCGGACCTCGAGCAGGCCCTGCTGCAGCAGGATGGCGAGTTCCTGAAGCAGAACGTGCTGTGGAACATCGCGCTGTACCGCTGGATGAAGGCCACCGTGGACGGCGTCCGGGTCGAGGCCAAGGAACGGGACCAGACCAGCGGCGAAGGCGTGTACCGCGTGAGCGAGGAAGACTACCTCGATCACCTCCGTGCGCTCAGGGACCGCGCCGAACGCATCGGCGCGAAGGTCATGCACTTCGGCTTCCCGCTGGAGCGCGTCGGCTACACCGCGGCGCACCGGCGCCTCCTGCGGCTCGAGGCGGAACACGCCGGCGTGCCCCTCTTCGATCCCAGCGCCGACATCGAAGCCGCCACCCGAACGCAAACCCTCTACTTCGAACAGGATCGTGGACACGCCAACGCGGCCGGCTGCGCCCTGATCGCGAGGCTCTTTGCGGACTTCCTGATCACCTCCGACCTGCTCCCCGAGGCCTGACCGTTGGAACAGCGTGACGCCGCCATCGTACTGTTGACCCTGAACGAGATCGACGGCCTGAGGCTGCTGTTCGACGAGATCCCCGTCGACGCCTTCCGCGAGACCGTGGCCGTCGACGGCGGCTCGACCGACGGCACCCGCGAGTTCCTCGCCGAACGCGGCATCCCGATCCTCGATCAGTCGATCCCGGGCCGGGGGGTGGCCTTCCGCGTCGCAGCCGACGCCTGCCAGTCCGAGCGCCTGATCTTCTACTCCCCCGACGGCAACGAAGACCCAGCCGACATCGAGCGGCTGGACGACCTGCTCCTCGGCGGTGCGCGCGTGGCCATCGCCAGCCGCTTCGCGCGCGGCTCCACCAACGAAGAAGACATCCACACGTTCCGCCCGCGGAGCTGGGTCAACCAGACCCTGACCTTCATCGCCAACGCCCTGTTCTCCACGCAAGACGCCTACGTCACCGACACGATCAACGGCTTCCGTGCCCTCCGACGCGCCGATCTCCTGGACCTCGACACGAGCGTGAAGCGCTTCCCGATCGAGTACCAGATCTCGATCCGCGCGATGCGGCGTGGCTGGCCGATCGCCGAGGTGGCCACCGAAGAGGGCCAGAGGGCCGGCGGAGAGTCCAAGGCCCTGAGCTGGCCGGTCGGCAAGGACCACCTGAAGGTCCTGTTCTCGGAGATCGACGGCAACAAGTTCGTGCGCTGAGCCGCCAGCCGCCCGTTCCGGGCCCCGGCCCGCGGTAGAGTCCGCAGGCATGGACGAGCTCCGCCGACTCATCGAAGCCCGGATGCCGGGCCTGCCCGTCGAACGCCACGACCCGCGCGAGGGCCTGCCCCTGCAGGTGACCGGCTTCGGTCCCGACGAGGTGCACGCGATGCTCGAGGTCCTGCTCGGCACCTGGGTCACCATGGGCAAGGAGACCCGCGCGTTCGAGCGCGAGTGGGCGGACTTCTGCGGCACCGGCGACGGCGTGATGGTCAACTCCGGCTCCTCGGCGAACCTCGTCGCCCTCGCCGCGCTGGTGCACACCGGTCGCCTGCAGCCCGGCGACGAAGTCCTGGTGCCCGCGGTGAGCTGGTCCACCAGCCTCTTCCCGGTCGCGCAGGTCGGCCTCGTTCCCGTGCTCGTCGACGTCGATCCGGACACGCTCTGCATCACGCCGTCGCTCGCCCGAGCCGCGATGGGCCCGCGGACCCGCGGTGTGATCGCCGTGCACCTGCTCGGACAGGTCTGCGACGTGCCCGGCCTGCAGGAGCTCGGCCTCGTGGTGCTCGAGGACGCGTGCGGCGCCCACGGCGCCGAGTGGCAGGGGAAGCGGGTGGGATCGATGGGTGCGTTGGGCACCTTCAGCTTCTTCTTCTCGCACCACATCACCACCGTGGAAGGCGGCATCGTGGTCGGGCGGGATCCCGAGCTGGTCGACGCTGCGCGCAGCCTGCGCGCCCATGGCTGGGTGCGGGAGATGGACAGCCGGGCCGAGCTCGAAGCGGCGCATCCCGAGATCGACCCGCGCTTCCTCTTCGTGTCCGCCGGCTTCAACCTCCGGCCGACCGAGATGGCCGCCGCCATGGGGCGCGTGCAGCTGAAGCGCCTGCCCGCATGGAACGAACGCCGCCTGGCCAACCACCGAGGCTGGTGCGAGCTGGTGGCCGACCTGCCGCACCTCCGAGCCTTCCCGGAGAGCCCCGGCACCCGTCACGCGGCCTTCGCCTTCCCGATGATGGTGAGCGCCGAGGCCCCCTTCGAACGCAAGGCGCTGATGGCCCACCTGGAGTCCCGAACGATCAGCACCCGCGCGGTCTCCGGCTCCAACCTCGCGCGGCAGCCCGCCGCAGCGAAGGTCCCCGGTCTGCGCGTGTCCGGCCCCCTTCCCATCGCCGACGCCGTGCACACCCGCGGCTTCTTCGTCGGCAACTCGCACGCCTTCCACGAGGGCCACGGAGCGCTGCTGCGCCGGGCCCTGCAGGAGTTCCTCTGATGGCCCAGACCGTCGTGATCACCGGAGGCGCCGGCTACTACGGCAGCCTCCTCTGCCGCCACCTGCTCCGGGCGGGCTACCGCGTGCACTGCATCGACATCCTGACCTACGGTCCGGACCCGATCCTCGAGCTCTTCATCGACCCGAACTTCAGGTTCACGCGGGGCGACATCCTCGACCGCGACATGCTCCGGCGCGAGCTGGCCGACGCCGACATGGTCGTGCACCTCGCCGCGCTCGTCGGCTACCCCCTCTGCAAGAAGCTCCCCGACCGGGCCCAGGCCGTGAACGTGCAGGGCACCAGGAACGTGCTCGAGCTCATGCCACCGCGGGCGAACCTGGTCTACGCCTCGACCGGCTCCAACTACGGAGAGGTCACCGGCATCTGCACCGAAGACACACCGCTCAACCCGCTGTCGCTCTATGGCGAGACCAAGACCGAGGCCGAGCGGCTCTGCATGGAGCGCGGGAACTGCGTGAGCTTCCGCTTCGCCACGGCCTTCGGCCTCTCACCGCGTCTCCGACTCGACCTGATGATCAACGACTTCACCTACCAGGCCCTCGTGCAGAACTTCCTGCTGGTGTACGAGAAGCACTTCCGCCGCACCTTCATCCACGTGCACGACATGTGCCGCGCGGTGGTGCACGCAGGCGCCCACTGGGACGACATGAAGGACCAGGTCTTCAACTGCGGCCACGAGTCCATGAACTACACCAAGGAAGACATCGTGCGCATGCTGCAGGAGAAGGTCAGCTTCTACGTGCACTTCGCCGAGGTGGGCACCGACATGGACAAGCGCGACTACGAGGTGAGCTACGAGCGCATCCGGAACGTCGGCTACGAGGTCGAGGTCGACATCCACCGCGGCATCCAGGAGCTCATCGACGGGCTCTCGCTGGTGCACGTGCGGAAGCCCTACTCGAACGTCTGATGTGGTCTGGAAGCAGGGTCGTCGTCACCGGAGGGGCAGGCTTCCTCGGCAGCTTCCTCGTGGAGCGCCTCGAGGCGGCTGGCGCGGTGGTGACCGTGCCGCGGTCGAGCGCGTGCGACCTCCGAGACCCCGAAGCGTGCGCCGGACTGCTCGCCGAGGTGTGCCCCACGGTGGTCCTGCACGCCGCGGTCGACGGTGGGGGCATCGGCTACATGCGCGCCCACCCGGCCCAGGTCTACCGCAACAACACCTTGATGAACACGGCGCTGTTGCATGCCTCCTACGTCGCCGGGGTCGAGCGCTTCGTCGGCGTGAGCTCGGTGTGCGCCTACCCGCGCGACGCGAACATGCCCATGCGCGAAGACGAGGTGTTCGACGGCTACCCCGAGCCCTCCAACGCCGCCTACGGCCTGACCAAGCGCGGCCTGATGGAGATGGGGCGCGCCTACCACCAGGAACACGGCATGACCTGCGTGTTCCCCATGCCGGTGAACCTCTACGGCCCGAGAGACTGTTTCGACCCCGAGCGCTCGCACGTGGTGCCGGCACTCATCCAACGCTTCGAGCGAGCCCGGGCCGCAGGCGAACCCGAGGTCGTGTGCTGGGGCAGCGGGCGCCAGACCCGGGAGCTGCTCTACGTGGAGGACTGCGCCGACGCAGTCCTCCGAGCGGCCGAGCGCCTCGACAGGCCGGACCCGGTGAACCTGGGCACAGGGGTCGAGACCAGCCTGCAGGAGCTCGCCGCAGCCATCGCCGAGGCCGTGGGCTACGCGGGGCGCATCGCATGGGACACGACCAGGCCCGACGGCCAGCCGCGCAAGTGCCTCGACGTGTCCCGCGCGCGCGACTGGATGCAGTGGGAGGCGAAGGTCGATCTGTCGGAAGGTCTCGCGCGGACGGTGGCGTGGTACCGCTCCTCCTGATCGCCTGCCTGGAGACCACCACCGGGGTGCTCAAGCCCCTCCCGGAGATCTACACCCGCGCGGCCAGCGGCGCCGCAGCGGGGGCCGGCCTGATCGAAGCCGAACCTTTCAGCCACTGGGACGGCGAGGTGGTGACCCTGACCGTGGAGTTGGTGAGTGACCTTCCACGGCCCGTCCGGATCGACCTGGCCACCGACGACCCCACGGAGCTCGGAGGACGGCTGCGGGAAGGCACCGTGCAGCTCGGCGATGCCCAGACCTTCCAGCTCGAGATTCCGAAGGACCTCGGCGTGCTGGAGCTCCAGGCCTGCCACGACCTGTTGCAGGACGGCCCCGACCTCTCCGATCCCTGCGATTGGGTGGAGCTCGAGGTCGGCGACGACGATCTGGACACCAGCCTGGAGCTGTTCGAAGGTGGCCTGAGCGAGGCCATCGAGGCGCGCGAGCCGCCCTTCGACGACGGCGTCGCGGTGACCGGGCAGGTGGACGGCGAGCAGGACCGGCCCTTGATCCTGGAGCTCCGCGACGGAGACGGCGCGCTGCTCGGTGTGTGGCACCTGACCGGCCTGGGCGCGTTCGAGCTGCGCGTCCCCCCGAATCTCGGCAGCGTCCAGCTGACCGCCTACATGGATCTGGGCCTGGACGGCGCCACGGTCGACGACTTCCTGGCGGAGGTCGAGCTGCAGGTCGGCGCCGAGGATCTCGACGAGCTCGTCCTGCTCCTGGAAGACGGTGTGCTCGCCGGCTCGAGCGGGATGCCCGACGTGCCGGTGCCCTTCGAGGACTACGAGGGGGCCATGATCACCGTGGCGGGCGAGGTGGTGGCGGACCAGGACCTGCCGATCGACCTCGATCTTCGGGGGCTGGACTCCGAGACCGGCCGGATGGGCAACCTCGGCAAGATCCCCCTGGCCAGCCCCGGGCCGTTCAGCATCGACGTGCCCGAAGACCTGGGGGAGATCCAGCTCCAGGCCTTCCAGGACCTGACGCGCAACGGACCGAGCGACGACGACCCCTTCGGCTGGGTCACCGTGGTGGCGGCGGAGGTCGACCTCGATGCGCTGGTCATCTCGCTGGAGCTCGGCGGAAAGGCCAAGCACGCCGCCGCGACCGGCCCGGCCGACGCGGTCGTGCCGTTCTTCGACTACGTCGGCGACACGGTGACGGTGGGCGGCACCGTGCTCGCGCCCGGCGAGGCGCCGGTGAACGTCGACGTGCGCGTGCCGGACCCCGACGCGCCGGGAGGAAACCGCCAGGTCGGCAAGCTGATGGCCACTCCAGGCGTGGCCTTCAGCTTCGAGGCGCCGGTCGACGCCGGCCACATCACCCTGGAGGCGTTCCAGGACCTCGCGTCCGACGGTCCCGACGATGCCGACCCCTGGGGATCGGTGGAGGTCGAGATCCAGGGAACCTCCGTGCTGGGCTTGCAGATCGTGATCGAGGCGGGGGCCAAGGCGGCAGCGGTTGCAGCATCGGCGGGCGACCATCAGGCTCCCGCGGCCTCGGGGTTCGACGATCACGAGGGCGACTGGGTGAACCTCCAGGTGCTGCTCACCAGCGAAGCAGAGGGCGCCATCGACCTCGACCTCCGTGCCCCGGACGCGATGGCGCCGGGCGGCAACGTGCAGGTGGGCAAGCACTTCCTGCCGGGCCAGGGCGCCAAGAGCATCCAGGTGCCGGCGGACTTCGGTACCTTGTGGCTCGAGGCCTTCCAGGACCTCGATCGCGACGGTCCGAGCCCCACCGACCCCTACGCCAAGGTCGAGCTCGACGTGGGCGACGACGACCTCACGGCCAAGCTGGAGCTCACGGTCGGCGGCTTCCACGCCGACGGCCAACCGGATCAACCCAACGCAGAACACAGCCCGGACGAAGGCGGACAGCCGACCACGCAACCGCAGACCAACGGCAGCCTCTTCGGCACGATCGACGGCCAGGCGGTGACCTTGATGGGCACGCTCAGTGTCGCCGGCGAGGCACCAGCGTTGATCGACCTCGACGTGTTCACCCGCGACCCGGACAGCCCCGGTGGCCGTAAGTACCTGGGAAAGCTGAAGGTCGAGCCCGGGCCCTGGACCCTGCAGGTCCCAGCGGACTTCGGCGTCATCGAGCTCGAGGCCCTCGTCGACACCGACGGGGACGGTCCGACGCCTGGCGACACGTTCGGCGCCTACGAGGGCAATCCGATCGAGGTCGGCCGCGACAACATGTACGGGCTCGACATCCGGCTCTGACGCGGTCAGAAAAGGCGCCGATTGCAGCTTTTGTACTTGATCGGACCGGGCCGGTGTCCTACAGTACACCTCGCAGTCGTCTCATCTGCTTCTTCCCTACCCGATGATTGGGTCTGAGAGGTCCATTATGCGTGCCAACCGCGCCCTTACTCTGTTGTCCCTGGCAACCGTTCCCCTGCTCGCCCTGCACTGTGATCCGCCCCACGGCGGCGACGACACCAGCGGCGACTCCGGTCCTCTCATCGAAGACGACACGGGCCCCGGCGGCGGCGACGACACCGGCACGGCCGCGTGCTCGGGCTTCCACGGGAGCATCACCGGCAACCTGCAGGTGCAGCTCTACACCCTGGACGCCGATGGCGAGTACGTCTTCATCTCGTGGGCCGACGCCTACAACGACGTCTTCATCTTCGGCGATGCGATCATGTTCGCGTACACGCCGGGCGGCGACGATGGCACGGCCACGGAGACCTACTACGACGAGTACGTCATCAACAGCCCGTCCACCACCGGCGACAGCTACGAGCTGACCGTCGACGACGACGGCGTGGACAGCGTCCGCGTGTTCGGCGCCCTCGACTACTGGGACGACAAGATCATCGGAACCAGCGACCCCGTCGGCAACTACCCCGACGAGCTGACCGATCCCGATCCCTGCAGCTCCGACACCGTGATCAGCGGCGTCGACGTCACCATCCTGATCCCCTACTGGGACGGCTCGGGCAGCAGCTGCGGCGGCTCCGGTGGCGGCAACGGCGACGGCTCGACCACGCTGGAAGGCACGATCATCATCACCACGGCCTACGCCGGTGGCGATGCCGCAGCGATGGTGCTCGACACCTCCGACAACGGCCCGTACTACTCCACCATCGAGACCCCGACCCCGGTCGGTGGCGGCGCCGAGGCCGACTACAGCCTCACCGTCTGCTCCAGCATGGGCCAGGCGAACCTGGTGGGCGCCCACGACGCCAACTTCAACGGGCTCTTCGACCCGGCCGGCGACCAGTGGGGCGTGTACGCACCCGAGACCGACGTCGACGGCAACCCTGTCGACCTGTCCGAGAACGGCACCGACATGGACATCCAGATCCCCTTCGGCTTCGACGGGCTGGACCTCACCCCGTTCGTGCGCATCTACGGCAACATCTCGACCAACGAGAGCCTGCCCAGCGGCACCCAGGTGTACGCAGCCGCGCTCAAGTACCGTCCCAACACCGACATCTACACCTCCGACCTGGCCGATGGCTACGACTACGAGGTGTTCGACAGCGCGGCTGTCGCGGCCGGCGGTCCCTGGGCGTACAGCCACGTCGTCCCCGGTGACACCATCGCGTACGTGTGGGGCTACGCCGACACCGACAACGACGGCGCCATCAACGAGGACGGCGAGCCTGTCGGAGCCTACGGCGACGAGAGCACCGCCGGTCGGCTCCCGACCGGTGGCCAGAGCCACAACGTGGACCTCGAGCTCCACATCGTCGAGTAGTCCGCTCCATGCGGATCCGGCGGCGGGCCCTTCGGGGTCCGCCGCTCGTGCTCTGGGGGGGAAGGGCTCCGGGGTCGCGCGTGTGATACGGGTCGCAGGTTCGACCGGAGGACACGATGAAGAAGGCCTTGCTTGCTGTGATCCTGGTGCCGGGCGTCGCCTACGCGGGCGGAATCGCCTCCACCTTCAAGCCAGAGCCGAAGCTGGGTGCGAACCTGTGGAACGCGCAGTCCGCGATCGACGGCAACCTGGAGACCGCGTGGATGGTGCCGGGTGAGTCCCCCAACCGCGGCGAATGGATCCAGTTCGACGTGCCCAAGTCCACGCTGGATGCGGTGCGCATCTACCCGGGCTGGGGGCGCTCCGAGAAGGACTTCCAGGACTACGCGCGTGTGAAGCAGCTCAAGGTCGAGATCATCTGCTGCCTCGGTGAGGACGAGCGCTCGACCTGGAGCGGAACGGTCGACGTGGCCGACGAGCAAGGCTGGCAGACCCTGGAGGTCGACAACAACGCGATCGGCAACGACTTCGGCATGGGCGGCTGGGTGAAGCTGAGCGTGGTCGACATCTACGAGGGCCGCGACTACCCCAACCTCGCCGTCTCCGAGGTGGTGCTGCAGCTGGAGGAGTACGACACCGGAGCGGTCATCTCGGCCGTGTCCAGCGAGCGCGACGACCACCTGTCCCTCGACCTGCTCGACGACGACGACCGCACCTACTGGGTGGGCGATTCGGCCGGCGCCAGCATCACCTTCGCCACCGACGGCCACGGCGTGAGCTCGGTGAGCGTGAAGGCGCGGTCCAACGACTACGACCGCCCGAAGAAGGTCCGCATCACGGCCAACGCGCGGGTGCTCGAGGCCGAGCTGCCCGACTCGCTGGACGAGCAGTCGGTCGAGATTCCGCCGATCGTGGGCTACACCGGCTCCGCCTGGGGCGACATCCAGCTGGAGGTGCTCGAGGTCTACCCGGGCACCAAGCACGCCGGCGAGATCGCCATCGCGGAGCTGAACGTCAAGGCCACCAACTACGACGGCATCTGATCAGGCCTGGCGAACCAGCGCCTCGAACGCGGCGAGGTCCGAGCGGGCGCCGGTCATCGCCTGCGACCAGGTCGCCGGGTCCCTGAGATCGACGCCCAGGATGTCCTGCGCGAGCGGCTCCGCACGCTCCCAGCCCGCCCGGCGAAGCAGATCGGCGTACACCGGCCGGAAGGCCTCGCCCTCCGCCTGCACGCGCTGGTAGACGAGCGTCGAGAACAGGTAACCGAAGGTGTAGGGGAAGTTGTAGAAGCTCACGCTTCCGATGTAGAAGTGCAGCTTGCTGGCCCAGAACCACGGGTCCCAGTGGCTGAGGGCGTCGCCGTAGGCCTCCTTCTGGCACGCCACCATCGTGTCGCAGAGCGCCTGCACATCGAAGGAGCCGCTACGTCGGAGCCGATACAGCTCTCGCTCGAACGCGAAACGCGCCGGGATGTTCATCAAGAAGCTCGCCGCGGCCTGGAGGCGAGCGTCGAGCAACGCCAGGCGCTGGTCACGGTTCGCGGCGAGCTTCAGCGCAGCGTCGCGCACCAGGTTCTCCGCAAACACCGAAGCGGTCTCCGCCAGCGTCATGGGTACGTCACGTCGGTGGGGTGCCTGCTCGCGCATCACGTGGTTGTGGAAGGCATGACCGAGCTCGTGGGCGAGGGTCATCGTCGATCCCATGTTGCCGCCGTGGGTCATGAAGATTCGCGACTCACGGCTCGCCGGCCACCAGCCACACCAGCCGCCCTGGCGCTTGTGCGCCCGGTCCTCGGCCTCCACCCAGCCCGACTCGAGCGCGTGGCGAGCAAAGGCGGCCAGCTCCGGGTGACCGGACTCGAAGTGCTCGAGCACGAAGGCGCAGGACCGCTCCCAGTCGTGCGGTCCGAGGGAGGCGCCCACGGGCGCTCGAAGGTCCCAGTAGGCGAGCTTCTCCTTGCCGAGCAGCTCCGCCTTGAGCGCGAGGTAGCGCACGCCGAGCTGCCGCTCTGCAGCCACAGCCTCGTTCATGGCCGCGAGGGTCTCGGGCTCCATGCGGGACCAGGACAGGGTCTCGGCGAGCTCATCGATGTTCCGGCGGTCGTTGAGGGTCTGCCGCCAGCCGACCATCGCCGACAGGGCCTCAGCGCACGGCTCGGCGACCTGCTCCCACGCCGCGGCGGTCCCCGCCGCGACAGCCGCCCGCAAGGTGGGATCCGGCGACGACAGCAGGTTGAAGGCCTGCGCAACCGAGAGCTCACCTCGCGGCGTGTCGACCAGGATGCCTCCGCTGATGCGGTCGTAGGCGCTGGACCAGGCGTGCACGGCGTCACGCGACAGCTCGGTGACCAGGCTCTGCTCCGACAAGGGCAGCAACAACCTGGCTTCGGCGCGCGTGTTCTCCAACCAGGGTCCCCAGCTCTGCAGCGCCGGCTCTGCACGCAAGGCGGCGAAGGCCGCGTCGTCGCAGCTGGTGAGGCCGTCGCGCAGCGGCACCAGCGCACGCCAGACCCGGAGGAACACCGCCTGCGCGCGGTGCTCGGCCTGGGTGTTGTCCCGATCGTCGGTGGCGGCACAGGCCCACGCATGGGCGAAGCCCGAGGTCTCGCGCACCTCGATGGCGAGCGCTTCCCAGCGGATCAGCAGCTCCGCCCAGCGCGACGTGTCGTCGCCGACAGGCGGCACGGCGTCCGCCTCCGCCACGATGGCCTCGACCTGCTCCTCGAGCTCGGCGATCCGCGCCAGGAAGGCGGTCCCGCGCGTGCCGCCGGCGAAGATGCGCTCCAGATCCCAGGTGGCAGTCATGCGGTCTTCCTCGATGGTGCTGTAGCCGTCCAGGACATCCCGGCGGTGCTTCGTGGGCCTCGTGGCGTCCCGCCTGGTGAGGCCCCGCCCGGTACCTATCGCCCTGACCGACGCCATGCGCACGCGGCGGGTACCATCGGCGCCATGCATCGCGTGTGGATCGGCGCTGTGGCCTGCGTGGGGCTCGCCGGCGCCGGCCTCTCGACGGACCGAGGACTGCTCGCCTGGCCGGGGGCCGAGGCCTGGGGCCATCTCTGGGTGCAGTGGTGGCACGGACAGGCGCTGCCCGCGTGGCCCCGAGGGACCCTCCTGGCGGAGGGCGCGACACACTGGCCAGTGATCGATCCCGCCACCACCGCCCTGGCCGCCGCGCTCGGTCAGGTCCTCGGCGGGGTGCTCACCTGGAACCTGCTCGCACTGGTCGCCGTGGCCACCGCGTTCGCCGGCGGCGCCGCTGTGGCACGGGTGGCCGACGGCGACCCCGTCGTGGGCGGCACCGTGCTGGCACTCTCGCCCATCGCGCTGGGTTCGGTAGCGAGCGGACTCACCGAGGACTGGGCATGGGGACTCGCAGCCCTCGGCCTCGCAGCGCTGCACGGGCGGCGCCCATGGCTGGGTGGTCTGGCAGTCGGCGCCTGCGCCTGGTGCGGCCTCTACCTGGCCCTGGGCACCGCGGGGGCCGCCGTGGTGGTCGGCGCGGCGATCGTGCTGCGCGGACGACACAGGCTGACCTCGATGGTCGCGGCGGGGCTGGTCGCGGCCTTCGTCGCCGCGCCGGCCCTCTGGCTGCAGGGCGAACGGCTGCAGGGCGAAGGGCACCGCGCGGGCACCCCGGCGGTGGGCTTCGAGCCCGCGTGGCGCGTGAACCCGTGGCACGGTGCCGACCTGGCCAGCCTGGTGATGCCTGGGCCAGCGGCCCTGGGCGGCGACGAGCTCCTGCGCCTGCATCCCGCCTACCTGGGGCTCGTCGCGCTGGCACTCGCCGGCTTGGGCCTGGCACGGTCCGGGCTCCGATGGCGGTGGACGGCCGTCCTGGGTGCCGGCCTGGTGGTCGCTCCCGGCACCGCCCTGCGCTGGCAGGGTGCAGCGCTGGGCATCGACAATCCGGGGGTCGCCCTGGTGCAGGCCCTGCCGTACGGCGATCTGCCCAACCACTGGGCACGCTTCCTGATCCCGGCGTCCATCGGCCTCGCGGCCCTCGCCGCCCGAGGCTCCGTCCGCCTCGGTCGCTGGGCCCCTCTGGCGGCCGTGGCCGTGGCCGTGGAGCTCGCGTGGTGCTCACCAGCACCCCTGCCCTTGCCCGTGGCCAACGCCGAGATCGCGGCGGTGTGGTCGGCTCTGGGCGAACAGGCGTCCGACGGCGCGGTGCTGGTGGTGCCCGTGGCTGGACCCGGTGTGCACCACCAGCGGCCCCTCTACGAGCAGCGGGCCCACGGCCACCGCCTGGCGCTCCGTCCCAACCAACCGGGCCGCAGCCGCGCGAGCCGCACGGACCTCGGGCGCTGGCTCGCTGGGCTGTCCCAGCCCCAACCACCGCAGCCACCTGGGAAGCCGGACCGCGGGGCCCTGCTGGAGGCCGGGGTGGCCTGGGTGGCGGTGCGCGAGGCCTGGGTCCCGGCGGTGGTCGAGGTGCTCGGCGCGCCCGACCTGGAGGCCGACGGCGGAGCGGCCTGGTCTATGCTGGCCGAGTGATGGACCAAGCCCGCCTCTCCTGGATCCTGGACCTGCTGGTCGAGCAGGGTGTCCTGCACGCCGGGCAGAAGCAGGATGTGATCAACCGCGGCCGCGACCGCGCACGTCACATCCTGCTCGACAAGCGCGCCGAGATGCGGCGCCTGCTGGGCAAGCAACGCGTGGCCTACAGCGTGAGCGAGATCGAGCTCATCTCGGCGTTCCGCTTTCCCTTCGACGGGGACGACGGGGTGGTGTCCGAGCGCGAGGTCACCACGCGCGTCGCGGCCGCGATGGAGCTGCCGTTCGTGGAGCTCGACCCGCTGAAGCTGGACTACAAGCTGGTCACCGAAGCGTTCGGCGGGCCCTTCGCCGAGCGGCACCTCGTCATCGCGCTGGCCGACGACCCCAAGGAGCTGGTGGTCGCCTTGGCGGACCCCTGGAAGGACGAGGTCCTCGACCAGCTCAAGCACTTCAAGCAGAAGCCGGTCCGGCCCGCGGTCGCGATGAAGTCGCAGATCCTGCAGGTCATCGCCGAGTTCCACGGCTTCCGTCGCTCGATGCGCGCCGCCGCGGAGGAGTACCGCAGCGACCTGCCCGACCTCGGCAACCTCGAGGCGCTCTACCGGGTCAAGAGCGTCAACGAGCTCGACGCCACCGACCAGCCGGTCGTGCAGGCCGTCTGGTACCTCCTGAACTACGCCTTCGAGCACCGGGCCAGCGACATCCACATCGAGCCCAAGCGCGAGGAATCCTTCGTCCGGCTGCGCATCGACGGCATCCTCCACCTCGTGCACCGCCTGCCAAAGGAGGTCCACGCGGCGCTGGTGTCGCGCATCAAGACCTTGGGACGGATGGACATCGCCGAGCGCCGACGGCCTCAAGATGGACGCTTCAAGACCCGCTTCCGCACCGACGAGATCGAGCTGCGGATCAGCATCGTGCCCACCGCGTTCGGCGAGAAGGCCGTCGTGCGGATCTTCGATCCTGGTGTGCTGCTGCAGGACATCGAGAACCTGGGATTCTTCACCCGCGAGCGGCAGGTCTACGAGCGCTTCATCAACGCATCGAACGGCCTGATCCTCGTCACCGGTCCCACGGGCTCCGGCAAGACCACCACGCTCTACAGCACCCTGCACCACATCGCCACGCCGCGGCTGAACATCTCCACGATCGAGGACCCCATCGAGATGGTGCGCGAAGAGTTCAACCAGATGGCGATCAACACGCGCATCGGGTTCGACTTCGCCTCGGCCCTGCGCAACATCCTCCGGCAGGATCCCGACGTGATCATGGTCGGTGAGATCCGGGACCGGGAGACCGCCAACTACGCCGTCCAGGCGGCCCTGACCGGTCACCTGGTGTTCTCCACCCTGCACACCAACGACAGCTCCAGCGCCATCACGCGCATGCAGGATCTGGGCGTGTACCCCTTCCTGATCAGCTCGGTGTTGCTGGGGGTGATCGCCCAGCGCCTGGTGAGGAAGGTGTGCAAGCACTGCGCGACCGAGTGGGTCTTGTCCGAGGAACAGATCCTGGCGCTGAACATCCCGGGCGCCGACGGTCGTGAGCTCCGGGTGAAGCAGGGGCAAGGATGCGTCCGCTGCCGAGGCACCGGCTACAAGGGCCGCACCGGGCTCTTCGAGGTGATGGAGGTCACCCCGCGGATCGGCAAGCTGATCGGCGACAAGGCGGCCGCCCAGGAGATCAAGCGCGAGGCGCTCAACGACGGCATGCTCACCCTGCGCGAGTACGGCATCAAGAAGCTCGGCCGCGGCGAGACGACCTACGAGGAGATCCTCTCGGTCACCGACGAGGTCAGCCTCTACTAGCGACCTGCTTGGCGCTCCAGGGGACAGCGCCAGGCGACACGGATAAGAAGGGCTCAAGAAGGGAGCGCCCGATGAGCAAGCCGTCGTCCGAGCAGGAGTACTTCGCGCGGCAGGAAGCCGACAAGCTCGCGGCCCTCAAGGAGCAGCTGCTCCAGGAGGCCGCCGAGAAGGCCAAGATCGACCGCGCCACGCTGCACCACAACAAGTGCGGCAAGTGCGGAGCCGACATGAAGCCCCGCATCTTCAAGGGCGTCGAGATCGACGTGTGCGTCGAGTGCAGCGCTGTGCTCCTGGACCCGGGCGAGCTCGAGGAGCTCGCCGGCACCGAAGACAGCGGCCTCGTGCTGACCTCGCTCAAGGAGCTGTTCCACTTCACGCGCGAGTAGCCGCCGGGTCGGGGGCCACGGTCCCCGATGCGCCCGAGGGGCCAGCAGCGGGGAAGCGGCCTCTGGGCGCGTAGCGCCGAGAGGCCGCTAGTCGCCGAGAGGCCGGGAGAGCCTGCTGCCTTGCAGCAGCCGCTCCTACGGTGGGGGGTCAGCGCGCCAAAGGCGCGCGTAGGGGGGCCATGGAGGGCCCCCCTTCAGGAAGGACCACGGTCCCCGATGCGCCCGAAGGGCCAGCAGCGGGGAAGCGGCCTCTGGGCGCGTAGCGCCGAGAGGCCGCTAGTC
>CAZSAT010000001.1:148591-182668 GCA_964604675.1 uncultured Enterobacterales bacterium
GCAGGTGCCGTCGAGCCCCTTCAGCAGGCCGTTCACCTCGGCCTGCAGCCCTGCGTCCCCCGCGCCGACCTGGAGCGCCTGGCAGTAGTGACGCACGGCCGTGTTGCGATCTCCTTGCTTCTGGGCCGCGTAGGCCAGGCCATAGTGCGCATCGGCACTGCCCGGGGCCATGAACACGGCCTCCACGAACTCCTGCCGCGCCTTGTCCCAGTTGCCGGACTCGATCGCCGACCACCCCGCCTTCTCGAAGTCTGCTGCCGTGCCGCCACCCGTCACGGGTTCCGGCTCTGGTTCCGGCTCAGGCTCAGGCTCAGGCTCAGCCGCCCGCGCAGCCGACGCTGGGAACGCCTCCCGTGCCGGGCGAGCCTCGCGGGCAGGTTCCTCTTCGAACAGGTCGGTGGCAGGACGGGCGATCGGCTGGGTGCGCTCCGGCGCAGCATCCCGCGCAGCAGGTTCGGGCTCCACGGGCTCAGCCTCGGGGAGAGCTTCCGACGGCTCGGCCTCGGGCAGGTCGGCGTCGGCCAGCAGCTCCTCGTCGGTGGGCTCTTCCACGGGCTCGGGCTCGGGCTCGAGCGGCAGGACCGGGGCTTCCGCGACCGGTTCGAGCGCGGGCGCATCCCCCTGCCGGTCCCACACGACGTAGGCGGCGAAGGCAAGGGCGAGCACCACGGCCAGGAAGGCGTACCGCACGTTCTGGCGGCGCTGCTGCTCCGCCCAATCGATCTCGTCGTCCGCGCCGAAGCCGAGGTTGGCGAAGACCTCGGAGATCTCTTCAGCGTCGGGGAAGACGTCGACGCTGGAGGTCGCTGGAGGCACGACGGGTGGCGCGCCCAGCTCGTCTGGCTCCAGGGTGGGGCGCGGACCCTCGCGCTCCTCTGGACCCCGCAAGTGGACCACGGGGGGGGCATCGTCCTGGAGCACCGAGTGCTCTTCGGGAGGCAGCTCTCCATCGAGGGGCGGGTACAGGGTCTGCGAAGGGGGCCGGAGCGCAGGGCCGGACTCCAGCTCGCTGTCCTCCGACGAAGCGTCGTCTTCGTCGTCCTCGTCGTGCGGGCCCCCGAGGATGGAGACCGAGGCACCGGGGCGGTCCTGTCCCACCCCCCGAGGCAACTCGACGATGGTGGCGAGATCCTCCGACTGCGAGGCCTCGATGAAGTCGTCCGGACGCTCCGGGATCGACAGGGGCTCCCCAGGTGGAGGCGGCATGCGCACCGGCGGAGGCGGCATCGGAGGCAGCCCGGGACCTGCCTCGCTCGACGCGTCGTCCATCACCGTGGCCAGCTCGTCGGCGGCCGGCGGCCGGATGCTCTCCAGGCTCTCCAGCTCGAAGGTGCGCAGATCGTCTTGCTGGGGCTCGGGTTCCGCCTCTGGGGCCGGTTCGGCTGCCGACTCCGGCTCCTCACCCGGGACGTCGTCGGCCTGCGACTCGGGCTCGGCGACCGGCTCGACGCCAGGTACCGGCTCGGCGACATCGCCCGGGACCGGTTCGTCCGCGTGCTCCTCGGGCTTGGCGGCCTCGGCGTCGGCCAGCGCGCGCTCCGCGGCCGCGAGGCGGGCCAGCTCTTGAAGCTCAGGAGGCAGCTCCGAGTACGGGTCCTCGGCCTCGGACTCCTCGATGAAGTCCCCCATCTCCCGGCTCGGCGCTTCCTCGGGGGGCTTCCAACCCACCCGCTGGGCGGCGCCACGGTCGATCGAGAAGTCGGGGATCTCCACGGAGTCGCTGTCGAGCTCCAGGATGCCGGGTGCGTAGTCTTCCGACGAGTAGTCGTCGTCCGCGGACTCGTCGTCTTCTGCGGACCCCTCGGGCAACTCCTCGGAAGGCGCATCCGCGTAGGACGAGCCGAGCGGGGTCTCCTCGGACACCGGGGGCGGGGAGCCCTGGCTGGGACGAGCCTTCTCGAGGGTGTCCAGGCGCTGCAGCAGGTGGAAGAACACCTGCAGGTCCGCGTGGGTGGCGACGGGCTCCCAGTGAAGGCCGTCGGTGCTGATCAGGTCCTCTCGGAACACCCGGCCTTCGACGATCCAGCGCTGGAGCGCTGCGAGGTTGGCGACCGGGTAGGTGTCGCCCTGCTGCTTGAGCAGGATGCCCTGGTCCGGGGCGACGCTGGCAGGATCCGACGACTCTTCCGCAGCGAGCCGCGGCACGGCGGGCGGAAGCGGGCCAGCGACCGGCGGCCAGGCCGGCTCGCTGCCATCGGCGTCCTGGAGGGGCTTGCCCACCACGACACGCCCACAGCTCCCACAGCGGAACTTGAGGCGCCGGCCGAGCGCCGGAGCCCCCGCAGGGGGGTCGACGTCGTACTCGGTGAGGCAGTAGTCGCAGATGATCCGCAAGAGAGGCGTCCAGCTTCCAGGCGGTGCGAGTCTACATGAGGCTCTGCATCTCTGCCTGGATCTCAGCGGCGTCGGCTGGGTTGGTGCTCAGGTACTGCTGGTAGTACCCGTTGGCGCCCGACACATCACCCTGGGCCTTCGCCACGCGCGCGAGCCACTTGTAGGCCTCCGGCACCGACGTGGCGCCACGCAGCAGGGAGGCAGACTGATCGTACTGCCCGGCCTTGTAGAGCGCCCACCCCGCCTTGACCTGAACGCCGGCGCTGGGCTGCATGGCCAGCGCTTGCTGGTAGGCGGCCGCCGCTCCGGAGAAGTTCCCCTGGCCGCTCATGCTGTCGCCGGCAGCGATGTGATCGCTGGGCGTGATGGCGCTCACCTGGATCGCCGGCGGCTGCGCCGGAGCGGTGCCGGCGGCAGTGGTCGGCGCGGCGTAGACGGGGCGCGGAGGGTAGGCGCTCGCGTTGGTGCCGCCGTTCCGCACGTGCTCGGGCACGACGGCCACGAGGTCTTCCTGATCGTACTCGTCCTCTTCGCCCGTGTCGCTGGGCTCGACCTCGACCTCCTTCACGAAGCCGATGTCTTCGGCGGTGAGGGGCGGAGGCGTGGGAGCCGGCGTGGGCGCAGCAGCGGCGGTGGTGGGCGCCGGCGTGACGTTCGTGGCGCTCGTGGCCGGCGACTGGGACGAGGTGTAGAGGTAGCCGGCCACGCCGACCACGACGATGAAGGCGACCGCGAGGGCGCCCTTGTTCGAGCCGCCCTGGCCGCCCCTGGACGCCAGGTCGTTCGTGGACGCGCGCTTCTGGGCGATGCGCTCCCGCTGCTTGTCCTTCAGCGCCGCGAAGGGGTCGACGAACTGGCTCGAGGTGGGCGCGCCCGAGGGCGGAGGCAGCGGCCGGGCACCGGGGCTCGGAGACGGCAGCTCGGCGTCCTCGTTCTCGACCTGGGCCAGGGCCATCCGGGCGAGGTTCGTGGCGAGGCTCGAGTCCGAGGCGATCGTGGTGGGCTCGTCTTCCGCGAAACCATCGGATCCGCTCGGACCCGAGATCCGCGCCTCCGCGTCCTCGTAGACCTTCACGAAGTAGGCGTCGAGATCGGGAATGTCGCCGATCGTGGTCCAGCGCTTCCCGTCGAAGCTGATCGCATCGTCGGAGGTGACCCGTCCGTCGGCGATGTACTTGCGGAGGGTCTTCAGGTCGCTGAAGTCGTAGACCAGTCCGATCTTGACCTTGACCTTCCACGACGCAATACCGACCTTGCGAAAGTCCAGGTTCTCAGCGGACTTCTTCTTCGATGGCCGGCCGAGCTTGACCTCGTGGCCGCCGCTGGCACCGGCTGCCTCGCTCTTCTTGTAGACCACGAAGACGTGCCGGCAGCGCGGGCACGTGATCTTGGCGCCCTTGGCCGAGACCTTCGCGTCGTCGAGCTTGTAGCGAGCCGAACAGGCTTCGCATGTCACGATCATCCGAGGACTTCCTTGATTCCCTTGGGCCTCCGCGCGCCGTCCTGGCACACGCTACCACCCAGACCACGTCGGCCACAACTGGCCGACGCGCGCGCAGTGACGGTCATCCTAAGACAATCTCCAGCCGCGTGTACTGAGGAAACAGCACCTTCACCCCGATGCCGGGGAAGTAGACCTTGAGCTTCAGCCCGAGGCCCGACCGCGGGACCTGTTGGATGGTGCCCACGCCGAGGTCCGGATGCAGGATCTTCACGCCAGGACGGAAGTCCCTTTCGCTCTCCGGCTCCCGCGACGCGATGATCTCGTCGGGCTCCGCCGGGCGTGCGGGTGGCGGCGCGGGGCGGGACCGCTCCCGCGACAGGAAGCCCAGCTGCCGATGGCGGCTCTCGTAGGGGTTGTGCGGCCGGCGCCGAGGGGCCTCGAGCCGACGCTCCAGGACCTCCGGGGGCAGCTCCTTCAGGAAGCGGGACGGGCCCACGTTCTCGAAGCCCTGGCCGTAGTTGCGCCGCTTCCGGTGCCAGCTCAAGTGCAGCTCCTGCATCGCCCGGGTGAACGCCACGTAGGCCAGGCGTCGCTCCTCCTCGATGTCCTCTTCGCGCTCCGACGCGCGGCTGTGCGGGAAGGCGCCCTCGACCAGGGCGACGACGTAGACCACGGGAAACTCCAGTCCCTTGGCGAGGTGGGCGGTGAGCAGCGTCACGGAACCCTCGTCGCTGTCGACTTCGTCCGCCTGGCTGGCCAGCGCGGCGCGATCCAGGAACTCCTGGAGCCGCACCGCCGCATCTTCGTCCCCGTCTGCGAGGTCGCCGGCCACGTCGCGCGCCAGCTCCTCGAGCAGCTCCAGGTCGCCGCGGCCCTCCTCGCCCTGGGCGCGGAGCATCTCGCCGTACCCGCTCTCCTCGGCCACGCGCGCCACCAGCTCGCCCGGCTCCAGCTGGTGCAGGGCCCGTCGCCAGCCCACGATGTTCTCGTGGAAGCGGGCGAAGGCCCGGGCCCGCTTGGAGCTGCCCTGGCCCACGATGGCGGTGGCCTCGAGCATCGGGATGCCGCGCTGCCGCGCTTCGCGCTTCAAGACCTCGATGGCCTTCGGACCGAGCCCGCGCGAGGGGGTGTTGATGACCCGCATCAGGCTCATCTCGTCGGCCGGGTTCACCAGCAGGCGCAGGTAGGCGAGCAGGTCCTTGACCACCTTGCGGTCGTAGAAGCGGCGCGCGCCGATGAGCTTGTAGGGGATGTGCCGGTCCTTGAGCTCCTTCTCCAGCGGCCGGGACCGGGCGTTGGTCCGGTAGATGACCGCGAGCTCCTTCGGGGACCGCCCCTCCCGGATCTTGCGCGCGATGCCGGCGATCACCAGCTTCGCCTCGGTGTCCTCGTCGGGGCTCGTGACCACGCGGATCGGGTCGCCCGCCGGCGTGTCGGTCCAGAGCTCCTTCTCCTTCCGGCCCGTGTTGTTCTTCACGACCGCCCCCGCGGCCCGCAGGATGTTGCCGGTCGAGCGGTAGTTCTGGTCCAGCACCACGACCTTCGCTTCGGGAAAGTCCTTCTCGAAGTCCAGGATGTTCTGGATGTCGGCGCCGCGGAAGCTGTAGATCGACTGGTCGTCGTCGCCCACGACCACGAGGTTCCGGCGCTTCGCGGAGAGGAGCTTCACGAGCTCGTACTGCGCGCGGTTGGTGTCCTGGTACTCGTCGACCATCAGGTACCGGAAGCGGTCCTGCCACTTCTCGAGCACCTCGGCGTTCTGGCGGAACAGGGTCACGGTGCGGCCGATGAGGTCGTTGAAGTCCAGCGCGTTCTGCTGCTTGAGCCCCCGCTCGTAGGCGCGGAACACCCGGTCCATCATCGGCGGCTGGCTGAGCTCGGACTCGCTCAGCTGCTGAGGTCCCCACAGCTTGTTCTTGGCCTGGTCGATCAGGCCCAGGTAGCCCCGCGGGGGGTGGCGCTTCGGGTCGAGCTCGAGGTCCGCGAGCACGCTCTTCATCAGCCGGAGCTGATCGTCGGTGTCGTAGATGACGAACTGCTTCGTGTAGCCGAGGGCCTCGGCTTCGATGCGCAGGATGCGGGCGCAGCTCGAGTGGAAGGTGGAGACCCACAGCCGGCGGGCTTCGTCGCCGACGAGCTCGACCACGCGCTCCCGCATCTCGGCCGCCGCCTTGTTGGTGAAGGTGACCGCCAGGATCCTGGACGCCCACACGCCCTCGTGCAGGAGGTGGGCAACCCGCCGGGTGAGCACACGGGTCTTGCCCGAACCGGCGCCCGCAAGGATGAGCAGGGGACCGTTCTTGTGCTCGACGGCCTCCCGCTGGGGTGGGTTCAGGTTCTGCAGGTGCTCGAGCTCAGCCATCGTCGCCCTCCGAACGGGTCCGGAAGAGCTCGCGGAGGGTCTCGGCCCGGTCCTCGAAGACCGCCTGGCGCCCGCGGCCCAACGCGAGCGCGTTGCCGGGCACGTCGGCGGTGATCACGCTGCCCGCGCCGACCAGGGCACCGTCCCCCACGGAGACCGGTGCCACGAGCGCGGTGTTGCTGCCCACGAACACCCCGGCCCCGATCGCGGTGTGGTGCTTGGCGAAGCCGTCGTAGTTGCAGGTGATGGTGCCGGCGCCCACGTTGGTGTCCGGACCGATGGCGCAGTCCCCGAGGTAGCTCAGGTGGCCCGCCTTCACGCCCTCGGCGAGGCGAGCGTTCTTGGTCTCGACGAAGTTGCCCACCCGCGCTCCGGCGCCGAGCACCGTGCCCTGGCGCAGGCGGGCGAAGGGGCCGACCGACACGCCCTCACCCACCACGGCATCCTCGAGCACCGAGTGGGCGCGGAGGATGCTGTCGCGGCCCACCCGCGTGCTTCCCCGAAGCACCACCCCCGCTTCCACGGTGACGTCCTCCGCCAGCACCACCGTGTCGTCGATCCAGGTGGCGGTGGGGTCTTCGAGGGTGACCCCGGCGAGCAGGTGGCGGCGGGCGATCCGGGCTCGCAGGACGGCGGTGGCGTCCGCGAGGGCGGCCCGATCGTTGACGCCGGTCACCTCTTCGGGATCGGCACACACCACGGCCGAGAGCCGGCCGAGCGCCGCCGCCGCGGCCACTGCATCGGGCAGGTAGTACTCGCCCTTGGGCGGGTGGGGCTTCAGCGCAGGCACCACCTCGTCGAGCAGCCACGCCGCGTCGAAGGCGTACACACCGGTGTTGATCTCGCCGAGTGCGCGCTCCGCCTCGCTCGCATTGGCGTGTTCCACGATGCGCGCCACCCGGTCGCCCTCGCGCACGACCCGGCCGTAGCCCCGCCGGGTCGCTTCGGCGGCCCCGACCTCGGCGGTCAGCACCGTGCACAGCGCGCTCCCGTGCCCGTCGAGCAGCGCCTCGAGGGTCTCGGGCCGCAGCAGCGGGGTGTCGCCCGCGAGGACCAGCAGGCGGCCGGTCCGTGGGAGCCCCCCCGCCGCGCAGGCCACGGCGTGGCCCGTTCCGAGCTGCTCGGCCTGCACGGCGTGCCGCGCGGGCTTCAGCGCCTCGAGCACCGCCTCCCGGTCGTGCCCGACCACCAGGCAGGTCGCGCAGCCAGCGGCTTCCGCGGCGCGCACCACCCAGCCCGCCATCGGCCGGCCGCAGAGCGGGTGCAGGACCTTCGCCAGGCGCGAACGCATGCGCGTGCCCCGGCCGGCAGCGAGGATGAGGGCGGTGTCGGACACGCGGGACTCCTGCCCTGTCGCTTATTCGATCCGCAGCTCCCAGGAGCCGGGATCCCCGGACCATCCGTTCACCACCACGATGTAGTTCGTGCCGCCGACGAGGCTGTAGGTGATGGTCTCGGTGGCGGTGGTGGTGATGCTGTAGGCCAGCTCGGCGCCGCCCTCGCTGTAGAGCCAGAGATCGAAGTCGCTCGACGAGCTCCAGCGCAGGGTCAGCTCGTAGGTGGCCGAGTCCGCCACGCGGAACTTGATGCGGTCCTGGTCCCCCGTGTACACGAGCGCCGAGCCGCTGTTGTAGCCGCCGGTCGACACCAGGTCGCCGGTGAGCTCCGCCGGGGTCTCGATCTCGCCGATCGACTCGACATCCGCCGGGCTGTCGCCGACCTCGCTGGTGGTGACCGTGAAGACGTCGCGGTACCACTCGGCGGTGACCGGCTCCGAGTCGTTGCCCGAGCGGTCGGTGACCTTGGCCGTGCAGGTGTGCTGTTGCTCGCGCGCGAACAAGTCGCTGTCCCACACCACGAAGTTCGAGCCGTCGAACTGCAGCCCATCGGGCCAGTCGTAGAGCTCCTGGTGGGTCCCGCACACCAGGCTGGCGGTGCCGCCGTCGAGGTCGTCGTCGAGGTCGTCGGCGACCAGGTCGAAGCGGATGCCAGCGTCGACCTCGGACTGGAAGAAGGTGGTGATCTCGGGCGCGTTGTCGCCGCCCCCATCCCCGCCGTCGCCGCCGTCGCCGCCGTCGCTCTCCTCGACCGCGCTGTCGACGTCGGCGTAGGGGTTCTCGCCGGAGTCGATGGAGCCCGATCGCAGGGTCTCGATGCCGATCGTGCCGCAAGCCGTAGCGGGCACGAGGACCAGCAAGGGCAGGAGGTGTCTCACGCAAGCCCAGGTTAGCCCTCCGGCCCATGGAACGCAGCCTCCAAGACCAGCTCGTCTGCATCACCGGCGCCAGCCGCGGCCTCGGCGCGGCCCTGGCCCGCGCCTTCGACGCGCGAGGGGTTCGCCTGGTGCTCGCCGCCCGCACCGCGAAGGGGCTCGAGGAGGTGGCCTCCGGATGCCGTGACGCCCGAACGCAGGTGTGCGACGTGCGCGATCCCGCCCAGGTCGATGCCTTGGTCGCCTTCGCAATCCAAGGCGGCCAGCGCCTCGACGTGATGGTCAACAACGCCGGCCTGGCGGTCTACGGGCCGGTGCTGGCGATCGCCCCGGACCAGGTCGACGCGATGCTCGACACCAACGTCAAGGGCGTGATCTACGGCTCACAGGCGGCCTTGAGGGCGATGAAGCCCCACGAGCGCGGCCTGATCGTCAACGTGAGCTCGATCGCCGGCAAGCTGCACCTGCCGAACGAGGCGGTCTACAACGCCAGCAAGTGGGCGGTGAACGGCTTCACCGGCACCCTGCGGCTCGAAGCCGAGCGCTTTGGCGTGAAGGTGTGCTGTGCGTGCCCGGGCGGCATCGACACGCCCTTCTGGCACGGGATGAGCCACTACCCCTTCCCCACCGACCGCATCGTGCCGAAGCGCGACTTCATGGCGCCGGAGGAGGTGGCCGAGAGCATCGTGCAGGTCGCCCTCGCGAGCGAACGCTACGTGGTCCCGGAGATCGTCATGCTCCCGATGATCCGATGATCGAGGTCCCCGTCGGCTACGGCGAGGTGATCGACAAGATCACCATCCTCCGCATCAAGACCCGTCGGATCGAAGACCCGGCACGCCGTGCCCAGGCGCAGACCGAGCTCGGTCTGCTCACCGATCGCTGGGCCACGAGCGGGCTGCCCTGGCCCGAGCAAGCCGTCGACCTCGAGGCGGTCAACGAGGCCCTCTGGGACGTGGAGGATCAGCTCCGCCGGCTCGAAGCGGCGCGCACCTTCGGATCGGACTTCGTGGCGCTCGCGCGGTCGGTCTACGTGCACAACGATCGGCGAGCCAGGCTGAAGCGCAGCATCAACGAGGCGCTCGGCAGCGCCATCGTGGAGGTGAAGGACTACGTGGACTACTGAAGTTCGGCCTGTGCGATGCCGAAGGGAGGACCCGGAGGTCAGCTCCCTTGAGGTTCCAGGGCGAGACACGCCGGCACGGCGGCGACCACGTGCTCCAGCAGCCGAGCCGCACCGAGCTCGTCGGAGGCCGCGAGCTGGTTGTCGAGCACCTCGGCCAGCGCACCTGCGGCGGGAACCGGCAGGAGCTCCGCGAAGCCGAGGGGATCCTCGGGCACCTGGAACCGACCGCTGTCGGTCCCGACACGATCAGCCTCCAGCTCGGGCCACCACCCGACCACCACCTGCACCGTTCCGGGCTCCAGCCGCGCCACGACGGCGCGGGCGAGGTGCTCGCCATGCCGAGTGGACACCCCGGCGAGCACGAGCCCGTCGAAGGTCAGGCCGCCGACCGGGAAGCCCTGCGCCAGGGCGTGCAGGGTGTCGCGACGCTGCGCCCAGGCCGAGAAGGCGATCCCCCAGCGCTCCGCGGCGCCGGCGTGAGCGAGCCGCACCGCCAGCTGGGCGCGCACGCGGGGGCTCTCGTGGGCCTTGGCCGCCTGGAGCAGCCCGACGACCTCGTCGGAGCGACCGAGATCGACCTCACGGAGCTGATCGAAGATCGACGTCACCTTGCTCATCGCTGCCTCGTAGCCTTGTCGACGAGCGGTATCCTCACGGCCGGTCGTCGAGGACCACCGTGAGCCAACCCCACCACGCCATTGCCGTACGCGACGTGCCGCGTGTCGAGATCGCGCTCTTGCCGGCGAAGAGTCGGTACGGCGCACTGTTGAAGCGGCTCGCGAAGGACATGGACGCGGAGGTGGTGCCGCTGGACCACGTGCGCCCGGCCGACCTCGCCGAGCGGGTGGTCGTGGTGGACCTGACCAAGGTCATGGCCGTGGGAGCGCTCGGCCCGCGCGCCATCGCGATCAGCCCCAACCGCGACCTCGACTGCTACCAGGTGGTCCAGCCCCACGAGGTCGAGCACCGGCTGGGCAAGGTGCTGAAGAACCTGGTGGAGCTCGAGCGCATGCGCCACCAGGTGCGGCTCGAGCGCGAGACCATCGACATCCTGAACCAGTTCGGCCTCGCCCTGTCCGCCATCAGCGACCGCGACGAGCTGCTGCAGCGCATGGTGCGTCTGGCCTGCGACGTGCTCCGCGCCGACGGGGGCTCGCTCTACCTGCACGACGAAGAGAGCGGCACGCTGCGCTTCGCCTCCTCGCTCAACGAGACCGTCGACTTCAAGCCCAGCCGTGCCGAGCTGCCGATCGACGAACGCTCCATGGCGGGCTTCGTGGCGCGAAGGGCCGAGCAGCTCAACGTGCCGAACCTCTACGCCATCGGCCCGGACGTGCCCTACCGGCCGCGCTTCACCTTCGACCGGTCCACCGGCTACGAGACCCGCTCGGTCCTGATGACCCCCCTGCTGGGCCGCGACGGCCAGCTGCTCGGCGTGCTCGCGCTGGTCAACCGCAAGACCACGCCTCATGCCCCGATCGCGGACTTCGATCGGGTGCTCCCCTTCGGCGAAGAACATGAGCGCATCGCGCAGTCGATCGCCAGCCAGGCGGCGGTCTCGCTCGAGAACCACAAGCTCTACGCCTCGCTGCAGAGCGTGTTCGACAGCTTCGTCGACGCGGCGGTGCAGATCATCGAGGCGCGGGATCCGTCCACCGCAGGGCACAGCCACCGCGTGGCCGACCTCACCATCCGCATGGCCCAGGTCTGCTCGGTCTCGGAGCACGCCGCCTTCGTCGGCATCAAGTACACGAACCAGGAGCTCGAGGAGCTCCGCATGGCCTCGGTGTTGCACGACTTCGGCAAGGTCGGTGTGCGCGAGGAGGTGCTGCTCAAGGCGAACCGCCTGTACAACTGGGAGCTCCGCGAGGTCGAGGATCGCTTCAAGCTCGCCGCTGTGTACGCCACCCTCGAGAACGTGGGGGAGACCCTCCAGGCACAGAACCTGGGCACCGAGCTCAAGGAGCTGAGGCACGACCTCGCGCTCGTGAAGCGCATGAACCGCGCGAGCTACCGCATCACGCCGCGCGACATCGACTCGCTGAAGCGGGCGGTCCGTCGGTGGCAGCTGCCCGACATCCAGGAACCGGTGATCCGGGACGACCACTACAAGCGGCTCTGCATCCCGATCGGCAGCCTGGACGCCGCGGAGCGCAAGGAGATCCAGCTCCACGTCGAGCACACCTACCGCTTCCTCAAGGCCATCCCGTGGACGAAGGGCCTGGAGAGCGTGCCCGACCTCGCGGGCGCCCACCACGAGAAGCTGGATGGCACCGGCTACCCTCACGGGCGCGCTGGCAACGAGATCCCCTTCGGAGCCCAGCTGATGACCGTCGCCGACATCTTCGACGCGCTGACCGCCGGCGATCGTCCGTACAAGCCCGCCATGCCCGTGGAGAAGGCGCTGTCGATCCTCCGCCACGAGGTGGACGCCGGCCACGTCAACGGCGAGGTGGTGGAGCTGCTGGCGGCCCAGCGGCTCTGGACCTGCGTGTTGAGCGAGAGCGCCTGAGGACCGTCGGTCCGAACGATCTCCAGGCTGGAGACCGCGGTCGTGAGCGTGTAGCGTGAGCCATGCTCACCACGACCCTGCTCTTGTTGGCCTGCCGCACCGACACCAAGCCCGAGGTGGACACCGGACAGGTCGCGTTGGTCGACGAAGACACCGCGGAGCCCGACGACACCCCGGTCGACACCGGCCCCTTCGACGCCGACCAGGACGGTGTGGCCGCGGCGGACGACTGCGACGACCTCGATCCGAGCGTGGGCGCCGAGCAGACCTGGTACGCCGACGCCGACGGCGACGGCTACGGCCACCCCAGCTACAGCGACACGGGCTGCACGCAGCCCGACGGCTACGTCGACAACGCCGAGGACTGCGACGACGGGGCCGAGAACGTGCACCCCGGAGCCGACGAGCCCGACTGCACCGACCCCGTGGACTACAACTGCGACGGCTCGGTGGGCTACGCGGACGCGGACGCGGACGGCTTCGCCGCCTGCGAGGAGTGCGACGACAACTCCAGCGCCATCCACCCGAACGCTCTCGAGGTCTGCAACGGGGTCGACGACGACTGCTCGGGCAGCGTGGACGACGACGCGAGCGATGCGAGCACCTGGTACGCCGACGCGGACGGCGACGGCTACGGGGACCCGGGCGCGGGCACCGAGGCCTGCGACGCCGCGGAGGGCCAGGTCTCCGACGCCACCGACTGCGACGACACTGACGACGCCGTGAACCCGGCCGCCACCGAGCTCTGCAACGAGCAGGACGACGACTGCGACGGGCTCGTGGACGACGACGACCCGGACCTCGCCGACGCGAGCACCTGGTACCGGGACGCCGACGGGGACGGCTACGGCCGCAGCGACGTGAGCCAACAGAGCTGCTCCGCGGAGAGCGGCTGGGTGGCCGACGCCACCGACTGCGACGACGACGCGGAGAGCGCCAACCCGGCGGGCAGCGAGGTCTGCGACGGGCTGGACAACGACTGCAACGGCACGACCGACGACGGCGCGAGCGACGCGAGCACCTGGTACGCCGACGCCGATGGCGACGGCTTCGGCGATGCCACCAGCTCAGCGGACGCCTGCGAAGCCGGCAGCGGCGAGGTCGCCGACGCCACCGACTGCGACGATGGCGACAGCGCGGTCCACCCGGACGCCGACGAGCTCTGCAACGGCGTCGACGACGACTGCTCGGGTGGTGTGGACGACGACCCCAGCGACCAGGGCAGCTGGTACGTGGATGGCGACGGAGACGGCTTCGGCAGCGACGAGACGGTCGAAGCCTGCGATCAGCCCTCGGGCTCCTCGGAGGCCGACGGGGACTGCGACGACGCCGACGATGCGGTGCACCCGGAAGCCGACGAGGTGTGCAACGGCGTGGACGACGACTGCAACGGCTGGACCGACGACGACGACCCGGGGCTCACCGATGCGAGCACCTGGTACCTCGACCACGACGGAGACACCTACGGCGACCCGGACCTGTCGACCGACGCCTGCGAAGCGCCCGCCAGCTACGTGGCCGACGACCAGGACTGCGACGACCTGGACGCCACGGTGAACCCGGAGCTGATCTGGTACGCCGACGCCGACGGTGACGGCTTCGGGGACGTGGACGACGACACCACGGGCTGCGAGCAGCCGAGCGGGCGCGTGGCCGACGCCACCGACTGCGACGACGGCGCCGACGACGTCTACCCCGGGGCCCCGGAGGTCTGCGACGCGTCGCTGGATGCCGACTGCGACGGCGTCACCCCCGACGGGTGCTCCAGCTGCCTGGAGATCCTGGACTCCGGCGGCTCCAGCGGCGACGGGCTCTACCCGATCGATCCCGACGGACCCGACGGCGCGCTCGCCGAGGTCGACACCTGGTGCGACATGAGCACCGACGGCGGGGGCTGGACGCTCGTGCAGCGCACCGTGTGGGACTGGAGCGAGTCCAGCCAGCTCGAGACGGACTACGCCAGCTGGTACGGCGACACCCTCGGCAGCGCCGACGAGGGCTACGCGTTCCGGCTGCTCGGGCAGGCCTGGCCGCTGGTCGCCGACGAGACCGAGATGCTGGTGACCCACGCGCTCCGCACGACCGACGGGGGCGTGTGCGACCCGCTCTACTACGACGGGTCCTTCACCAGCCTCGAGGTGGGGGAGGAGACCGCCAGCTGGGACGGCTTCAGCTCGGGGGTGACCCTCGTGAACGACGCGGAGCTCTCCACCACCGACTCGGGACCGAGCTCGGGCTGCGTCACGGGCTACGACGCGGCGCCGTGGTTCTACTCCTGGTGCTGCACCACCTGCCCCACCTTCAAGGGCGGCTACTGGACCGACGAGGCCCACCCGATGGCGAGCTACACCGGCTCCAGCAGCGATCTGTACGGGAACCTGGAGGACGACGTCTGCGGCAGCGCCGAGGTCCAGATGAACGACAACGGCTCCAGCTACCGCGGGGTCGACGCCATGGACGTCTACCTGCGCTGACACGCGAACGGGCCCGCGACCGCGCGGTGTGGGCCACACGCCGTACCGGGCCGTCGGGTTAGATCCCGCGGCGAGGCCCCCATGAAGTCGCTCCTGAACCTGACGGTCAACGGCGAGTCCCACGAGGTCGCCGCGCACCAGCACTGGTCGCTGCTGGAGGTCCTCCGCTACGAGCTGGGGCTCACCGGCAGCAAGCAGGGTTGCGACAAGGGCGACTGCGGCGCGTGCACGGTGCTCCTCGACGGCGACCCGGTGCTCGCCTGCTGCACGCTCGGCGCGGCGGTCGAAGGCCGGAACGTCACCACCATCGAAGGCCTCGCCGCGCCGGAGGGACCCGACCCCGTCCAGCGGGCCTTCGACGTCTGCGGCGCCTTGCAGTGCGGCTTCTGCCAGCCCGGCATGATCCTCTCCGCGCGGGCGCTCCTGAACGAGAACCCCACGCCCAGCCGCGACGAGATCAAGGAAGCCCTGGGCGGCAACCTCTGCCGCTGCACGGGCTACACCAAGATCGTCGATGCCGTGGAGCTGGCTGCGAAGGGCGTCGACGCACAGGTCCCCGTGGCCTACGGCGAACCCACCGAAGGCTTCCTCGTCCTCGGCTCCCCCGGTCGCAAGGCCGACGCGATCGAGAAGGCCGTCGGCACCGCGATCTACGCCGACGACATCCAGCTGCCGCGCATGGCCCACGCCAAGATCCTGCGCAGCCCCCACGCCCACGCGCGCATCCGGGGCGTCGACACGTCCAAGGCCGAGGCGCTGCCGGGGGTCTACGCGGTGATGACCGGCGCCGAGCTGCCCACGCCGTACTGCGTCATCCCCTGGACACCGGACGAGCACGCCCTCGCCCTCGACAAGGTGCGCTACGTGGGCGACGGCGTAGCCGCGGTCGCCGCCGTCGACGAGGACACCGCCAACGCAGCCCTCGACCTGATCGAGGTCGACTACGAGGTGTTGCCCGCCGCGGTGGAGCCCGAGCAGGCGCTCGCCGACGACGCGCCCCTCATCCACGACACCGACTGGAAGGGCCGCGACCGCACGAGCAACGTGTGCAAGCAGGTGAAGCTCTCCTTCGGCGAGGTGGACGAGGCGCTCGCGGAGTGTGCGGCCACGGTGTCGGACACGTGGTTCTTCGAGGGCACCACCCACGCCGCGATCGAGCCGCACTGCGCGGTGGCCCAGTGGAGCCCGGACGAGCGGCTCACCCTGTGGTCGGCCACCCAGGTGCCGCACTACCTCCACCGGGAGCTGGCGAAGGTGCTGGGGGTCGGCCAGGAGCGCATCCGGGTCATCCAGCCTGCGCTCGGCGGCGCCTTCGGCGGCAAGTCGGAGCCCTTCGACCTCGAGTTCGTGGTCGCGGTGCTGGCCAAGAAGGCCGGCCGGCCCGTGAAGTGCCTCTACACCCGCGAGGAGGTCTTCTACAGCCACCGCGGCCGGCACCCCATGGAGATGCGCTTCACCATGGGCGTGAGCGCCGACGGGCGGCTGAAGGCGGTCGACAGCGACATCGTGATCGACGGCGGCGCCTACCACTCCTTCGGCATGATCACGGCCTACTACTCGGGACAGCTCTTGACCGGACCGGTGGGCATGGAGACCTACCGCTTCCGCAGCCGGCGGGTCTACACCAACAAGCCGTGCTGTGGACCGAAGCGCGGGCACGGCTCGGTGCAGCCGCGCTTCCCGTTCGCGTGCGGCCTGGACGAGCTCGCCGAGACGATCGGCATGGACCCGATCGACATCCGACGGGTCAACGCGGTGGAGGCCGGCACCGACACGGTCAACGGGCAGCACGTGCCGTCCACGGGGCTGGTGGCCTGCCTCGACGCGGTGGAGAGCGCCTCGGATTGGAAGGCGCGGCGCGGCAAGCTGCCCTTCGGCCGCGGCCTCGGCGTGGCCACGAGCATGTACATCTCGGGCACCGCCTACCCGATCTACCCCAACGAGATGCCTCAGAGTGCCGTGCAGCTCCGGGGCGATCGGAGCGGCAAGATCACGGTGTTCTGCGGGGCGAGCGACATCGGACAGGGCTCCGACGGGGTGCTCGCCTACATCGTGGCCGAGGAGACCGGCCTCCACCCCGACGACGTGGTGGTCGTGAGCTCCGACACCGACCTCACCCCGGTGGATCTGGGTGCCTACTCCAGCCGCGTCACCTTCATGATGGGCACCGCGTGCCAGGAGGCCGCCCGGAAGCTCCGACGGCGCATGTGCAGCGCGGTCGGCAGGCACTGGGACGTGCCGGCCGAGCAGGTCGGCGTCGCCCTGGGGCACGTGTACGACCGCGCCGACACCTCCCGCCAGCTGGGCACCCGCGAGGCGATGATCCTGGCCGAGGCGGCCGAAGGCACCCTGGGCGCGACCGGCCACTACTGGACCCGACCGGTGGGGCCGAAGTACCGCGGGGGCACGATCGGCTCCTCGCCGGCCTACAGCACCACGGCCCACGTGGCCGAGGTGGTGGTGGACCCGAGCACCGGGGTCCTGACCGCGGTCAAGTTCTGGGCCGCCCACGACTGCGGCCGCGCCATCAACCCGGTGATGGTGGAAGGCCAGATCGAAGGCTCGGTGTACATGGGCTGGGCCGAGGCCCAGATGGAGGAACACACCTTCCGACCCGACGGGCTGCACCGCGGTCCGAACCTGCTCGACTACCGCATCCCCACCAGCGTGGAGACCCCCGACATCGAGACCGCCATCATCGAGGCGCTCGACCCCGGCGGACCCTACGGCGCCAAGGAGGCTGGAGAGGGCCCCCTGCACCCCGCCATCCCGGCGGTGGCCAACGCCATCCACGACGCGGTCGGCGTCCGCCTCCGTCGCATCCCCTTCACGCCGGAGCGGATCCTCGCCGCGCTGGAGGGCCGATGCTGAGGATGCCGGCCTTCCGCTACGTGCACGCCCGGTCCTGGACCGAAGCGCGGGACCTGTGGCACGGCGCCTCCGCGGCCATGTACGTCGCCGGCGGCACCGACCTGCTGCCGAACCTGAAGCACGAGCTCTTCCGACCCGAGGTGCTCGTCGGGCTCTCCGGCCTCGGCCGCGGGACCGTGCGGGCCGACGGTTCCACGATCGTCATCGACGCCAACGTCACGCTGGACGCGCTCGCACGGGATCCGCTGACCCCAGCCCCGCTGGCCCAGGCCGCCGGGCTGGTCGCGGGACCGCAGATCCGTCGCATGGGCACGATCGGCGGCAACGTGCTGCTCGACACCCGCTGCCTCTTCTACAACCAGTCCAGGTTCTGGCGCCAGGCGCTAGGGCACTGCCTGAAGGCCGAGGGCGACTGGTGCCACGTGATCGGCGGCCCCAAGACCTGCGTGGCCGCGCAGTCCAGCGACTGCGTACCGGTGCTGCTGGCCATGGACGCCGCCATCGTGCTGATGGGACCGAGCGGCCGTCGCGAGCTGAAGCTCCGCGAGCTGTACCGCTTCAACGGCATGGACCACCTCACGATCGAGAAGGGCGAGCTCCTGACCGAGGTCCGCGTTCCACGACCGGTGGCCGGCTTCCGCGGCCAGTACCGGAAGCTGCGCATGCGCGGCTCGATCGACTTCCCACAGCTCGGGGTGGCGGTCACGGCGGTCTTCGACGGCGACGTGCCCACGTCGCTCGACATCGTGGTCGGCGCGGCCAACCCCCAGCCCAAGCCGGTGCGGAAGCTCGAGCCCTACCTCGGCCAGCCGCTCACCGAAGACGCTGTCGAAGCCATCGCTGCGCTCGTGGTGAAGCAGACCCGGCCGAACGAGGCGGTGCAGGGCGACCCCCAGTGGCGCCGCGGCGTGGCGGGCATCTACGCCGCCCGATCGCTCCGGGAGCTTCGAGACCAGGCATAGGCTATCGATTGAAGCGGATTGATGTCTTGGCCCTATCGGTCGGCGCGGGTGACCTTGTCCTGGCAACCAGGAGTTCCCCATGCTGACCATCGGCGACCGTTTCCCCGCCTTCTCCCTGCAGGCCGTGGCCGCAGACCGCAGCTTCGTGACCGTGACCGAGGCCCAGGCGCCCGGCGACTGGACCGTGCTCTTCTTCTGGCCGATGGACTTCACCTTCATCTGCCCGACCGAGTTGCAGGCCTTCGGCCAGAGGCACGCGGCCTTCCGGGCCCTCGGCGCCACGCTGCTCGGCGCGAGCACCGACACCCACTTCGTGCACCTGGCGTGGAGGGAACAGCACCCCGCCCTGGGCGACCTGCCCTACCCCATGCTCGCCGACACGAAGCGCGAGCTGACCGCCGCGCTCGGGATCCTCGACAAGGAGGCCGGGGTCGCCCTCCGCGCCACCTACATCGTCGATCCTGAGGGCGTCATCCGGCACGTGGCCGTGAACGACCTGAGCGTGGGCCGCAACGTCGACGAGGTGCTGCGGGTGCTCGAGGCGCTCCAGACCGACGAGCTGACCCCGTGTGGCTGGACGCCGGGCGAGGCGACGCTGGGCGCGGCGTAGCGTCAGTCGGCTTCGGCCAGCGCGGTGCGGAGGGTGCGAGCGAGCTCGCGCACCAGGCGTGTGTGGGGGCTGCGTGCGCGCCACCCGAGCCAGAGGGTGCGACCGACCCCGTGATCGCGGAAGCCGAGGGTGCGGACCGGTGCGCGAGCGGCTTCCACGGCCACCGCACTCCTGGGCAGCACCGACACGCCCAGGCCGGCGCCGACCATCTGCACGAGCGTGACCAACGAGGTCGCCCGGTACGGCGACTCCCGCACCTGACGGTCCGCACAGACCGCCAGCGTGTGGTCGCGCAGGCAGTGCCCGTCTTCCAGCAGCAGCAGCTCCTGGGCCGCGAGGGTGTCGAGGTCCACCCGACCGGTCAAGGGGTGGGTCTCTGGCACGACCGCCACGAAGGGCTCCCAGCCGAGCTTGATGTGGTCGACGCTCGGCTGGCTGGGCGCATCGGCGATCAGCATCGCGTCGAGCTCCCCGCGGGCGAGGGCCGCCTCACAGGCAGCGGTCTGCAGCTCCAGCCAGTGCACCTTCAGACCCGGCGCCTGCTCGGCGAGGGCGCACGCCGCGGCCGGAAGCAGGTAGGGCGCCACGGTGGGGATCACCCCGACGCGCAGCGTGTGGGCATAGGGCGTGGCCGAGGCTTCGGCCGTGCCCTGCAGCCCGCGCGCGGTGGTCAGCGTCCTGGCCATCTCGTCGAGCAGCACAGCACCCACCTCGGTGACGAGGACCTTCCGGCTGTGTCGCTCGAAGAGCTGCACGCCGAGAGCGTGCTCGAGCTTGGCCACCTGGGCGCTGAGGGAAGGCTGGGCCACCCCGCAGAGCTCCGCGGCCCGACCGAAGCCGCCGGTCTCCTGCACGGCCAACGCGTACTGCAGCTGGCGCAGGGTGAAGGGCAGCTGGAGGAAGCGGTGCACGCGGGCAGGTAACGTGGGCCGTGGACTTCGATCTCCGAGCGGCGACCCACCTGCTCGTGGTGTGCGGGAGCCGCGGACAGGGTCTGCACGGACCGCGCTCCGACGTGGATGTGCGGGGCTTCTGCGTGCCCCCGAGGCGCTACCTGCTGGGCTTCGACAGCCGCTTCGAGCAGGCCGACACCCGCGAGGACATCGCGCCCTTGGCCACCCTGCTCAGCGCCGAGGAGGCGCGGGTCGAAGGGCTGGACGGCAGCGTCTACGCGCTCGCCAAGCTCGCGCGCCTCTGCGTGGACTGCAACCCGAACCTCCTCGAGGTGCTCTTCTGCCGCGAGGACGAGGTGAGGCTGTGCACGCCGGTGGGCCGAGCCCTCCGGGACGCGCGGGTCGCTTTCCTCTCGGAGCGCGCCCGCCACAGCTTCGCGGGCTACGCCGCAGGCCAGCTCCGTCGCATCGAGGGCCACAGGAAGTGGCTGCTCGACCCCCCGTCCTCACCGCCGACGCGCGAGGAGTTCGGACTGCCCGAGGCCGCCCTCATCCCCGCGAACCAGCGCCTCGCTGCCGAAGCCGCGGTGTCCAAGCAGCTGGACAGCTGGGAGATCGACTTCGGCGACCTGCCCGCCTCCCAGGTCACCGCCCTGCGCGGGCGCATCGCCCACGTGCTCGGTGAGGTGCTGGTCGCCGGCCAGGGCCGCTGGACAGCTGCTGCTCGCACGGTCGGTCTCGACGACGACCTGATCGAGGTGATGAAGCGGGAGCGCACCTACCAGAACGCCCGGCGTCACTGGAAGCAGTACTGCACCTGGAAGCGCCAGCGGAACCCGGCGCGCGCCGCGCTCGAGGCTGCTCACGGCTACGACACCAAGCACGCCGCGCACCTCGTCCGGCTGCTCCGGTGCGGCCGGGAGATCCTCGAAGAGGGCACGCTGGCGGTGTGGCGCGGCGACCGGGACGCCGGCGAGCTGCGGGCCATCCGGGCCGGGGCCTGGAGCTACGAGACGCTGATCGAGCAGGTCGCAGCGGAGGAGTCCGCGCTGGCCGCGGTCGTCGAGGAGGGCCGGTCGGTGGTGCCGAAGCGACCGGACCTCACCCAGCTGGAGGCCCTGACGGTGGAGCTCACCGAGCAGGCCCTGGCGGCCACCCAGAGGCGCTGACCCCCGGTTTCGGTGCCTCCGCGGCCGAGGCGGCGCGTATGCTGCACCATGAGCACTCGAGGACCCATGAGCCTGAAGATCACGCCGATTCCCAGTGGACCCCTGAAGGTCGCCGGGGTCACCTCCGCCTCGTTCTGCGGCAAGCCCCTGGAAGCGAGCGGCGACGTCTACCTCTGCCGCTGCGGCGAGTCGAAGAACGCGCCCTTCTGCGACGGCAGCCACAAGCCCGCGGGCTTCACCGGCGACAACACCGGGGAGAGCGAGGCCAAGCCTCTGCGCGTGTGGGAGGGGCGCACCATCCAGACCACCTTCAACCCGAACGTGTGCATGCACGTCTTCTACTGCAAGCCGCTCCAGGAGCTCCGCGCACGCGAGCTGGCGGGCGACGACGACGCGGCCCAGGAGATCGCGGAGGTCGTGGCGAGCTGTCCCTCGGGTGCGCTCACGTACAGCAGCAACAGCGTGGAGGTCGGCGGCGCCGAGCAGAGCGAGCTGGTCATCATGGAAGGGGGCGAGATCCGCGTCACCTGCGACTTCGAGACCGAGGGCTTCGAGCTCCAGGCCGAGCAGCCGAGCGACCGCGCCACGCTCTGCCGCTGCGGCCGGTCGGACAACAAGCCCTGGTGCGACGGCCGCCACAAGGGTCGGAAGGACTTCCGGTGACCAACGAGGAGCTCTTCTGGCAGCTCGCCGGGGAGCTGATGCGCCAGGACACGCGCGTGGAAGAAGGCACGATCATGAAGGGCCGCTGCCTGCGTGCCCACGGCGAGTTCGTGGCCCTGCCGGACTTCAAGGGCGCCGGGCTGGTGGTGAAGCTCAGCCGGTCACGGGTGCAGGAGCTGCTCGAGGCCGGTGTGGGCGAGAGCTTCGCGCCCGCGGGACGGGTCTTCAAGGAGTGGGTCTCGGTGCCGCTCCAGGACGCGGAGCTGTGGGGGGACCTGATGCGCGAGAGCGTGGAGCGCGCCGTGCGCGCCGCCCGGGGGTAGCCGCGTGCTGCTGCTGCTCGGCTGCACCACCACGCGCAAGGAGCTGGGGGACGACGGGGTGTACCGGCACTCGGGCGACTGCTCGGTGAGCGGCCTCCCGCGGTAGCGCCCTACTTCCCGGCGTCCTTGACGATCTGCGGCTCGAAGTTCGGGTCGGCCGCGCGGGTGAGCGCCTCGGCGTACTCCGGGATGCGACCGGTCATCTGGAAGCCCCACTTGTCCTTCACCTGGCGGCCGTGGTTCAGGTCGACCTCGGTGACGAGCAGGCCATCGCGGGTGCGGGACAGCCCCGGCGTGCGGGAGCCGTTTGGCGCCGCGACGTAGCTGGACCCGTAGAAGTGGCCGAAGTCGTTGTGGCTGGCCTTGCCGTCGCCCGAGGTGAAGGCGTTGGGGAAGCTCTCGGTGCCGATGCGGTTGATGCCGGCCACGAAGTAGTTGTTGGCGATCGAGGCGCAGCGGGCCTCGACCGGCCAGAGCGGCTCGGAGAGCGCACCGACCGTGGCGGACGGGTTGAACACGATCTCCGCGCCGTTGATGCCGAACATCAGCCAGTTCAGGGGGTGGTGGCGGCCGTAGCAGATGTTGATGGCCACGCGCCCGAACTCGGTCTCGAAGACCGGGTGACCGTCCTCGCCCTCCATGTAGTAGGTGGACTCGTTGAAGTCGCCGACCCGGGGGATGTGGTTCTTGCGGTGGCTGCCGATGATGTTGCCGCGGTTGCCGATCACCACCGCGGTGTTGTGGATGGTGTCGCCGTGGGCTTCGTCGCGCTCGAGGATGGGGCTGACGATGACCATGTTGTAGCGCTTGGCGAGCACCTGCAGCCGCTGGGTGGACGGCCCGTCGACCGGCTCGGCGAACTCGAGCCAGGGGTGCTTCTCGCGGGTGCAGAAGGCGAAGGGCATGGTCCAGGCTTCCTGCAGCCCGAGCACGTTGACCCCCAGCTTGGCGGCGGCGTGCACGATGGTCTCGATCCGATCGGCCAAGGCCTCGTACTGCTCGACCACCGGGCGATCCGTGGGGATCACGATCCGGTTCTGGATCACGCCGATGCGCACCACGCGTGGCTTGCGGCGCTGCTCCGGGGCCGCATGGATCTTGTAGGCGGCGATCTCGAAGTCGTGCTTGTCGGCGTAGGCCTGCAGCTCGGCACTGACGGCCAGGGTGTCGGGAAGATCGCCGTAGAGGATGCGGAAGGCCTCGCGCTGGTCGGCGGCGGGGAGCTTGCGGAGCAGGCCCTCGAGGCTGTCGAGCTCGCGCGTGCTGACCAGGGCATTGGCCGGTTGCGGCAGCTCGGTCTCGATCGCGGAGGAGGCCTTGGTGTCGGTGGGCTTGGACGTGGACATGCGCGGCTCACGGCAGGTGGGGGGAGGGAGCTTAACCGAGGCCGCGACGGCGTCAGCCCCACGGTTCATGCACCCCGCTGGTGCGCGCAGCCGCCCGCGCAAGGGGCCGGCAACAGCCAGCGCGGCCCGCCGTCGACGGTGGTGCAGACCTTCCACACCGCGCGGCGCCAGTCCTTGCCGAAGGGCACCAACACGTGCACGCGTCTGCAGTCGGGGCACCCTTGATGCGTCAAGAGCCCAGCGCGAACCGCCACGCGTATCGGATCGGCTGCAGCAATCCTGAGACTTTTTTTGTCTCGGCCGGGTGAGTTGGGTCGTACCCCCTGTACGGCACGCACCAGGAAGTCGTCCAGGAGTTCGGCATGAAGCGCATCCACAGCGGACGGTACCCCTCTGTCTCGAGCCCGCGCCTGATCGGCGCAGCGCTGCTCGGGCTCGCCACCGCGGCTCCGTCCAGCGCGTACGCCCAGGGCGCGCCCACCGTCGATGGCTTCACGAAGCACCCGATCACCGGGGTCGTCGAGGCACCCTACGTGCTCAGCGGCATCACCTACACCCAGGACTCGGCCACGGGCGACTTCGCGGGGCTGCTCTACTTCTACGAGGACGCGAACTACCTCTACTTCGCCTTCGAGCAGTCGGTCGACATCAACGACAACTCGTACGGGGCCAACAGCATCGGCTGGGACGCGCGACCGAAGCCGCACAAGCTCAAGGACCTGATCCAGAGCGATCACGCCAAGATCGAGCTCTACGACGCCACCGGCGCCCTGGTGCTCGACTTCTACATGGACTACGCGACCGAAGAGACGCGCCGCGACCCCGACACCACGCACTCTCTCGGCATCGACGGCGGAGACGGCGCCCTGAACCTCGGCGACGCCGCCTGGGTCGTCGCGGCCGAGAGCTCGCTCGGCTGGAACTTCCAGACCGCCAGCCCCACCTACGCGTCGAAGGTGAGCGACTCACCGCCGCGCATCCCGACCAACACCTACGACTTGGGAACGACCGCCGATCCGCTCAACCCGTGGATCTACGAGATGGTCTACGAGTTCCAGATCGACAAGGCGGCCTTCGGCGCCTCCAGCTTCGGCGACATCGAGATCACCGAGGTCCACAACTCGCCGCTCAAGACCACGACCAACCCCAACCCGCAGCCCGTGCTCACGGGCTCGAAGACCGCCTCGCCCGTCAGCGGCTCCGACGTGGACTTCGACGACCTCATCACCTACTCGCTGACCTTTACCAACAGCGGACTCTCCGACCTCACCAACGCGGTCGTCACCGACATCGTGGACCCCAACCTCTACGACGTGGTGCCCTACGACAGCGGCGTCTGCGACACCTCGCCCTGCGAGGCCGGCTCGACCCTGACCTGGAACGTCGGCACCCTGGCCGCCGGCGACACGGTCACCGTGACCTTCGACGCCTACGTGGACTGGCAGTTCGGCTACGACGCCCTGTACAACACCGGCGCGATCGACACCACCGAGCTCCCCGAACCCTTCGTCACCAACACCACCGAGCACTTCTGCTTCGACGCCGACGGCGACGGCCACTGCGCCGAAGACAACTGCCCCGACGCCTACAACCCCACCCAGCTCGACAGCGACGGTGACGGCTACGGCGACGACTGCGACGTCTGCCCCGACGTGGCCGACGATCAGACCGACTCCGACGGCGACGGCGTGGGCGACGCGTGCGACGTCTGCCCCGACGTGGCCGATCCGGACCAGGCCGACTCCGACGGCAACGGGACCGGCGACGCCTGCGAGGGCGGCAGCATCGGTGACTACATCTGGGAGGACGCGAACAGTGACGGCCTGCAGGACGCCAGCGAGTTCGGCATCCTCGGCGCGACGGTCGAGCTGTGGACCGACCCCAACGGCGACGGCGACGCCTCCGACGGCGTGCTCCTCGACAGCACCAGCACCGACATCTCGGGCGGCTACGACTTCCTGAACCTCAACGCCGGCAGCTACGTGGTGTACGTCACCTCGGTGCCCGGCGACTACCAGCTCACCACGGGCAACGAGCCCTACCCGGTGACCATCCTGGCCGCCGAAGACCACAACGATGCCGACTTCGGCTACCTGCAGAACACCTACGAGCTCGCACTCGACAAGGTGGCCACCAGCTACCTCGACGCCGACGGCGACGGCGTGCTCTCCCCAGGCGACGAGGTCTACTACAGCCTCACCTGGGAGAACATCGGCAACGCCACGTTGACCAACGTCACGCTGACCGACGACCCCGACGAGCTCTACGTCTCCGCCATCAACGCCGTGAGCGACGCGGGCCTCTACGACGGCGACGTGCTCTCCTGGAGCCTCGGCTCCCTCGCCCCCGGCGAGACGGGCACCTACACCTACTCCGCGAGCATGGGCGCGGCGGGAACCTTCGCCGACGGCACCACCAACGTCGACAACACGGCCATCATCGCCGCCTCCGAGGCGCCCGCGGTGCAGGACCTCGAGACGGTCACCGTGACCGCCGCGGTCGTCCTGGGCGTGACCAAGACCTACACCGGCTTCACCGACAGCGACGCCTCGGGCGGCGTGAGCCCCGGCGACACGCTGCACTACAGCGTGGACTACGAAAACTCCGGCAACGCGGACGCCACCGGCGTCGTGCTCACCGATGATCCGAACGAGGCCTACGTGGCCAGCGTGGATGCGTCGCTGAGCGGCGGCCTCTACGACGGCAACCTCGTCACCTGGAGCCTGGGTACCCTGGCCTCCGGCGGCAGTGGCAGCGTCGCCTACGACGTCGTGCTCGCCAGCGCGGGCACCTTCCCGGCCGGCACCACCAACGTCGTCAACACCGTCAGCCTGTCCAGCAACGAGGACGGCCCGGTCACCGACAGCGCCACCGTGCCCGTCGACGCCCAGGTGATCCTCGCGGTCACCAAGAGCGTCTCGGGCTACCTCGACAACGACGCCAACGGCGTCCTGAGCCCCGGCGACACCGTGCAGTACGCGGTCACCGCGGCCAACAACGGCAACGCCGACAGCACCTCCACGGTGCTCACCGACGACCCCGACGAGATCTGGGTCGCCAGCATCGCCAACATCAGCGACCTGGGCATCTACGACGGCAACACGATCGACTGGGACCTCGGCACCCTGGGCGCCGGCGAGTCGCTCACCGTGACCTACGAAGCGGTGCTCGGCTCCGCGGGGACCTTCCCGCACGGCACCACCGACGTGAACAACACCGCGGCCCTCTTCAGCGCCGAAGACGGTCCGGTGTACGACACCGCGAGCGTCACCGTGACCGCCGCGGTGAGCCTGTCCGTGACCAAGGCGAGCACCGGCTACACCGACACCGATGGCAGCGGCGCGCTCTCCCCGGGCGACACCGTGCACTACCAGGTCGACTACGCGAACGCGGGCGACGCGGACGCCACCGGTGCTTCGCTCTCCGACGATCCGGACGAGACCTACGTCGCGAGCATCTCCGCCATCAGCGGCGGCGGCCTCTACGACGGCAACACCATCAGCTGGACCCTCGGCACCATCGCAGCCGGAACGAGCGGCAGCCTGACCTACGACGCCGAGCTCGGCGCCGCGGGCACCTTCGCCGACGGCACCACCGCCGTGAACAACACGGCGACGCTGACCAGCAACGAGGACGGCCCGCTCAGCGACAGCGAGACGGTCACCGTCTCCGCCGATGCGCTGCTCGCGATCACGTGCTCGATCGCCGGCTACGTCGACAACGACGCCGACGGTCAGATCTCCCCCTCGGACACCGTCACCTTCCAGCTCGACTACACCAACTCCGGCGACGCCAGCGCGACCAACGTCAGCATCACCGACGACGTGCCCGAGAGCGCCATCGCCAGCGTGGACAGCATCACGGGAGGCGGCCTCTACGACGGCGACCTGGTCACCTGGAGCCTCGGCACCGTGGCGGCTGGAGACAGCGGCTCGCTCACCTGGACCGCCACCCTGGCCCCGTCCGGCAGCTTCGTGCACGGCACCACCACCGTGAGCACCAGCTCCGCGCTCACCGCCACCGAGGGCACCGACGCCTGCAGCTCGAGCGTCGACGTGGTCGCTGCGGCGGCCCTGAGCCTGAACAAGGCCTCGACCGGCTACACCGACACCGACGCCAACGGCGCGCTCTCCCCCGGTGACACGGTCCACTACCAGCTGGACTACCAGAACACGGGCAACGCCGACGCCACCGGCGCGGCACTCTCCGACGACCCCGACGAGACCTACGTCGCCAGCATCTCCGCCATCAGCGGCGGCGGGCTCTACGACGGCAACACCATCAGCTGGAGCCTCGGCACCATCGCTGCTGGCACGAGCGGCAGCCTGACCTACGACGCCGTGCTCGGCGCCGCGGGCACCTTCGCCGACGGCACCACTGCGGTGAACAACACAGCGACCCTGACGAGCAACGAAGACGGTCCGCACAGCGCGGTCGAGAGCGTGGTCGTGACGGCGGCGGCGAACCTGAGCCTCACGTGCTCGGTCGCTGGCTACGTCGACAACGACGCCGACGGCCAGATCTCTCCCTCCGACAGCGTCACCTTCCAGCTCGACTACGCGAACTCCGGCAACGCCGCGGCCACCAGCGTGGCCCTCAGCGACGACGTGCCCGAGTCCGCGGTCGCCAGCGTCGACAGCATCAGCGACCTCGGCACCTACGACGGCGACCTGGTCACCTGGAGCGTGGGCACCGTGGCGGCTGGCGACAGCGGCTTCGTGACCTGGACGGCGACCCTGTCCCCCGCGGGCAGCTTCGTGCACGGCACCACCACCGTGAGCACCAGCTCCAACCTCTCGGCCACCGAAGGCAGCGACGCGTGTGCCTCGAGCATCGACGTCACCGCAGCGGCGGCTCTGAGCCTCGCGAAGGCCTCCACCGGCTACACCGACACCGACGGCAACGGCGTGCTGAGCCCCGGCGACACGGTCCACTACCAGCTGGACTACCAGAACAGCGGCAACGCCGACGCCACGAGCGCGGCGCTCTCCGACGACCCGGACGAGACCTATGTCTCCGGCATCTCCGCCATCAGCGGCGGCGGCCTCTACGACGGCAACACCATCAGCTGGAGCCTCGGCACGATCGCGGCGGGCACCAGCGGCACGCTCACCTACGACGCCCTGATGGGCGCCGCGGGCACCTTCGCGGACGGCACGACCCCGGTGAACAACACCGCGACGCTGACCAGCAACGAGGACGGCCCGCACTCCGCCAGCGAGACCGTGACGGTCACCGCGGGGGTGAGCCTGGCGGTCGCCAAGTCCAGCACGGGCACCACCGACACCGACGGTGACGGCATGGTCTCCCCCGGCGACACCGTGCACTACCAGGTGGTCGCGACCAACAACGGCGACGCCGACGCGAACAACGTCAGCCTCTCCGACGACCCGGACGAGACCTACGTCGCCAGCATCGCCAACATCAGCGACCTGGGCCTCTACGACGGCGCGACGATCAGCTGGAGCCTCGGCACCCTGGCCGCTGGCGGCAGCGTGACCGTGACCTACGACGCGGTCCTCCACGTCGACGGCACCTTCCCCGCCGGCATGACGAACGTGGTCAACACCGTCAGCCTCTCCTCCGACGAGGACGGCCCGATCACCGACAGCGAGACCGTGGTGGTCGACGCGGCGGCCGACGTCACCTTGGCGAAGGCTTCCACCGGCTACACCGACAGCGACGGCGACGGGCTCCTGAGCCCCGGCGACACCGTGCACTACCAGCTCGACTGGGCCAACAACGGCGACGCGGACGCCAACAACGCCGTGCTCGTCGACGACCCGGACGAGACCTACGTGGCCTCCATCGGCACCGTGAGCGGCGGCGGGCTCTACGACGGCAACACCATCCTGTGGAACCTTGGGACCCTCGCGGCCGGCACCTCCGGCAGCCTGACCTACGACGCCGTGCTGGGCAGCGCGGGCACCTTCGTGCACGGCAGCACGCTCGTGTCGAACACCGCCTCGCTGACCACCGACGAGACCGGCACCGTGAACGCGGGCGAGACCGTGGTGGTCGAGGCCGCGGCTTCGTTGGCCGTGTCCAAGTCCTCCACCGGCTACACCGACGTGGACGGGGACCTCACGCTGAGCCCCGGCGACGTCGTGCAGTACGCCGTCTCCTACGCCAACAACGGCAACGCGGCTGCGAACAACGCCTCGGTCAGCGACGACCCGGACGAGACCTACGCGGCCTCGGTCGGCAGCATCAGCGACCTCGGCGTCTACGACGGCAACCTCATCAGCTGGACCCTGGGCACCCTCGCTCCGGGCGCGAGCGGCACGCTCACCTACGAGGTGACCCTGGCGGCCGCGGGCACCTTCGCCCAGGGCGCCACCGGCGTGGCGAACAGCGTCAGCCTGACCAGCGACGAGGACGGCCCGGTCACCGACACCGAGACGGTGTTCGTGGACGCGCTGGCCGAGATCGCGGTGGTGAAGACCGCCACGGGATCGACCGACGTGGACCTGGACGGGCTCTTGAGCCCCGGCGACATCGTGCACTACACGGTGGACTACGCGAACAACGGCAACGCCGACGCGAACAACGCCGTGTTGACCGACGACCCGGACGAGACCTACGTCGTCGCCGTGGACGCCACGCTCTCGGGCGGCACCTACGACGGCAACCTGGTCACCTGGAGCCTCGGCACCCTCGCGGCCGGCACCGCCGGCTCGGTGAGCTACGACGTCACCCTCGGCGGCGCGGGCACCTTCGCCGACGGAACGACCCTGGTGGACAACACCGTCAGCCTCTCCTCGGACGAGGACGGCCCGGTCAGCGACAGCGACAGCGTGGTGGTCACCGCCGCGGTCGAGCTCTCCCTGACCTGCTCGGTGGCTGGCTACGTGGATGCCGACGGTGACGGGCAGATCTCCCCGTCCGACACCGTGACCTTCCAGCTGGACTACGCCAACGCGGGCAACGCCGACGCCAACAGCGTCAGCATCAGCGACGACGTGCCCGAGAGCGCGGTCGCGAGCCTGGGCGCGATCTCCGGCGGTGGCCTCTACGACGGCAACCTGATCACCTGGACCCTCGGCACCGTCCTCGCTGGCGACAGCGGCACGCTGACCTGGGAGGCCGTGCTGGCGCCCGCGGGCACCTTCACCCACGGCACCACCACCGTGGCCACCGGATCGTCCCTGTCGGCGACCGAGGGCAGCGACGCCTGTTCCTCGAGCATCGACGTGGTCGCGGCGGCGGACATCACGCTCACGAAGGTCTCCACCGGCTACACCGACACCGACGCCAGCGGCGCCCTCTCCCCCGGTGACGTGGTCGCCTACACCCTGTCCTACGGCAACATCGGCAACGCCGACGCCACCGGCGTCACGCTCACCGACGACCCCGACGAGAGCTGGGTGACCGCTGTGGACGCCACGCTCAGCGGCGGCACCTACGACGGCAACCTCATCTCCTGGAGCATCGGTAGCATCGCCGCCGGTGACACGGGCAGCGTGAGCTACGAGGTCACCCTCGCCAGCGCCGGCACCTTCCCTGATGGCGCGACGAACGTGGTCAACACGGCCACGCTCACGTCCAACGAGGACGGTCCCGAGACCGCCAGCGAGACCGTGACGGTCGGGGCCGACGCCGCCCTGAGCATCGTGAAGACCTCGTCCGGCTACACCGACACCGACGCCAACGGTGTGTTGTCTCCAGGCGACACGGTGCACTACGACCTGTCCTACGCCAACGACGGTGACGCCAACGCCAACAACGTGACGGTGGTCGACGACCCGGACGAGTCCTGGGTCGCCAGCATCGCGAACGTGAGCGGCCTCGGCGCGTACGACGGCAACCTCATCACCTGGACCATCGGCACGGTGGCCCCCGGTGGCGGCGGCTCGCTGACCTACGACGCCGTGCTGCAGCCGGCTGGCGTCTTCCCCGACGGCGTGACCCCCGTGATCAACGTGGCGGTGGTGAGCTCCGACGAGGACGGTCCGGTCAACGACACGGAGACCGTGACGGTGACGGCGGCGCCCATCCTGGGCATCGTCAAGAGCCTGGACAGCACCGAGGCGATCACCTCGAGCTACAGCAACACCGCCTCGGTGTCCTCGGCCGAGACGACCACCGTGACCAGCAACACCGTGGACGCCACCGTGACCACCTCGACGCGGCTGACCTACAGCATCGTCATCGAGAACACGGGCACGGCGGATGCGTCCGGCGTCACGGTCGACGAGGCGCTGCCCGCGGGCACCTCCGTCGAGTCGGCGAGCGGTGTGTGGAGCGAGGCGGGCGGCATCGTCACCTGGACCATCGGCTCCCTGCCGGTCGGCGCCAGCGACACCCAGACCATCGTGCTCATCGCAGACTGATCGCCGATGTGGGGTGCTCGCCACACCCCAGCGGCGGCCTGCGTCGACATCGCCGGGGCCGTCTGCGCGCTCGAGCACCCGGCGAGCGAGCCGATCATCTCCTCGTGTGTCTCCCCTTCGCGGTCTGATCCGTACGACCGGTGGAGAAGTGGAGTCCGAGTCCCTCATGCAGTCCTCCCTCGCGTCGAGCGGGCGCTTCACGCGCCTGATGACGCTCGGCTTCGTACCCGGCCTCGTCGGGATCTTTTCGCTCCACATCGGGCATGCAGACAGCGCACAGCTGCGAGACGTGGCCATGCGAGCCGCGGAAGCCGCGGCGGTTCACCTCGACGGCGAAGAAGACGCCCACCGCGAGGCGCTCGAAGCGGCCGTCCAGGTCCTGGCCAAGGCCAGCGCCAGCGAGATCGGCGCGGTGATGCTCGAGACCGTGTCGTGGGAGCGCGCGGACGGTCAGGTCACGTCGAGCCGACCGGTCGCCCCCGAGCTCGCGAACGCCGTGCGGCTCGAGGTGGCCTTCGTCGAGCCGACCTTCCAGCAGCGGCTGGCGAGCTGGCTGGCGGGCTCGACCCGGCACGCGGCGGTCGCGGTGCGCTGGAGCGAGGGTGCGGGCGCCGTGGACTGCTACCTGCCGCTGCAGATCCCGGTGGAGCTCGCCGATGCCGACGAGCTGCGCCTCGGGCGCGAGGTCAGCTTCGCCTCCACGGGGCAGCCCACCACGGCCCAGCTCGCGGCCCAGACGAGCGACTGTTGGCTCGGAGGCCGCCTCGCGGTCGGCGACACGCTCCAGGGCGTCGCAACGGCCGATGCCCGCGTGTGGGAGCGCGTGGCCGAGGTCGCGAGCAGCGAGCGCGGCCTGCACGGACCGGTCGCCCTGGTCGACGAACACGGCGTGGTGAGCGGCTTCACCTGGGTCGAAGTCGACGCGGTCGGCCGTCGCTCCGCACGGGTCCGTCTCACCGACACCATCACCGAGCTGCACGGCGCCAAGGGCGGAGGTCCCGACCACGGGATCCGCTTCTCCGAGGTGCGTTCGGCGGCGGTGCCCACCCGGGACGGCGCCGCGTGATCCTCACCTGGCTGGCGCTGGCCCACGGCTGGCCGGGTTCCGGCGACTGGGAGGCCGTGCTGCGCGACGGTTCGGTGGTCGAGGATCCCTGCGGGGACGTGAGCAACAGCGGCTGGGACGTGGTCGGCGACGCCACCGACCCCGCCGGCTACGTCTACGACGACGGGTCGAGCCTCTTCTTCCGCATCCGGCTGGGCGGCGCCCCCTACACCGAGGCCGGTGGCTCGCCGCACAAGTGGATGTCCCACGTCTGGGGCGTGCTCATCGAGTCGGACTGGGACACCGCAGACGTGCACTACGACGCGGCGGTCTACCTCGACGGCGTGAACGACCTGGTGCTGCTCGACGAGAACACCTCCGGCGCCGAGGACTTCGCGAGCGACAGCACCGAGGGCAGCTACGCCAGCTGGAGCGCGCCTCTGGCCGAGTCGGGGGACGCGAGCGCCGGGGCAGCGGTCTGGTCCGACGCCGGCACGGACGTGTGCAGCGCCTCCGGCAGCTCGGTGGACGTCTACCTCGACCTCGAGGTGGCCTGGGCGGACCTCACCGCGGTCACCGGCGCCACCACCGCCGACGAGCTCGGCTTCGCCTTCGTGACCTCGACGTCGACCTCGTCCTTCTCCAAGGATGCGGGCGGTTGCGACGACAGCGCCGGAGCCTGCACCTGGTCCGATGTCGTGTCCGACGGTCCGGAGGAAGACGGTGACACCGGCGACACCGGGGACACCGGCGACACCGGCGACACCGGCGACACCGGCGACACGAGCGCTGCGGGAGACACCGCGGACACGGGTGGCGGGACGGACTCTGGCGACGGTGGCGACTCCGGCTGCGAAGACGACGCGGACGGCGACGGCTACATCAGCGAGGCCTGCGGCGGCGACGACTGCAACGACGAGAACGCCTACCGCAACCCCGAGACGGACTGGCACCCCGACGACGACGGCGACGGCTACGGCTCCGCCGACGAGGCCCTGGAGATCATCCAGTGCGAGGGCCCGAGCGGCTACGTGCGCAACACGAGCGACTGCGACGACAGCGACGCCTCGGTGTACGCGGACTGCGACACCGGCGGCGCGGGCGACACCGGGTCCGCAGACACCGGCGGAGCAGACACCGACGACACCGGATCGGCAGACACCGGCAGCGGTGGCGGCGATGGCGGCGATGGCGGCGATGGCGGCGATGGCGGCGACACAGGGTCGGCCGACACCGGAGCTGGCGACGGCGGTGATGGCGGCGACACCGGATCGGCAGACACCAGCAGCGGCGACGGCGGCGACACAGGCTCGACCGACACCGGAGCCGGCGACGGCGGTGACGGCGGCGACACCGGATCGGCAGACACCAGCAGCGGCGACGGCGGCGACACAGGCT
>CAZSAT010000002.1:0-30010 GCA_964604675.1 uncultured Enterobacterales bacterium
ACGTGCCGTGGGACGATCCCGACGCCTGGTAGGCCGCCGCCAACCACCGACGGAGCCGTGCCAACACCCATCAGAGGCTCACGCCCGTAAGTGCCTGAAAATGTGGAGCCGAGAAGCGGACTCGAACCGCTGACCTGCTGATTACGAATCATGAGGCCTCAGACGTCAGGCGCGCAGGCGCCGTCGTGCGGCCATAGCGAGGAGCGGCAGCAAGAGCCAGCCCCCCGCGGCGCCGGTGCCGCACGCGCAGTTCGGCTCCTGGCGAGGGTGGAAGCGGCTGTAGAGGGCCTGGAGGGTGACCTTGCCGAAGACCAGGTCGAGCGGCTCCAGCCCGCCGTCGTTGCGGCCGGCCAAGGCGAGGTAGAGCGTGCTGCCCGGCACGAGGGCGGGGGTGCTCTCGGCATCGAGCAGCAGCCCGAAGTCTTCGGCGCCCTCCCACGCGTGGTCGAAGGTGACTGGGGTGGCGTAGCTCAAGCCGAGGGCGTCGAGCCCGATCGTCTCGTGCAGCACGGGCTCGTCCTGGCGCAGCATGAGGGTCCAGCCGAGTCCGTTGGCTTCGCCGGGGTCCCACTCGCTGAGGCTCACCACGAGCGACGTGGCGTCAGCCGGAACGTGCACCTGGAAGCCCGTGCCCGCCGGGACCAGCGCGTAGTCGTCCACGAGGCCGAGGTTCGGGAGGTAGAGCGCGTGGGGTTCACCGTGGGTGAGGTCGACCACCCGGCCGCACCCCGGCAGGTTCGCGGCCTCCAGGTGTTCGCCGATGGCTGTGTGCGCGCTGCTGTCGATGCCGCCCGCGGCCGCCAGCTCCGACGCGGTCTCGAGCAGGGCGGCCCCCGCCTCCGACCAGCTCGTGCCGGCACGCCAGGTGGGCAGGCTTCCCAGGAACAGGTCTGCGACCACGTCCGCGCCGATGCGCGTGTCCTGCACCATGTTCCAGGCCATGGCGCCGAGGACCTCGCCGTCGGCATGCACCTCGCCCCGGAGGTCGTCCGGGCAGCGCCGGTCGTCGTCCAGCTCGCGGATGGGGTCGGTGCGACCGGAGTGGGTCCCGGCGTAGGCCGCCATGTCGCCGTCGCCACCGAGCAGGATGGCGAACACGTCGGCTACCCCCTCGTTCAGCGCGCCGGGGCTCCAGTCCATCCCATACGCATCCGCGCCCATGAACCCGAGCCCCGCCGTGCGGGCGACCACCCCGTGCCCGAGCTCGTGGTAGGCCACGTCGGCGTCGTAGCCGAAGTCCACACCGTCCTCGGACTGGCCGAACGCGAGGTCCGCGCGGCCGTCGCCGTCGAGGTCGCCGTAGAAGGCGTTGGTCATGTCGAGGTTGCCCGCCACGAGCAGGGTGCCCACGTCGAGGCCGTGTTCCTCGTCGAGCCAGGCGGCCATCCGGTGCACGTGGTGGTAGAGGTGCACCTCGACGAAGGGGTCGTCGAAGGCGGCGGGGTCGGGCTCGTAGAGGTAGTCGCCGTCTTCGGGCTGGGCGAGCTGCTCCAGCTCGTCGCGGCTGCCCACCTCGAAGAGCCCTTCTGCGTCGGCGACGAGCGCGCAGGACCACGCCTCGACGTAGGGTCCGTTCAGCCCCCCGTCGGGGTCCAGGCCCTCCAGGGTGACCTGCTCGACCTCGCTCTCCAGGGGGTTGGAGGGGTAGACGAGGCCTTGGGAGGACCAGGCCGCGGGGCCGACGGCGAGCAGCTCACCGGTCACGCCGTCGAACCAGAGCTGCCAGCGGTCCCACGGCTGGCCGACCGCGCCCTCCACCCCGAAGACCGGTCGGAGCACCGGCCCGTCGGGCAGCCAGGCCTGCCGGACGAGCGCGGCACCGAGCGGTTGGTTCGCCAGGTCACTCGCGAGGGCCAGGGCCTGGTCGGGTGTGAGGGACGGCGGCTCCGCGCGGTCGACTTTCGGGGGCGCCCCGCGGGTCCAGAGCAGGTCTCCGGTTCCGTTGCGGGCCGCGACGGTCGGGTCGGCGAGCACGGGGAGCCCGTCCCAGAGGGGCTGCGAGCGCTCGCGGGTCCCGCCGGCCCAGGGGTGGGTGGTGGTGACGGCGCCCGGAGCGGCGTGCAGGGAGCTGGCGAGGAGCAGGAGCATGCGACGTCCTACCCCGCTACGCTGCCCTCGTGCTCCTGTCCCTGTCCCTCGCGCTGGCCGAACCGCTGCAGAGCACCGCCTTCGTGCCCCGACCACTGCTGGGCCGGACCGTTGCCGAGGTGCGCGGCGGCGTCGAGGGCGCCCAGCCGCTGGTGTGTGCCGAGGTGGCCCCCCACCGCTGGGTGTCGCTGGAGGGCTGCGGGAGCGGCGCCGGCTTCGTGTACCCGGGCCAGGACGTGTCCGAGCTCGTGCACTTTCGCGCCGAGGCGACCCTGCCGCTGGTGGACCGCGGTCGCTTCAGCCTCCTGGCCCAACCCGGGCTGGGCTTCGCCGAGCTCGAGGCGGGAGCCGACGCGCCGGGCTTCCTGTTCGGCGAGGCGCGGTCGGTCGACCAGCGCGAGGCCGCCGGTCCGGAGCTGTCGGGCAGCCTGAAGGTGCGGGCGTGGCCGCACGAGCGCTTCCACGCCGCCGGCGAGCTGAGCGGAGGCGCCGCGTGGATGCCGGCCGCGCCCACGGTGCTGGGAGAGGGTGGCCCGCTGGTGCCCTTCGTGCAGGCGACGATCGGGCTGGGCCTCTGACCAGAACCTGTCCGCCCGCTGGCGGGGCGCCGTGACCGCGGTAGGTGCACCCATGGCCGCGCAGTCCAGCCTCCTGCCCACGCCGGCCCTGGCCGAGGTCGCGGTGCCCCTGCCGCTGCACCAGCGCTTCACCTACGTGGTGCCGCCGGCGCTGGACGCCCAGCTGGCGCTCGGCCACGTGGTGCGGGTGCCCTTCGGGCCACGCACCCTCACCGGCTACGTGGTCGACCGGGCACCCACGCTCGAGGTGCCGGTCGAGAAGCTCCGGGCGGTCACGGCCCTGGTCGACCCGCTGCCGGCCTTCGATCAGGACCAGCTCGGCTTCTTCCGGTGGATCGCAGGCTACTACCGGGCCGGCCTCGGCGAGGTCATCGCCACGGCCTTGCCCTCGGGCATGCGCGCCACCAGCCACATGGTGTTCCGCGCCACCGACGAAGGGGTGGAGGCGCTCGCGGTGAACGCGGTGGCCGGCGTGCACGCCGAGGTGCTGCGCGAGGTCATCGCCCGTCCGGGGCTCACCCGCCGCGGGCTCGTGCGGCGCCTGCGGGAGCTGCTGCAGAACGAGCAGGTGGAGGGTGCGCTCGACGCGCTGCGGCGCAAGGAGCTGGTGGTCGGCGAGCAGGACACGCCGGGTGGCCTGGGGGGCATGCAGAAGGTCGTGCGCCTGATCGTGCCCGCGGCGGAGGTGCTGGAGCGGCTGCCGCGCGCGGGGAAGCGGCAGCGGGAGGTGGTCGACGCCGTGGCCGAGGCCGGCGGGGTGCTCGCCCTGGCGGCGCTGGCGGCCCTGCAGGGACCGTATGCGCGCACGGCGGCCCGAAAGCTCGTCGAGGCCGGCATCCTCGCCGACGAGCTGGTCGAGGTGCGGGATCCCGTGGTGGCCGGGGAGCTGCCGGCGAGCAGCGAGCCGCCGGTGCTCACCGCTGCGCAGGAAGCAGCGGTGGAGGCCATCGCGGGGGAGCCCAGGCCGTGGCTGCTCCACGGGGTGACCGGCTCCGGCAAGACCGAGGTCTACCTGCACGCGGCCTCCCGGGTGCTCGAGCGCGACCAGCAGGTGCTCGTGCTCGTGCCGGAGATCGGGCTCACGCCGCTCCTGACCGGGCGCTTCCGGGCCCGCTTCGGCGAGCGCATCGCGGTGCTGCACTCCGGTCTCACGGGCGCGCAGCGGCTCCGGGAGTGGCGACGCATCCGGTCGGGTGAGGCGACGGTGGCCATTGGCGCGCGCTCCGCCCTCTTCGCGCCCTTCCGGGCCCTGGGGCTGTTGGTGGTCGACGAGGAGCACGACGACTCCTACAAGCAGGACGAGGGCGTTCGCTACAGCGCCCGGGACCTCGCGGTGGTGCTGGGGCACCTGCGTGGCGCCGCCGTGGTGCTGGGCTCGGCCACCCCGTCCATGGAGACCTGGGAGAACGCTCGGGCCGAGCGCTATGGACTGCTCCAGCTGTTGGAGCGCCCCACGCCGCGCCCCGTGCCCACGGTGGAGCTGGTCGACCTGAACCGCGTCGCGCGGGTGGACGGCCGGCCGCCGGTGCTGGCTCCGGTGGTCGTGCAGGCCCTCCGCGACTGCTTCGACGGTGGCGGGAAGGCCATCGTGTTGTTCAACCGCCGGGGCTACGCCAACAGCGTGCAGTGCCCGGACTGCGGCGGCGGCTACGCCTGTCCGAGCTGCGGCGTGAACCTGGTGCTGCACATGCGGCAGCGCACCCTCACGTGCCACTACTGCGGGTTCCACAGGCCCTACAGCCCCGCCTGCCCCTCGTGCACGGGCACCCTCGACGTGCTCGGGCAGGGCACCCAGCGGGTCGAGGAAGCCCTCGATCGCCTGTTCCCCGACGTGCCGGTGGGTCGGATGGACGCCGACACCACCCAGGTCCGGGGCAGCCACCACGCCATCCTCGAGGCCTTCCGCCGCGGCGAGACCCGCATGCTCGTGGGCACCCAGATCGTGGCCAAGGGGCACGACTTCCCCGACGTGCACCTCGCCGTGGTGGTGAGCGCCGACCACACCCTGCACATGCCGGACTTCCGTGCCGCCGAGCGCACCTACGCGCTCTTGACCCAGGTCGCGGGCCGCGCTGGCCGGGGGGACGTGACGGGTCGCGTGCTGGTGCAGACCCACCAGCGGGACCACTTCGTCTTCCAGCACCTCGACGACTTCGCCGCCTTCATGGACGAGGAGCGCCGGCTGCGCCAGACCCTGCGCTACCCGCCGTTCCGGCGCCTCGTGCTCCTGCGGGTCGAGGGCGCCGAGCGCTCCGACGCCATGCGCGAGGCCGTTCGGTTGGCGAAGCGGCTCCGCGACGCCGCGCCGAAGGACGGGGTGATGGTCCTCGGCCCGGTGCCCGCCGCCATGCCCCGCCTCGTGGGGCGGTGGCGCTTCCAGATCCTGCTCAAGGGCCAACGCAGCCGCGACTTCCAGCGCTGGTTGGCCGGCGTCGAGCTCTCCGTGCCCACCCGAAAGGGCGTACGGCTCGTGATCGACGTGGACCCCCGCCACCTGATGTGACGATGAAGGCCTTCCTGCTCGCCGCCGGCTTCGGCACCCGCCTCCGGCCCCTCACCCTCCACCGACCGAAGCCGCTGGTGCCGGTGTGCGGGTTGCCGATGCTCGACTATGCGCTCGCGCTCGTGCAGCGGCATGGGCTCGGCGGTGCCGTGGTCAACGCCCACTGGCTCCCGGAGCAGGTGGCGGCCTGGGCCGCCGCCCAGTCCGTCCCCCTCACGGTGTCGGTGGAGGCGCCGGCGATCCTCGGCACCGGTGGCGGGCTCAGGAAGGCGCTGCCCGATCTGTCCGAGCGCTTCGTGGTGGTGAACGGCGACATCCTCTGCGACGTCGACCTCCGCGCCTTGCTCGACGCGGTGCCCGAGGCGGGGGCGGCCATGGCGCTGCGCGTGCTCCAGAGCGGTGAGCGCTACGGCGTGGTGGCCTCGGACGGCGAGGTGGTCACCGACCTGGTGGGGCTGGCGCGGTGCGCCGCTCGGGGCACGGAAGACCGCTCCACCCACTTCACGGGGGTGCACGCGATGAGCCGGGCGGCCCTGCAGCGCGTGCCCGCCCAGGGCGAAGCCTGCGTGGTGCGCAGCGCCTACACCGAGCTGGTCCCCCAACGCCTCGTGGCGGCACGACCTCACGCAGGGACGTGGTTCGACGTCGGCACGCCCGCCGCCTGGCTCCGCGCCAACCTCGAGGCGCTCCGGGGCACGCTGTCGCTGCCCATCGACCCGTGGTCCCGGGTGGGCTGGGGCGTCGACGCTCGGGGCCGGGAGCACGGCCGGCGCGATGCGGTGGCGAGCGTGCAGCCCGCGGGCGCAGCCTGGATCGGCCCCGGCGCGGTGGTGGAGCCGGGGGCCGTGCTCGGGCCGGACGTGGTGGTCGGGGCGGGCGCCGTGGTGCGGAGCGGCGCGCGGCTCGCCCGTGCGGTCGTGTGGGATGGGGTGGTGGTGCCGCCGGAGGTGGCGCTCCGGGGCGGCTGTGTCCACGATGGCGGCGTGCTCGCGATCGACGCGCCGTGAACGCTCCTGGCCCGCGTTCGGATCGGACGCAGCGGCGTCCGGTGTCGCCAGCATCCTGTTACCGTGCCTCTACGCCGAGTTGATCGGGCCTCGCCGGCCCTTCGGGCCCCCAGCGACCCCGCGCCTCCTCGACGTGCCCCGGGCACGCCTTCGTCGGACGCGTGGCCACTGGGAACCCGAATGACCTGGCGATCCTCCCATCAACTCGACCCAGAGGCACGTTAGCTTTCCACGGTGTCGGATCGCTTGACCATCGGCGTGGTGTGCACCCGCGGCATCGGCCCGGGACGCGGCGGACGCAGCGCCAACGAGGACAACTACCTCGTGTGCCGCGGATCCGAGGCGCGCTTTCGCGACGACGAGCGCGAGAGCGTGAGCCGCGTGAACGCCATCGGCACCCTGGTGGCGGTGGCCGACGGCATGGGCGGCCACGAGGACGGCGAGCTGGCCAGCGCCGCGGCGGTGCAGGCGATGACCCGGCTGTTCAAGCGCGGCCACCCCGCCACCCCGGAGTCCCACCTCCGTCGCTTCGTGCTCGACGCCCACCGTCGACTTCGGCAGAAGGCCGCGGAGCGCGGGCCGGTGCGCATGGGCACCACCCTCACCCTGCTGTGGGTGCTGGAGGGCAAGGCCAGCTGGTGCCACGTGGGCGACTCGCGGCTCTACCACCACCGTCGCGGGCTGCTGAGGCAGCTCACCAAGGACCACACCTGGACCGAGTTCGCGGGCCGCGACGGGCGCGAGTCGCCGATCGATCGCGGCTTCCTGGCCCAGAACTTCGTGTATGGCTCCCGGGGCTTCGGCGACGACGAGGGGATCCGCATCGACCTGGGCACCGACACCGGCACCTTGGAGCTGAACGACGGCGACCGCTTCGTGCTCTGCAGCGACGGGCTCAGCTCCTTCGTGCCGCAGCACCGCATCGCCGACGTGCTGAAGGAGACCCCGAACCCGCAGGCCGCGGCCACCGTGCTGGTGGAGCGCGCCCTGGCCGCCGGCTCCGACGACAACGTCACCGTGATCGTGATCCGGGTGGACGCCACCCCCCGCCGCCGCCGCGGTTGGGAGCCGGAGCCGGAGTCCAGTGGCGACGACGACACGCTCGTGCCGGAGGTCTTCTGACCCGGGTGCTGTAAGAGCCCGTCTGCTCGCTAGAACGTGCGGCTGCGACGCTCGAGCATCTCCGCCTCGGTCTTGCAGTCGATGCACTGCATGGCCACGGGACGCGCGATGAGGCGCTTCTCGGCGATCTCTTCGCCGCAGGTGGCGCAGAAGCCGTACTCGCCTTCGTCGATCCGGGTGAGCCCTTCGCGGATCTTGTGGATCAGCGAGCGCTCCCGATCCCGCAGCCGCAGCGTGAACTCGCGGTTCGACTCCATGGACGCGAGGTCGATGACATCCGCCAGCGATTCCTTGTCGCCCGTGAGGTCGCGGATCTCGGCGCCGGCTTCGGCGAGGAGCACCTCGAGGCGCTCGGTGAGCAGCTTGCGGAAGAACTCGAGCTTCTCGGGCTCCATGACGTCCCCTACTGGCAGCGGGAAGAGAGCGACCGGGGCGCGGGTCAGATGCGCCGTTGACCCGGTCGAAAGCACCCAATACTAAGCCGCCTCATGCACACCGGCAAGATGGGCTCTGCGAGCCTGCTCATCGCGCTCACCGCGCTCACGTCGCCCGCCCTCGCGGCGGAGGGCGACCCGGCGTCGCTGTTGGGGCGTGGAAGCGCCGGACTGGCCGATCCGCGCGACAACGCCGGCATCCGACGGTGCATGGCCTGCGTGGTCCTCAGCGAGGAATACGTCGCGTCGTTGGACGTGGGGTTTCCGCCTGGCTGGCGGCTGGGAGGTTCCGCTCGCGACACCGAGAGTGGCGCTCTGGGTGCTGGCGTGATCTACACCCGCGACAGCTTCGAGGGTGCCCTCGACCTCGCTGACATGCCCGGCTGGGTGCTGCCCGACGCCGACCTGGACAACCCCACCATCGAACAGTCGGTCCGCGTCGGCCTGGGCTACGCCCTGCTCGAACGACGGCTGGGCCTGGGACTCTCCGGCGTGTGGGACCGCCACGCGTCCGCGCTCACGCCCACCCAGAACACCTACGAGCTCGACGCCTCGCTCTCGGGTCGGGTGACCAACACGCTGATCCTGGGCGCCACGGCCCGCGAGCTGCTGCCCGAGGGCACCCGGGACCCGCTCTACGAGGTCGGGGCCTGGTGGGCGACCGGCGAGGTGATCGCCTTCGCCTTCGACGCCCAGTGGCAGGATCGCGCGGAGACCTTCGCGGGTGGACTCGGTGGTCGCGTGGGAGCGGAGCTCAACCTCGAGGACGCCGTGGCCTTCCGGGGCGGCTTCGAGCAGCTCGGACAGGACCCCTCCGCGTTCGGCCTGGGCCTCGGCGTGCTCAGCGAAGCCGGTCGCCTGGACTACGGCTTCCGCTACGACCTGCTCGGCCAGCAGAGCTGGCACCAGCTCGGGCTGGTGTTGAACCTCTGAGGGGGCCGGGTCGCTACCGGTTCCGCTCGCGGAACAGGCTGCGCAGGCGGGCCACCTCGACGGGGTGACCCGTGAAGAGCTCGAACGACACGGCGCCCTGGTGCAGCAGCATGCCCAGACCGTCGGAGACGCGCAGCCCCCGCTCTGCGCACGGAGCGAGCCCCGGCGGGTCCGTCATCCAGTAGTTCACGTCGCACCAGATGGCGCGCTCCCGGAGCCGCTCGAAGGGGAAGAGGTTCACGGCCGCGCGCGCGTCGCCGCCCAGGCAGTTCACGACCAGGTCGGCGCGGTCGACCACAGCGTCGAAGCCGTCGGGGTCGAGCGGGCCGCCGCGGAAGCTCGTGTGCAGCTGGCGCCGCTGCAGGTGGGCGGCCGAGGTCTCCGCGCGGGCGAGGGTGCGGTTCAGGAGGACCACCTCCCGCGCCCGGGCCGCGCCCATGGATGCGGCGACCGCCCGGCCGGCGCCGCCGGCTCCCAGCACGACGATCCGGCGCCCCCTCGGTCGGAAGCCGTGCTCTTCCTCGAGGGCCATCACCAGGCCTTCCCCGTCGGTGTTGTAGCCCGTGAGGAACCCTTCGAGGTTCACCACGCAGTTCACGGCGCCAGCCTCGTCGCCGGCCACGGTCACCCGGTCGAGGTGGGGGAGGATGGCCTCCTTGAAGGGGATGGTGAGGTTCACGCCGCGCACGTCCAGGGTGCGGATGGCGTCGGCCACCTTGGCGCTGTCCTTCGGGTCGACGTCGAAGGCCAGGTAGACCGCGTCGAGCCCGAGCTCGGCGAAGAGCGTGGTGTGCATCTCCGGCGACAGCGAGTGCCGGACGGGGTGGCCGACGAGTCCGTAGACCAGGGTGTGGCCGGAGATCACTCCAGGGCCCGTCGCGCCTGGGCCACATCCTGGGTGATCTGCGCGACCAGGGCGGGGTGCCCGTCGAAGCGTTGCTCGCTCCGCAGGCGTTGGATGAAGCGCACCCGGACCCGCTGGTCGTAGAGGTCGCCTTCGAAGTCCAGCACGTGGACCTCGACGCCGAAGGTGCGCCCCTCGAAGGTGGGACGCACGCCGAGGTTCGCGACGGCCGGCAGCCACGTGTCGCCCAGCTGCAGCTGGGCCGCGTACACCCCGCGCGCGGGGAGCAGCTCGGCTTCGGGCACGACGTTCGCGGTGGGGAAGCCCAGGCCTCGGCCGAGGCCGGCGCCGTGCGACACGGTGCCCGCGAAGCCGTACGGGCGACCCAACAAGCGACCGGCGGCCGCGACCTCGCCGTTGGCCACGAGCTCCCGGATGCGCGAGGAGGACGCGGTGCGGCCGTCGACCTCCAGCGCGCCGACCTGCTCGAGCGGCAGATCGGGGAAGGCCGCCTTCACGGTGTCGATGTTGCCGGCCCGCCCCTTGCCGAAGCGGAAGTCGTGGCCGACGACGAGGCGGGACGGGCGGAGCCGGGTGGCGAGCACCGTGTCGAGGAACCAGGCGGGCGGTTGCTCGGCGAAGTGGAGGTCGAAGCGCTCGACCACCACCTGGTCGATGCCCAGGGCCCCGAGCCGCTCCACCTTCTCGTCGATGCCGAGGATGCGCGGGGGCCGCCGTTCGGGCTCGAGCACGGCCCGCGGTGGCGGCTCGAAGGTGAACGCACACGCGGGCACGCCATGCTCCCGGGCCGACGCGACCACACGCTCCACCAGGTGGGCGTGGCCGACGTGCACCCCGTCGAAGTTCCCGATCGTGAGCACGGGGCCCGGGTCGGATGCGGGGTAGGCGTCGGAGCCCTGGAACAGGAGCGGCATGGTCTGCCGCTTATCCCGTTAGAGCGGCCGGATGATGCTCTCGCTCCTGCTCGCCTGCTCCTCGTCTCCCGAACCCGGGGTCGAAGGCCCCGAGCAGCCGACCGCCGTGGGACCGGTGGACGGCGACACCCTCGTCACCGCCATCCCCTTCGACCCGGGCAGCCTGAACCCGCTGGTCGCGCCCTACGCCTTGTCCGGGGTCTACATCGGGGCCACCCAGCTGGGGCTGGTGGAGCGGGAGGTGACCGAGACGGGGCTGGGCTGGCGACCGGCACTGGCCAAGAGCTGGAGCTGGTCCGAGGACGGGAGGTCGCTCACCTACGAGCTCCACCCCGACCTCGTCTGGTCCGACGGCACGCCGATGACCACCGACGACCTGCTCTTCACCATGGAGCTCATCGCCGACGCGGCGGTGGCGTCGAACTGGCACAGCGACGCCGAGCAGATCGAGCGCATCGAGGTGGTGGACGCCGACACGGTCACCTTCCACTTCGTCCACGCCGGCAACAAGCTGCTCCTGCAGGGCACCACCTTCCGGGAGTGGGTGCCCAAGCACGTGCTGGCCGACGCGGATCGCGGCACCATCCGCGGGCACGCCTACAGCCGGCAGCCGCTGGCCAGCGGCGCCTGGCGCGTGGACAGCTGGACGGCCGACGAGAAGCTGGTCCTGGTGCCGAACGAGGCGAGCTCGGTGCGCCCGAAGCCACGCCTCGACCGCATCGTGACCAAGGTCGTTCCGGAGTACGCCACGCGGCTCATCGAGCTGCAGAACGGTGCGGTGGACCTGGTCACCAACCTCGAGGTGCACGACCTCCCCGACCTCAGGGCGGACTACCCGGACATCCGGCTCATCCGCACCGAAGCCGACGGCATGCAGTACCTGGGCTGGAACCTGCGCAAGGCCCCCTTCGACGAGCTCGCGGTGCGCACGGCGCTGGCCCAGGCGATCGACTCCGACAAGCTGATCCAGGCGCTGTACGAGGCCGACGGCGAGCTCTATGCGCAGCCCTGCACCGGCACCATCGGTCCGAACCTGGGCGGCTACGTGGCCGACATCGAGCCGATCGCCCACGACGTGCAGGCGGCCCGAGCCGCCCTGGCCGCCGCGGGGTTCGGCGACGACAACGGCGACGGGGTGCTCGACCGAGGCGGTGAGGCCTTCCAGTTCTCGGTGCTCGTGCAGAACGGCTACCCGACCCTGGAGTCGCTGGCCGTGCGCATCCAGGCCATGCTTGCCGACGTGGGCGTGACGATGGAGATCCAGATGCTCGAGCCCAACCGCTTCAGCCAGCTCGCCCGCGAGCACGACTTCGACGCCATCCTCTGGGGCTTCGGCAACAACCCGAAGATCGACCCCTACATCCAGTGGCACTCCGAGGGGCAGTACAACTGGATGGGCTACGCCGACCCGGAGACCGATGCCCTCATCGAGCGGTACCGCGCCGAGCCGGATCTCGAGAAGGGCAAGCTCCTCGTGCAGGAGATCCAGCGCCGGGTCTACGCTGCGCAACCGGCGGCGTTCCTGTTCTGGGAGGACGGCGTGAGCGGCGTGCACGAGCGCTTCGAGGACGTGGCCTTCAACACCTTCACCTTCCTCTTCGAGTCCGAGGCGTGGTGGGTGCCGGCCGAGAAGCAGAAGTACTGAGCGCGCTCAGCCCGCCTGCTTCTTCTGGGCGCTCTTCGGGACCCACAGCTGGGGCTTGCCGAAGTGGTAGCCCTGCACCAGGTGGCTGCCGCAGGCGCGCAGGGTCTCGGCCTCGGTGCCCGTCTCGACACCTTCTGCGAGCAGCACCGAGTCGGTGGCCTCGGCGAAGCGGGCCAGCAGGTCGACCAGGCGCTGCTTCCGGGGGGTCTGGTCCACGTCGCGCACGATGCTCATGTCGACCTTGATGTAGGTCGGCTGCAGGTCCGCCAGGATGCAGAGGGAGTTGTAGCCGCTGCCCAGGTCGTCGACCGCGATCTTGAAGCCGGTGTCCTGCAGCCGGTCGATCATCTTCTCCCAGTCCTCGATGCTCGAGAGCTTGCTGCGCTCGGTGATCTCGATGGCCACGCGGCTCGCGTAGGGCACCACCGGCGCGAGTGCGTGCTCGAGCAGCTTGGGGTCGCCCAGGGAGTCGGGGTGCAGGTTCAGGAAGAGCCGGAGGTGCTCGGGGAGCTCCTCGAGGATGGCGGCGGCGCGCTCGCTGACGATCCGGGCCAGGGGGTCGAGGCCGCCCACGCGCTCGGCCACGCCGAGCACGGGCAGGGGACCGTTGAGCACCGGGTGCGTGCTCCGGAGGAGCGCCTCGTAGCCGTAGAGCTCCTCGGAGTTGGCGTCGAGGATCGGCTGGAGCGCGAGCTGAAGCATGTCGCTGTTCAGGCACTCCTCGAACATCTTGCGGTCGCGGTACAGCGTGACCTTGCGCTGGGCCTGCAGCGCCTTCTCCATCTCGCGCGCCGAGTCGTAGGCGTCTTCCAACAGCGCGACCAGGTGGTCGGGCTCGAAGGGCTTCTGGACCACGCGCAGGATCTCCCCGCGGTTCACGGCGGCCACGACCACCGGGAACTCGGCTCGGCCGGTCATCAGGACCCGGATGCAGCCGGGTTGACCGGTCCTGAGATCGCTGAGCACGCGGAGTCCGTCTCGACCGGGCATCTCGTAGTCGACGATCGCGATGTCGAAGGCGTGCTCGTCGGCCTGCCGCAGGGCTTCCTCCCCGTCCGCTGCGCCGACGACATGGTACCCGCGACCGGTGAGCAGGCGGGTGACCGCCTGGCGGATCAGCCCATCGTCGTCGACGACCAGGACTCGCTTCTGCCGCATGCTTTCTCCCCGAGTGAGTGGACCCCGTGGGTCGTTGCCTCCCTCAGCCCATCGGATCGAACGCGCCCGGGCGTTAGCGGACGCTGGCCGGATAGGATCGGGCGCTGCTGCACGCGGAGGCACGATGCCGAGGGTCCTGATCGCCGACAAGCTCGCCGAGGTGGCGCGGACGCGCCTCCAGGAGGCCGGCTGCGAGGTCATCTGGGCGCCGTCCGTGAAGGACGAAGCGCTGGTCTCGGCCCTCGACGAGCACGATCCCGAGGTCCTGGTGGTGCGCTCCACCAAGGTGCGTGCCGAGCACTTCTCGGCCGCGCGGAGCCTGGCGCTGGTCGTGCGCGCCGGGGCCGGCGTCAACACGATCGACCTGGCGGCCGCGAGCACCTCGGGCGTGTTCGTGTCAAACTGCCCGGGCACGAACTCGGTCGCTGTGGCGGAGCTGGCGTGGGCGCACATCCTGAACGCCGACCGGCGCGTCGCGGATGGCGTGGCCGACCTCCGGGCAGGTCGGTGGAAGAAGAAGATCTACGGCAAGGCGAACGGCCTGTACGGCCGCACCCTCGGGGTGCTGGGCATGGGGGCCATCGCCCAGGAGGTCGTGAAGCGCGCGCAGGGCTTCGGCATGCCCGTGGTGGCGTGGAGCCGCTCGCTCACCGACGAGGCTGCCCTGCGCCTGGGCGTGCAGCGCATGGACAGCGCGGTCGACGTAGCGCGGCGGGCCGATGTGCTCACCGTGCACCTGGCGGCCACCCCCGCCACGCGAGGCTTCGTCGGGCCGGCGATCTTCGACGCCTTGCCCCAGGGCGCCATCTTCGTGAACACCTCGCGCGGGGAGGTGGTGGACGAGCAGGCTCTGGTGAAGTCGGTCACCGAACGCGGGCTTCGAGCGGGCCTCGACGTGTACCAGGGCGAGCCCGCGGCGGACGGTGACTGGAGCACCCCCCTGGCGGCGCTGGACGGGGTCTACGGCACGCACCACATCGGCGCCAGCACCGAACAGGCCCAGGAGTCGGTGGCTTCCGAGGCGTGCCGCGTGGTGCTCGCGTTCGTCACGGTTGGCGACGCCCCGAACTGTGTGAACCTCGCCGACCGCACGCCGGCCACCCACCTGATGGTCGTGCGGCACGCCGACGAGGTCGGGGTGCTCGCGCGGGTGCTGAACCTGCTCCGCGAGGCCGGGATCAACGTGGCCAAGATGCAGAACATCATCTTCGCCGGGCCGGACGGCGGCGCAGGCGGCGCGGCCTGCGCACGGATAGAGCTGGTGGGTGTACCCCCGGCGTCCGTGGTGGACCGTCTGCGGCGTGCCGACCCCATCTTCGACGTGAAGCTCGTCTCCTTGGAGGACGCGTGAGCGACCTGCCGCACGGCCGCATCCACAACTTCTCCGCGGGGCCGGCCGCCTTGCCGCTCGAGGTGCTCGAGGAGCTCCCGCCGGGCCTGATGAACCTCGGCGGGGGTGTGGGCATCCTCGAGATGAGCCACCGTGGGGCCACCTTCGACGCCATCCTGCGCCGGGCCGAGGCGCTGATGAAGAAGCTGCTCGGCCTGCCCGACGACTACGAGGTGCTCTTCCTCCAGGGCGGCGCCAGCCTGCAGTTCCTGATGCTGCCGATGAACCTGCTCCAGGGAGGCAGCGCCGACTACCTCGGCACCGGCGCGTGGGCGTCCAAGGCCGTGAAGGAAGCCGCCCACAGCGGCAAGCCGCGCCTGGCCTGGGACGGCGCCAGCGAGGGCTATCGGCGCTGCCCCACCAGCTGGGACGCCGACCCCGACGCGGTCTACACCCACTTCACGTCGAACAACACCATCGCCGGAACCCAGTACGCCACCGTGCCCGACGTGGCCGGTCGGCTCGTCTGCGACGCGTCCAGCGACATCCTCTGCCGGGCCTGGGACTGGAAGCGCTGCGACGTGATCTACGCGGGAGCCCAGAAGAACCTCGGCCCGAGCGGCGTCACCATCGTCGTCCTCTCTCCGTGGGCCCAGGAGCGCGCCCGGGCCGTGCAGAAGCAGGTGCCCACGCAGCTCAGCTACTCGAACCACATCGACAAGGACGGCCTGCTCAACACCCCCAACAGCTGGGGCGTCTGGGTGGCCGAGCGGGTGCTCTGCTGGATCGAGCGTCAGGGGCTCGAAGCGGTCGAGGCCGCCAACCAGCGCAAGGCCGACACCCTGTACGCCCTGCTCGACGGCTCCGACTTCTTCCGGCCCCATGCCGACGTCGCGAGCCGCAGCCTGATGAACGTCACCTGGCGGCTCGCCGATCCCGCGCTCGAGCCGGTGATGGTCCAGGAGTCCCTGGCCGCTGGCCTGAGTGGGCTCAAGGGCCACCGCAGCGTGGGCGGCCTGCGCGCCAGCATCTACAACGCCGTCACCCAGGACGCGGTCGACGCCCTCGTCGACTTCCTCCGCCACTTCGAGAAGACCCATGGCTGATCAGGATCTCCCCCAGGACGAGCTCACCGACGAGCTCGAGGACGACGGTGTCGTCTGGCTCGAGGACGCCGAAGGCCAGGTCGTGGGCTTCGGGGTGCTCGGCGTGTTCGACCACCAGGGCCAGGACTACATCCTGCTGTCGCCCGTCGCCCAGCTCGAGGACGACGTGGAGTCCAAGGAGCCCCTCGACGTGATGATCATGCAGTACGACGTCGACGACGTCGACGGCGCCGAGAGCTTCACGCCCATCGACGACGACGACCTGTTCGCAGCGCTGTCGGAGGTCGCCGAGCGCGCCCTCGAAGAGGCCGAGTCCGAGGCCTGATCGGATGCTGACGCTCGTCTGGATCGCGTGCTCCGCGGTCGAGGAACCGGTGCTTCCGGAGCCCGAAGGCTGCCGACCGGCGCGGGCGCAGTCCTTGCTCGGTGCCTCGGTCTCGGTGAGCGGCGACACGCCGGATCGAGCGCCGGTCGCGAAGTGGTCGGATCTGTCCGCGTGGACCGTTCGGAACGACGAGCGCTACAGCCCGGCGGTCGACGTGCAGGGCCGCTGGCTGGAGCTGGAGCTCGGTCCGGGTGTGGAGCGGGTGGCGCTCACGCCGCTCACCGAGGGGTCCAGGCTCCAGCGCGACCTGCGCCACCGCCGGCTGGAGCTCATGGGTGGGGCCGGCGCGACCGCGGTCGAGATCGACCTGGTGGAGGTGGTGGACGGCAACTGGGATGCCCTGGCCACGCCGCGCCTGAGCGGCTTCGCCATCGAGGGGGTCGACGACCCGTCCGCGGTCTCCCTCGCGCTCTACGAAGGCGCCGCGCGCTTCGCCGAGCCGGCCCAGGTGGCCGAGGCCGAGGTCGGAGGCGTGCTGCGGCCCGCCTGGGTCCTCCACGACGGCGTGGAGGTCACGCTGGCGGTGTCGATGGAGCGCGCCGGGGAGCTGCGCTGGCACGCCGGCGGGGCGGGCGAAGGCACGGTGAGCGTGGCCGGCGAGGCGCTCCCGGTTCGGCCCGATGCCTGGAGCCTCCAGCGGCTGCCGCTCCCGGCCGGAGACCACCAGGTGGTGCTGCGCGCCTCTGGAGGCCTCGCCTACTTCGGCGACCCCCGCGCGGTCGAGGCCGGAGAGCGCTGCGAGCGGGACGTGATGCTCCACCTCGTCGACACGCTCCGCGCCGATGCGTTGCGGGATCCGAGCGTGTCGCCCGCCATGAGCCGCCTGGCCGCGGAGGGCTGGGAGTTCCAGCGGGCGGTCTCCACGTCCTCCTGGACCAAGCCGGCCATCGTCAGCCTGTTCACCTCGCTGGCGCCGTCGACGCACGGTGTGGGGAGTCGCGGCTACACCGATCGCTTGCCGGTGAGCGTGCCGGTGCTCGCCGAGGCCTTGCGGGCGGCCGGCTGGCGGACCGGGAGCTTCACCGCCAGCGCGCTCGGCAGCACGATGTCGGCGCTCCAGCGGGGCTTCGACGTGGCGGTCACCCCGCGTCGCTGGTCCGGCGAGGTCACCGCGCTCCAGCACCCCACGGGCGAGCAGGTCAACGCGGCCTACCTCGCCTGGCTGGACGAAGAACCCGACCTGCCGGCCTTCGGCTACCTGCACACGCTGGAGCCTCACCAGTGGACCCTGCCGGTGGTCCAGGACGCTGCGGACGGCCAGCCGCCCTACGAGGTCGCGGTGTCGTACGCCGATCAGGCCTTCGGTGCGCTGATGCAGGCGGTCGGCGAGCGCGGGCGCCTCGAGGGGTCGCTGGTGGTGCTCGCGTCCGACCACGGCGAGAGCCTCGGCGAGCACGGCGTCACGGGCCACGGCACCTCGTTGTGGCAGGAGCAGGTGGCGATCCCGCTCGTGTTCTGGGGCGCCGGCGTGCCCGCGGAGGTGTCGGACGGTGTGGCGTCGCTGGTCGACGTCGCTCCCACGGTGCTGGGGCTCCTCGGCCTGCCGCCGCTGGAGGGTGCCGAGGGTCTCGACCTGACGTCGACGGAGCGGGACCGTGCGCCCTTCTCCATCGTGCGCACACCGACCGAGGGCATCGCTGCGCGCGACGGGCTCTTGCTCCGGGACGGTGGGAAGCTGGTCCGTCAGGGGGCCGGGAAGCGCTACGTCGATCTCGCGTCGGACCCGGCCGAGGCCACGCCCACCGCCACCCCGCCCCATGTCGCCGAGGCGATGGATGCCGAGCTGGCGGCGGCCGCCGAGCGGCGAGCGGCCTTCCTGGAGGCCCACGGGGAGGACGCGGGGAGCGGCGCGGGGGACGTGGAGGCGTTGAGGGCGTTGGGGTACGTGGACTGAGCGTCGGCCCTCACGTCGGGGGCCGTCGGGCCGCTACCCGCCCACCTCCGGCAGCACGGCGCGGGGTCCGCCGAGGGCCTTCGCCCCGTCCCGGACTGGGCTGCGGTAGCGTGAGGCATGACCACCCTCACGCTCGTGCTGCTCTTCTCGTGCCGTTCCAACAAGCTCGAGCCCAGCGAGACCGGGCTCGGAACCTCGGAACCCAGCTCCGACGACACCGGTGAGCGGAGCGCGGTCGACACGGCGTCCGTCTCGGACGACACGTCGTCGCCGGACACCGCCGGCCAGGACACGGCGGCGGACACCGCCGACGAGAAGCTCCCGCGCGACGAGGACGGCGACGGCTTCGACGAGACGGTCGACTGCGACGACTCCAACTCGGAGATCCACCCCGACGCGACCGAGCTCTGCGACGGGATCGACAACGACTGCGACCTGCTCGTGGACGACGACGACGACGGGCCCGAGGGGGCGACCACCTGGTACCGCGACAGCGACGGCGACGGTGTGGGCGACGAGGCCACGAGCGTCGACGCCTGCGTGCAGCCGGAGGGCTACGTGGGCGACCCCGGCGACTGCGACGACGCCGACGCCGCGAGCTGGCCCGGGGCCGAGGAGCTCTGCGACGGAGCGGACAACGACTGCGACGGGCTGTCGGACGCGGACGACCCGGACGTGGTGGACCCGGACACCTGGTTCCTCGACGCCGACGCCGACGGTCACGGCGGGAGCGCCTACAGCGTCGAGGCCTGCGAAGCGCCCGACGGGTTCTCGGCGACCTCGGACGACTGCGACGACGCGGACGACGCGGTGTTCCCGTCGGCCAACGAGGTGTGTGATGGCGTCGACAACGACTGCGACGGCGACGCCGACGAGGCCGGGGCCACGGGCGAGGTGAGCTGGTACGAGGACGGCGACGGCGACGGCTACGGCGACGCGGGCAGCTCCGCCGACAGCTGCGAGGGCGCGAGTGGCTACGTGGCCGATGCCACCGACTGCGACGACGACGACGCCAACGTGAGCCCGGCCGCGACCGAGCTCTGCGACGGCGTCGACAACGACTGCGACGGAGGCATCGACGTCGACGCGAGCGACGCCAGCACCTGGTACAGCGACGCCGACGGGGACGGCTTCGGGGACAGCGCCACGGGCAGCGCGAGCTGCACGGCCGCCACCGGCGACGTAGCGGATGCCACCGACTGCGACGACGCGGACGCGGAGGTGAACCCCGAGGCGCCGGAGCTCTGCAACGGCGCCGACGATGACTGCGACGGGCTGGTGGACGACGACGATCCGGACCTGGCCGACGCGAGCACCTGGTACCTCGACTACGACGGCGACGGCTACGGGGGCTCCCTGAGCACCGAGTCCTGCGGAGCGCCGAGCGGCTACGTCGCCGACAGCACCGACTGCGACGACACCGACGCGGCGCTGTCGCCCGACACGGTCTGGTACGCCGACTCCGACGGTGACGGGTACGGCGACCTGGCGTCGGCCACCTCGTCCTGTGCCCAGCCGAGCAGCACGGTGGACAACGCTGGTGACTGCGACGACGCGGACGGCGCGCTCAGCCCCGACACGGTCTGGTACACCGATGCCGACGGAGACGGCTACGGGGACGCCTCGTCGACCACCAGCGCGTGCGAGCAGCCGAGCGGCACGGTCGACAACGCCGCGGACTGCGACGACGGCGACGCGAGCCTGGGGGACAGCGCCACCTGGTACCTCGACTACGACGGCGACGGCTACGGCGACGAGGACCGGGCGGCCGAGGGCTGCGAGCCGCCGACCGGGGACTACGTCGGCGACGGCGGCGACTGCGACGACACCTCCACGTCCTACAGCCCTGGGGCGGCCGAGGGCTGCGATGGCGAGGACCACGACTGCGACGGCGCGGTGGACAACGACGCCGACGGGGACGGCTACAGCGACGCTGCGTGCGGCGGCGCGGACTGCGACGACGCCGACGCGTCGATCTACCCGGAGGCGAGCGGCGGCTGTGCGCTGGGCGGCAGCTGCCTGGAGATCCTCGACGCGGGCTACGCGGACGACGGGCTCTACACCATCGACGGTGACGGCTACGAGACCGGGGAGGATCCCGAGGAGGTGTGGTGCGACCAGGGGACCTCGGGGGGCGGCTGGACCCTGGTGGCCTCCAACGCCGGCACGGGGAGCTGGTCGAGCACCACGGTCACCAACGGCACGACCTTCGGCGCGGCCGACGACAGTGCCTACGACTACAAGGCGCTGGCCTTCTCCGCCGTGCCCTTCGCCGACGTGATGTTCGACGACGGGGCGATGTACGCGGTGTACGAGGGGGTGGGCGATGGCTCCGAGAGCTGGCTGTCGTTCTCCGACAGCGTGCCCGAGCCGAACTGCGGGACCACCGACGGCTACGAGTACGCGATGACCGACGGCACGCTGTCGAGCGGGTCGCTGTGCAACACGAACCTCTACGTGCACCCGATCGACTGGGACGGGGGCTCGAACGCGAGCTGCTCGGAGACCTACACCTACGCGAACAACGCCGCGGGACCCGCCTGGAGCGCGAGCAACAACAACGGCTGCCCGCTGGACGACCCCTCGATCTCGGGCTTCGTGAGCGACACGCTGGTGGGCTGGGCGTCGCCGCTGATGATGTTCGTGCGCTGAGGTGTGGGGGAGCTGGCGCGCTACTCCCGCCGCTCCAGCTCCCGCCCGAAGTACGCCAAGAGCCGCTCCCCATCGGTCGACGGGAAGCCGGACGGGTCCCGGCTGAAGCCGTGGTTGTCGTCCGGGTCGATGTCGTCCTGGTGGCCGGCGTAGCCCTCCACGATGCGCTCCAGGCGGTCGGTCTCGATGCTGTCGGTCCAGACCGGCGCGAAGTCCCAGGACCAGATGTGCGCGGACTCGCCTGCGTCGTTGTGGCAGCAGACGCAGGAGCAGCTGCCCAGCTGGCTCCGTACCCAGTCGAGGTCCGGGTCCTCCAGGCGCGCCGGGTCCTCGTCGACCCGGGCCACGGCTCCCTGCTCCGCCGTCCCTCGGCACGGGCCCGCTACGCCATCGCAGGAGAAGTGATCGGTGTAGAGCTCGTCCTCGGGTGCGCAGGTGCCGTTGATCTCGCCGTCGGGCGCGCCGCTCTCGGTCCACGGGCCGTTGGGGTCGCAGGTCTCGTGGTCGGTGTTGCACGCGGCGAGCAGGAGCAGGGTCATGGCTGAGCCTACCCTGGGCACCATCGCTCAGGTCTTCCGGTTGCAGGCCGATGACAGGGTCTGCACCGTTGCCAGCCCGCGGCCGTCCTTGTGGGTGGTTGTCTGTCGGTCCCGGGAGTCTCCATGCGCACGCTCGTCCTGGCGCTCAGCCTGCTGTCCGTGCCGGCCTACGCCGGCGACTGCACCGTCAAGGGCCAGGCGCTCGGTGACTGGGTCGAAGAGATGTGGGTCGCGATCTCCAACGTGAAGCCGACGAAGGCCCAGGTCGCGGCCGCCAAGAAGAACGGCGCCACCGCGGTGTGGAACTACCCGGACGGCTGGGGCTGGAACCGCACGGACTTCTTCTCGATCGAGGTCACCCTGCCCGAGGGGCTCGACCCGCGGGACGTGCTCGACCGCATCCGGGACAAGCCCACCACCCTCGGTTCGCGCTTCAAGGAGTGGGTGTCGTGGCGGCCCGCCGGTCGCAAGGGCAGGAAGAAGGGGGAGATCGTCGATCTCAACATCTGGGGCCCCGACAACGGAGCCATCACCTACCTGGACGTGGACACCAGCGACGGCGAGTTCATGGTGATGACGGTGGAGAACGGACCCTCGGGCACCCACCCGGTGAGCGGCGCGCGGCAGTGGGGCTACATCGAGCTCGACGGCGGCAACGTGCTCTTCTTCACCGTGGGCATCGAGTCCGCGAACACCTGGGGCAGCGGCGGTGTGGGGAGCGTGCTGCAGGCGGGCACCTGGGGGGACCTGATGCGCGACATCGGCAAGTTCGTCGAGCGCAAGGGGGGCCAGCAGCACCGGGTGTTCAAGGACTCCGACTGGCAGCCGAGCGACCTGAAGCCTGGCAGCAACACGAAGGCCGACGTCGACCACCCCGGCGAGATGCTCGAGCAGACGATCCGCTTCCTCGATGCGATCGAGGAGATCTCGAACCGGCCGCCGGTGCCCTTCGACTGACCGGAGGTCGAGCCCTGGTACGCTGCCCTTCGTCCCGGTGGCCACCCGCAGCCGGCCGCCGCTGCCCCTCGGATCGCCGTGAGCCTCGAAGCCCTCGCCACACGCCTGCGACGGGCCGTGCTCGCACGCGAACCGCTGGTGCTCGAAGGGCTGGGCAAGGTCGTGCCCACCACGGTCGGCCAGGTGAAGCTGGCCATCTTCCGCACCGACCCCCGCTTCAAGGTGGCGCTGCTGGGCGGCGAGGTCTGCGAGCTCGGGCCGGAGGTCGCCGAGCTCGCTACGCGCTTGCTGGGCGGGGACCGGGTGGAGCTGCACGGCACGGGCAGCTTCGAGGTGAAGGGCCGGAAGGCCCACGTGGGTGTCGACCCACGCACCGGCGAGCGACGGGAGGTGCCCGAGGCCCGGCTCGTGATGTTCAAGCTCGCGCCGGAGCTGAAGGCCGCGCTCAACCGGGCACCCGACCCTCTTGCGACGCTCGGAGAGCTCCGGCTCGACCGGCACCACGCCCGCAACCTGGTGGTCACCCCGCCACCGCTCGCGGCGGCGGGCGCGGACCTCGAGCAGGCGGTGGCCGACCCGCGCTTCGCGTCGGTCCGGCGCGTCTGGATCCGCGGCGCCACCGACGGCGACGCCGCGCTGGTCGCCGCGCAGGCGGCCCAGCTCGAAGCGGTGAGCCTGTTGGACGGCGGGCTGTCGGACGCCGGGGCGGAGGCGCTCGCTGGGGTGGCCTGGCCGCAGCTCGTGGAGCTCGAGGTCAGCGGCAACCGCATCGGCCACGACTGTCTCGCCGCCCTGGGCGGTCTGGTGGGCTTCGATCCGGGCGTGCAGCGCAGTCCGTTCGGCACCTCCGCGCTCTTCAGCGAGCAGTTCGCGCTGCCGTGGGACGTGCTCGATCCGCTGCTGGACGGGTGGGGCGAGCGCCTGATGAAAGGGGTGTCCGAGGTCTTGGAGCGGGTGGGTGACGCGGCGCTCCCGAGCGTCGTCCCGGAGCTCGTGCCCGACCGGCGCTGGCCTTCGCTCCCCGGTCCGGACCTGCGCGTTCGATGGCCAGGATGGGCGCGGCTGTTGCGCGCCGTCCGGGCGACCGACCCGACCGCTCAGCGCGTGCTCGACGTGGCGCGACAGGCCATCGACCGCTGCATCGAAGGAGCGCTCGAGGGCGCCTTCGGGAACGACTGCTGGTGGGCCTGTGATCTGGGCGAGGCCGTGGCGGCCGTCGAAGGCACCCTGCGCCGCTGGCCCGCCTCGGCCGTGCCCGCCGTCGCGCCCGACCCGGAGATCCTGGCGGCCCTCAGCGACGAGGTGGAGGTGTTGCGGGGCTGAGCACCCCGGTCGGCTCGGCGGCGGAAGCCGTCACTCCAGGTCCGGCATGCCCAGCTCCCTGCGCAGGGCCCAGGACACCCACGGCTGCCACGTGGTCTCGATCACCTCCACCACCTCACGAGCGGCCGCGGGGTGCGCGCGGGCCCAGGGGGCGGTGAGCTCCAGGAAGTTGCCCCTGGGCTGGCCGTCGGGGTCCTCGCCGTAGCTGAACAGGTCGTAGCGGAGGTCGTGGCCACCGAGCTCGAGCAGCTCGACCCCCAGCTCGAAGCTGTCGGGGTCGCCGAGCGCCACAAGCACGCTCCGCTGGAGGCGTTCGTCGAAGGCGGCTCGATCCCGCGCGTCCTGGTGGAGCACGGGCAGGGCGGCGGCCCACACCGCCGGACAGTCGTCGCACGCCTCGTCCGTCCAGCTGCTGAAGAAGTGGGCGGCGTCTTCGCACCCGCCGCGTGCCGCGATGCTGCTCGCGCTGTGGGGGAGCTTCTCCACCTTGGCGCGGAGGCGGTCGGACACCCTCCTCGGGTGGTCCCTGAACGAGCGGTCGCAGATCAGGTCGACCGGGTCGGCGTAGCGGTCGGGCACCCCCTGCTCGGCGAGAAACCGGATGGGCTCCAGCTCTTCACGGCTCGCGGCCCGCTCCCCGAGCAGGTCCAGGAGCAGCGCGGCGCGGGGGTGCCCGCCCGCCTGCTCGACGGCCTCGCGCGCGATGGCGACGACCCAGTCGGGGGCCGTGAGGTCGCTGGAATAGCCCAGCTCGAGCTCCCCTTCGACGAGGAGGTTGGCGGCCTCCCACGCGTCGTCTCGGAAGGCGCCGGCTGGCAGGGGCCCGGCGTCGTGCAGCACGGCGTGGCGGAGCACCTCGCGCCTCCGCTCGCCGTAGATCCGGTCGTGGGCGTGTCCGGGGAACGCGGCCTGCAGCGCCCCGCCGCAGAGATCGGCTCCGCAGGCGTGGTCGAGCTGATCGGGCAGCTTGTCGACCACCGTGTCCCATCCCGCCGAGCACCTCCACCCGAGGGCGCGCTCGAGGTCGCCCGCGTCCACGAGGGCGGCGAAGGCGGCCTCCCGCTCGGCCCGGCTGTTGCCCCCGCTGCAGAGCACAGCCCGGTGGTCCGCCGGGTCCGACCACAGCGATGGGCAGGCCTCGACGGCGGCCTCCGCCCGGTCCCCGGCGCGGCCCGGGAGCCAGGTCGCCCAGGACAGCATGTCGTCCGCCGGCCATGGGCAGGCCCCCTCGTCGCAGCAGGGATGCTCGTCGATCTGCCCGGCCAGCTCCACGACCACGAGGTCCCACCAGATCGGGGTGACGGCGACGGCTGCCAGGGCGGCTGCAGTGGCGATCGCATGGATGGCGCGCAAGTCGGTCTCGGAGGGACGATAACCGTGCTGCAGTCCTGGTTCGTCCCTGTTCGTCCCACTGCACGACCAGACCTGCGCGCCCTCGCTGGTGAGCGAGGCCCTGACAACGCACCGTAGATCGCGCGCGATCCGGGCCGGCGGGCTATTCGGCGCGCATCCAGGAGACCCCATGCCCCTCGTGAGCCGCGTGCTCAGGCCCCCGCGCTACGGGTGGGCCGACGATCAGGGTCTGGCCGTGAAGCCCTCGACCGGGCAGCTGCTGAGCGAGTTCGCCCACCGGCTGAACGTGTTCTCGACGCGGAAGAACTGGCTGGCGCTCACCAGCTGGCTCCAGCCCATCGCGCTCGTTCCCTTCTTCTTGATCTTCCTGCTGAAGTACTTCACGTGGCCGCTCGCGGTCGCCGCGTTCGTCTACAGCATGATCGGCATGGGGAGCCACGGCACCACCTGGTACCACCGCTTCAGCACCCACGGTGCCTACAAGTTCAGCCACGGCTTCTGGCGCTTCCTCACCCAGAACCTGGTCGTGAAGGCGGTCTCCGAGGAGCTCTACGTGGTGTCCCACCTGGTGCACCACCACAAGTCCGACCGGCCCGGCGACCCCTACCTCGCCGAGAACGGCTTCCTGTACTGCTTCATCGCGGATGCGGTGCACCAGCCCATCGCGTGGGACCTGAGCGAGCGCGACTACACCCGCACAACCGCCTGGCTCAAGCGGACCGGCATCCCGATGAACAGCTACGCGGAGTACCAGGTGTGGGGCTCCATCTCGAAGCCGGTGGCCACGTGGGTCCACTGGGCGCTGAACTGGGGCTTCTGGTACGGGGTCTTCTGGCTGGTGGGAGGCCACGCCCTGGCCACGGCGCTCTTCGGCGGCGCCTGCTTCTGGGCCTTCGGCGTGCGCACCTTCAACTGGGGTGGCCACGGTGGCGGCAAGGACCGCCGCGTGGACGGCGAGGACTTCAGCCACGACGACCGGTCGATCAACCAGCTCTGGCCCGGCTTCGTGGCCGGGGAGTGGCACAGCAACCACCACCTCTTCCCGAGCAGCGCCCGGAGTGGCTTCAAGACCTGGCAGCTCGATCTTCCCTGGTTCTACATCCGGGCGCTGCATGCGCTCGGCGGCGTGACCGAGTTCAACGACGCCAAGCAGACCTTCCACGAGAAGCACTACGGTCCCTGGCTCGATGCTCGCGCGGCCGAGGCGGTCGAGCAGGCCTCGTAGCGCTCGGCGCAGGCTCGGCACGAGGCTCGAGCGCCGGCCCCGCCGCGACGGAGGGCGATCCTCCGAGCCCCCGTGGGGGTGGTACAACCGGAGGGTGCAGCCCGCCGCGCTACTGTTGGCCTTCGCCTGGCTGGCCGGCTGCCAGCCCGAGGAGGTGACCGAGCCGGTCGCGTCCGACGACACGGGCGGCACGCGCTTCGAGGCCGAGGTCGAGGCCCCCGAGCCGACCTGGGACGCCGCCACGGCGGCCGCGACCCTGGAGGCGATCCTGGCTGGCGGCCTGCCGAGCGCCATGGACTACGAGTCCCACTTCCTCGAGACCACGATCGCCTACGCGCAGCCAGCGGATGCCGGCGAAGGTGTGCCCGCGTGTCCCTCCGAGGGCGCCAACGGTGGCTACGCCTGGGAGGCGCTCAACGGCTGCGACACACAGGACGGCTGGCGCTTCTTCGGCCTGGCCGAGTACCTGCCGTCCACCGAGTACGAGAGCGGCTCGACCTTTGCGCGCTACAGCTACGGCATCGTGACGGACTTCGAGGTGCTCGGTCCCGACGGGCAGACCTTCGACTCCGGGGGAAGCGCCGGGCACCATGCGGAGCACGACCTGGCCAGCGACACCGTGCAGGCCTTCGACTGGATCTCGGGCAGCGCGCAGATCACCTGGGCCGACGACTGGTTCGCCGACAACGTCTCGGGCACGCTCGAGGCCTACTGGCACGGTCCGGACCGCACGATGGCCCTGAACGGCGGCGTGGCGTGGACCGGCGTGGCCCTCTACTTCCAGGACGTGCTCGTCGACCCCGGTCACTGCGAGGAGCCGTCGGTCACGGGCGCGGTGCACCTGCTGGGGCCCGAGGATGCCTGGTACGTGCTCGACTTCGGCGAGGCCTGCGACACCTGCGCCGAGGTCACCTTCCACGTCGGCACCGCGCTCGGTACGGCCTGCGTCGACGTGCAGGACAGCGTGCGCGCGCACGGCGAACGGCTCGAGCAGCCGGCGCGCGCCGTGGCGGCCCGGTGATGCCGCTCGCGCTGCTGCTCTGGGGCTGTCCGGAACCGATCGGCGTCGACGAGCAGCCCCTCGCTTCACCCTACGAAGCGCTCCCCGACGCGCTGTTGTTGCGGCGCTTGTCGCTGGACCTCCGCGGCGTGGTGCCCACCCTCGACGAGCTGGAGCAGGTCGAGGCCGACCCGGACGCCCTCTGGACCCTGCGCGATGCCTTCCTCGACGACCCGCGCTTCCGTGAGCGCCTGGTCCACCTGCTCGCCGAGCGCTGGCTCACCCGCTGGGAGGAGCAGGAGATCAGCCACGTCGACTACCACCTCGACGACGACCAGGCCTTCGACTACCACGTGGCCTTCGGCTCGGAACCGCTCCAGCTGATGGCCGAGGTCGCGGTCCACGACGAGCCGTGGCCCACGGTCGTCACCGCCGACTGGACGGTGGCCAACGAGCTGCTGGGGGAGATCTGGCCGCTCGATCGCGACGAGGGGGAGGGCTGGCAACGTGCGACGTGGACCGACGGGCGGCCGGCGGCGGGTGTCCTGGCCACCAACGGCCTGTGGTGGCGCTACCTGTCCAACGGCGGCAACGAGCAGCGGGCGCGCGTGGCCGCGATGTCGCGGCTGCTCCTCTGCGAGGACTACCTCGAGCGCCCGGTGACCTTCTCGCGCACGGCCGGCCTGGACGCCGACGCCACCGACGCCGCCCTCAGCACGGACCCCGGTTGCCTCGCCTGCCACGCCTCGATCGAGCCCCTGCGCGTGGTGTTCTACGGCTTCCAGACGCTCATCCAGTACAACGCCCACGAGGCCGATCGCTACCACCCGGAGCGCGAGCGTGAGGGGCTGCTCGGCGAAGGCATCGAGCCGGCGTACTTCGGCACGCCGATCGATGGTCTCGCCGACCTCGGGCGCATGATCGCGGGGGACAGCCGCTTCTACCGGTGCACCGCCGAGCAGGCCGCGTCGTCGCTGTGGCGTCGGGACGTCGTCGCCGCGGACTTCGAGGTGGTCGACGAGCTCCGGGCCGGCTTCGTGAGCACCGGCTTCCTCTACCGGGACCTGCTCGCTGCGGTCACGGAGACGCCGTCCTACACGGCGGGCGGGCTCGACGAGGCGGTCGCCACCGACGAGCAGTGGTCGATCGAGGTCGTGCAGCGCATGGTCACCCCCGACCAGTACGACACCCTGGTCGAAGAGCTGACGGGCTTCACCTGGTTCGACGAGGGGGGCTGGAACCTGCTGCGCTCGGACCGCTACGGGTTCCGCGTGATGGCGGGCGGCGTGGACGGGGTGATGGTCACCTCGCCCCAGCAGGACCCGGGGCTGACGTGGGCGCTCGTGTTGAAGCGGCACGCCGAGAGCGCGGGCTTCCACGTGGTCCAGACCGAGCTGGTCGACGGGGAGGCTGGACAGGGGTTCTTCGTGCAGGACCTGGATCTGGACAGCCGCCCCGGGGACCCCGCCTTCAGCGAGCAGCTCGCCACGAGCTGGCTGCGCTTGACCTCCGAGGCGCTCGATGGCGAGCTGCAGGCCTCCTACGAAGCGCTCTGGGAGGAGCTGGAGTCCGCCGGGGACGCCGAACAGGCGTGGTCGTCGCTCGTCGCGGTGATGCTGAGGGACCCCAAGGTGGTCACCTACTGATGCTCGACCGTCGCCAGCTGTTGAAGGCGCTCGGCGCGAGCGCGGCGACGGCGGGGCTCCTGGCGCCGCCCACCCTCGCCGGCCGCGGGTCCGGTGAGCGGAAGTTCCTGTTCGTCTACCTGGACGGCGGCTGGGACACCCTGAAGTTCGCAACCCCCAAGTTCGACGCCGGCGCCATCGAGATGGAGGACGGCGCGGGCCTCGCCGAGGCCCACGGCATTCCCTTCGTCACCTCGGAGCGGCGACCGGCGGTCGACACCTTCATGGAGGCTTACGGCGATCGCTGCTGCGTGGTCAACGGCATGGAGGTGCAGTCGGTCGCCCACGAGGCGTGCCGCCGCATCCTGATGACCGGCGAGTCCCAGGGTGGCTTCGACGACTGGCCGTCGATCATCGCCGCCCACAGCTCGCTCGACACGATGGTGCTTCCGTACGTCGTGATGAGCGGCTGGGCCTACACGGGCGCCTACACCTCGTCGGTGGTGCGCGTGGGCGCGAACGGCCAGCTGCCCGACCTGTTGGACGGGACCGCGGTGGAGGCGAGCCGCACGCCCGTGTCGCTCCCGAGCCAGCCGCTGCAGGACCTGGCCGACAGCTGGCTGCAGGCGCGGGTCGACGCGCTGGCGGCGGAGGCGCCGCCCGGCCGTCGGCAGGAGTTCCACGCGGGCTACGAGCGGCTGCTCGGGGACCTGCAGTCCCTCGGCGGCTCCCAGGATCTGGCGCTGGAGGTGCCCTACGACGGGTGCACCCGCGACCTCGCCGCCACCTCCGCTGCGATCTTCGATCTGATGGAGGCGGGCATGACCCGCTGCGGCATGGTCTCGTTCCGTGGGCTCTGCGACTACGGCTGGGATGGCCACGTCGACATCGCGTACCAGGACAACCACTACGAGTTCCTGTTCGACTACCTGCTGTCGATGATGGAGGACCTGGCCACCCGGACCGCCCCCTCGGGGGCGCCGCTGGAGGAGGAGCTGGTCGTCGTGGTCTGCTCGGAGATGGGGAGGCACCCGATCCTGAACAGCGGGATCGGTCGCGACCACTGGACCTACACGTCGTTCATGCTGCTGGGCGCAGGCGTGCAGGGCGGCCAGGTCATCGGTGGGGTCGACGACGACTTCGTCGGCCAGAACGTGGACCCGGTCAGCGGTGAGGTCAGCGACGCGGGGGAAGCCCTGGTGGCGAAGCACCTGGGAGCCACCCTCTTGACCCTCGCCGGTTTGGATCCCGGCGACCACATCGCGCAGGGCGGCAGCGTGTTGGAAGCGGCGCTGCAGCTGTGATCGGGGCGCCGGTGTTCGCCGACGTGCAGCACCACCGCGCGCCGTTCCCGTGCTTCACGTCCGAGCGGGC
>CAZSAT010000002.1:30020-38081 GCA_964604675.1 uncultured Enterobacterales bacterium
GCGCTCTCGGATGAGCAGCTGGCCTGGCTGGAGGCCCTCTACGACGAGCCGTTGGCCTGGCAGCACCACCGGGACGCCTTCTACCGAGCCTCCCTGAGCGACGTGAGCGAGCGCCTGCCGGAGCCCTTCCGTCGCGCGGTGCTCGAGGCCATGCGGGCGGCGACGGGGCTGCCGTTGATCGATCGCGTCCAGCTCACCGTGCAGCGCATGGCGCCGGGCGAGTACGCAGGCCCTCACACCGACCGGCCGCTGGTAGGCTTCGAGGCGGCGCGACTGATCGTGCAGCTGGGTCCGGACTGGCGCCCGGGGGACGGTGGCTCGTTCGACCTCCACCCCGACCCGGACGGCGAGCGCACCGTGCTGTCGCGTCCGCCCAGACGGAACGCGGGCTTCGGCTTCGTGATGGGACCCGCGAGCTACCACTCGGTGCAGCCAGTGGTCCGGGAGCGCCGAACGGCGGTGTTCAACTGCTGGCACGTCGGCAACACGGAAGGGGTCGCCGCCTGGGTGGCCGAGGAGCTGGAGGACCTGCACTTCGGCGACCTGCCCGGCGCCCTCGAGCCGGTGGCGGCGCAAGCCGAGCCGTCGTTGCCGGAGGAGCAGACCCACCGGGCGGGCTGCGTGGCCTGGTTGATGCAACGCTGGGGCTTCTCCGTCGACGAGGTGGTCGCGGGCTACCGCGAAGCGCTCGAGCCTCGCTCCCAGGGCGTGGTCGCACTGGCCCGCTGGGTGGTGCGCCTCTCGACCGAGGACTTCGACGTCGCTGCCTGGGGGCGCCTGTCCACGAGCTTGCCCGTCGACCCACGGGTGGACCGCGTGGTGTCGGCGCTGTTTCCAGGGGCGAGGACCGCGGTCGGGACGCCTGGAGGGAGCACGCCACCCCGGTAGCGGATGGAGGGTCCTTGCGGCTACAAACCACCCCACGAGGAGCCGGACATGCTGTGGTGGACCCTGATCGCCTGTGATGGTGGCGAGAAGCCCGACGCTGGCGACAGCGCCGGGGTGTCCGCGGACGACACCTCCGCGTCGGTCGGCGACACCGGGGCTGGCGTCGACTCGGACCCGCCCATCACCTACGACGAGGCCCAGGTCTCCGGGGTCAGCACCCGCTTGACCGACGCTCACGAGAACCTGGTCTACGTGGCCTGGGAGCAGGGCGCCGCCGCGGAGGTGTGGGTCGAGTACAGCTTCGACGAGGGGGTCTGGCTGGCGAGCCCCACCGTCGCGGCGGAGGCCGGGGCGCAGGAACACCTGCTGCTCGGGGTTCCCTACGCCACCGAGGTGACCTTCCGGGTGGCCAACGACTTCGGGGACGGTGGCCGGCGACCTCACCCGCGTCCGCGAGATCACGCCCGAGGGCGAGGTGGTCTGGGACGTGCGCTGGGACGGGACCTGGATCGGGCGGATGTCGATGATCGACGACCTGTACGCCCTGGTGCCGTAGGGATCAGGGCAGCAGCACGGCGCGGCCTCGACGACCGCCTGCGAGCAACCGCCGCTGGGCGGCGTCGGCCTCGGACAGCGGCAGGCGTTCCTCGACGATGTCGACGAAGGGCTCGCGCGCGTGCTCGGCCAACACCTCCGCCATGTCCCGTGCTGTGGCGCCACCGGGGCCCAGCACCCGCAAGGCCATCACGACCACCAGCCCGAGGTTGAGCTGCGCGCGCTCGTCGGTGACGTTGCCGACCACGCTCACGCGGCCGCCCACCCGCAGCGATCGCAGCGCTGCGTTGAAGGTCGGCGCGCCCACGCAGTCCAGCGCGAGATCGACCTTGGGGGCCTGCTTGTGGAAGCGGTTGTCGCTGGACACCAGGACCTGCGTGGCGCCAAGGGACCGCAGGCGTTCCGTGTGGCGCGGGTCGCGGACCACCGCCACGACCTCCGAAGCGCGCCGGGCGGCGATCTGCACCGCGGCTTCGCCCACCCCGCCGTTGGCGCCGGTGATCAGCACCGACTCGCCGCGGGTGAGCTCGCCGGCGGTCACCAGCCCGCGCCACGCGGTGCCGAAGGTGCAGTGCAGCACCGCCGCGAGGCCAGCGTCCATCGCGGGGTCGGCGCGGTAGAAGGCGGACTCCGGCGCCACCACCCATCCCGAGTAGGTGCCGTCGGCGGTCAGCCCGAACACGTGGGCGGCGCGCAGGCAGTTGGACGTCTCGCCACGCTGGCAGGCGTCGCAGCGCCCGCAGGCGTCGCGGTGCAGGGTCGCGACCCGGTCCCCGATCGCGAAGGTCCTGGCCGTCGGTCCGAGAGCAACCACGTGGCCCACGCCCTCGTGCCCTGGAACGACCGGCAGACGGAGGAAGGGGATGCGGCCCCCGCGATCGATCAGGTCGCGGTGGCAGATCCCGCTCGCTTCGACCTGCACGAGCACCTGGTCGCGCTGCGGGACGGGTGGGTCGGCGTCGACCGCGACGAGGTCGTCGTGCCAGCCCTTCTCGTGGAGCTCGATTCGGTTCATGGGAGTCCGTAGCGTTGCAGCGGCCGACGCGCTTGACGTGCCGGTTCAAGCATAGTAAGTATCCACTCACTTACTTATGAGCCGACCCCGCGAGACCACCGACGCGCAGCTCCTGGAGGCCGCTCGTGCGTGCTTCCTGGAGCGCGGTCCCCGTGTGTCCACCCAGGTCGTCGCCCAGGCGGCTGGGGTGTCGCAGGCCACGCTCTTCAAGCGCTTCGGCACCAAGGAAGAGCTGCTGCTGGCGGCCATGCGTCCCCAGGAGCCGGTGATCATCCGCCAGCTCGATCTCGAGCGGCCTGCGCGCGAGCAGCTCGAGGCGCTGCTCAGCGAGATGACCGCCTTCTTCTTCAGCATGCTGCCGCGGCTCGCGGTGCTCAAGGCGGCCGGGGTCGAGCCGGGGTGCCTGTTCCGCGACGAGGAGCCGCCGCCGATCCGTGCCCGGCGCCTGCTCACCGCGTGGCTCGCCGAGCTCCACGCTGCCGGTCGGGTGCGCGTGCCCGACCCCGGCTCCGTCGCCCTCGCTCTGATCGGCTCCGTCTCCACACCGGCAATGCGCGCCTTCCTGTTCGGGGAGGAGCCCCCCGACCCGAGCACCTACGCGGCGTCTGTCGTCGACCTCTTCTGGGAGGGCATGAAGCCTTGATCCTCCTCTTCGCCTCGGCGCTGGCCGCCGACTTCGATCCCGTGGCGCTCGCCGGGCCGGCCTACTCCACGGGAGATCCCTCCGCGGTCACCGCCGGCTGGATGGACCCCGCGGTGCGCCCGCTCATCGACGAAGCCCTCACCAGCAACCACGATCTGGCAGCCGTCCGCGAGGCGGCCGAGGTCGCTCGGCAGGCCGCTGCGGGGGCTCGGTCGGTGCTGCTCCCGGGCGCGAGCCTCGACGGGGCCTGGTCCACGTCCAACACGGCGTCGCTCACCGCGCAGGGCTTCCAGACCCAGGGCCTGCCCGACACCTACCAGTCCGCCAGCCTGAGCCTCGGGGCCACCTGGCTGGTCGACGTGTTCGGTGGCGCTCGCCTGTCCTGGCGCGCCTCGCGCTGGGACGCCGAGGCCGCACGAGGCGACCTCCAGGCCGCGGAGCTGTCGGTGGCCAGCGGGGTGGCGGGCGCCTGGTACGACCTGCTCGCCGCGCGTGAGCAAGAAGCGATCGCAGAACGGCGGGTCGCGGCCTCCGACGAGCTGCTGGAGCTCGTCGAGCTGCGCTACGAGCGCGGGGACGCCAGCGCGCTCGAGCTGCTCCAGCAGCGGCAGGAGGCGGCCTCCACCCGCACGTCGCTGCCGTCGGCGCAGCTCGCGGTGCGAGCCTCGGAGACCGTGGTGGCGGTGCTGGTGGGCCGAAGCCCGACGGACCCGGTGCCCAGCGCGGCTTCGCTCCCCGATCTCGGTGGTGCGCCGAGCGTCGGCGCGCCAGCCGACCTGGTGGACGCGCGTCCGGATCTCCGCGCCGCCCAGGCCGACCTCGAGGCGGCGGAGGCCCGCCAGCGGGCGGCCAGCCGGGCGTTTGCGCCGACCATCGCGGCGTCGGCGTTCACGGGACAGACCGGCAGGTACTTCGACGACTGGAGCACCACGGAGTCCTGGACCGTGGGCGCCAGCGCGAGCCTGCCGCTCTTCTCGGGTGGCGCGAACCTCGCTGGCTTCCAGGCCGCTCGCGCCGCCACCAGCGCGTCGGAGCACGCGATGGCCTCGGCCTTCCTGTCCGCGGTGCAGGACGTCGAGATCGCCCTGGCCAGCGAAGCCCAGACCCGCGCCACCGCGAGCGCGGCGGCCACCCAGCTCCAGGCCGCTCAGCTCGCCTTCGACGAGGCCCGTCGGCAGTACGCCGACGGCCTCACCTCCTACCTGACCGTGCTCTCCACCCACCAGGCCCTCCGTGGTGCCGAGCTGACGGACCTGTCGGCGCGGCGCGACGTGCTCTCGGCCCGCATCAGCCTGCTCGACGCCCTCGGCGCGGGCCTGACGGAGTGACCCCCGTGAACCCCACCTTGGCCAAGCGCCTCCTCCCCATCCCGCTCTTCGGCGCCGGCGTGCTCGGCATGCTGGGCCTGTCGAGCCTCGGTCGGACCGCCGAGCGCGGCGACGCCGAGGCGCAGTCGCTGCCCGTGCGCGTGGTGCAGGTCGAGCAGCAAGAGGTGCCGTCGCGGATCGCCGCCACCGGCACCACCCAGGCCGCCCGCCAGGTCACGTTGGTGCCTCAGGTCGCGGGCGCGGTGGTCGAGGTGTCCCCCGAGCTGATGCCTGGCGGCCGCTTCGAGCGCGGCGAGGTGCTCGCGCGGATCGATGCTACGCCCTACCGGGCAGCCCTCGCGTCGGCCGAGGCCACCCTGGCCAGGGCGGAGCTGGCCTTGAAGCTCGAGGAAGGTCGGGTCGAGACCGCGCTCCGGGAGTGGGAGCTGCTCGGGAAGGAGGGCACGAGCACCACGCTCGCCTCGCGCGAGCTGCACCTGGCGGCCGCCAGGGCCGACGTGGCCGCAGCCAGCGCCGGTGTCGACAAGGCGCGCTCGGACCTCGGGCACACCGCGCTGCGGGCGCCCTTCGCCGCCATCGTCACCAGCGAGTCGCTCGAGCTCGGTCAGGTGGTCGGCGGAGGCGCCGTGGCGACTCTCGTCGGAACCGACGCCCTCTGGGTCCCGGTGGCGGTGCCGGTCGAGCGTCTGGCGGACCTCGAGCTGCCCGGCAGTGCCGCTCAGGTCACCCACGAGCTCGGCGATCAGTCGGTGACCGTGCGCGGCAGGGCGCTGCACGTGAACGGGGTGCTGGACCCGGCCACGCGCACTGCGAGCGTGCTCGTCGAGGTGGCGCAGCCCTACGACGCGGAACTGCCGCTCTTGCCCGGCGCGCTCGTCAACGTCGTGCTGGAGGGCCGCTCGGTGCACGACGCGACGTCGATTCCGCGCGTGGCCCTCCATGGTGGCGACACCGTCTGGGTGGCCGACGGCGGTGTGCTGGGCGCCCGGGCGGTCGCCACGCTCTGGGGCGACGTCGAGTCGGTCGCCGTGCGCGGGCTCGCCGCCGGCGATCAGGTCGTGGTGTCGCACCTGGCGCTGCCCGTGGAAGGCACGCCGGTGCAGGTCGTGCCGTGAAGGGCCCCATCGCGTGGATGGCCCGCAACAGCGTGGCCGCCAACCTCCTGATGGTCATGATCCTGCTGGCGGGGGCCATGGGCCTCACCCAGGTGAAGCAGGAGGTCTTCCCCGAGTTCGAGCTCGACCTGGTGTCGGTGGGCGTGGTGTACCCCGGGGCGAGCCCGGACGAGGTGGAGCAGGGGATCGTGCTCGCCATCGAGGAGGCGGTGCGCTCGATCGACGGCGTCAAGCGCGTCACCTCGACCGCCGCGGAGGGGGCGGCCGGCGTGTCGGTCGAGCTCCAGCTCGGCGTCGACCGCGACAAGGTGCTCGCCGACGTGAAGACGGCCGTCGATCGCATCCAGACCTTCCCGGAAGACGCCGAGCGTCCGTCGGTCGAGCTGGCGGCCCGCAACAGCACCGTGGTGAGCGTGATCCTGGCGGGTGACCAGCCGCTGTCCACCCTGGAGGCGCTCGCCGAACGTGTGCGCCAGGACCTGCTGGAGAGCGAGGACATCTCCCAGGTGGAGGTGACGGGCGTTCCGCCGCTCGAGGTGGCGGTGGAGGTCTCGCGCGAGAAGCTCGAGGGGCTCGGGCTCACGCTCGGCGACATCGCGCAGCGCATCGGCGCGGCTTCCCTGGAGCTGCCGGGCGGCGGGCTGGACACGGATCAGGGCGAGGTGCTGCTGCGCGTGTCGGACCGCCGGCTCTCGGGCGCGGCCTTCGAAGAGCTGGTCATCGCCACCACCCCCGACGGTGCGAAGGTGCTCTTGTCGGACGTGGCCACGGTGACCGACGGCTACGAAGACAACCACCAGGCCCACTTCTACGAAGGCGAGCGTGCGGTCCGCGTGGTGGCCTACCGGACCGGCGACGAGGCCGCGACGTCCGTGAGCGATGCGGTGCACGCCACGGTCGATCGCCTGAAGACCGAGCTCCCCCCCAGCGTGACCGTGGCGATCTGGGACGACGACTCCGAGATGCTCCGGGCGCGCATCGACCTCCTGGTCCGCAACGCGCGGCTCGGCCTCGTGCTGGTGCTGGTCATCCTCGCGCTCTTCCTGGCGCCACGGCTGGCCTTCTGGGTGTCGCTCGGCATCCCGATCAGCTTCATGGGCGCTTTCTTGGTGATGCCCTCGATGGACCTGTCCATCAACATGATCACGCTCTTCGCGCTGATCATCACGCTCGGCATGGTGGTCGACGACGCGATCGTGGTGGGCGAGAACGCCTACGAGAAGATGCAGGGCGGCACGGACCGCATGACTGCGGCGGTGGAGGGCGCGCAGGAGATGGCCGTGCCGGTCTCCTTCGCCATCCTCACCACCGCGGCTGCCTTCGCCCCCATGTTCTTCGTGCCCGGGGTCATGGGGAAGATCTTCCGGCTCTTCCCGGCGATGGTCATCGCGGTGCTGCTCTTCTCGTTGCTCGAGAGCTTCTTCGTGTTGCCCGCCCACCTGGCGCACATGAAGGATCGGCCGCCGGGCCCCCTGCTACGGCCCCTCGAGAAGGCCCGAGCGTTCGTGGCCGGTCACCTCGAGCGCTTCATTGCGGGGCCCTACCTGAAGGTGCTGACCACGCTGCTGAGCTGGCGCTACGCCACGATGGCTGGCTCCCTGTCGCTCTTCCTGTTGTCGGTCGGGGTCGTTCGCGGCGGCGTGCTTCCCTTCAACTTCTTCCCGAAGCTGGAAGGCGACGTGGTCACGGTCACGGCCAGGCTGCCCTATGGCTCGGCCCCCGAGCGCACGATGGACGCGCGGGTGGTGCTGGAGGAGAGCCTGCAGCAGGCCATCGACCACTTCGGCGAGGAACACGTCACGGGGGTGTACACGCGCGTCGGCGAAGCGGGCGGGGGCGGCTTCGGCAACCCCGAGCAGACCGGCGCGAACCTGTTGTCGGTCGAGGTCGAGCTGGTGCCGAGCGACGAGCGCGCGTTCTCCAGCCAGGACTTCCGAGGCATCTGGAGCGACGCCACCCCGGCCATGGTGGGTGTGGACGCGGTGAGCTTCAACAGCGCGGCCGGGCCGGGTGCCGGGGCGGCGGTGGCCGTGCGGCTGTCCCACAGCGACACCGAGGTGCTCGCCCGGGCGAGCGAGGAGCTCGCCGCGGAGATGAGAGCCTACGCCGACCTGACCGACGTCGAGAACTCGTGGGCGGCGGGCAAGCCCCAGCTCGACTTCCACCTGCGGCCGGAAGCCCAGGCGCTCGGGCTCACGAGCCTCGAGGTGGGCCGCCAGCTCCGGAACGCGTTCTTCGGAGCGGAGGCCGTGCGCGAGCAGCGCGGTCGGAGGGAGCTCAAGGTGATGGTGCGCCTGCCCGAGTCCCAGCGGCGCAGCGAGCACGATCTGGATCAGCTGCGCATCCGCACGCCCGCGGGCGGCTACGTCCCGCTGGCGTACGTCGCAGACCTGGAGCGGGGGCGCTCGCCCACGGCCATCAAGCGGCAGAAGGGCCGCCGGACCGTGGACGTGTCCGGTGAGCTGGCCCCCGGCGTGGTGGCCAGCGGCCCCGTCGTGACGTCGGTGACCGAGGAGC
>CAZSAT010000002.1:38091-147642 GCA_964604675.1 uncultured Enterobacterales bacterium
CTCCCGAGCCTGATCGGCAAGCACCCTGGGCTCTCGGCCGAGCTGGTCGGCGCGGAGGAGGAGCGTCGCGAGAGCTTTGCTGCCCTCGGCCGGAACTACGTCCTCGCCCTGCTGGCGGTGTTCACCCTGCTGGCCATTCCGTTCCGCAGCTACGTGCAGCCGCTCATCGTCATGTCCACCATCCCGTTCGGCTTCGTCGGGGCGGTCGGAGGGCACCTGATCATGGGCTACGAGCTCAGCCTGATCAGCATGTTCGGGATCATCGCGTTGTCGGGCGTGGTCGTGAACGACAGCCTCGTGCTGATCGACTCCGCCAACCGCTACCGACGCAGCGGGATGGGCGCCGAGGCCGCCATCGTCGCGGCCAGCCAGCGGCGGTTCCGGCCCATCCTGCTCACCAGCCTGACCACCTTCTTCGGCCTGATGCCGATGATCTTCGAGAGCTCGGTGCAGGCCCGCTTCCTGGTTCCGATGGCCATCTCCCTCGGATTCGGGGTACTCTTCGCCACGGTGGTCGTCCTCCTGGTAGTGCCGGTGCTCTACCTCGCGGTCGAAGATGCAGGTCGGATTCCCTCGCTCGCGAAGTCCAGGCTCGCGAGGCTGCTGCCGGTGTAGACTGCCTCGGTGGCAGGCATGACGCCCACATCCGCCAGCCAAGGACTCCTGGAAGCGGGTCGCCGTTCGCTGGCTCGACGCGACCACCTCCGCGCGGAGTCCCTGCTCTTACGCGCTGCGAGTGCGCTCGAGGCGGAGGGCTGCCATGCCGAGGCCGTCTATGCATGGCTCGGGCTCGCCGACAGCGCCCACGATCGCGGTGCCGAGCGGCTCGTCACGCGCCACCTGACGCGGGCGCTTCGGGCGCTCGAACACGTGGACGACGTGAGCCTGCACATCCGGGTGCTGGTGAAGCGCGGGAGCGCTCAGGGGCAGCTCGGCGACTTCGAACAGGGCATGGCGTCGGTCGGGCGTGCCATCGAGCTGGCCCGCAAGCATCGCCGCCGGAAGCTCTTGGTGGAGGCGCTGGCCGCGGCGGGGCGCCTGTGCCGGGACGCTGGGCGGCTGCGCAAGGCGCTGCGCTTCCTCGAGGAGGCCTGTGGGCTCACCCGTGCGACCGACGGCCGCATCGGCGCCATCGCGGCCATCAACCTCGCCGAGGTGTATCGGATGTGGCGTCGCTTCGACGAAGCGATGGCGCTCTACCGGGGCTTCTATGGCTTGGACGAGCTGAAGATCGCCCTCGCGGCACGGCTCGGTGCCGGGCAGGTCGCGCTGTCGCAAGGCGACTACGACTCGGCGCGCGAGCTGTTCGGGCATGTGCGGCGCGAGGCGATGCGTGCCGAGCTCAACGGCCTGCGGACCGAGGCGGAAGCGCTCTTGCTGCCGTGCCACGAAGCGGCTGGCGACGTCGCGGCCTGGACGCAGGCCTTCGAGCACTGCCACCGCCACCTCACCCAACAGCGGCTCTACCTCCGCAGCTGCGGGTGGGGGCTGGACCTCTCCGGACGCATCGCCGAGTCGGTGGGCAGTCGGGAGGGCCGGGAACGAGCTGCGCGTGCCTGGAGCCTCGCGCTCGACGTGTGGCGGCGCGGTGGCGCGGAGAGCTACGCGGCCTCCACCCGGCGCAGCCTGCAGGCCCTCGCGCCCCACCGGCTTCCCATCCCGCTGGAGTCGATGGAGGTCCGGCACGTGCTCGCCGAGGGCGGCATGGCGAAGATCTGGCTGGCCCAGGATCGCCGCTCGGGGACGTGGCTCGCCCTGAAGGTGCTCGACGCGGCTCGCCTGCACCGTCCGGAGCTGCGCGAGGCCGTCGCTCGGGAGGTCCGCGTCATCGCGGGCTTGGACCACCAGCACCTGGCGCGTGTCATCGATCACGGCACCATCCCCGAGGCCGCTGCCCTGTTGTCGGGCGACCAGCTGCCCGAAGGCTCCCCGTACCTGCTGCTCGACCTGGCCCACGGCGGCAACCTGGAGCCGGCCTGCGGGCACGTCACCTGGAGCCAGGCGCGCACCGTGCTCGACCAGCTGCTCGGCGCGCTGGCCTTCGCGCACGCCAACGGCCTCGTGCACCTGGACGTCAAGCCGGCAAACGTGCTGCTCCAGCGTCCGCTGCGGTCGGCGGCGGTGCATGTGCTCCTGGCCGACTTCGGGCTGGCCAACGCCATCGGAACCTCGGACCACGAAGGCCGGGTGGCGGGCACGCCAGGGTTCATGGCGCCGGAGCAGCTCCTGGGCCGCAGCCGGGACTTCGGACCGTGGACGGACCTCTACGCCGTCGGCTGCATGGCCTGGGCACTGTGCACCGGCGACCCACCGTTTCCCGCCGAGGTGCCCTCGGGGCCGCTGCGGCTCACCCTGCCGGACTTCACGCCCGCCATGGTGGTGCCAGCGGGCACGGAGCGTTGGCTCCGGCGCTTGCTCGCTGCCGCTCCGGCCGATCGCTACCGCTGCGCTGCCGATGCGCTGGCGGAGCTGCGCGACCTCGAGGGCATCGCCGACGAAACCTGGAGCGACCTGCCCGTGGAACACCAGGCCACGCCGCCGACGTGGACGATGGGCAGCTCCATCCTGACCCTCAACGGTGGGGTTCCTTCGACGAGCGAGATGCCCGCCATCCGGGGGCTGTCGTTGCTGCGAACCGCCACCGTCCCTGACGACTGGCGTGGACGGGCGCCCGCGCCCACGGCCGGCGTGTTGACCGCAGGTCGTCGGCTGTTCGGACTCCGCCGTCCGCCGATGGTGGGCCGCGAGCGCGAGCGGGACCTGCTCTGGGAGGAGCTCAAGATCACGGCGCGCGTCCGGAAGCCGCGGGTGGTGGTCCTCCAGGGCCCCGCCGGGCTCGGCAAGCGGAGGTTGTGCGAGTGGCTGCTCACCCGGTCCGCCGAGCTGGGCGCCACCATCCCCTTGCGTGCGGTGAAGGGAGCCGACGAACCGGTGTTGGCCGCGGTGCTCGATCGGCTGGGCTGCTCCGGGCTCAGCGGCGCGGCGCTCGTGGCGCGGGTGGTGTCCGCCGTGCGCGAGCTGGGCGTCGGCCTCCCCGACATCGCGCTCGCGGCGCTGGAGGGCGGCGCGCCCCTCGAGGAACGCCAGCAGGGACTCCTGGCGCTGCTCCAGATCCTGTCGCTCGAGCGTCCTCTGGTCGTGGTGGTCGACGAGGACGTGGTGGGGCCCGAGGCGCTGGAGCTCGCCCATCGCCTGCTGTCGGCCGACGGCCTGCAGCTGCCCGTGCTCCTGGTGATGACCGTCCGCGACGACCAGGCGGGCGTGGCGTGGCAGGCGCGGCTCGCCGAGCTCGAGGAGCACGCGCAAGCCACGCACCTCGAGCTCGAAGGGCTGCCGCAGGAAGACGTGGCCGAGCTGGTGGGCGGCCTCCTGAAGCTCGACCCGTCCCTCACGCGCTTGCTCACCCTGCGTGCCGAAGGCAACCCGAGCTTCGCGGTGGAGGTGCTCCGCGACCTCGTGGCGCGCGACCTGCTCGCGCCCGGCGACGAGGGCCACCGCCTGCGTCCCGGCGTCGCTGTCGAGCTCCCGGAGAGCTTGCGCAGCGCCTGGAGCGAACGGCTGGCCGGTGCCCTCGCGTCGGCCAACCAGGCGGAGATCGAGGGCCTCTGGCTCGCCGCCCTGTTGGGCGGTGGGGTGGAGGTGGACATGAACACCTGGGCGCGTACCTGCCAGGCCTTCGACGTGCCGCCACCGCGGCCCCAGCTCGATGCGCTCCTCGCTGCGCGGCTCGCGCAGCGCACCGAGCAGGGGTGGCGCTTCGCCCACGCCATGGTCCGCGAGAGCCTCGTCCAGGACGCCCGGAGCTCCGGCCGGCTGCGCTCGATGCATCGGGCGTGCCTCGTGGGCGTCCGCGTGGCGCGCAGCGAGTCGCGCGTCGACGTGCTCACGCACCTGCTGGGTTCCGGCGAGCTGGACAAGGCCTGCGATCTGCTCGAGCAGCGTGTGATCGAGGCGGTGAGCCGGCAGGCCTGGCCCGAAGCCATGGGGGGGATCGAGCGGCTCGCGGGCACCTTGGACGCGGTGGCCGAGAACGACGACCCGCGGCACGCCCGGCAGGTCGCGCTGAGGGCCTCGGTGTTGCTCGAGCAAGGGGCGCTGGTCGAGGCCGCGCGCTGTGCCCAGGAGGGTCGGCAGCGCATCGGCGAGCATCCGGAGCTCACGCGCATCCTGGGGGTGGTCGCCTTCCGCCAGGGCCGTCGCCGCAAGGCCCTCCAGCTGCTGGACCAGGCGCGCTCGGACTTCGCCGAGCGGGACGACCCCGCCGGTGCCGGTCGCTGCGGCTACGCTCAGGGCTTGGTCCAACGCTCTGTCGGCGACCACGAGGGCGCGGCCAAGGCGCTGTCGTGGGCCCAGGGCTTGCTGGTCGACGACCCCGTGTGGTTGGCGCGCTCGACCTACGCGCTGGGCGAGGTGAGCGTGCTCGCCGAGGATCTCGATCAGGGCCAGAGCCAGTTCGAGGCCGCTCTGGCGCTGTACTCCACCCTGCGCATGCGGGCGGGTCGTGGGCGGGCGCTGGCGGGGCTGGCCGATGTCGCACGCCTGCGCGGTCAGCTGGACCTCGCGGAGCGCCAGCTCGGGGAAGCGCTCGCCCTGCTGGAGAGCACGCGCAGCTCCTGGCGCATTCCGGCGCGGCTCAAGCTCGTGCTGGTCCTGCTCGCGCGCCGCAGCTGGGCCGAGGCGCTCCCGCACCTCCGGTTGGCGCACCAGCGGCTGCGCGCGGAGGAGCAGCTCAACCTGCTCGTGACCGTGCAGGCGCTCAGCGCCCTCGCCACCGCCGGCTTGTCACAGAAGGTGCACTTCGAGGCCGCTGTGGCCGAGGTGGAGCGCTTGATGCACGCCTCGTTCATCGCCGACCCCGACACCGCCCGCGCGCTCGACGAGGCCGCGGACCTGGCGAGTCGGCGTGGGTGGCGCGCGTCGGCACAGGCCGAGGAGCTCGCCCGACGTCAGTGGGTGGCGCTGGGCCGCTGAGATCAGAACGTGAAGCCGAGCGCCAGGCCGTTGCCTTCGGGTGACACCAGAGGCGCCACGCCCCAGCTCACCGCCAGCTGGTCGTGTCCGCCTCGGGCCAGGCTGTGCTGGGCCAGGCCGAAGGGCCCCGACAGCACCACCCCGCCGAGGAAGGACAGCGCCAGAACGGGGCCCGTGTACTCGTCGTAGTTGCCGGTGACCATCTGCGCGCGGCCCAGCAGGGAGCTTCCCACCACGGGCGCGACCACGAGTCCGAGTCCGACCAGGCCGGGCACCAGCGAGGTCTCCACCCCCCCGTCGTTGACCTCCTTGGCGGCGCGCGCGGAGCCGCCGTTGAGCGCGAGGGTTCCGATGGTGGTGCCGGTCAGCCCGACGATGGAGAGGACCCCGCCGCGGAAGGCACCTTCGTAGGTGCCGCTGCCATACAGGACGCCGAGCCCGACAGCGGTCACCGCGACCCCCGCGCCGTACCCGATTCCACCGTAGCGCGCGATCCTCATCGACGCGTCGTAGGTCTCCTGTTCGTAGGTGGGCGCGTAGTCGGCGGCGACGGCGGAGCTGGCGAGCAGCAGGGGCAGTGCGAGCATGGCCGAGCCTACCAGTGGCGCGGCGATCGAGGCTGAACCGCGGAGGCCCTCAGGGCATGAACGTGTAGAGGTCGTCCAGCCAGATGCCCCGTCCCTGGAGGCGCTCGCCGTCCCACTCCACGTCCCAGACCACCGAGCCGTCGGGCAGGGCCTCGCGGGTGCGGCCGCCGGAGCCGTAGTTGTGCAGGGTGTTGCCGTTCGGCAGGCGGTGCGCTTCGCCCGCGGTGTTGCAGGCGATGCCGTCCTCGACCGCGAAGCTCCAGATCTGGTCCAGCGACGACGCGGCCTCGTTGACGGTGTACTCGCGCACCGCGCAGTCCTTGCTGCCTTCGTCGATGTGCGTCGAGAGCAGCAGCGTGCCTTCGTCGGTGTAGGTGGCGCCGTGCTGCCAGTCGAACTGGGAGGTGGTGGGGTCGAAGGTCCAGTCGGACTGCCGTCCCCAGCTGTGCAGCTCCTCACCGGTGTTGCGGTCGATCTCGACCAGGGTGTCGTGGGTGTAGAAGCTGTAGAGGAAGCTGTCGCGGGTCTCCGAGTACCAGAGCGAGTTGGACTGGCAGTAGCTCGACGACCACGCAGCACCGCACTCCCAGAGGTCGGTGGTGAGCTCCTTCGCCGGGTCGAGCACGCTCAGGTACTCGTTGTTGTCGCTGGTGGCGCGTCCGTAGGCGTAGAGCCCGTCGCCGAGCTCGACCCAGGCATGGTGCAGCCCGGGGAACGCGTAGGTGGCCTCGACCGTGCCGTCGAGCTTCATGCGCACGACCCGGCCGTCCTCGCCGTCCCGCGCGAAGTCGGACCAGTAGGTCGCCTCGTCGAGCAGGATGTCGTCGCCGTCCAGGGAGATGCGGGCGTAGATGGTCCAGGCGTGGTCGGCGGTCTCGCGGGCCCAGACCACGCGGCCCTTCCGGTCGATGATGAAGGCCCAGTAGGTCCCCTGGGTCCAGCCGCCCGTGTCCTCGTTGAGGCTGGTCAGCAGGTAGCTGCCGCCGTCGTACCAGTTGGCCTCGTCCGCCACGTGGAGGGTGGGCTGCAAGACCTCGAGCGGGAGCGCGTCGGTCTCCTTGGTGCGCAGCGCGCTGACCTGCTCGCCGCTGCCATCGTCGGTGACGACGGCGTAGCTGACCACCTCGCCGTAGGGCACGCCCAGCAGGACCTGCTCGACGACCTCGCCGCCGGTCACGTTGCGCACGGGCGTGGTGTGCCACTCCCCGCTGTCGAAGCTGTAGGAGATGTGAGCGCTCGCGTCGTGGTCCTGGGTCCACGACACGTACACCAGGCTGCCGAAGTCCTCGTGGATGCGCGCGGACACACCGTCCACCCCCGCGGCCTCGTCGGCGGGGCCGGCGGTGTCCACGGGGGGCGCGGTGTCGTCGAGCGCCAGGGCGGTGTCGGCGGCGGTGTCGTGGGCGGTCGGGGCGGTGTCCGCCGGTTCAGCGTCGGTGCACGCGAGGAGAAAGAGCATCGTATCCATCCATCGGTCGGCGGCAAGATAGCCGTTGAACCAGCTGTGTTCCTCTTCCACGAGATCCACGTCGACGACTTTCGGCTCGACGTGCAGCGCGACCGTGCCACTTACGAGGCCTCCCTGCGCCTGCTGGAGGCCCTGGTCGGGGTGGCGGAAGCCCGCGGGCTGAAGCTCGCCCTGCGCTTCCGTCATCCCTTCGCCAAGGCGGCGCGCAGGTTCGAGGGGGTGGACAACGCCCTGGTGCGCTTCGAAGAGCGCGGCCACGAGCTGGGCGTGCACGCGCACCACCGCCGCATCCACGGCACCTGGCACGCGCTGCGCGACGCTGGCGTGAAGGACCTCCGCGCGGTCGTGCCGGGGTTCATCCAGGGCGACCGGGGGGACCTCCGCCGGGTGCTCAACGCCTGCCGTGGGCTGGGCTTCCGCTGGTGCACCGATCAGTGCCAGACCAACGCCTTTCCCTACGCGGGGCTCACGCCGTGGCGCCCGGCGCCGGACTTCTCGGGCCCCGGCACCGGGCCGCTCGTCTTCGTCGATGTGTCGGTGAACCCCTTCGCTTGGGGTCTGTTGCGCTGGACGGGTGAGCGGACCGAGCAGACCTTCGGTCTCCGGGACGAGCACTTCCACCGGCTCGTCGGTCTGCTCGACGCCCACCTTCGGCACCCCCGTCCGCACGCGGTCACCCACTTCGGCTGCGTGTTCCACGAGCACCAGCACGTCACGGGCCCCGACAGCCTCGACATCGACGAGGAGAGCCTCGCGGCCTGGGACCGCTTCCTCGGCGAGGTCGCCCGACGACCGGTCGACCAGGTGCTGCCGGGTCGCATCGTCGAAGCCTGGGAGGCGGTGGAGGGCACGGGCGGCGATCAGCCGCCACGGCTTCCTGGCCGAGCGTTCTCGCGGGTCGATCCCCTGGGTCTGCGCCACGACGTGCCGAGCTGGGTGCGCGCGAAGCTGCCCCGTCCGGCGATGCCGCCCGCGGTGAGGCGGGCGCGGAACCGCGTGGCCTGGGAGCGGCGCCGGCCCGTGGCGACCCGCTCGGCCGCCACCGCGGAGCAGGTGCGGGTGCCGGTGGGTGAGGGCTTCGTGGAGGCGCTCCGCTGGGGCGAGGGTGGGTTCCCGCTGGTGCTCTCCCACGCGGGGCACTTCGGCGGCAACACCGATCAGCTGCGGCTCTTCGGCTTGACGCCGGACCAGGTGGTCGAGGCGGGCTTCGAGGTCTGGACCTGGGATCGCAGCGGCACGGGCCTCTCGCGGGGTCGTGAAGACCTCGCTCCCGGCAACCTGCGGCACGTGCGGGAGGCGGTCGCGGTGTGGCAGGCGGCCAGCGCCTCGCGGCCGGCGGGCTGGCTGTGCTACTCGGCGGGTCTGGTGCCCGTGCTCCTGGCGCTGCCCGAGATCCGCCCCGCCTTCGTGGTGGACGCGGAGGCCCCCGCGGACCGGCTCTCGATGCAGGCCGGGGACCCGGCGGCCAACCCCTTCTTCCAGGAGCGCAGCTTCCGGGCTGGGCTGGACGACGAGGCCTGGGCGTGGCGGGAGCCGTGGCGCCTGGTCGGTGCGCTGGAGGCGCCCTACCACCGCCTCCAGGCCGAGGTCGACCACCAGCACGGGCGGTGCGTGCTGCATGCCCGAGTCCTCCTGGATGCTGCGGCCCAGCCCTTCGTCAATGGAGCCCCGTACACCGGGCAGGTGCTCGGGTGGCCGGGGCGGCTCGCCGAGCACGGCGGGCGCGTGCTCGAGGTGTTGACAGCCGCAAGGCGAGCTGGCTAGCGCTCCCAGTCCGCTCGGGGAGGCCAGAGGCCCCCGTCGTCCACCTTGAGCTCCACGGGGCTTCCCACGTGGCCCACGCTGAGGACCTCCATCGGACAGACCTGCACGCAGATGCCGCACTGGATGCAGGCCGAGTTGTGGTTCGAGAAGGCCTCGCCCTTCTGGGCGAAGCGCATCACGTCGATGCCCATCTGGCAGAAGCGTGTGCACTCGTTGCAGCCGATGCACTTGTCGTTGGCGCGGATGACGATGGTCGTGATGCGCTTGGCGAGCTCCTCCATCCACGCCCGCAGGGGGCAGAAGAAACGGCACCACACGCGGTTGCCCAGGTACGGGTAGAGCGCCACGCCCACGATGCTCGCCAGCCAGAAGTCGACCATCAGGCCGTACCAGTGCTCCGCGAACGCCTTCGTCTCGTAGAGCGCGCCCGCCGCGAAGAACTGCCACGCGTCGTTCAACACCAGCAGGGTGACGGGGATGGCCAGGACCAGGACGAGGCGCCCGAAGCTCTCGGCCTGCTTGGCCGTGCGTCCCCGCGGCGCGAGGTGGCGCCAGAAGTCGCCGAGGGTCTCGGCCAGCCCGCCGCAACCGCAGAGGTAGCTGCAGAACCGGACCCCGTTCCGTCGGACGTACAAGGGCACAGCCACGAAGCTCACGAAGGCCGCCAGGGCCAGCCAGATGACCGCTGTGGTGGTGTCGCCGGCCCAGCTCGGGGCGTCGATCAGGCTCCACGTCGACAGCGGCCAGGGCACCGTGAGCGCGTAGACCTTCCACGGTCGCTCGATCACGAGCGGCGCCAGCAGCTCCGGCACGCCGAACAGGAAGACGAGCTGGTAGCCGACCAGGGAGAGGTAGCGCTTCTTCTGCTCGGGGAGGTGGTACTTCCGGTACGCGCGCAACCCGAACACGGCGATGAGCAGCGAGTAGATGCAGGTGCCCCAGAAGCCGGCGTCCACGGTGCGGAAGCCGAGGTCCACGCTCAGGGCGTCGAAGAGGAAGTGCAGCGGTCCGCCCTCGTGGAACGGGAAGAGCGCTCGCTTGGCCTTCAGGCAGTAGAAGGCGTAGGTCAGGGCGGCGAAGCCCAGGATCCAGGCCAGCCGCCAGGCGTCCAGGTCGCCCTGCATCCGGATGCCGAGGCGTCGCAGGAACTTCCTGGGGAGCTTGGCGCCGAGGAAGGCCAGCACCCCGTCTGCAGGGACCTGGACCTCGCCATCGGGTCCGTCGAGCACCACGTGCTGCGCGGTGACCTCGCGCGGCGTGGTGTCGAACAGCACCGTGATCCTGCCGGCTTCGTGGAGCGCGGCGATGCGCTGCTGGTTGCGCAGCTTGGCGCGGTGGAAGGAGGCCTGCCGGTAGCTGACCGTGACCTGCGCACCCGCATCGGCCAGGCTGCAGGCCGACTCCACGGCGGAGTCGCCGCCGCCGACCACGACCACCTGCTTGTTGGCCCAGTCGTCCGGGTCCTTGAGCGTGTAGTGCACGTGGGGCAGGTCGTCGCCGGACACCCCCAGCCGCCGCACCTCGCCGCGCTTCCCGGCCGCGAGGATGACCTTGCTCGCCAGCACGACGCGCTCTTCGCCGGTGCCGCGGTGGCGCGTGTGGACCTCCAGACCCTCGGTCGCCGGTCGCACGTCCACCACCTCGATCGGCTGCTCGATGGGGAGCTGCTTCTGTTCCAGCGCGGCCTGCCAGCGGTCGACGAGGTCTTCCTTGGTCGCGTCCTCGAACCAGAAGTTGCCCGGGTTCTCCATCGCGACCGGCTCGGAGAAGATGAGCTTTCCCTTGGGGAAGTTCTGGATGGTGGCGAAGGGGAGCTCCCGCTCGAGCACCACGTGGTCGATCCCGCGCTCGGACAGGGCCAGCGACGCGCCGATGCCGGCGGGGCCTGCGCCGATGACCACCACCTTGCCGCCAGCCGCGCGGTCGGCGACGTGATGGGCCACGTCGTAGCCCTGCCTCAACGCCACCTTGATGATCGGGGCGTCCGCGAGATCGCCCACGATGTAGAGCCCCTTGACGTTGCTCTCGTGGTGCCGATCGATCCTGGGGAGCTCCCGCACGCCCAGCTTGGGGGAGAACTCGAAGCTCACCTTCAGCATGTCCGGCAGCGTCACGGACCCTCTCCACAGCCATGGTACTCGCGCGCGATGGCGACCTTCCTCGACAGCATCTCACTTCGACACCTCGAGAAGCGCCTCGGTTTCGAGAGGCGACAGGTCGAGACAAGCCATGGGCTGACCACCGCGCTCGTCGGGCAGGGCGGCGGCGAGCGCCCCCCGCTGGTGCTGCTCCACGGCGTGGGCTCGCGGGGCACGCACTACGCGCGGCTCGTCGCGCGCATGCTGCCGCGGCTCGGCACGGTGGTGCTGCCCGACTTCCTCGGCCACGGCCTGAGCGGGCCCCCTAGCGCGAACACCGTGGACGTGCTGGTGGATGGGCTCACCGAGAGCCTGGACGCGCTGCTCGACGATCGCTACCTGCTCTTCGGCAACTCGATGGGGGGCTACGGCGCCCTCAAGCACGCCTGTCGCCGTCCGGACCAGGTTCGGGGCGTGATCGTCAACAGCCCGGCGGGCGGTCGCCTCGACGACGAGACCCGCCAGGTGGTGCTCGACCGCCTGCGGATCCGCACCCACGCCGACGCGTTGGAGCTGTTGGACCGCACCTTCGAGCGCCCCCCGATGCGGCACCTGGTGGCCTGGGCCTTGCGGAGGCAGCTCACCACGCCCGAGATCCGGGAGATGATCGACAACGTGGGTCCGAAGCACGACCTGGACGAGGGCGAGCTGGCTGCGCTCACGATGCCGGTGAAGATCCTCTGGGGCGACGCGGACCGCCTGCTCGAACCCCGCCAGCTCGCCTGGTTCCGCGCGGCGCTGCCGGCCCACGCCGCGATCGAGCAACCGCCTGGCTTTGGCCACTCGCCGTACGTCGACCACACCGACGCCTTGGCGGAGCACATTCTCGGGTTTGTCGACGATCTGGCTTGATCGGCGCCGTTAAAACCATAATAATGAAAAAGACGAAGAAATTCGTCAGGCCGGCTCGGCGCCGCACCACTCCATCCACCCCCCACTCCTCCGCCACGCGACGCCGGTCCAGCCTTCTCTCCGGCGGTGCTTCGTGCACCGCCGGGGGGAGTCCCCCCGCTCCGGCCATCCGGCACCGCGATAAGCACCCGCCGTGCACGACTTCGCGCCCGAGCTCGACGCCATCGGCGCCCGCTTCGCGGACTACCGCGAGCGCGGTCTGCGGTGCTTCGCCACCTCGTCCTTCCAGACCAACAGCGTGGCGCTCTTGCACGTCTTGAGCGCCGTGGCCTCCGAGGTGCCGGTCTATTTCGTGAACACCGGCTTCCACTTCGCCGAGACCCTGGCCTTCCGCGACCAGCTCGCGCGCGAGCTGGGGCTCACGGTGCGGTCCGTGCGCTCGAGCATGTCGCGTCTGCAGCAGCGCGATGCCGCCGGGCGTCTCCTGTTCGCCAGTGACCCCGATCGGTGTTGTCACGTGAACAAGGTCGAGCCCCTGGAGCAGGCCATCCTCACCCACGACGTGTGGGTGAACGGCGTGCGCGCCACCCAGTCGGCCACCCGCGCGGCGATGGGCGTGGAGGCGCGAGGCCGCCACGGCATCCTGCGCTACCACCCGCTGCTCCGCTGGACCCCGCTGATGGTGCACCAGTACCTCGAGCAGCACGATCTGCCGCGCCATCCCATGGAGGACGAGGGGTACTTCAGCGTGGGCTGCCAGCCCTGCACGCGGAAGCTCGACCTGTCCGGGGGCCTGGACGATCGTGGCGGGCGTTGGTTCGGCCAGAAGAAGACCGAGTGCGGTCTGCACCTCGGTGTGGAGAGCGAGGAGACCCCGTGAAGGTCCTGATCACCGGTGGCGCCGGCTACCTCGGCACGGCTCTGGCGCAGCGCCTGTCCCACGACGAGCGGGTGGACGAGCTGGTGGTGTACGACAACCTGGCGCGGCGGAACCACAACCTGTTCCTGGTCAACGACATGGGCCCGCGCCCGCTGCGCTTCGTGCGCGGCGACGTGCTGGACAGCCGTCGCGTGAAGCAGGCCCTCGCCGGTGTCGACGTGGTGTTCCACCTGGCTGCCCGGGTCACCACGCCCTTCGCCGACGCCGACTTCCACGGGCTCGAGCAGGTGAACCACTGGGGCACGGCGGAGCTCGGGTACCGGCTGGAGGAAGCGCCCTGCGCTCGGCTGATCTACACCTCGAGCGCCAGCGTGTACGGGTCGAGCGACACCGAGGTCGATCACACCCGGGAGCCGCGCCCGAAGACCGCCTACGCCATCGCGAAGCGCAACGGCGAGAAGATGCTGGACCGGCTCGGCGACCGGCTCGGGCTGTACCAGATCCGCAGCGCCAACGTCTACGGCTACAACGCGTCGATGCGCTTCGACGCGGTGGTGAACCGCTTCATGTTCGACGCGCACTACACGCGCCACCTCACGGTGCACGGCTCCGGGCGGCAGCACCGTGCCTTCGTCCACATCGACAACGCCATCACCGCGCTGGTCGCCTGCGGCATGGGCGACGTGCCGCCGGGCACCTACGATCTCGTGGAGCGCAACCTGAGCGTGCTCGACATCGCGGAGACCATCCATGGCCTGTACGACGATCTCGAGATGCTCTTCCTGCAGCAGGACCTGCAGCTGCGCGACCTTCGCGTGAAGCGCGACGAGCGGCTCGCTCACCTGCTCGACGGGCGGAGCTTCGAGGAGCAGCTCACCGAGTTCAAGGAGCGCTTCGCGTTCCTGCCCGGCCAGGTGCTGTAGACCCTACTCTCGGACCAGCTCGCAGCGACGGTTCGCTTCCCGACCGGACTCGGTGCGGTTCGTGTCGATCGGGCGGCTACCACCAAAGCCATCGTGGCTCACACGGTTGGGCGCGATGCCCCGGATCGTGAGGAAGAACGCGACCGCTTCCGCGCGGTCCTTCGAGAGCGCCGACGCCATGTCGGCGTCTTCCATCGCTTCGGTGTGGCACTCGACCCTGAGCTTCATGTCGGGGTGGTCTTCGAGCACCTTCACCGCGAGCTCGAGGGCGGCGTTGGAGCCCGGCAGGATCTTGGCCTCGCCCGCCTCGAAGCGCACGGGGTCGTCGAGCACCACCGCCGTGCTGGTGACCGTGACGCCGGTGGGCTTCACGTCGGGGCAGCCGTCCTCGTCGCCGTAGTCGTTCTCGGTCTCCGCTTCGTCGGGGCAGCGGTCGAAGCTGTCGGCGATGCCGTCGCCGTCGGCGTCCATGCTGGGGCAGCCGTTGAGCTGGCCGGCGTCGTCCGGGCAGAGGTCGTCGGTGTCGGCGAAGCCGTCGCCGTCGTTGTCCAGATCGGGGCAGCCGTCGTCGTCCTGGAAGCCGTCGAAGTCCTCGACGGCGTTCGGGCAGCTGTCGTTGAAGTCGTTGATGTCGTCGTCGTCGTTGTCGAAGTCCGGGCAGCCGTCGCCGTCTTCGAAGCCGTCCTGGTCCTCCTGGTCGTCGAGGCACTCGTCGATCTCGTCGCTGACGCCGTCGCCGTCCTGGTCGTCGTCGGTGATGCTGAAGGTGACGGAGCTGTCGAGGCTGGCGGGCTCGTCGAGCTCGGGGCAGCCGTCGTCGTCGGCCACACCGTCGAGGTCCTCGGCGAGGGTCGGGCAGCGGTCGCTCACGTCCGGCAGGCCATCGCCGTCGGTGTCTTGCGCGTCGCAGCGCTCGGACTCCGCGACCGCGATGCGGGCCGCCTCGAGGCTGGTGTGCAGGTGCTCGCCGGCGCGCACGCTGTTCCCTTGTCGGAACTCGATGCGCGCGAAGGTCTCTTCCGCCTCGGCCACCGCGAAGTTGCCGGGCGAGCAGGCCAGCGCGTTCTGGTTGCGCGCTTGTTCGAGCAGCCGTGTGAGCTCGGCGTGGTCGCGCTGGAGCGCCACGGGATCCGCGCAGGACGTCAGCCCCCAGAGGACTAGTCCAACCACTCGTCCCCCTCGAACTCGAAGTCGTCGGGCAGGTCTTCCGCCCCTTGCTCCAGCTCTTCCATCAGCTCGCGTTCCTCTTCGCCGTGCAGGGCGACCTGCTCCGCGGTGTGCGACAGGGTGGCCACCTCGCGGAAGAGCTCCTCGGCGTCGCCGTATTGGCAGTAGCCCCACTCCTCGAAGGCCTTGTCGCGGTAGAGCGACGCCTTCTGGAACTCGTAGGCCGCCGCCTGCTCGGCCCCGGCATCCCGGGCGTCCTTCCACGCCTTGTTGGCCTCGAGGAGGAACCAGGTGGAGCGCCCGGCCGCGCAGCCGGTGAGCCCCAGCACGAGGGCCACGCTCCATCCGAGGAACAGCCGCTGCATCCACGCTCCCGACAGGTCGCGTGCAACCTTCTCCCGGCCGGTCCAGCCTGTCAAGGCACGGCCTCGTGCTCGCCTGTTCCGTGGGGCACCACGGTGTGTCTCCGGACCTGGTGGGTGCCTCCGCCGGCGCCGCCCGGCGCGCCTTCTCCGTCGTCGTCGGCGAGGGACGGGAGGGGCCCGTCGTAGGCGTCGATCCAGGGGCGCAGGTCGAACACGGCCATGTGGTAGGTCCTGGGCATGTCGACGTCGGGGAGGTTGACCTCCTGGGCGGTCCACGGCAGGTACACGGGGCCGTTGGGCTGCGTGTACTGGTTGCCGGGGTAGTCGAACCAGGTGTGCTCGACCCGCTCGTCAGCCGCCAGACCGAGCCAGGTCTCGAGCCGCCGGAGGGCGTCGCGGTAGCTCACGCCGCCCTCGAGGGCGTCCTGGAGGTAGAAGCCGCGCTCGTGGAGCACCAGGGTCTCGTAGCCCCCTGCGATGAGCAGGTGGGCGAACGCGATGGGGTCGAGCTGCTCGTCGAGCGGCGTGTTGCTCGGCTCGGTCGAGAAGTTCACCAGGGTCTGCACGGCCTCCGTGCCCGCGATGTCCTGCTCGGCGAGGTAGCGCAGGCGCTCGCCCGCCTCACCGCCTCCTTCCTCGCGGAACCAGGGCGGGACCGCCGGTGGGGTGGCCCAGGAACGCAGCACCTTCTGGTGGTGGGTGGTCTGGTAGAAGCACATGAGGTCCTGCTGGGGATCCATGGGCAGCTCGATGATGCCGGTCATCGCGTCGGGATCCAGCTCTCGGTACCACTCCGGGACAGAGGTGGCGGACACCTTCACCGCGGGCCGCCACATCGTCGGCGCCACCGAGCCATCGGGAACGGGCCCGATCTCGAACCGGTAGCTCACCTGCGCGAGGGTGACGCCGATCGCCACGAGCGCTAGCAGGCCGCTGGCCGCCCAACCAGCCCGTCCCTGAAAGCGGCCCGTGAGCCGCGGGATGCCGATGGCGATCAACGCGACCGCGCCGACCACCACGAAGGCGCCCATCCGGTACGGGGCGAACATGCGGCTCATGCCCGGGATCCAGCGGAACATCCAGGTCCACGGCATGCGCACCACCTGGTCGCCGAACAGGATCACCACCTCGGCGCTGTGGTTCGACTGATCGCCACCGAGCTTCAGGAAGGGCCCGAGGGTGGCCAGCCAGTACACCAGGAAGACCAGCGCCCAGAAGCGCGCGCGGCTGCCCGGGAGCGGCTTCATCAGCAGGGCCGGGAGCAGGCCGAGCCAGAGCACCGCCATCGACAGGCTGCGGAAGTACGAGGGACGCCAGAGGTAGTCCGCGGTCCAGCTCGACACGATCGCTCGGTTCAGCGAGCTCAGCACGTTCTCGGCGTAGGTCTGTGGCCGCAGCGGCGCCTCCCGGACCACGTCGAACTCGGGGTAGGGCAGGAAGAAGGTGACCTCCGGGAGGGCCTGCGCCTGCGCGTCCCCACCCAGGAGGTACGGGCTGACGAAGGCCGCAGAGATGAGCACCGTGGTCGCAGCGAAGGGCACCATCCAGGACCAGAAGTGGCCGCCCACGAACCCTCGGCGCCGCCACAGCCAGTCGCCGAGCCAGAGCAGCACGAACATGCCTGCGAAGAGGCCGTAGAACCAGTAGAAGCCGGCGCACAAGGCGAGCATCGTGCCGGCGATCACGCCGTCGACTGGACGCTGTTGGCGCTCGACGCGGGCCAGCGCGGCCGGCAGCAGGAGCACCCACCACAGCAGGACCTGCCGCAGGCCCGAGCCGTAGAGGTCCTGGATCACCAGCGGGTTCACCACCGCGATCAGCGACGCGGCGAGGGCGGCCGCGCGGTTCTCGGTCAGGGTGCGCGCCAGGGCGTAGCCGCAGAGGCCGTTGCCCACCAGGATGATGAAGACCTTGGCGTTGTAGTGCGTGGGGAAGTCGAACACGCGCTGGAGCGGGTAGCTCAACAGCAGCACGTCGAGGATGTTTCCTGTCTCCGGGTAGCGGCCGAGCGCCAGGAAGGCGCGCGCCGTCTCGAAGATCGACAGATCGCTCGCCGCGATGGCGTCGAGCTCGGTGAAGTGCCACCAGTAGCGCCACATCCAGCCGCCGAGCTCGCCGCCGCCGATCACGACCTCGCCCATGTGGAAGACCGTCGGCCACGTGAGCACCGACGCCCCCACCAGGGCCAGCAGCGCGGCGACGGTGCCCTCGAGCACCCCGTTGGCGACGCGGCGAGTCCTCATTGCAGGGCGTAGAGGCTCACGCCGTCTTCGGGGTACTTGCGCGGCGGGCCGACGACCGCCGTGAGCACGGTCTCGACCATGGCGCGCTTCTGGCGTGGCAGCAGGCGGTCGTGCACCACGATGTAGGCGTAACCCTCGCGCGCGAGCAGCTGCGCGCCGCTCACGAGCTCGAGGTCCGGGAGCACCCTGGGCAGCGTCGCGAGGCGCCCGGCCTCCACGTTCACCAGGAAGTGCGTGAGGCGGTTGCGGCGAAGCGGCCCCGGGAGCGGCTCGTTGAGGCCGTAGGGGCTCGGCCGGCCATGGGCGGTCTGGTAGTAGGTGTAGACCGCGCGTTCGAGGTTCGGCACCGTGATGGGCAGGTCGAGCACCGCGCCTTCGGCGCTCAGGTCGTCGTAGGCCGCCGGGATGGTCGCCTCGGCGCGGGGCAGCGGCCACACCGCAGGCGACGCGAGGAGGATCTCGGCGCCGATCGCTCCGATCAGTCCCGTGGTGCCGAGCACCCGCATCGAGCGGGGCAGGCCACGTGTGAGCAGCCGCGCCCCGTCGCCTGCGAGGATCGCGAGCCCGAGCATCGCGGGCACCACGAAGCGGAAGGGGTGGGAGATGCGCGAGAAGAGGGGAAAGGCCTCGAAGAAGGGCAGGAAGGGGAGCGGCACCGTGCGCCCGGCGACCCGGATGTACTCGCCGGCCACGTGGAGGTAGGGTCCGAGCGAGAAGAGCCAGAAGATGCCGAGCACCCACCACCACAGCGCTGTCTCCTTCCGCCGGCGGTGCAGGGCCAGCCCCAGGATGGCCAGCCCCAGCGCGATCCACCCCACGTAGATCACGATGATCAGGTCTTCGCCGTACTGGGCCTTCAGGTCGGGCGAGTAGTTCTTGCCCGGCTTGAAGAAGCTCACGACGTCCGTGATGTTGTGCCGCAGGAGGCTGTCCCAGACGAACTGGGGGTCGCGGCTCACCATCGCGTCCGCAGCGTCCATCGACATCGAGAGCACCCGCAGCACGGGAAGCACCATCATGCCGAACAGCAGCGCCCCGGCGAGAGACGCGCCGACGAAGTGCTTCCACTTCACGCGCCAGGGGTCCCGGATGGCCTGGTGCACCACGGCGACCACGCCGAGGAGCACCGCGAAGAGTCCATAGTAGAAGTTCGACAGCGCGCAGCACCCGAGGATCAGGCCCATGGCCAGACCGCGCCCGAGCCGCGGCCGCTCGAGCGTGCGCATCAGCGCGAGCAGGAACAGGGGGATCCAGCCGGCGTTCACGGTCTCGGTGATGCCGTTGTAGGCCTGGCCCAACAGGTGGGCGTTGCAGCCGTAGACCGTGGCTGCGACCGACGCCGCCAGGGGGTCGCGCAGCACGTGGTGGGCGAGGAGCCAGGCCCCGAAGATCGTCCAGGCGGCCGCGCCGATCACCAGCAGGTTGTAGGTGACCGGCAAGCTGAAGACGGCCTGGAGCGGCACGCCGATCAGCGCGTTGAAGTTGTCGATGAAGAAGAGCGTGCCGCCGCTCGGGTAGTTCAGGAGCCCGGTGTGCAGCGGGAGGCCGCCTCGGTTGGCCACCGCGTCGGCGTACCACCAGAACCCCCACACGTGGTTCCATGTGTCGTTGCCCGGGTGCCCGATGAGCCCACCGTCCAGGTCGAGGACCGCGGGCCAGGTGATCAGCAGGGCGCCCAGCACGCCCCCGAGGAGGGCGAGGAGCGCGGTCCGGAGCTCGCGCGGCATCGCCGGCGATCCTCGCACAGCGCGGGCCGACTCGAGGCTACCTGTACACTTCGCTGGTGGAGACGTGGATGCGAGCCAGCCTGTTGTTCGGTGCGCTGTGTGGCGCGGCGGGTTGCATTGCTGAGCCGGATCCGTTGCCGACCGAGGTGCTGGTGGCCGGTGCGGACGCCCGCATGGATCGCGCCGAGGAACCCCCGCTCTACCAGCTGCTCTACGACTACGCGTTCTTGCCCGAGGTGCAGGCCGCCGAGCAGCGCGTGCGGATCCTGATCTGGCTGCGTCACATGGACTTCTCGAGCTTCCAGCTGAAGCTGTTGGCCGATCTGCACCACCGTGGCCAGTCCGAGCTCGCACGGATCGAGGCGGCGCAGGCCGGCATCGTGGCGAGCTACGAGCCGCAGCTGGTCGCCACCTACGATGCGCTGTGGGACGGGCTCACGTCCGGGCGCGCGCTCGACGACCCCGAGCTGGAGCGGGCGGCGCAGGCCCTGCTGACCCAGAAGCTCCAGTTTGCCCGCGAGAAGGAGCTGTTTGCGTTGCGCGCCCAGGGGGTGGCCGCGCTGCTCGCCGCCCAGCAGGAGCTGCTCGACACCCTCACCCCACGCCAGGAGGCGCTGCTCACCGACGCCTCCTTCTTCCTGCGGCACCGGCTCGACCCCTACGCGAACGCGGGCGACTTCCGAACGCTCATCGGCAGCATCTACGTGGCCGGTGAGTGGGGCACCCTCCAGAAGGGCAGCTGGGACCGCGACAAGGACCACCTGAACCTCGCGGCCCTCTGGACCGACCAGGCGATCGAGGACCTCCAGGGGCCGGTGTTCAACCAGCACCGCCGCGCGCTGGTGCTCTACATGATCCTGCTCGAGCCGCAGGTGCCCGAAGCCGTGCAGGGGGCCCTCGCCGCGGCCCAGGGCACGCCGTCAGGCGCGCAGGGCGGCGAGCAGGGCCCGTAGCCTCGCCGGGTCCGCCCCTTCGCGCAGGACCTGCAGCACCGCGTACCCCGTGACCCATGCGCGCCGCGTGCCCGGACCCACCAGGCGGAGGTGGCCGATCAAGGCGTCGCGGGTGGCCTCCGGTGAGCGTCGGTCCCGGGTGGCGCCTCCCAGGTGCACGCACCGCGCGGCCGGCTGGAGCACCACCCGTCCACCCGCCCTCCGCACGGCCCGGGCCAGGGCCACGTCCTCGAAGCCATGGGGGTAGCCCGGGTCGAAGCGCAGGTCACCGGGCATCAACAGGCACGCGCCCGAGAGGGCGTCGACGGCGCACGCCCCGGCGGGCGGGTCGCGCAGCGTGACCACGCGCCCGGACCGCTCCGAGAAGCGGATCCCGGCGCTCTCCACGGTCCCTCCAGGGGCCACCAACACAGGCCCGACGAGATCGGCGTCCACGGCGAGCAGCGCCTCGACGCAGCCCGCCTTGGGCGCAGCGTCGTCGTTCAGCACCAGCACCCGGGCACTGCTGGCGCGCGCCAGCCCGCGGTTCACCGTGGCGGCGAAGCCCTCGCGTCGCTCGTCGCGGACCACCTCCACGGGCCAGTCGCCGACTGCGGCCCGCGCCCGCTCCAGCTTGTCCCCCCCGGTGACGGTGGGGATGACCACGGTGAGGTCAGAGGCCGACGTCCACCTCGCCCTGGGGTGGCTCACGCCGCACGAGCTCCATCCTCACGCCGGTGACGTCGCCGGCGCTCACGTCGACCGGGTTCTGCGCGTAGACGCCGGTGGGCTCCACCGGACCCGGGCGTCCATCGCTGTTCTCGTCGTTGAACGCCGAGAGCCAGACCCGGCCGGTCTCGACGGGGACCCGCGCGGAGAAGCTCCCGGGGGCGTCGATGGTCTCGAAGGCCACGAGCTGCTTGTTGCCGGTGAAGTCGAGCGGATCGGCGTCGAAGATGTCGATGCGCACCGGCCCCGAGACCCAGCCGTCGATCTGCACCGTTCCCGACACGGTGTTCGACGGGATGTTCGACCCCGGCTCGACCGGCACGCCCCGTTCGCCGCCGGGTGGAGGCGCCGCGTCGCCGGGCGGCGGCACGTTGGGGTCGCCCGGTGCGGGCTGGTCGGGCACGCCGGGTAGCGGCGCGTCGGGCGAGCCGACCCCGGGCACGCCTTCACCCGGCGGTGGGTCGGTGGGGATGCCCGGCGTGGGCTCGCCGGCGATTCCGGGTTGCGGCTCCCCAGCCTTGCCCTGGAGGCCGGCGGCCGCCCCGCCGTCGATCGGGTGGCCCCCGCCGGTGCCCGCGTCGACCGTCGTGGCGCCGCCCGAGGTGGTGACGGGACCGGGGGCCGCCTCGGCCTGCTCCTCGCGGCGTGCCGCCTCGAGTACCGGATCGCCAGAACAGGCGAGGAGGGCCGACATCCACATCATCGTCGGTATAGGCTACTCCACGCGCGCAAGCCAGGGAGTCGGATGCTCGCCAGGATGGTCCGGGTGGCCCTCTCGGGGCCGATCGTCGGCATGGTGACGAAGGTCTACATCCCGGTCCTGTTCCCGCTCACGTTCCTCATTGCCCTGGCGGCGCTCAAGCTCGACGCGTTGTTGGGCTTCGACGCGGGGTTCCTGCCCAGTCCCGCGAACTTCGGCGTGGCGGCGGCCAGCTTCGTCGTCGGTGCCGTGTGGTGGATCTGGGTCTACACCCAGCTGGTCACCGAAGGCGCCGGTTCGCCGTCCCCAACGGCCGGTCGCACCACCAAGCTCGCGCGCACCGGTATCTACGCGTACTGTCGCAATCCCAGCGTCCATGGCAAGCTGTTGGGCGTCCTTGCGGTCGGATTCGCCCTCAACAGCTTCAGCTTCTGCTTCCTCCTCGTCCCCATGCTCCTCGCCGGTTCCCTCGTCGAGAAGGTGGTTCGCCAGGAACCGCAGCTCATCGAAGTGTTCGGCGAGGAGTACATTCGTTACCGCGAAGAAGTTCCCCTCTTCATCCCCTGGGGGCTGTTCCTTCCCTGGAAGCGCCCCAAGTCGTCGTGAGGTCGTAGATGGACATCACCCTGGTCAACCCCCCCGAGCAGCTCCGCATCTGGGCCGGCATCCCCAAGGCCATGGCCTATGGCGTGTACTGCTTCCCGCCGCTGGGGCTCCAGTACATCCAGGCCTCGGTCGAGAAGCGCACGCCGTGGAAGGCCGAGATCTACGACCCGGTCGTCGACGACCTCGACTACCCGGACTTCGAGGAGGAGCTGAAGCGCTACCCCCTCGACCTCGTCGGCATCTCGACCTACACGCACTCCCTGCCGGACGTGCAGCAGACCGTCAACGTGATCCGCAAGATCAACCCGAACGCGGTGATCGTCGCCGGTGGTCCGCACACGTCGATGTTCCCCGACTACGCGATCATGCTCGACGGCGTGGATGCCATCACCACCGGCGACGGTGAGGATGCCTTCGTGGAGATGGCGCAGGCCTTCGACGCCGGCAAGGACTTCGAAGGCATCGAGGGCGTCTGGTTCCGCAAGGACGGCCAGATCGTCAAGAACAAGAACCGGGCCTCCACCCGGAGCCTCGATGCGTACCCCTGGCCGGATCGCAGCCGCACCCGGTACCGCGACTACTACCTCCCGGGCACCAAGCAGCCGCTCTCCACCACGGCCATCACGAGCCGCGGTTGCCCGCACAGTTGCCCCTTCTGCCTGACCTACAAGAAGCAGTACCGGATCCGCGCCATCGACAACATCCTCGACGAGATCGAGCACTGCCTGTCGCTCGGCATCACCGAGACCCACTTCATCGACGACCTGTTCACGCCGAACAGCCAGTGGGTGTTGAAGTTCTGCGACGCGGTCGAGCGTCGCGGGATCAAGTTCAGCTGGGGCTACAAGACCACGATCGCCGGCACGACCCGCGAGCAGATCCGCCGCTGCGCGGAGACCGGCTGCACCAAGATCCACTTCGGGGTCGAGTCCGCCAACAACGAAGGGCTGGACGTCTGGGGCAAGCACTGCGACACCGAGGACGTGCACCGCGTGTTCCGCTGGTGCCGCGAGGAAGGCGTCCGGAGCGTGGCCTACATCATGCTCGGTGGTCCTCACGAGCGGACCATGGACGAAGCGATCGTCAACCTCGACGAGATGCTGAAGCTCGACGCGCACTTCGCCGTGTTCGCGGTCTTCTCGCCCTACCCGGGCACCGAGTCCTTCGAGGACGGTGCGAAGAAGGGCCTGTACCCGGCCGACTGCTGGGACAAGCTGATGAAGGATCCGCTCTGCGGCGTGGAGGTGCCCGCGTGTTGGGAGGAGCACCTGTCCAAGGAAGAGATCCTCGAGCTGCTCAAGATCGCGCACCGCAAGTTCTACTTCCGGCCCAAGTTCATCGCGCGCTCGGCGGCCCAGCTCGCCACGCCGTCGGAGTTCAAGCGGCTCGCTCAGGGCGCTCTCTCCATCGTGAAGCTCGAGCTGCTGAACCACCGGAGCCGGACTGCGCCGGTCTAGGGACCTGGTGCTGGGGGTGGTCCTGCTCACGGGCGGGGCCGCGCTCGCGGGTGACTTCTTCTCGGCCCTGAACCAGGTCGAGGAGCAGTCGGAGAACGTGCGCGTGGCAACCACACGCTTCCGGACCACGGCGGCGCTGAGCCAGGAGGCCGGACGGCCGGTGGCGCTGAGCGCGCTGGAAGCCGACGCGGCGGACCTGCGTCGTGAGCTCACCCGCATGGAGCAACGGCTCGCCAGGCTCGAGGCGCAGCCCCCGCCCGAGACCGAGCGGCCCGAGCAGCCCGCCCCGCGGTAGGCTGCGCCGTGGCCAGGACGTCCCGCAAGTTCCACCTCAAGCGCGAGCTCGGCACGGGCTCGTTCGGCACCGTGTACCTGGCCGAGATGGTCAGCGCGGGCGACTTCAAGAAGCTGGTCGCCGTGAAGGTGTTGAAGCCCGAGGTCGAGAGCACCACCGACGCGGCCCGGCGCCTGCGCGACGAGGCCCGTATGCTCGGTCGCTTGCGCCACCGGAACATCGTGCAGGTCGACGACCTGGTGCGGCTCGAAGGGCGCTGGGCCGTGGTGATGGAGCACGTCGAGGGGCCCGACCTCATCGCGGTGCTCACCGCGGCCGGTGTGGCGGAGGGCAGCTACCCGGTGCGCGCGGCGCTGGAGACCATGGCCCAGGTCGCCCGCGCCCTGGATGCGGCTTACGACGGTGCGTCGACGGTGGGCGGTCGCGCCCTCCGCCTCATCCACCGGGACATCAAGCCGTCGAACCTGAAGCTCACCAGCGACGGTGACGTGAAGGTGTTGGACTTCGGCATCGCCCGGGCCGACTTCAGCGAGCGCGAGGCGCGCACAGGCTCGATGCGCTTCGGATCGGTTCCCTACATGGCCCCCGAGCGGTTCCTGGGCGAGCCGGAGGTGCACGGTGGCGACGTGTACTCGATGGGGTGTGTGCTCTTCGAGCTGCTCGTAGGGAAGCGCCTGGGCCAGCTCCCGCTCGACGAGGACGAGCGGCGTCCAAAGCTGGACGAGAAGCTCGCGCCGTTGGCGGAGCGCTTGCCGCGCGTGACGGAGTTGCTACGGGAGATGCTCGCGTGGAACCCCGAGGCGCGTCCCGGCGCCTTGGAGGTCGCGAGCCGCCTGCAGCGGCTCGCCGAGCGCCACGACAGCGAGTCCCTCGACAGCTACGCACGCCGCTTCGTTCCCAAGGTGCCGCTCTACGTGATCGACGGCAGCCGCGATGTCGATGGCCTGCTGGAAGAGGAGGTCGACACGCTGGAGGTTCTGCCCACCGAAGCCGTGCAGCCCGTCGGAACCGCGGGGCTGCCGTTCCTCCCGTCGTCGTCCAAGCTCACGTGGCCGCTGATCGGCCTGCTGCTCGCCGTGCTCGGCATGCTGATCGGCTGGTACACCAGCCGGCACGTCTGGTACGCCGACCTGAACCCGGTCGGTCCGGGCACGGAGCGTCCGGTCCCGGTGGACTGACCTCGAAGGCGTGCGTGGTGCCAGGCGCCGGGACGGCGCCGCCGCCCGACCCCCTCTGGAGGGGGGCAGCACGCCGGAGGCGTGCGTGGGGGGAACACGTAGGTTCCCCCCTCAGCAAGTCGAACACGATCATCACCGCGTGAGGCAAGGCGCCGGGACGGCGCCGCCGCCTCACGTGGTGATGATCGTGTCCATGTTGGCCCAGCGCCGCCAGAGCGTGTCGGTCATCTCGCCTTCGACCGCCATCTTGCCGGCCATCATGCCCATCTTCACGAAGTTGGTTCCCGTGGCGAGCTGGATCAGCGGCCAGGGGTGCTTCTTGAGGAACGTCGACTTGGCGAGCTGTCGCAGCACCGGCCGCGGCACGAAGTCCTTGCTCAGCATCTGGGTGAGCGCGATCCAGAAGGTGTGCTCCACGGGTCGCGGGTACTGCAGGTTCACGCGGTGCTGGTAGAAGACCCGGGTGTTCTTCCCCTCGACGTCGTACTCGCTGATGATCCCGTTCTCCAGGAGCTTCTTGACCAGCTCGGAGCCCGGGAACACGGTCATCGAGAAGAGGTAGAGGTCGAAGGGCCTGGGAAAGCTCGACACCATCTTGAACAGCGCTTCCTGGTCCTCTGCGGTGGACACGGGGTCGTCGAAGATCAGCTGGAAGTGCGGCTTGATGCCGAGGCGGTGGTACAGCTGCGCGATCTCCTCGATCGACTGGTTCTTCACGCGCCGATCGTAGAGGTGCCCGGTCACCCGCTCGGACGACTGGATGCCCATGTAGACGCCGACCAGGCCCGCGTCGCGGAGCATGCGGAAGCGCTCCTCGTTCACCAGCTTCGGCTCGATGAAGATCTCGAAGGGGAGCCCGACTTCCCTGGGGTAGATCTCGCAGAAGTCCTCGAGCCAGGCCTTCTGGAAGTTGAAGACCTCGTCGTCGAAGCGGATCCGCTTGAAGTCCCAGGTCTTCCGGGCCTCCTTGATCTCGTCGACCATCGAGCGCGGGCTGCGCACGCGGAACCACTTCTGGCCGGGGTAGATGTCCTTCTTGTAGGTGGAGTTGTAGCAGTAGCTGCACTTGTAGATGCAGCCCCGGCTTCCCATCAGCTGGTAGACCGGGTCGCCGACCATCGGGTCGCCCTTGTCCAGCCGCTTGCCCTGGATGAAGAACTTGTGGTCGTGGGCGAGGTAGTCCCGGAACGGCAGCTCGTCGAGGCTCTTGACCAGCGGGCGCAAGGCGTTCTGCTGCACGGTGCCGTCGGCGTTCTGGAGCCAGACGTTCGGGCAGTCCTGGATGTCCTCCCCATCGCGGAGCCGGTTGGCGAGGTCGGTGAGCGCCAGCTCGCCCTCCCCCTTGATGATCATGTCGGCGGTGTCGATGCACTCGTCGGGAGCGATCGTGGGGTGCATGCCGCCCCAGAGCACGGCCACGCTGAGCCGCTCGTGGAGGTGACGGGTCATCAGGCGCGCGGCGTTGAAGTAGGCGCTCGCCCGGATGCTGACGCAGACCAGGTTCAGGCGCTCGTCGGCGATCACCTTGCGCAGGCTCGCGTACTCGTCCGCGGTCGCGGGGAAGAGGTGGTTGGAGACCCAGTCCTTGAAGTAGATCTCGGACACGTGGTGGCCCGCTGCCCGCAGCGTGGCCGCGATGACGCGGACGGCGTTGTTCTCGACGTCGTACATCGAGACCAGACCGATGCGTGCCCCGTCCTGGCCGGCCTTGGCGACGAGCTCCGCAATCCGCTGGTTCATGTGCTGCTCCCTACACGCGCAGACGGTGGAATGTAGCACCGGGTCGTCGCGCCCCCTTCCGGGAGGCGCACCGGATATGCTCGGGCGGTGAGCAGGCCCACGGTACGTGACGGAAAGGTGGTGGTGGTCGGCGGCGGTGTTGCCGGGCTGGTCTCCGCGCTGCTGCTCCAGGAAGCCGGCTGCGATGTCGTGGTCATCGAGAAGCTGCCCGAGCTGGGAGGGCTCGCACGCTCCACCCGCTACGACGGCTGGACCTTCGACATCGGTCCGCACCGCTTCCACACCGAGAACCCGAACGTGAAGGCCTTCCTCGATCGCGTGATTCAGGGGGATGGCACCTTCTTCCCGCGGGTCAGCGAGGTCTACTTCGAGGGCAAGTACTACGGCTGGCCGATCAAGCCGCAGAACCTGGTTCAGCTCCCGCCCGAGATCGCGGCCAAGGCGTCCGTCGACCTCTTCGCGAACACCTTCAAGGAGTACCAGGTCGACAGCTTCGAGACCTACATCTTGAGGCAGTATGGCCCCACGCTCTACGAGCACTTCTTCAAGAACTACTCGCTGAAGTTCCTCGGGATCGACCCGGCCGACACCCACCCCGACTGGGCCAAGGTCGGCATCAACCGGGCGATCATCGACGACAACGCGCAGATGCAGAACCTGGCGCAGCTGTTGAAGTCGACCCTGCTCAACTTCGATCAGAAGGTCGTTCGGTACCTGTACCCGGCCAAGGGCATGTTCCAGGCCTGGGACACGATCGAGGCCATGTTCCTCGCCCTCGGCGGTCAGGTCGTCAAGGGAACAGGGGCGGTGCTGAGCGGACAGAACGGCCGCGTCACGGAGGTGCGCACCGAGAGCGGCGAGACCTTCGAGCCCTCGGTGGTGATCTGGACCGCACCCATCACCCTCGCGATGGGGCAGCTCGGCCTCGACGTGCCGCACCTGCCGTACCTGGGCCTGCTGCTCTACAACGTCTGCATCGAGCGCGACGTTCCGCGCGACTACCAGTGGTGCTACTACGGCAGCAAGGACCTGTTGATCAACCGCATCAGCGTTCCCAAGCACTTCAGCGAGGCCACCGCGCCGCCGGGTTGCTCGGGTCTCTGCGTGGAGGTCACCTGCATGAAGGGTGACGAGCGCTGGAACCACGCCGAACGGCTGAGCGACTGGGTGGTCGACGATCTCATCCGCGTCGGGCTCATCCCGAGCCGACGCGTCGTGCACGACGTGTACGTGGAGCGGGTGCCCAACAGCTACCCCATCTACCACAAGCACTACCCGCAGGAGCTGGAGAAGGCGCGCAAGTCGCTGGGCCAGTTCGACAACCTGCACCTGGCTGGCCGGACCGGCATGTTCTGGTACAACAACATGGACCACAGCATCGAGAACGCGCTGCAGCTCAGCCGTCGCCTGCTGAGGGACGCGGGCCACACCGAGCTCACCGAGCTCGCCCTGGCCGACGGCACCAGCGTGGGCGAGGCCCGGGCCCGGACCGCGTAGCCACGACGCAAGCCCGGAGCGTGCTCGCCACACGGTAGACTCGTCCCGTGTTTGCGATCCCGACCCTCGCGTACCCGATGTTGGTGCTCTTCTGGTCGGCGGTGTTCTTCACCGCCTACCAGCTGGTGCCGAGCGGCGAGAAGGAAGAGGTCGAGCGTCGGCTGGGCGTGCAGGGCGTCAGCTCCGAGGCCTCCGACTTCATCAAGGCCATGCAGCCGATCTACGCGCTGCTCTCACCGGCCTTCGCCTGGATTCCCGCGCCTCGCTATCGCAACTGGATCGACCGGAACTTCGTCTCCGCCGGCATGAGCGGGGTGATGTCGAGCGACGAGTTCTTCGGGTACAAGGCGGCGATGTCGGTCGCCTTCTGGACCCTCTTCGTGGGCATCGCCATGAAGACCATCATCCGATGGGACGAGCCCCTGAGCGTCGACGTGCTCGTGCTGCTCGTGGGGGCGTTCTTCCCCGACATCTGGCTCACCTCGGCGGTGAAGGACCGGCAGCAGCGCATCCGGCGAGCGTTGCCGTACGTGATGGACCTCCTCACGCTGTCGGTCGAGGCGGGCCTGGACTTCGTGGCGGGCCTGAGCAAGGTGTGCGAGAAGGCCAAGAAGGGGCCGCTCATCGACGAGCTGAGCTACTTCCTCTCCGAGATGCAGCTCGGCGCCAGCCGTCAGCAGGCGCTTCGCAACCTGTCCTACCGGGTGAACATGCCCGAGGTGCGGAGCTTCTCCGCCCTGCTCATCCAGGCCGACATCCTGGGCGCGAGCGTCGGGCCGGTGCTCCGGGCACAGTCCGACCTGATCCGAACCCAGCGGTTCCAGCGCGCCGAACGCATGGGCGCCTACGCCAGCCAGAAGATCCTCTTCCCCCTGATCATGTGCATCATGCCGGCCGTGTTCATCGTGATCTTCGGGCCGATCCTGCTGAACTTCCTCTACGGCGACGGCACGATTGGCCTCTGAGCTCCGCGTGGACAACCTCACCCGCCGCACGACCCTGGCGGCACGCGCGCGCCACGCCGCGACCTTCTGGGCCCGCATGCGCGGCCTGCTCGGCACCACGGGACTCGCCGAGGACACGGGCCTCGTCATCGAGCCCTGCAACAGCGTGCACATGCTCGGCATGAAGTACGCTCTGGACGTGGTCTTCGCCGACCGCGACGGGCAGGTGGTCGGGGCCGTGCGCTCCCTGCGGCCCTGGAGGATGAGCAGCATGTACCGCGGCGCCCGTTTCGCCATCGAGCTGCCGGTCGGGGTGATCGACGCAAGCCACACCGAGCTCGGCGATCGCTTGAGCCTGGAGCCCACCTGATGCGCCTGCACGTGCTGAAGGGTCCGCAGGAAGGTCACGTCGTGGGGCTGACCGACGGCGAGTTCGTGGCCGGTCGTGAGCCCGGCGTCGAGGTCCACCTGCCGAGTCGACGCGTGAGCCGGCGGCACTGTGTCTTCCAGGTCGACGGCCTTCGGGTGGTCGTGCGGGACCTCGGAAGTGCCAACGGCATCGTGGTCAACGGCCAGCGGGTGGAGGCGGTGGAGCTGACCCACGGCAGCCGCGTGCAGGTGGGGGACTGCCTGCTCGCCCTCGATGCGCCGGAGCTCCTGCAGGCGCCCCACGCTGCGGCCGCCGTGCAGCAAGCCGCTCCGGCACCGCAGCCGTCCTTCACGCCCGAGCCGGGCGGCTTCGGCGGACCGCCGCGGGGGTCCCTCGCTCCCGGTGCCTCGCAGCAGCCCTTCGCCTCGGGCGCGCCGCAGCAGTCGTTCGCACCGTCCGCGCCTGGGCAGTCCTTCGCGCCTGCGGCGCCGCAGCAGCCCTTCGCGCCTTCACCGGTCGAGTCGGGCCTCGGCAGCGCGGCGCCGGTGCCGGTCACCCCCGAGGGGGGACCGCCGGCCTGGTCCCCGGCGGGCCAGCAGGGGCCGACCACCGACACGGTGCCCAAGTCGGAGTTGCCGGACGGGGCGGCGGCTGGTGGCGGCTTCGACTTCGGCGCGCCCCAGGGCGGTGGCTTTGGCGGCGGCGGCTTCGGCAGCGACCCCCATGCGCCGATGGACTTCGGCAGTGGAGCCGGCCAGCAGCTGGCGGATCCGCACGGCCAGGGTGGGTATGCGCAGCCGGCCAGCTCCGATCCGTACGGCGGTGGCGGGTTCGGCGGCATGGACCAGGGCTTTGGTGCGCCCCAGGCGGGTCAAGGGGTCGCCGGCGCGGCCGACGTGCAGCCGGCCGAAGCACCCGAGGAAGCGGAGAGCAAGCTCAACGCCCGCCTGAACTGGGCCGTGACGAAGTTCCGGTCCCTCCCATGGCGCGTGCACGTGGGCATGATGTTCGGCTTCGGCCTGCTGTTCTTCGTGCTGAGCCCCATCGGTGGGCTCCTCGGTGTGAAGGGGTCGGCCGACAGCGCCATGGAGCAGGTGGCCCTCGAGCGCGGTGTCGCCATCGCCGAGTCCCTCGGGCACCGCAACGCCAGCACCCTCATCGGCACGGGCGACCGCGGCTACGACATGGGTCCCGTCAAGGGCAAGCTCGGGGTGAAGGAGGCGCTCATCATCGACGCGCGGATGCGCACCCGGGCGCCGCCCGACAGCCAGAGCCGGAACCTCGCCAAGAACGGCACGCTCATGTCGGCCGCGGCCACGCGCCAGCCGGCCACCATGAAGCAGTTCAGCGGCCGTCACGAGATCGCGGTCCCGGTCCGCGCCTCGCGCGGCGATGGCGCCCCGGCCAGCGTGGTCGGCTTCATCTGGATGGAGTACGACGCGGGCGAGGTGGCGTCCGAGGCGGGCAACGTCGGCCCTCAGACCGTCGCTGCGGCGCTCCTGGCGCTTGCGCTCGCCGGTGGCTTCTTCTTCGGCATCTGGAAGCTCGCCGTGGAACCCGTGGCGCGGCTGCGGGAAGACACCGAGCTGGCCCTGCGAGGCCACCTCGAGCGCGTCGACGTGCGCGTGAAGTGGGCGCAACTGGAAGAGCTCGCGCACTCCATCAACCGCACCTTCCAGCGGGTGTCCGGAGGCCCCGACCGGCGCCTGCCGTCGGTGCTCGCTGCGTCGCCGTACCCCATCATCCTGCTCGAAGGGGTGCGTGTGAACGAAGTCAACGACGCAGCACTCTATGTGCTCCAGAAGCCGCGGGAGCAGGTGCTCGGCAAGCCCTTGACGGAAGTGGTGGCGGACCCTGACGTGTCTGCTAAGCTCTCTGCTCTGCTGCAAGCGATCGCTGCCCGTCAGGCACCGGTCGTCGCAGAATCCGCGGTCATCGCCGGCGCGCAGCGTCGGATCACGATGGCCGGGGAAGCAGGCGCTGGAGGCGCTGTGTCGTTCGCTGTGGTCGTCATCGCATGAACACCCCCATCTTGATCGGTACCGAAGGCTCCCTGAAGGGGTCCAGCTACGCCATCGACACGCAGGGACTGCGCATCGGTCGTGACCCGAACAACGAGGTCCACCTCGACGACCCCGACGTGTCCCGCCACCATGCGCGCGTCATCCTCTACAATGGGGCCCTCTGGGTGCAGGATGCCGGCTCGCGCAACGGCGTGTTCGTGAACGAGAACCGCATCTCGACCCACAAGCAGGTGGGCCCGGGGGACGCGCTCCGCATCGGCACCCACGAGTTCCGCATCGACGTCCAGGTGCCGATGCAGATGCCGCAGCAGGCCCTCCCCCCGCAGGCCATGCCGGTGCCTGCGCCCGCCGGCGGCCCCACGACGATCGGACAGGGCACCCAGATGCCGCTCCAGGTCGGCGGTCAGAAGCCTCCGAAGAAGGGCGGCTTCAAGATCCTGCCCTTCGTGGTCGCCGGCGTGCTCGTCGTGGGCTTGATCGGCCTGATCGCCATGCGAGGCGGCGGGGAGACCGCCCCTCCCGAGACGGCGACCCAAGGCCAGGCCAGCACGGTGGAGAGCGTCTTCTCGGCCATCAACGAAGGGCCGTCCGAGGAGGAGGCCGCGCCGGTCGTGCCGACCAAGCCCACCGACATCTTCTCCGCCCTCGACGACGCCGCCGACGGTCACTACGCCGCGTCCATGGAGGACTGGCCGGAGCCGCCCGAGGGCGCCAACGCCCTGGAGTTGAAGGCCCAGGCCGAGGACTACTACGCCCGTCAGGGCCGCTTGCGGGATGCCCTCGCGCACTACCAGATGGCCTACCGCGTCGACGCGACCTGCGATCTCTGCATCCTCCGGATCAAGTCGATCACCGAGGACATCAAGGAACAGACGCAAGACCAGTTCGACGCCGGCCGGAAGTACTACGAGGCGATGCAGTACCGGCAGGCCGAGATGGCCTTCGAGATGGTGCTCCAGCTCGAGCCCGATCCCGAGAAGCAGATCCACATCCAGACCACCGAGTACCTGGAAGGCGTGAAGAGCGCGATGCGGGGTCGCTTCTGATGTCAGCGCGATGACAGCGCGGCGGCCGGAGCGTTGTCGGGTAAGTGCGACGCTATACTGTCCGTCTCCGAGGCCCAGGAGGTCGCACCGATGTCGGAGTCCGTCACCCTCGTGATCCAACGCGAGGGCTACCCCGATCGCCGGGTGCCGCTCTCCCCGGGCTCCGTTCAGATCGGCCGTGCTGAAGACAACGACATCGTGCTGAGCGACATCGGTGTGTCCCGCCGGCACGCGCGCATCCTGGTCGAGAACGGCGCAGTGGTGTTCGAGGATCTGGGCTCGGGGAACGGCAGCTGGATCTCCGGGAAGCGGGTGCGCACCCACAATGTCGACGATGGCCACGCCATCCACGTGGAACCCTTCATGCTGCGCTTCGAGGTCAAGAGCGCTGTCGCGGTGGCCGAGGTCGTGGTCGACGAGCCCTCCGCCCCCTCCCCGGAGCCCGCACCGGTCCGCGCTGCCCCCCCGGTGCCGGCACCCGCCGCACCGGTTCGGGCCGCCCCACCCGCGCCGCCACCCCGGCCGCCGGAGCCCGTGCCCGCGCCCGTGGCGGCGCCGGTCCCCGTGCCCGTGGCGGAGCCGTCGGCCACCCAGGAGCTCCCGGACACCGCTCCCGCGGCCGTGCTCGAAGCCGTGAACGGTCCGGGAATCGCCGGAAAGCGCTTCGAGATCCCGCCACAGGGACTGACCATCGGGCGCCACGACCAGCGGGACATCGTGCTGCAGGACGTGGCGGCCTCGCGCTTCCACGCCGAGGTCGCGCCGCGTGGCGACGTCTACTGGGTGCGGGACTGCAACTCCGCCAACGGTGTCCTGGTGAACGGCCAGAAGGTGCGCGAGAAGCCGCTTCGCGACGGCGACGTGCTCAAGATCGGCTCCACGGAGCTGCGCTTCGGCGCTGACCTCCAGCCCGCCTACATGACCGACGTCATCGACGAGGCCGCCCCCGACCAGACCGACGCCTTCGACCACGTGCTCGACTCCGAGCCCGCACCGTGGGGCAGTCAGGCTCCGCAGCACACCCAGACCCCGGCCGCGCCGGCCGTGTCGCCGGCCTTCTCGGCGCCGCCGCTCCCCCACCAGGCGCCCGGGTTCACGCAGCCCGCAGCCCCGCCCGCCCCCGCCTTCGCTCAGCCGGCGGCCCCCGCCGCGCAGCCCTACGCGCCCCCCGCCGCGTCCGGCTTTCCGGCCCCGGCGGCCTCCGGTTTCGGCGCACCCGCGGCGTCGGGCTTCGCGTCGGCGGCGCCCGGCCAGCCTCACCTCCAGCCTGCGCAGACCGGGCAGGTGTTCAACCCACAGGCCCACGCCCCCGCGCCGGTTGCGCCCGGCACGGCGAGCTCCTTTCCGCCGGCCGAGCAGCCGGGTGCGGCGCCCGCAGCGTTCGCTGCACCCCCGATGGCGGCTCCCCTCGGTCCGCCCCCGGATCTGGGCGCGGCGCCCGATGGCGGCGGCTTCGGTGGCCTCGAGATGCAGCTCGACCCCGGAAAGGGCGGTCGCGGCAAGAAGCTCAAGGTTCGCAACAGCGGTGGCTTCCTCTCGAAGCCCATCAACCGCATCACGGTGGGCCTGCTGCTGTTCGCCGTCGTGAGCGTGGGCGGCAAGACCGTCTACCAGGAGCTGTCGAAGCCCAGCACCGAGACCCTGGTGCGGTCGGACGATGGCCCGGACCCCGTGCAGCTCGATCACCTGCCGCCACTCGAGGCCGCCGAGGTGAGCCGCCTGATGGACGACGGCATGTCGCTCGTGAAGGCCGGCAAGTACTACGAGGCCACCGCGAAGTTCCGGCGGGTGCTGCAGCTCGACCAGACCAACCAGGCCGCCCAGGAAGCCGGCTACCTCACCTGTGAGCTGATCGTGGTCGACGCGCTGCGGAGCCACGTCGAGGCCCGCTCGGTGGACGCTGGGGAGAAGGCCGAGATCCGGCTGGCCGCCATCGAGGCCGGCCGTGAGGCCCTCGAGACGAGCCGCGGGGTGATCGAGGCGGTGAAGCTCGTCGAGGATGCGCTCCAGGCGCTGCCGTCCGACGAAGAGCTGCGCACCTTGCTCGAGGACCTTGGCAGCAAGCGGCAGCGCATCTACGTCAACACCGTGAACCGCAAGAAGGAAGAGCTCGAGGGCTCGGTCCAGGAGCTCTACGACAAGGGCCAGAAGGAGCTGGCGCGCGGCAACAACATGGGCGCGCACAAGTACTTCGAGAAGGCCATGGAGGCCGACAAGGAGCGGAGCACGTCCGTCTACTTCCAGGCCCAGGACGGCCTGAACCAGGCCAAGCGCGCGATGGACCAGGAGTCCCGCCAGCACTACCAGGCGGCGATGAACGCCATGCGCACCGGCGACTACATGGGCGCCCGTTCGGGCTTCAAGAAGACCCTCAAGGCCAACCCCTTCAACCAGGCGGCCAAGACCAAGCTCACCGAGGTGCAGGCGGCGCTCGAGCAGCAGGGCGTGCAGGAGTTCCAGGCCGGCAAGCGCATGGAGGCGGCCAACCAGTTCGAGCGCGCCATCACGCACTACACCAAGACCATGCAGCTCATCGACGACCGCTCCAACCAGACCTTCCAGAACGCGCAGCAGCGGGTGAGCATGTTGTCGTCGGTGGTGAAGTAGGCGCCTTCTGGACATGGGTCCTGGTCGCTGGATGCGCCAAGGCCCCGTCAGCCCTCGAGGCGGGCGGCGACCCGTCGGAGCAGGTGGCCTCCGGCCGTCAGCCCGTCGACGTGCTCGTCGAGGCTGCGGGGGATCTGGATCCCTCGGCTCGCGGCCGCGCCCTGGCGCTCCTGATCCGCCACAGCGACGAGCCGGCCGGTGGCTCCTGGGCGCCGCGCGCCCTCTACGACCCCAACCCGTGGGTCGCGCAGCTCGCGATCGAGGCGGTGCACGCGCGGGCGCCGGAGTCGGCCGCCTTGGAGCTCCTGGAGGCCACGGCTGCCCGTGCCGATCTCGACGCGTACACCCGTGGCGCCGCAGCGGTGCGTGCGGCCTGGGAGGGTTCCGACCTGGTGCTCGAGCCCATGCGATCCGCGTGGCGGGGCGCGGAGCCTTGGGACCGGCCCCCCCTGGCGCTGGCGGGCGCGGTGCTCGGGGACGAGGAAGCCGTCCAGGTGCTCGCCGACGCGCTGGCAGCCGGCGACCTGCCCCTGGAGCTCCGCTTCTTCGACGACCTGGGCGCGTCGGGCCTGACCGCGGTCACGCCGGCCCTCGCCACCTGCGCGGGCCGGGTCGAACCCGAGCTTCACATGGCCATCGCGGCCGCGCTGCTGGAGCTCGGAGCCTCACAGGGTGAGTCGCTGATGCGCGAGGCGCTCTCGAGCAGCGACCTCGAAGAGCGCCTCGAGGCGCTCGACTTCCTGGTGCACGTGGACCTGCCGGCGGCGGATGCGCTGCTGGTGCGCGCTGCTCGTGGGGCGACGCTCGACGCGCGCTACGCGGAGCTGGCGCTCGTCGCGCGCGGGCTCGCCCCCACCGAGGTCGCCATCGAGAGCTCGCAGTCGCTGGACCGGGAGCTCCGCCGCCTGGCGGTCTGGGCCTTGGGCCAGGCGCCTCCCGCGCGCAACGAGCGCGCCGCGCGTCCGGCGCGCGAGGCGCTGGCCGCTGCCTTGGACGACGCCGAGTACGCCGTGGTGCTGGAGGCCGTGCAGGCCATCGCAGCCCGCGGTCGGAGCAACGATCGCGCCCTCGTGGAGCCCCTGCTCGCTGGAGAGGTGGTGGTGCTCCGCGTCGAGGCGGCCGCTGCCCTGCTGGCCTTGCCCACCGGGGGCTGACCATTCGGAGTTAGGCGGTTGGCATGCAGCTGGTACGTCCCGTCGTCCGCACCGTCGGCACCTTCACCGTGGCTGCCCGCGACCTCGGGCGCCTCCAGGAGGTCGCTCGGGTGCTCATCCGGCACGGGCTGGGCCTGCTGGTCACCAACGTCGACGTCCCCGGCATAGCGAAGCCCGAGGCGACCTTCGAGTCGAACCCCGCGCGGGTGATCGCGGCCATCCAGGCCCTCGGGCCCACGTTCATCAAGCTCGGCCAGGTGCTCTCCACCCGTCCCGACGTCATCCCGGCCGCCTACGTGGACGCCCTCCAGAAGCTCCAGGACGACGTGGAGCCCCTGTTGCTCTCCGACGTGCACGGGCAGCTGGTCGCCGAGCTGGGACAGGGCTGGCGGGACCGCATCGCGACCTTCGACGAGACGCCGCTGGCCACCGCGTCCATCGCCCAGGTGCACCGCGCCACCACGGTCGATGGCCAGCACGTGGTGTTCAAGGTCCAGCGCCCCGGCATCCACGCCAAGGTGAACGCCGATCTGTCGATCCTGCACTTGATCGCCCGCCGCACGCTCGCGGAGTTTCCCGAGGCCGCGTACTTTGATCCCGAGGGCATCCTCGACGAGTTCGAGCGCTCGATCCGGGCCGAGCTCGACTTCCAGGCCGAGGCGCAGAACATCAGGCAGTTCCAGCGGAACTTCGCCGCCGATGCGCGGGTGCGCATCCCGGACCTGCACGCCGAGCTGACCACGTCCCGGGTGCTCTGCATGGAGTTCCTGGACGGGGTCAAGATCCGCAAGGCGCGAGACGCCGGGTACCTGATGGACGAGGTGGGCGACGCCTACCTGCACGCCGCCTACAGCATGCTCTTCGACCACGGGTTCTTCCACGGCGACCTCCACCCCGGCAACGTGCTCGTGCTCCCGGGGAACGTGATCGGGCTCCTGGACTTCGGCATGGTGGGCTTCTTGACCCGCGACATGAAGGACGCCCTGGTCACCTTGCTCTTCGCTGCCGAGCGCGGTGACTTCCGCACCTGCAGCCGGGTGTTCTTCGACATCGCGATCAAGGAGGTGCGGGTCGACTACTCCGCCTTCGAGCGCGACTCCATCGAGGTGATGCGGCGGAACTGGGTGGGCACGTCGGTCGCCGACATGCAGATCGGGCGCTTCCTGCTCGACGTCACGCGCGGCGCGATCCGACACCGTGTGCGGGCGCCCCAGAACTACAGCATGTACTTCAAGGCGCTGTTGACCACGGAGGGGCTGGCCAAGGCGCTCATCCCCGAGGTCGACCCGTTGCGGGCAGCGCGTCCCTTCGTGGACCGGCTCATCGCCGAGCGCTTCTCGGACACGCGCTTCCGCGAGGACCTCTTCTACCACGCGGTCACCCTCTCGGGGCTGCTCCGGAGGCTGCCCACGTCGCTGTCGCAGGTGCTCGACGATCTCGACCTCCAGCGCTTCAGCATGGAGGTCCGCCACCGCGCGGACCAGCACCAGATCGACGCCGACGATCGGCGCCAGAACCGGACCATCCTGGCTCTGCTCTGCATCGCGGGGGCGCTCTGTGGGTCGATCACGCTCTCGAGCGACCTGTTCCCCGTGTTCGGGGTGCCGCTCCCGAGCATCGTCTTCTACGGCACCGCGCTGCCCATCTTCCTCATGGTGGTGTGGATGACGTTCCGGAACCGCGGCTGAGCCACTGAGGGACCGCCTCCCGGAAGCCTGGCAGGCTGGCGGGCTCGAGGCGAGCATCGTCGGGCCGCGGCCCCAGGGACAGCGCCGCCAGCGACACGCCTTCGACCCGGCCGCGTCCGAGCTCGGCCGACACGGCACGGGCGAAGCCCTTCCACGTGGTCTCGTCGCGTCCGATCAGGTGCGTGATGCCGGTCGGCAGCAGGAGCAGCGCGTCGGCCAGGTGATCCGCCCAGGTGGGCTGCACCGGCCAGTCGTCGATCGCCCGCCAGGTCCCCTCGAGGGCGGGGAGCCGAGAGGCCCAGCCTCGACCACCGTGCCCGTAGACCCATCCCGTCCGGACGACGTGTCCGCCCGCGGCCAGCACCGCTTCCTCGGCGCGTGCCTTCTGGCGCCCGTAGGCGTTCACGGGCCGCACGACCGCGTCGGGGGCATGGGGACCCGGCCCCGAGAACACGAAGTTCGAGGACACGAACCACACCGGGACCTCGCGTGCCCACGCCGCGGGGGCGGCCACGTTGATCGCCTCTGAAAGCGGGTCGGTGGCGCATCGGTCCACCTCGGTCATCGCCGCGCAGAAGATGACGGCGTCGGGGGCGTGCGCCGTCAGGATCTCGTCGCGGGCCCGCTCGTCGGTCACGTCCAGCGCCGGCCGTCCGAGGGCCGTGGCTCCGCGAGCCGCGAGCGCGCGCCCGACGAGTCCGCTGCCACCGGTGACGAGCACGGTCATGCGGGTAGCTTAGTCGTGCGCGTCGCAGCGAGGCTTTGACAGGACGACGACGCGCTTCGTAGGCTCGAGGGGAGGGGAGCGCCCCCTCGAAGGCACACCATGGTTCAAGGCATCGAGTTCCACGGTCGGCTCTGCCGGGCCGACGGGGGCGCGTCGGCTGCTGGCAGCTACGATCTGTGTTTCACCCTGCACCCGGATCCCACCACCCGTCGCAGCGGCTGGAGCGAGGAGCACCGGGGCGTGCAGGTCGACAGCCACGGGCGCTTCGCCGTGGTGCTCGGCACGATCACCGAGCTTCGAGCGCGCCACCTGAAGAAGGCACCTCGGTGGGTGTCCGTGCGTCGACTGATCGACGGCCGTCCGGAAGAGGAGACGGGGAACCGGATCCCGATCACGGGCAACACCTTGGTGCTGATCGATCTCGTGGAGCGGCTCGTCAAGCGCGTCGAGGCCCTCGACGAGAAGCTGAGCGAGCGCACCCATCCCACGGGAGCGGTGCTCCAGACCCAGCTCGATCGGGTGCAGGACCGCCTGGATCGCCTGGCCGGGCCCGCCATCGCCGAGCTCCAGTCACGGCTCGGGGCGCTGGTCGCGCGCGTCGAGGCGGTCGACGGTGAGGACGGGAGGCTCGACAAGGTCGAGGATCGGGTCGAGGACATGGACGGCCCCGACGGCGATCTCATCGATCTTGGCGAGCGCGTGGACGCCCTGGAAGACGCAGGCTCCGGCAACTCCCTGGTGGCGCGACTCTCCAAGGCCGAGAAGGTGCATCGCCAGTTGTCGCGCCGGCTCGCGTCGTTGGAGGCTCGCCTGCCCGCCGAAGCAGCGGCCGAGGCGGCCGAGTAGCGAGGGGAATAGCGGAAGCGCGCGCGGAGTAGTCTGCGCAAGTCCTTCCCTGGAGCGCCCCTGATGACGCGTGATCCCGTGCTGCCCCCGTGGGCGGAGGAGCTGCGCGAGCGCTACCTCGCCGGTGAGTCGAGCCTCTTCCTCCTGCACGGCAGCGTGCGCGACGTCTACCCGTGGGAGACCGCCGACGGCCAGGTGCGCTACCTGCCCCTCCGTGGCTTCCTCGAGGCCTTCCTCGGGCGCGCGAAGGACATCGTGGTCACCTACAACCTGTCGGAGGGGCTGGCCTTTCCGGACAAGGCGATGGCGGGCCGCTTCAAGCGCGCGGTCAATGCCCGTCGCGTGCTGGACGGCCGGGAGGAGCTCGTCGTGCTCCCTCGCACACCGGGCGAGGTGCTGCCCGCCCTGGAGGACCTGGTCACCGACACGGCGCAGAACGCGGCCGTCGTCATCGACTACGCCGACGCCATCGTGCCGGCCGGCGACCTCTCCTACATGACCGACACCGACAAGGCGAACCTGATCACGCTGCAGCGGTGGTCCTCGGATCCCTCGCTGCTGTCGTCGGACAACCTGGTCATCCTGGTGGCCGAGTCGCTGCGTGACCTGTCCCGCCGGGTGGTCTCGAGCCCGCAGCTCGCCGCGATCCAGGTCGGCTTGCCGGGACCCGACCAGCGCTCGGCCTTCGTGAGCCGTCACGACCTGTCGCGCGTGACCCTCGAGATGGAACCCGCGCAGCTGGCGGAGCACACGGCTGGTCTGTCGCTGGTCCAGATCCGAGGCATCTTCCGCACCGCCCACCGCTCGGGTGCGCCCATCACCTTCCAGGCGGTCTCGCGCCGGAAGAAGGCGATCATCGAGCAGGAATGCCACGGCCTGGTGGAGTTCGTCGACCCGCGCCACGACTTCAGCCACGTGGGGGGCATGGAGCGCATCAAGGCCGACCTGATGGGCATCGCAGACGCCATCCGGAAGGGGCACCACAACCGGGTGCCGATGGGCCTGATCTTCGTGGGGCCGATGGGCACGGGCAAGACCTTCCTGGCCGAGGCCTTCGCCAAGGAGAGCGGCCTGACCTGCCTGAAGTTCAAGAACTTCCGCGAGAAGTGGGTGGGCTCGACCGAGGCCAACCTCGAGAAGATCCTCCAGGTCGTCGATGGCCTGGGCTACACGCTCTTGATCATCGACGAGGCCGATCGCAGCCTGTCGGCGGGCGAGGGCGACTCGGGCACCGGCAGCCGCGTGGTGGCACGGCTCAAGGAGTTCATGTCCGACACGAGCCACCGCGGGCGCGTGGTGATCCTGATGCTCACCAACCGGCCCGACAAGCTCGACACGGACCTCAAGCGACCGGGCCGCTTCGACGTGAAGGTGCCCTTCTTCCACCCGGAGACCGCTGCCGAGCGCGAGCTGATCTTCGCGGCGAGCTCGCGCAAGAACGCCATCTCCTTGCACCCCCAGCTCGACGTGGCCGGTCCGATGGCCCGGATCGATGGCTACTCCGCGGCCGAGCTCGAGGCGGTGTTGCTGGCTGCGGCGGGCCGGGCGGCGTCCGAGGATCGCCCGTCGGTGGAGCAGGAGGATCTGGACCAGGCGGTGCACGACGTGATCCCGAGCCGGGACGTCCGCATGCTCCAGCTGATGGAGCTGTTGGCGGTCTTCGAGTGCTCCGCGAGGCGCATGCTGCCCGATCGCTACCGGAAGATGGAGACCGACGAGGTGCTGCAGCGCCTCGATCAGGCCCGGGTGCAGGTCGGAAGGAGAGCCCTCTGAGGCGGATCAGGAGGGCGATCGCGCCTTGACACAGGGGCGCTACCGGCGTACCTGAGGCCGGCTCGCGTCCAGGTCCCGAAACCCTCGGAACGGCCTCGACGCCCCTGACGCCCTGGCGGGCGCTGCGGAGAAGGAATCATGTACGCGGTCATCGAGTCCGGCGGCAAGCAGTACCGGGTCGCCCAGGGCGACTCGGTCGTGGTCGATCGTCTGGACGCCGAAGTCGGCAGCCTGCTCGAGCTGCCCGTCCTGTTGGTGAGCGGCGACGAGGTGAAGATCGGCGCCCCCACCGTGGAAGGTGCAGTGGTCAGCGCCAAGGTCGTCGAGCACACGCGCGGCGAGAAGATCATCGCCTTCAAGATGAAGCGCCGCAAGCGGTCCCGTCGCCGGATGGGCTTCCGCGCCAGCCACACCACTCTCGAGATCACGGCCATCTCGGCCTGAGGACGACACCATGGCTCATAAGAAGGGACAGGGTTCCTCCAGGAACGGCCGCGACTCCAACCCCCAGTACCGGGGCGTGAAGCGCGGCGACGGTCAGTTCGTGACCGGCGGCAGCATCCTGGTGCGGCAGCTCGGCACCAAGTTCCACCCCGGCAAGAACGTGGGTGTGGGCAAGGACTGGACGCTCTTCTCGAAGATCGACGGCACCGTCAAGTTCGAGACCTTCCGCGGCAACAAGCGGCGGATCTCGGTCTACCCCGTCGAAGAGGCCGCCTCCGAGGCCTAGGCCTCTGTGGCTCCTCGTCGGAGCGTACGATGCGCTTCGTCGACGAAGTCGAGATCACCTGCATCAGCGGGAAGGGTGGCGATGGCGCCAGCTCCTTCCTGCGTGAGAAGCACCGGCCCCATGGTGGCCCCGACGGGGGCGACGGCGGGCGCGGCGGCTCGGTGATCCTGCGGGCCGATCCCGGTCGCACCACGCTGGAGCACCTGCGCGGCCGTCGGGTCTACAAGGCGAAGTCGGGCGGTCCCGGTCGTGGTCGGCACATGCACGGCCGAGGCGCCGACGACTACGTGATCGAGGTGCCCGTGGGCACGGTGGTGCTCGACCGTGAGACGGGCGCGCAGTTGGCGGATCTGACCGAGCCCGACGCCTTCGCGGTGGTCGTGCGCGGCGGTGGCGGCGGTCGCGGGAACATGCACTTCAAGACCGCGGGCAACCGCACGCCGCGGAAGTTCGAGCCCGGCGAACCCGCCTCGACCATCGAGCTGGCCCTGGAGCTGAAGCTGCTCGCCGACGTGGGCCTGGTCGGCTTCCCCAACGCGGGCAAGTCCACCCTCATCTCGGTGATCTCGAACGCGCGCCCGAAGGTGGCCGACTACCCCTTCACCACCCTGGTTCCGAACCTCGGCGTCGTGAGTCGCGGCTGGGAGGGTGCCTTCGTGGTGGCCGACATCCCGGGCCTCGTGGAGGGTGCGAGCGAGGGCGTGGGCCTGGGGCACCAGTTCCTGCGCCACGTGGAGCGCTGCCGCGTGCTGGTCCACCTCGTGGCGGCCTCGGGCTACGGCGAGCCCGTGGAGGACCCTGTCGAGCGCTACCAGTCCCTGCGCGGCGAGCTCTCCCGCTTCTCTCCGGAGCTGTCCGAACGCCCCGAGCTGGTGGTGGTCTCGAAGATCGACGTGGCGACCGAGCACGAGGTGGAGGACGCCGTGGCACGCTTCACGGAGCTGCTCGGCGCGCCCCCGCTGCTGTTGTCGTCGCTCCGGGGCGACGGCACCAAGGCCCTGACCGAGCGCTGCTGGGCGCTGGTGCAGGAGCGGGACGACGGCTGAACGGGCCGAGAGCGGGGGGGGCGCAGAGCCGTCGTGCGGGAAGGAGCCCGGCGCGGCCGCCCGCGTCAACGTCGTCGCCGGAAGGCCTGTAGACTGCAGCGGGAATGCTGTCGCTCCTCGTCGTTGCCTGCACCTCGGGTCCTTCACCGGAGGACGAGCTCTGGGAGGCGTCCAAGAGCATCCAGTTCGCGTCCCAGGCGGCCCTGGGGCCCCACCACCTCCAGGCCACGGTGATCGAGCAGTGGCCGGCGGGGAACGGACGGGACGACAGGCACACCCTGGAGCTGTCCTGGGGCGACTGGGATCACTTCGAGCTCCAGCGCGTGCGGGATGGCAAGGTGGTGCAGCACGTCCTGGTGGTCGACGGCACCGCCTGGACCGACAAGGGCGGCGGCTGGCGGCGCCGGGACGACGCCGAGCTGTACCGCGGCGAGCTGGCCCAGAGCTGGGACCTGCTCTCCCCGTTCCTGAACGACTACGCGGACCACTTCGTGCTCGAGCCCCTCGGGGACACGGTGGTGGAGGGACGCCCCGCGGTGCGCTACGGCGTGCGCTTCCAGGCGCCCGAAGTCGAAGAAGAGCCCGAACAGGAGCATGGCAAGGCGCGCCGGAAGAAGAGGAAGAAGCGTCGCTACCGCCCGACTGCGTTGGCAGGTGAGGTGGTCCTGGACGGCGCGAGTGCCGTGCGGCTCCAGGTGTCGATCGAGGGCGTCGTCGAGACCGGTGGAACCGAGCTCCGGTCGCGCACCGACCAGGTGCGGATCGTGCGATCGAGCTTCGGCACGATGCCGGTGCTGGAGCCGCCAGAGTGACGATTCTGAGCGGCCTTTGCTTGACCCCCATGCGCCGAGGTACTAGTCTGACTGCAGACGGACACGGGAGTTCATGGTCACGAGGCGCGTCGCTTGAGCTACGAGCTTGAAGCTGCGCGCACGTGCGTCCTCGTCTCTGTCGTCCTGTCCGCGCACGCCACCGCGTGCCGGCATCACCCCCGGAGGTCGGTATCACCTCGCTCGAGCTCGTTCGCGCCCTGACCGGTGCGGCCGTGGAGAAGAAGGCCAGTGACATGGCCATCCTGGAGATGGAAGCCCGCGTCTCGTACTGCGACTACTTCCTGCTCTGCAACGGCACCAACAAGCGCCAGGTGCGCGCCATCGCCCAGGCGGTCATCGACACCGCCCGGGAGCACGGCGTGCGGCCGCTGTCCACCGAAGGTCTCGACAGCAGCAAGTGGACGCTGATCGACCTCGGGGACGTGGTCGTGCACGTGTTCGACCAGGAGCTTCGGGACTTCTACGATCTGGATACCCTCTGGCAGGACGCACCTCGGGTCGACGTGCCCGAGCTGGGCGATGCGAAGCTCAGCGAGCGGTGGACCGGGACGGACGTCTGAAGCTTCGGCTGGCCTACGTCGCCAAGGGTCGGACCGCGTGGGCCGACGAAGCGGCCAGGGACTACACCAAGCGGTTGAAGCGCTACGCGCCCTTCGAGGAGTGGCAGCTCAGGCCGGGTCGGGAGGGGGCCTTGCCTGGTCGGCTCGGCCCGTCTGACCGGCTGGTCGTGCTCGATCCGAGCGGCACGGCCCTCAGCTCCGAGGGCTGGGCGGGCTTGGTCGATGGCGCCCGGAACGATGGCGTCGGCCAGCTCGTGGTCGCCATCGGCGGCGCGTCCGGTCACCTGCCCGAGGTGAAGGCCCGGGCTTGGCGCACCGTGCGGCTCGGCCCCTGCGTGCTCAACCACCAGGTGGCGCGCGTGGTGGTCCTCGAGCAGCTCTACCGCGCGTGGACCATCGTGAACGGCGAGCCGTACCACCGGGCTTGACCCGGCGGCCGCCGTGCCGAGCTTGACGCGATGCTGGAGCTCATCGCCCCCACGAGCTGCGCCGCGTGCGCTGGTCCCGAAGGGCCGCTCTGCCGCTCGTGCCGCCGCGGGCTGCCCTCCATCACCTGGCCGGTGGCCCCGCCGGACCTCGTGCGCTCGGCTCGGGCGCTCGGCCCCTATGAAGGCCAGCTGGGCCAGATGCTGCGGCGCGCCAAGTACGGACCCGCGGAGCACGTCACCCGCCTCCTCGCCGAGCGGCTGGCGCTCGCCACCGAGGACCTGCCCGGCGCCCTCGTGGTGCCGGTGCCCCAGGCGCCCTTCACCACGCTGAAGCGTCAGCACGAGGTCACGCTCTGGCTGGCGGAGGCGGTCGCGCGGCAGCACCGCCTCCCGCTGGAGGAGCCGCTGCGCCGACGAGGCTGGCGTCGGCTCGCGGGGGCGTCCGACGCGGAGCGCGCTGAGCTGGTGCGGCACGCGTTCCACGCCAGCGCCCCCGTGCAGGGGGAGGTGTTGTTGGTCGACGACGTCCTCACCACCGGCGCCACGGCGTCGGCTTGTGCGGCCGAGCTGATCGACGCGGGTGCGAGCGCCGTGCACCTGCTGGTGGTGGCCGCACGGGATCTGTGACGTACGTCCCACTTCCTTGACATCGTCCGACGAAGAGAACGGTGCCGACCGGGGTCTGTACCCGTGCAGGCCGACAGCGTGCGCATCCCGCTCCCATCACTGATGGCACGGAACCTGCACTTGTAGTCAACGAGCTCAACGAGCCCCCGGTCGGGGCAGAACCACTGGGGATGGCACCCCTGCTGGAGTCAACGATGAACCGCATCCACACCACCCTGGGCGACCTGGTCGAACTCTTCTACGAGGAGTACCTCGCGCTCTACGGCGACCCCGAGCTGGCGCGCATCGCCACCTCGGCGACCCTCAACGACCTCGTGCTCGACCAGCACGAGACCTCCGCACGGCTGGCGGAAGGCGAAGCCGCGTAGCTCCGCGCTCACCCGGGCTTTCCGGGTGATACGGCGCGGCCATGTCCGCGCTCGACTACGCCGTCATCGCCGTCTACCTCCTGGGCATCGTGGCGCTCGGCGCCTGGGCCGGTCGCGCGAAGTCCCTGAGCACGGTCAGCGACTTCTTCCTGGGCGGGCGGCGCTTCCCGTGGTGGGTGGTCGGCACGTCCATGGTCGCCACGACCTTCGCGGCCGACACGCCGCTGACGGTGGCCGGCCTGACCATCAACGATGGTGTGGCGGGCAACTGGTTCTGGTGGTCGATGGCCATCTCCCACGTGCTCGTGGCGGTGGTGTTGGCCAGGCTGTGGCGGCGCGCGGGCGTGGTCACCGACGCCGAGTTCTGCGAGCTCCGGTACCAGGGTCGCGGCGCCACCTTGCTGCGCGGGCTCAAGGCCTTCTACTTCGCCGTGCCCATCAACTGCATCGTGATGGGCTGGGTCTTCCTGGCCATGTTGAAGGTCTCCGCGGCGGTGTTGCCCGAGGTGCCGCCGTGGGGCGTGGTGCTGGGGCTGCTGGGCCTCACCCTGGTGTACAGCGTGCGCTCCGGCTTCCACGGCGTGGTGATCACCGATCTGGTGCAGTTTCCGATCGCGCTGATCGGTGCCCTGCTCCTCGCCTGGTTCGCGCTCGACGCGGCCGGTGGGTTGGACGCGGTCGTGGCCGGCGCCGTCGCGGCCAAGGGCCCGGCGCTCATCGACCTGTTCCCCGTCGGCGGCGAGTTGCTCCCCTGGGAGTCGCTGGCGGCGTTCCTGGGGGTGCAGTGGTGGGCGCAGAAGTACGCCGATGGCGGCGGCATCTTCGTGCAGCGCATGCTGTCGGCCCGGACCGAGCGGGACGCAGAGCTCGGCGGCCTCTGGTTCGTGGTCGCGCACTACGTGCTGCGTCCGTGGCCCTGGATCCTTGCGGGCATGGCGGCGATCGTGCTCGTTCCCGAGGCGGTCGCCCTCGACGCCGAGGCCGCCTACGCCCAGCTCATCGTCGAGGTGCTCCCGGCCGGATTCCGTGGCCTGCTGGTCGCCAGCTTCCTCGCTGCCTTCATGTCCACCATGGACACCCACATGAACTGGGGCGCCAGCTACGTGGTCAACGACCTCGTCGGGCGCTGGTGGCCGCTCTCGCCGGAGCGGGTGCGGCTCGCGAGTCGTGTGTGTGTGGCCGCCATCGCCGGGCTCGCCCTCGTGGCCACCGCGATGATGGACTCGATCGCGGGCGCCTGGGAGTTCCTCACCGCCTTCGGCGCCGGCGCGGGCGCGGTGATGCTCTTGCGTTGGTACTGGTGGCGGGTGAACGCCGCTGCGGAGATCAGCGCGATGGCGGCGTCCACGGTCTTGTCGGTCGGGGTGTACCTGTTCGCGCCGGAGTGGACCTACCTGGCCAAGCTCGGTCTCATCGTGGCGGGGAGCACGGCGGTCTGGTTGCCGTGTGCGCTGCTCGGCAGCCGGGATCCCGCCGCACTCGTGCCCTTCTACGAGAAGGTGAGGCCGCCGGGGCCCGGGTGGGGCAGTGTCGCGCGCGCCGCAGGCCTTCCGGCGCCGACCCCGCTCGGACCGGATCTGTTGCGCTGGCTGGCGGCTCTCGCCTGCGTGATGGCGTGCCTGCTCGGCACGGGCAAGGCCCTGCTCGGAGCGCCCGCGTACGGCGTTTCCGTGGCCGTCGCGGGCGCGGTGGGCATCGGGCTTCTGGGTCGTTCCAGGGCGCGTGTGACAAGTGGCTTGCACCAGGCCGCCACAGGACTATGATTGTCAAGACATCACCATAGAAATTACCTGAGGGATTGTCGTGCACCTCCCACCCGACTGCGGCTTCGGCAGCGTGCGCGAGCGCAACCTGTGGGCTGCCGTCACGGTGCGCTGTGCCTGGGAGTTGCACCTGGCGCGCGTGAAGTGCGCGCCACAGGTGCTCGCGAGCGTGCGGCGGCACGTGCTGCTGAGCCTCCCCGACGAGCGCGACGAGGAGCTCCTGGGCGCCGTCACCAGCGCCGCCGTGCAGGACTGGTTGCGCCGGGTGAGGCGCGGCCGCTACCCGCTGAGCCAGGAACGGGTGGTCTCGTGGGGACTCCGGTCCGCCTGGCGCGATGCGCTGACCGCCGACCTCGACATGGTCGGCCAGGCCGTCTGGCACCTGGCCTACGCGGACGGTCTGTCGTTGGAGGAGGTCGTCGAGCGAACCGGCATCGACCCGGTCGCGCTCTCGGCCTCCCAGAGCGCGCTGCGGGCCATGGCCCGGGCCGTCATCGAACAGGCCGGCGGTGCGCTCCCGGCTGACGACGTCGAGCTCGACGGCGTGCTCCGGCGTCTTGCGCAACTCCCGGCGGAGGACTGCCGCGGTGCCTGGCGGGCCCTGCAGGCGAACCGCTTGCACCTCGAGGCCTGCCCGCGCTGTGTGCGCGCCGTGCGCCTGGTGCGCGCCAACGTGCTCGACGCCCGCGAGCTCCTCCTGCCGGCTGGCGGCACGGTGCGCCCTCAGGACGAGGCGACGTTGCTCGCCCTGCACCTCCACCCCGACGGTCGCCAGCACCTGAAGAGCGTGCTCGAGAGCTTCCCGGACGCGGCCCTGAAGGCGGGCGACGACCTGGTGCTGATCGACATGGACAAGGTCGGCAACCACGTGGCCATCCTGCACGGACTCGCCGAGGAGGGTGCCCCGGCGCGCGATCACCTGCGCGGCGCCATGGTGACCGGACGCGGTGTGCTCACCAAGCGCGCGCTGCTCGGGCCCCTGGCCGCGGAGTCCTGCGAGGCCGTTCGCTCGCGCCCGTGGGGCGAGGTCGACGGCGTCGGTGCGCTGCCCGAGCCGCTGCCGGAGCCCCCGTCTCCGGCCCGGTGGTGGGCGGCCGCGGTGCTCGTGTTCCTCCTGAGCCTGCTCGCGGGTCGTGAGGCCATGCAGCCCCTTCCCGCCCTGCCCACCTGGCCGGTCGAGGCGGCGTTCCACCGAAACGCCGAGACCGTGTCCGTGCGCTTCGATCTCGACGATCGCGCGCTGGCCCTGGTGGTCGTGGACGGCCCGGACGGTGTGGAGATTCTCCACCAGTCGCGCGATGCCGCGGACAAGGGCCGCCTGGCCACGGGCGGCGGCGACTACGCCATCTCCGCCCGTGGACGCCGGCTGCTGGTGGCGGCCTCCTCCGACGCGCTCGACGACGTCGAACGGCTGGTCGCCCTGGTCGAGCTCAGCGAGGATCCCCTGCCCGAGCTGGCCCGAAAGCTCCGCGCGCTCTACCTCGACGAGAGCGGCCGTCGCACGGGCGTGGACGTGCGCGTGCAGCCGATGGTCACGGAACGGTTCGCCGCCGTGGTGCCCTGAAGGATACGGGGCTTCATGCGCATCACGCCCCTCGACATCATCCAGAAGGAGTTCACCTCGGTTCGCCGGGGCCTGGACCCCGACGAGGTGGGCCAGTTCCTCGAAGAGGTCCGCGAGACCCTCGAGGAGGTGCTCCGGGAGAACCGCACCCACAAGGAGGCCATCACCGCGCGAGAGCGCGAGATCGAGGACCTCCGGGCCCGGGAGTCCGAGATCCACCAGACCCTCATCCTGGCCCGCCGCATGACCGAGGAGCTCAAGGACACCTCCCGCCGGGAGGCGGACCTGCTCCTGGGCGAAGCTCGGCTGGAGGCGCAGCGCGTGCTGAGCACCGCACACGACGAGCACCGCGAGCTCCTGCAGGAGGTCATCCAGCTCCAGTCGATGCGCAAGCGCCTGGCCGCCGAGCTGCGCGCCGTGATGGAGACCCACCTCCGACTCGTGCGCGAGCTCGAGCAACCGGTCGACGGGTAGCCGGATGAGCACCCTCCGCACGCTGCCGCCCAACGCGCGCTTCGATCTGCACCTCCACAGCCACCTGTCCGACGGCAAGGTGGCCCCCGCGGAGCTGCTCGACCTCTGCGGTCGCGGCGGGCTCGACGTCATCGCGTTGACCGACCACGACCTGCCGCCCGCGCTCTCCGCGGGACGTCACCTGGTCGGGCAGCGGGTCGTCACGGTGCTGCACGGCGTCGAGCTCAGCGGGGTGCACGAGGGCAAGGAGCTCCACCTGCTCGTGTACTTCCCGGGGGAGATGCCCGCGGACTTCCGCGTGTTCCTGGCCGGGCGCGCCAGGGCGCGGGCGGATCGCTACGACGAGGCGGTGCGCAGGCTCGATCTCGAGGGGCTCGAGGTCGCACCGCCGGCCGCCCGCAACGGGGAGCGCTCCATCACCCGCTTCCACCTGTCCCAGGCCCTGGTCGCCAGCGGGCACGCCCACAACCTCAACGACGCGTTCCGCCGCTTCACGGGGTCCGAGCACGGGAACGTCCCCCCGGTGACCCTCGGCTGGCTCGAGGCCATCGCCAGCGCCCGTGCTGCGGGGGGTGTGACCTCCTGGGCCCATCCAGACGTCGACGATGCGGAGCGGTGGACCGCCGCCTTCGCCGCCGGTGGCCTGCAGGGGCTGGAGGCCCTCCGTCCGGCGAACAAGCGCCAGCAGCGCAACGCGCTCCGTCGGCTCGCGCGGGAGCACGGGCTGTTCGTGACCGGCGGCTCCGACTGGCACGGCTGGTGGAACGACCGGCCCGGCCGCTTTGCAGCGCCGTTGCGCGAGCTGCAAGGCTTCGCCGAGGCGCTCGCGGCCGCCTAGCATGCGCGTCTGCATCGTCGGAGCCGGCGTCGTGGGCCGTGCGGTGGCGCGGAGGCTCGCCCAGCGCGGCGACCACGTGGTGCTCGCCTCCCCCGCGCCCCGCGAGGGCGCCGGGCTCTGGCGTCGGGCGGACGCGCTGACGGGCGTGGGCATTCGAGATGCCCTCTACGCCGCCGATGCCGTGGTCTACGCCGCCACCGCGCCGCGGCAGGTGGTCGCGCTCGCCGGGGCGGGCGCAGAGCAGGTTGCCCGGGCCGCACGCCAGGGCGCTGTGGAGCGCTTCGTGTGGGTGCAGCCGGTGGGCATCAACGGAGCGCTCACCCACGTGGTGCAGTCCTACCAGGAGGCCCTCCCCGTGGTGCGGGCGCAGGCACCCGAGCTGCGGGTGGTCGGACTTCCGCTGCTCTTCGGCGACGGCGACCGGCTGTTCACGCCCTGGGTGGAGGCGGCGCGGGCGGGCAAGGCCGTGCCTCAGCCCCCCGATCTTCGGCTGCGGCCGCTCTGGTCCGACGACGCGGCGCGCCTCGTGCTGCGGGCCGTGGACGGCGAGCTCGACCGCGACGTGGGGGTCCAGGGGCCGCGCCCCGTTCGGCTGCGTGCCCTCGCCGACGATCTGGCGGGCAGCTTCGGCGCCAAGGTGTCCCGCATGAAGCGCAGCGCGCTGAAGCCCTGGGCGGAGCTGCTGGCGTCGCAGGGCGAGGCTCCGGACGACTGGGATGGCCTGGACCTGGGGCGTCGGCGCGACCCGGAAGATCACCTGAAGGCGCTGATCTGAGCGGCCGTTCATTTCCTTGACGGGCGCGGTGGCGGGAGCGGTTACGGACTCGGCACCATCCCCACGGAGGACCCATGGCCGACACCGTCTCTGACTTCTTCAACGTGACCCTCGCCGAAAAGATCGGCCCCGATCTGGTGGCCTCTGTCGGTGCGATCTTCCGCTTCGACATCGAGGGTGCGGGCACCTGGGTGGTCGATCTGAAGAACGAAGGCAAGGTCACCCAGGGCGAAGGCGACGCCGACTGCGTGATCGGCAGCGACGCGGCGAGCTGGGCGCAGCTCGTGGAGAACCCTTCGAGCGCCATCGCGCTGTTCATGGACGGAAAGATCACCGCGAGCGACTTCGGCCTCGCCACGAAGCTCCAGGAGATCCTCGCCTGATGGCGGATCCCAGGACGCACCTGGGCATCGACCGCTCGCTCTGCGGGGAGCCCCTCGCGCTCTCCGAGGGGCGGGCGGTCGTCGCTCTGTCCACCACCGCCGCCATGGGTGCCGACGAACGCGGGCTGGTGCACGGCGGCTTCGTGTTCGGCGCGGCCGACTACGCAGCCATGTTGGCGGTGAACGACCCCAACGTGGTGCTCGGCGCCGCGGAGCTTCGCTTCCTCGCCCCGGTCACGGTCGGCCAGGTGGTGCGCTGCGAGGCGAGCGTGAGCGCTGAGAAGGGTCGGAAGCGCGTGGTCGACGTGCGCTGCGAGGTCGGCCCCACCGCGGTGGTCACCGGCACCCTCACAGCCTTCGTGCTCGACGAGCACGTGCTGGGATAAGAGGCCGCGCCGCGTAGGGCCTGGCGGCACCGCGGGGCGAACCGCCTCTGCGGTGGGGGTTCAGCGTGCCCATCGGGCACGCGAAGGGGGCCCATCGAGGGGCCCCCTTTCAGAGGGGAAGTGGCCCCGTCGAACGCTCGCAGGGCCAGAGAGGCGGGAGCGCGGGGGCTGCGCGTGGAGCGCAGCCCGTGCGCTACAGCTTCCGGCGCCTCGCCCAGGTGCCGATGGCGCCCGCCACCGCGAGCCCCGGCGCCGCGAGCAGGCAGAGCAGCCACACGAGCAGCCCGTCGATCTCGGTCATCGTGAGCGTGCCGGAGCCGGCCTCGTTGGGTCGGATGCTGATCTGGTCTTCCTCGCCGACCATCCAGGCCACGCTGTTGAGGAACAGATCGAGGTTCGAGCCCTGCAGGGCCAGCTCGTTGCTCACGAAGTCGCTGTCGCCGAACACCACGACCTTGCCGCCCGCGGCTCGGGCCACGTCCACGACCTCCGGCACCGGCGTGTCGGCGGGCAGCGGCGCTTCCGAGCTGCCGTCGAGCACGCGGCTGCCCACGTGCACGGCGCCGGGTTCCACGACCTCGACCACGGCGGCCACGCCGACCGGACCGGCCACGTCGGCGGCGTCGAGCACCGGGTTGGGGCTCTCGAGATCGGTCTCCGCCCAGCCGTTGGCGCTGGAGCGGGCCAGGACCATGGCGTTGAGCCCCTCGACCTCGGGTCCGAGCCGCACCGAACGCGCCACCCTCAAGAGCGCGATGCCGGTGAGGTCGGCGACGATCGGGTGGAAGTCGAAGCTCTGCTTGTCGAGCACCAGGTACGACGCGTCGCCGCCGACCAGCTGGTAGGCGGGGTTCTGTTCGAGCACGATGTCGTCGCCCAGCAGCAGGCCGTAGCGCGCGAGCGAGGCCGCGAAGGCCGGCGCGTGCATCGGGTCGAGCAGCACGATCATCGAGCCGCCCTCGGCCACGAAGGCCGCGAGCATCTCCACCTCGGGAGCGAGCAGGTCGAGCTGAGGGTCGGCGACCACGGCCACCTCGCAGCCGTCCGGTACGCCGCCGTCGGTGAGCGGCACGAAGGTGGTCACCGTGTAGTTCTGCCCCTGGAGCTTGGCGACCACGCCGCCCAGGCCGTCGGTACGGTAGTCGTCGTCGACCGCGCGCTCGCCGTGGCCGGTGGTGAAGCAGACCTCGTGGTCCACGCCCGCGGTGACCTTGACCAGGGCGTTGGTGAAGGCCTCCTCCCCGAAGTCGGCCTCGAGCCGCTGCTGGTCTTCGCCGTGGGTGAGCACGATCGTGCCGAAGCTCGACGTGACCTTGAGCTGCTCGGCGAGCAGGGGCTCGCGGATCGGGTCGACCAGCTGGAAGTCCAGCCACGGCGTGTGCTGCTGGTAGGCCTCCACCAGGTCCTTGAACTCGGCGCCCTCGAGGCTGTCGGTCGGGAAGAAGCCCAGCACGTCGACGGCGCTCGCCAGCCCGTCGGCCACCTGAACCGACTGCTCGGCCAGGGTGTGCCGGCCGCTCTGCGTCCAGTCCCAGCGCTCGTCGTACCGCTTTCCGGCGACGTTCACGGCGATGGTGATGCCCAGCGCGACCACGACCATCAGGGTGGCCATCGAGCTGTTCCGGAAGCCCGGGGACTGCGACGCCTGATCGAGCTCGTCGCGGTCGAGCCAGAGGTAGAGCGCGAGGAGCGCGAGGCCGATCCCGCCGACGACGTTCCAGACGACATCGAAGGAGCCGGTGGTGAAGCGGTGGATGGCGAAGGCCACCGTGAGCAGGGTGCCGAGCACCCCGGCCAGCCAGGAGAAGCCCCTCATCAGCGCCACCGGTAGGCGTCGACCCGCTGGTGGGTCGCGAAGAGGAAGAAGGCGATGAAGCTCAGGTAGTAGACGAGGTCCCGGCTGTGCACCAGGCCCTTGGCCAGCTGCTCGAGGTGGGTGAGCATCGAGGCGTAGGCCAGCCACTCCCCCGCCCCCGTGGACGTGCTGGCGTCGGCCCAGGAGAGCACCCAGAACATCAGGAGCAGCCCGAAGCCGATGACCAGCGCCACCACCTGGCTCTCGGTGAAGGCCGAGGTGAGCATGCCGACGGCCACGAAGCTGCCGCACAAGAGCAGCACCGAGACGTAGCTGGAGACGAGCACACCCACGTCGGGGCTGCCGAGCCACAGGAGCAGCGCCGTGTAGTGCCCGGTGGCCAGGAGCATCACCGAGCAGAAGGCCATCGCACCCAGGTACTTCCCGAGCACGATCTCCAGGGTGGAGACGGGGCTCGTGAGCAACAGCTCCAGGCTCCTCGAGCGGCGATCCTCGGCGAAGAGCCGCATGGTGAGCGCTGGGCACAGGAACAGCAGGATGACGCCAGTGTTCGCGAAGAAGGGTGCCACCAGGTACTCGTCGACGTTCATGTCGCCGGTGCCGTAGGGGTCGAAGCTCATCTGCGCCGACTGCAGGTTGTAGAAGCCGATCATCGACGCGAAGAAGAAGCCCGTGATGATCAGGAAGGCGCAGAGCGCGATCCAACCCACGGGGGTGGCGAAGTAGGCCGCGAGCTCGCGGCGCGCGATGGCGAGCACGTTCATGCGTTGCCCTGGGTGAGGCTCAGGTAGATGTCTTCCAGGCCGCGGCGCGCACCCAGCGCGAGCAGGCCGTGGGGGGCGGCGGCGGTGGCGACCTCGGCGCGGAGGTCCGCGTCGCAGCGCAGGAGCAGGCGGCCTTCACCGGCGTGCTCGACGAGCTCGACGCCGGGCAGGGCGCGGAGGGCCTCCATGGCTGGCCCGACCTGCTGCACCTCGATCGCGACCTGGCGTCGACCCCCGGAGAGGTCGTCGAGGGTGTCGGTGGCGACCACCCGACCGCGCGCGATGATGACGACTCGGTCGCACAGGGCTTCGACCTCCGCGAGCACGTGGGTGCTCAGGATGATGGTCGCGTCGCCAGCCGCCAGCTCCTTGAGCAGCGCCCGGATCTCCACGCGCTGGGCGGGGTCCAGGCCGCTGGCCGGCTCGTCGAGGATGAGCACCTCGGGGTCGTGCACGATGGCCTGGGCGAGGCCGACCCGTTGCCGGTAGCCCTTGGACAGGTGGTCGATGATGCGGTGGCCGACGTCCGCCAGGCCGACGCGTGCGAGGGCGCGATCGACGGCGGCCGGGTCGGTGACTCCCTTCAGGCGACCGGCGAAGGCCACGTAGTCCCGCACGGTCATGGTGACGTAGAGCGGTGGGACCTCGGGGAGGTAGCCCACGGTGCGCTTGACCGCTGCGGCGTGGGTGGAGACGTCGCGACCGCCGATCCGGGCCACGCCCGCGGTGGCGCCCAGCGAGCCCGTCAGGATGCGCATCGTGGTGGTCTTCCCGGCGCCGTTCGGCCCCAGGAAGCCCACGACTTCGCCCTTGGCCACCGAGAACGAGACGTCCTCGATGGCGTTGTCCGCGCCGTAGCGCTTGGTGAGTCCTTCGACCTCGATCATGGGCCCTTCCGGTGGCCGCTTGAGGTATCGAACCAGCGCCCACCGTCAAGAGCAGCGAGACCTGTCGCTACAAGTCGTCGAAGTTGCTGACGTAGAACAGGCCCCCGTCGTGCGCGTGTTCGCCGGCGGGGAGGCGCTCCGGCGCGCCCCACGTCACGTGGAAGGCCCGCGCGCTTGGTGACCGTCCGCCGCCGGCGTCGACTCCGTCCGGTCCCTGCCAGGCGCACCGCACGGCGCCGTGGCGCAGGCCGCACGGGAACAGCTCGCCGACACCATCCAGGCGCTCGCTCGGCAGCACCGTCGCGGAGCCGGCCCACCGGAGAGATGGCCACGCCCGTGTCGGTCGAGGGCGGCGGCTCGTTCGTCCGCCGCTGGTGTCGGTCGGTCCCGGATCGCTGGACGGAGCCGCGTCCGAGGCCTGGAAGCCCGGAGCTGTGAGCTCCCGGAGGAGGTACAGCGTGCGCCGCACGGCGGCCCTCCTGGCAGGCGCTGGCGCCGCTGCCCGCGCTGGAACCCAGGCGGCCGGATCGCCATCGCCCGGCCCTGCGAGGCGCCGTTGCTTGAACAGCACGCCCGGCCGCGGCTACGCTGCGTCCCAGACGAGGCACCGCATGCGCTTGACGTTGATGGCTGCAGCCGCCCACCTGCTCTTGCTGGCAGGCTGCAAGACCGACTGGGTGGTCGTGGACCTGGACGGCGACGGCTTCGCGATGAGCGACGGCGACTGCGACGAGGCCGACGCGTCCATCCACCCCGACGCTGCCGAGACCTGGTACGACGGCGTGGATCAGAACTGCGACGGCAACGACGACGACGCCGACGGCGACGGCTTCGTGGCGGTGGCGGCCGGTGGCGACGACTGCTGGGACGACCCGGCCTCCATCCCCGACGGCTACGCCGTGGCCACGGGGACCGACAGCGCCGGGGGCTCGCTGGGGTGGGCCCAGCCCCAACCCGCCGAGGTCCACCCGGACGCGGTCGATACCTGGTACGACGGCGTCGACCAGGACTGCAGCGGAAACGACGACTTCGATCAGGACGGCGACGGCTACCGCAGCGACGGCTACCCGGACCAGCAAGGCGCCTACGGGGACGACTGCGTGGACGGAGCGTCGCTCGACCAGACCTTCTACGACGACGACGACGTCGCGATCGACCTCGACGCCGTCGGCGTGGCCGCCACCGACATCCACCCGGATCAAGACGAGACCTGGTACGACGGCATCGACGTCGACTGCGACGGGTGGGACGACTACGACCAGGACGGCGACGGCTACCGCGTGGACTCGGAGTGCGACGACGAGGACGCGGCGGTCTTCCCGAACGACGCGACCGACACCTGGTACGACTGCCTCGACTCCAACTGCGACGGCAACGACGGCGACCAGGACGGCGACGGCTACGTGCCCGACGACTACGCGGCCACCTGTGACTGGGAGCAGTTCGCCGGCCACGACGGCGCCGAGGACTGCTGGGACGATCCGGCGAGCACCCCCACCGAGTACACCGCGCTGCACGGCAAGGAGGCCCTGGACCCCGAGGAGGTCTTCCCGGGCGCCGACGACCGCAGCTACGACGGCATCGACGCCGACTGCGCCGGCGACTCCGACTTCGACGACGACGGCGACGGCTACGACACCACCGATCTGAGCAACCGCGACGGCGACTACGGCGAGGACTGCGACGACGCCGACCCGCTCGTGAGCCCCGGCCAGAACGAGTCCTGCTCCACCGACTACGACGACGACTGCGACGGCGAGCTCAACGACGTCAACGCGTCGGGCTGCACGATCTTCTACGAGGACCGCGACGGCGACAGCTACGGCACCACCACCACGCGCTGCTACTGCGAAGCCTTCGACGTCTACACCTCCGACAACCCCGACGACTGCGTGGACACCGGCGACCAGTCCGCGGTCGAGCGCGACGGGCTCGGCACCTCTGCGATCACCATTCCGCCCGAAGACGTGAACCCGGGCGCCACCGAGCTCTGCAACGAGGTCGACGACGACTGCGACGGTCGGATCGACGACGACGACAGCTCGGTGAGCGACCCGTGGGTCTGGTACGCCGACGACGACAGCGACGACTTCGGCGATCCCGACGACAGCACCTCCCAGTGCTTCCGGCCCGGCACCGACGTGCTCGACGACACCGACTGCGACGACACCCGCGACTGGGTCTACCCCGAGGCCCAGGAGCTCTGCGACGACGAGGACCTCGACGAGGACTGCGACGGCCTGGCCGAGAACGACGACCTCGCCGACGCCGACAGCAGCACCTACACCACCTTCTATGTGGACGCCGACGCCGACACCTTCGGCGACCAGGACGACGCGGGCACCGAGCTCTGCGACGCCACGGCCGGCACCCCGGTCACCGACCACACCGACTGCGACGACACCCGCGACCACGTCTACCCCGACGCGCAGGAGCTCTGCGACGACGAGGACCTCGACGAGGACTGCGATGGCCTGGCCGAGAACGACGATCTGGCCGACAGCACCACCGCGAGCCGCACCACCTTCTATCCGGACGCCGACGACGACGACTACGGCGACGAGGACAGCTTCGGCTCGAGCCTCTGCGACGCCACGGACGACTACCCGCTCACCGACAGCACCGACTGCGACGACAGCCGCAGCGACGTGAACCCGGGCGCCGACGAGGTGTGCGACGCCTCCGACGTGGACGAGGACTGCGACGGCACGAGCGACGACGACGACAGCTCCGTGCTCTCGAGCGGCTTCACCACCTTCTACGCCGACGCCGACGCCGACACCTTCGGCGACGCCGCCGACTCCGACGACCTCTGCGACGCGTCCTCGGCCTACCCGGTCACCGACGCCACCGACTGCGACGACACCCGCGACCACGTCTATCCCGACGCGCAGGAGCTCTGCGACGACGAGGACCTCGACGAGGACTGCGACGGTCTGGCCGAGAACGACGACCTGGCCGACGCCGACGCGAGCACCTACACCACCTTCTTCCCCGACGCCGATGCCGACGGCTACGGCGACGAGAGCAGCGCCGGCTCCGCCCTCTGCGACGCGACCGCGTCCTACCCGCTCACCGACAGCACGGACTGCGACGACAGCCGCGACGACGTCAGCCCCGGCGACGACGAGGTGTGTGACGCGTCCGACACCGACGAAGACTGCGACGGTCTGGCCGACGACGACGACAGCTCCACCCTCACCGGCGGCATGAGCACCTGGTACCCCGACACCGACGACGACGGTCAGGGAGATGCGGCGTCCGCGGGCAACCTCCAGTGCGACGCCGACGCCACCTGGGAGCTCACGGACCACTCCGACTGCGACGACAGCCGGGACGACATCTACCTCGGCGGCCAGGAGGTCTGCGACGCGTCCGACACCGACGAGGACTGCGACGGCACCGCCGACAACGACGACGCGAGCGCGCTGACGAGCAGCAAGACCACCTTCTACCCGGACGCCGACAGCGACACCTTCGGCGACGAGGCCGACGCGGGCAGCGCCTTCTGCGACGCCACCTCGGCCTACCCGGTCACCGACAGCACCGACTGCGACGACAGCCGCGACGACGTCAACCCGGACGCCGACGAGGTGTGCGACGCCTCGAACACCGACGAAGACTGCGACGGGGTCGCCGACGACGACGACAGCTCCACCCAGAACAGCGGCAAGAGCCGCTGGTACCCGGACGACGACAGCGATGGCTTCGGCGACGACGCGGACTCGGGCTCGCTGCAGTGCGACGCCGACGCCACGTACACCACCACCGACAACACCGACTGCGACGACGGGTCGAGCGCGATCAACACCGACGCCGACGAGGTCTGCGACGGGTCGGACACGGACGAGGACTGCGACGGCCTGAGCGACGACGACGACCCGGGGGTGCTGTCGACCGGCTTCACGACCTACTACGAGGACGCCGACAGCGACAGCTTCGGCGACGACAGCAGCGCCGGCTCGGCCCAGTGCGACGCCGACGCCACCTACGAGCTGACCGACAACAGCGACTGCGACGACGCCGACTCGGCGATCCACCCCGCCGCCGAGGAGATCTGCGACGGGTCCGACACCGACGAGGACTGCGACGGACTGAGCGACGACGACGACCCCGGCGTGCTCTCGTCGGGCTTCTCGACCTTCTACCCCGACAGCGACGACGACGGCTTCGGCAACAGCAGCAGCACCGGCTCGGCCCAGTGCGATGCCGACGCCACCTACGAGGTGCTCGACGCCACGGACTGCGACGACCTCGACAGCGCCATCAACACCGACGCCGACGAGGTGTGCGACGCCTCGGACACCGACGAGGACTGCGATGGTCTGGCCGACGACGCGGACGCCAGCGCCCTCGCGGCCGGCAAGACCACCTGGTACACCGACGGTGACAGCGATGCCTACGGTGACGACGCCGACGCCGGCACGGCGTACTGCGACGACCCGGGCGGCTCGGCCACGGTGCAGGGCGACTGCGACGACGGCGACGCGGCGGTGAACCCCGACGCCGACGAGGTGTGCGATGCCTCGGACACCGACGAGGACTGCGACGGCCTGGCCGACGACGCCGATCCGGGCGTGCTGGCCTCGGGCAAGACCAGCTACTACCCGGACGTCGACCTGGACGGCTACGGCGACGACACCGACGCGGGCACCGGCTACTGCGACGACCCGGGCGGCGCGACCACGACCGACAACACGGACTGCGACGACGGCGACTCCGGCGCCAACCCCGGCGAGACCGAGGTGTGCGACGCGCTGGACGTCGACGAGGACTGCGACGGCCTGGCCGACGACAGCGACCTCCAGGGCGCCAGCGGTCAGGTCACGGTCTATGCCGACAGCGACGGTGACGGCTACGGGGACGACACCGATCCGGGCTCCGCCACCTGCGACCAGGGCACGGCGTCCCTGAGTGCCGACGACTGCGACGACAGCGACCCGCTGGTGAACCCCGCGGCGGCCGACAACACCATCGACGGGGCGGATCAGGACTGCGACGGCGCGGATGGCTGGACGATCGCAGCGCTGAGCGCGGGCGACCTGGTCATCACGGAGATCGCCAAGAACCCGGTGGGGTCCGACAGCAGCCGTGAGTGGTGGGAGATCTACAACGCGTCTGGTGCCGACGTCGATCTCGACGGCCTCGAGGTCGTGGACGACGACGGCGACAGCATGACCGTGAGCGGCTCCACACCGCTCTACGACGACACCTACTTCGTGTTCGGCGTCAACGACGACACCGCCACCAACGGCGGCGTGACCGTGGACTACGAGTACCTGGTGGGCGACCTGGCCCTGGCCAACGGGCCCGACGAGCTGATCCTGCTCTCCGGCGCCCTCGAGATCGACCGGGTCGAGTACACCGAGGGTGAGTTCCCGAACGTGGACGGGGTCGGCTGGAACCTCGACCCGAGCACCCTCGATGCGACCAGCAACGACACGTCCACCAACTGGTGCTCGCCCTACACGATCTACAACGCCTCGGGCGTCGACTACGGCACCCCCGGCTCCGACAACGACAACTGCTACACCCACGACGTCGACCTGCAGCCCGTCTGGGACACCTACTGCTCCGGTTGCCACACCGGCGGGGGGACCAGCGGCAACCTCGATCTCGACGACGCCTACAGCAACATCGTGCTCGTCGGGAGCGACGACTTCCCGAGCATCGATCTGGTCTCCCCCGGCGATCCGGCCAACAGCTACCTGTGGCAGAAGGTGCAGGGGACCGCGGCCACCGGGCTGCAGATGCCGCGCGGCGGGCCGTACCTCTCGTCGGTCGACCCCGATGCCGAGCAGATGATCTACGACTGGATCCTGCAGGGCGCGGAGCAGTAGATGATCGCCCTCGTCCTCGCCACGGCGCTCGCTGACGACTGCGCCGAGCGCCTGTCCGCCGACGACTACCGCGAGCGCGTGCAGGCGTTGACGCGGGCCCTCGGCGGCGCCGACGACCTGACCACGGAGGTCGAGGCGGTCGCGTCCGCCGTGGACTGCGTGGACGGAGCCATCGGCATCTCGGATGCTGCGGCGTTCCTGGCGCTACGAGGCGCGTGGACGGCGATGAGCGAGGCCCCCGACGAGGCCAGCGTGCAGCGGGACCTCGTCAGCGCCTGGCGCATCGGCGGCGGCGCGGTGTGGGACCCGGCGGCCTTCGCCCACGCAGAGGAACGCTGGACCGCGGCCACCGACGCTCCGGACCAGTTCGCGGAGCTCGACCTCGACTTCGTGCACCCGCCCGACTTCCTGATCCTCGATGGCGGGATCGAGTACGACCTCGGCCCCCGCGACGTGCTGTCGGGCTGGCACCTGTTGCAGTGGCAGACGGCGGTGGGCTGGTCCGGCAGGTGGTTGTTGCTCGAAGACGGCGGCAGCCTGGCCTTTCCGGGGGAGGACCAGCCGCAACTGCCCACGGTGAGCTTCGGAGACGGCGAAGCGGGCAGCGAGCCGGCGGCCGTGATCGAGTCCACGCAGAAGGCCCCCCGCGAGCGCACGGAGCGCGACCCGCCGAAGCCGTGGGCCGAGGTCGCGGCCGGCGCGCTTCGCTACAACGCCGACACCTCGGATGGCTTCACCGTCTGGCAAGGGAGCGCTCTGGCGCCCACGGCGCGTGCGGCTGGCCGCTTCCCGATCTGGGGGCCCCTGATGGTCGGCGCCCAGGCGCGGGTGGGCCCTGGATCCTCGGGCGCCAGGCCTGGTTTCGCCAGCGGTGCGGCAGCCCTCGCCGGTGCCGGGATCGATGTCGGAGTGGTGCTCGAGGCCGACGTCGGGGTGGGCGTGGGCAGCTTGCCGGCGGCGGTCGCGGTCGACGAGCAGGCCGCTGCGCCGGGCTTCGAGGGCAGCCTCGCGTTGATGCCCCTGGGCCGGTTGGGCGTGACCTACCGTGCAGCGCTGACGCTCACCGGTGAGGTGCAGGCCTCGATGAAGGGCGACGGCACGGAGCTCGAAGGTGCGCTCGGTGCTGCGTGGGACCAGGGCGCCATCGCCCCGGGAGCCTGGCTCCGCGGCGGCACGCTCACTCGGCCAGGGGTGCTCCCGGACCATCCCGAGCGCTACGCGTGGCTCGGCCTCGAGGTGGGGGGACGGTGGGCCCTCTGACCCTGGTGCTGGCGCTCGCGTGCGACCCCGTGTGGGTGGCGGGCCTCGACGAGGACGGCGACGGCTGGGGGCGGCACGAGGGGGACTGCGCCGACCTCGACGCGAGCGTGTACCCCGGCGCCGAAGAGACCTGGTACGACGGCGTGGACCAGGACTGTGACGGCAACGACGACGACGCGGACGGCGACGGTCATCCGGTCGACCAGGACTGCGACGATCACGACCCGGAGGTCTTCCCGGGCGCCGATGAGCTTCCCTACGACGGGGTGGACCAGGACTGCGACGGCGAAGACCTGGTCGACGTCGACGGCGACGGCTTCGACCTCGACTCGGACTGCGACGACGACGACCCCGCGGTGAACCCCGACGCGAGCGATGCCTGCTACGACGGGGTGGACTCCGACTGCGATGGCTGGAGCGACCAGGACTGCGACCGGGACGGTGTGGATCTCGCGGAGGACTGCGACGACGGGGACCCCGCCGTGCTGCCCGGCGCCGACGACGTGCTCTACGACTGCGTCGACGCCGACTGCGACGGCAACGACGGCGACGGCGACGGCGACGGCTACGTCTCCGACGGCTACGCGTTGGACTGCGCAGGCTGGGCCGAGCTCGCGGGCCACGAAGGGGCGGGCGACTGCGACGATGGTGATGCCACGGTGCACCCCGCGGCCACGGAGGTCTGGTACGACAACGTCGACCAGGACTGCGCGGGGGACGACGACTTCGACGCCGACGCCGACGGCTACGACACGGTGTCCGACTGCGACGACTCCGATCCCGGCATCTCGCCCGGCGCCTACGAAGCGTGCGACGCCGACGACGTGGACGAGGACTGCGACGGCGACACCAACGACGCCAGCGCCTTGGGCTGCACGCTCTTCTACGTCGACGGCGACGGCGACAGCTACGGCGGCGCCAGCTCCGCCTGCTACTGCGACGCCACGGACATCTACCAGGTGGCCGTGAGCGGGGACTGCGACGACGCGTCGGCGTCGGTGAACCCCTCCGCCTCGGAGCTCTGGTACGACGGCATCGACCAGGACTGCGATGGCGGCAGCGACTACGACGCCGACGGCGATGGCTTCGACAGCGACCTCTTCGGGGGGGACGACTGCGACGACACGGACACCAGCTACGCGCCCGGCGCCGACGAGTACTGCGAGGGCACCGACGAAGACTGCGACGGTGCGGTGGACGAAGCCGGGGTGGTCGACGGCATCCCGTTCTACGTGGACTTCGACGTCGACGGCTACGGCGACAGCTCGACCGCTCGGACCACCTACTGCGAGGACCCGGGCGCCGGCTGGTCCACCAACGCGCTCGACTGCGACGACCTCGACGCGAGCGTGCACCCGAACCAGGCGGAGCGGTGCGACACGGGCGGCGTGGACGAGGACTGCGATGGCTGGGTCGACGACGACGACACGGGGCTGGACACCGCCACGGCCGCGCTCTGGTGGGCGGACGCCGATGGCGATGGGTACGGCACCGACACGGGCGACCACTGGTGCACGGCACCCTCCGGCTGGGCGGCGCTCGCCGGCGACTGCAACGACCTGCGCGCAGACGTGAGCCCGGAGGGCACCGAGGCGTGCGACTCCGGGATCAGCGACGAGGACTGCGACGGGCTGTTCGACGGCGACGATCCGGATCTGGCGGACACCACCTGGCACCCCGACGCGGACTTCGACGGCTACGGCGACGCGAGCGACACCGGCGTGGTCGGCTGCTCCCCCGGGCCGCTCTGGGTGGCCGACGCCACCGACTGCGACGACGCGGACGGCGCCATCCACCCGGGTGCCACGGAGGTGTGCGGCGGTGTCGACGAGGACTGCGACGGCCTGATCGACGACGACGACACGGGCGTGGACCTCTCGACCGTGCTCGACTGGTTCCTCGACGGCGACGGCGACGGCTACGGCGAGGAGCCCGAGACCGGCTGGGTCGACGCCGACGACACCGGCGACACCGGCGCGTACGGCGTGGTGAACGCGGTCGTGGCGTGCTCGTCGCCGGGCAGCGGGTACGTGACCGACAGCACCGACTGCGACGACGAGGACGCGGCCGTGAACCCCGCCGCCACCGAGGTGTGCGACGCGAGCGACGTGGACGAAGACTGCGACGGCCTGGCCGACGACGCGGACCCGGACGTGGACACGGGCACCTTCTCGACGACCTGGGTGGACGGCGACGGCGACGGCTTCGGCGACGCTAGCACCTCGCTCGCCGCCTGCGACCCCGCGAGCGGCTACGCGAGCATGGCGGGGGACTGCGACGACGGGGCCGCCGACGTGAACCCGGACGCCGACGAGGTCTGCGACACCGGCGACGTGGACGAGGACTGCGACGGCCTGAGCGACGACGACGACGACTCGGTCCTCCAGACCTCGTACCTGGCCTGGTACCTGGACGACGACGGCGACGGGTACGGCACCAGCACCGCCACGGCCACCTGCGACGCGACCGGTTCCTACTCGGCCAGCGAGGCCGGCGACTGCGACGACGCGGACGCGACGGTGAGCCCAGGGGCGGCCGAGGTCTGCCTCGACGGCATCGACAACGACTGCGACGGCACCTCGAACGCGTGCGCGGCGCTGGGGTCGGTGGACCTCTCGGGCGCCGACGCGCGCCGCACCGGCGGCGCGAACCTCGACTCGGCCGGCAACGCCGTGGCGGGGGTGGGTGACGTCGACGGCGACGGCTTCGACGACGTGCTGATCGGTGCCTACCTGGACGACGTGGCGGTGTCCAACGGGGGGGCGGCCTACCTCCATGCCGGCCCGCTCTCGGGCGATGCTGCGCTGTCCACGGGCTTCGCCACGCTCACCGGCGTGGACGGCGGGGACTCGGCTGGGTGGGCCCTGGCTGGCGCGGGTGATGTCGACGATGATGGTCTCGACGATCTGCTCGTGGCCGCCTACACGTCCGACCATTCAGCCACCGATGGCGGTGCGGTCTACCTGCTCACCGGCATCACCAGCGGCACACTCGGGCTGGACGAGGCGGTCGGGTTGCTGGCTGGCGCCGAGAGCTCGGTGCGGCTCGGCTCCGCCGTGGTGGCGCTCTCCGACACCAGCGGCGACGGCGTGACCGACTTTGCTGCTGGCGCGTACTACGAGTCGACCGCAGGATCGCGGGCCGGAGCCGTCTTCGTGACCTACGGGCCCCTCGACGCGGAGCGGAGCTCGGCGGACGCCGACGCGTTCCTCAAGGGCGAGGCCGCTGGCGACTACGCGGGCCTGGCCCTCGCGGGCGGCGACGCCAACGGCGACGGCACCTCCGACCTGCTGATCGGCGCCTACCTCAACGACGAGAACGGCGTCGAAGCGGGCCGCGCGTACCTGATGCTCGGACCGCTGTCGGGCGAGGTGTCCCTGGGCACCTCCGACGCCACCGTGGAGGGCACGGGCGCTGGCGACCACGTGGGCGTGGCGCTCGCCCTGGCCGACGTCGACGGCGATGGCCAGGACGATCTCGTGACGGGCGCGAGCGGCACCGACACCACCGACAGCGACGCGGGCACGGTCTACGTGTTCCTGAGCTCGACCTCGGGGGACTACGACGCGGCCGAGGCCGACGCGATGCTCGAGGGCAGCGCCGCAGACGACGCGGCGGGTAGCGCGGTCGCGAACGCCGGCGACGTGGACGGTGACGGCCGCGACGACCTCCTGATCGGCGCGCCCGGCGAGGACAGCACCGACACCGACGCGGGCGCGGCCTACCTCGTGTTGGGCCCGGTGTCGGGGACCTCGCTGTTGTCGGATGCCGCCGCCGTGTTGCTGGGCGAAGCGGCCGGCGACGAAGCGGGAAGCGCCGTGGCCGGCGCCGGGGATGTGGATGGCGACGGCGCCGGCGACCTGCTGGTCGGGGCGCCGCTCGCAGACGATGCCTTCACCAACGCCGGCGCGGCCTACGTCGTGTTCGGCGGAGCGCTGTGACCGGAGCTCTGGCGGCGGCTCCTGCGCAGGGTCAGAGGCCGAGCAGCTCCTTCACCTCGTCGCGCTTCGCGAGCTTCGGATCCTTCGCCACCACGGCGCGCGCTTCGCTCTCCCGCCCGGCCTCGACCAGCGCTCGCACGTAGCGAACGCCGGTGCCCGTGCGCGGTCCGGGCACCCGGTAGGCCCCGCCCCAGGCCTCTGCGGCGCAGTCGAGCTTGCCGGCCTCGGCGCAGGCCGACGCCATGGCCTTCAGGGTCGGGTAGCTGTCGGGAAAGGTCGACAACAGCTGCGCGAGCTTCTCGATCCCGGCGTCGGTCTTGCCCTGACGGAGCAGGGACTCCCCCCACCAGTTGAGCGCGGAGAGGTCGCCCGGGTCTTCGCTGACGGCGTAGGCGTAGAGGACCTCGGCGCGCTCCCAGTCCTGGTCGGCGTAGGCGAAGTTCGCCTCGACGTGGGCGCACCACCCGGGGTTGAAGGCGGTGACCCGGTCCACGGGCAGCCACGGCAGGGCGGCCAGACCCGCGAAGAGCACGGCGCTGCGCGGCCGGATGCCGCTGCGCAGTGCACGGCCTGCCGCGAGCACCCCCCGAGCGCCTAACAGCGCCACCACCGGCCAGGTGGCCACCCGGTAGCGGTCGGCGACCAAGTACAGGATCATCGGCAGGTGCAGCGCCCCCCAGGAGAGCACCAGCAGGCGCCCGCGCGCGGTTCCCAGGAGCTGGAGCGCGCCCAGCACGGCGAAGGGGAAGACCCATCCGTAGCGCACGGGCAGCCGACCCAGGAACGCCAGCTCCGGCTCTGCGGTGCGGCAGCGGTAGTCCTCGTTGCGCGGGATCTCGCGGTCGTTCACCGACCAGAGGGTCTTGGTGGCCAGGGCGGTGAGCCACGCGCCGGGCGCCTCGCCGATCTCGGCCCAGGCCCGTTGCGACCAGTAGTCGTTGCGCTCGAAGCTGTCGCGGCGGTGGGGTTCGGCCTCCAGGGCGAGCTGCCGGAAGGGCAGGCCGGCCTTCAGGAACGCCGTGTGCTTCCAGTCCGGGTTGTTGCCCAAGTAGAAGTTGATGCCCGAGTTGTGGGAGACCAGCGCCACCTGGTCGAAGCGCACGGCGTTGGACACCGTGGTGGGCGCGAGGCCCAGTCCGACCCCGACGAGGGCGAAGAGCGCGGCCTTCCGGGTGTGGGTCCAGGCCGCCCAGCCGACCAGCACCCCACAGGCCAGGAGGTAGGTCGGGTGCACGCTCGCGGCCACCCCGAGCAGCAGGCCGGCCGGCACCAGCTTCTGGCGGTCGGCCAACAGCAGGGCGCCTGCGAGGCACGCGCAGGTCACGGCGGGCGTGAGCAGGTCGAGCTCGAAGAGCACCGGCGTGGCGTAGAGCGCGTAGAGCGCGCCGGCGAGCGGTCCGAGCCAACCCCCGTCGTGGAAGCGATCGCCGAGCCGGATGATCAGGCCCGTGGTGAGCAGTCCGAGCCCGACCTGGGCGATCCGCACCACCTGCATGCTGGCGTCGCCGCCAGTGGCGCCGAAGAGCCAGGAGAGCAGGTAGGGGTAGGCGGGCGGCTGGTAGTAGCCCGACGCGAAGGGGTCCTTGTCGGCGAGCAGCTGCCGAGCCTGGTCCCAGTAGGTGTACGCGTCCACCAGCGGGCTGTCGGCGTAGCCGGTGTGGCCGATGCCGAGGAGCCCTGCGACCCGGACGGCCGCGGCCACTCCGAGCACTGCCCAGCCGAGGCGACTCACCGACGGATCGGGCTCTTCCGGTTGCGCTTGGCGTCCTCGGTCTCGACCCAGGACACGCTGTCGACACCGGAGGCGTTGACCTTCCAGCCCGACAGCACCCCGGCGGTCTTGAGCAGGTCGTCGTCGGTGATCGCGCCGCCGGCGGTGGACTCGGTGGCTTCCATGGCGCGGTCGAGCAGGTCCTGCAGCCGCCGGTTGCCGGCGGTCAGCTGGCCGGTGAGGCTGGAGATCAGCAGCCGCCGGAGGGCGGTGCCGCGGGTGGTCGGCTCGCGCAGGATGCGCTTGTAGCCGGCGTGGTCGAGCACCGAGAGCGTGCTCGCCTGGGCCGCCTGGCAGGTGGCCGACCGGGACGAGCCGTCGATCAGGCCCATGTGCCCGATGAGCGCCGGCGCCTGGATGACGGCCAGCTCCTTCTCCGTCCCACGAGGACCGCGCTTCAGCACCCGCACCGAGCCCGTGAGCAGGAACCACATCTCGCTGGACGGGTCGCCTTCCCGGCAGAGCTCCTCGCCGCCCTCGAGGGCGCGCTCGCTGCACGCCTCGAGCACCTTCACCATGGGCTTCACGTTGCGGCCCACGAAGGGATGAGCCAGCAGGATCTTCTTGGCCTGCGCGGTCAGGTCGCTCATCGGCCACCTCCGAAGATCGACATGAAGCGGTCGCGGAGGTTGCCCTTGGGCGCGGCCGGAGCAGCACCCGTTGCGACGCCAGGGTCCTCTTCCTTCCAGACCTTCTGCACGGTGAGGTTGGTGGAGCGGATGCGCCGGGCGAGGGTGCCGAGCAGGTGCTCCTCGATGGCCACGAGCGCCGGGTTGAGCGCGGCCGCCGCCAGGAGCTGCCGCGAGACCGAGAGGCAGGTGGTGGTCTCCATCGCCTTCACGGTGGCGCTGCGTGTGCGACCGGAGGCGAAGAGCGCGGTCTCTCCGACGATCTCGCCCCCGCGGATCTCGCCCACGGTGCGGTCGCCCACGATGGCGGCCAGGCGGCCGTTCACCACGAGCATGGCCGTGGCGGCCGCGTCCCCCTGCTGGAAGATGAGCTCGCCGAGCCCGAAGTGCACGGGAGGCGCGAGCTGCACGAGCTCGGCCAGCGAAGCGCGCGGCACGCCGCGGAAGAGGGGAAGCCGCTCGAGGGCGTCGACGGTGGACATGAGAGGGCCTAGCCGATGGGGCGGTCTGCGGCCACAGCCCTCAGAACGCCATGCCCAACCGCACGCCCAGCGTGTTGACCTTCCCGGCGTAGGTGCCGTTGGTGCTGGTCTTGTACGGCAGCTCGGCGCTGAAGCGCGCGTTGCCGTCGCGCAGGTCCCAGGCGGAGTCGGTGATCTCCCGCGTGAACAGGAAGTACTTGGTGTAGCCGAGCCCGAGGGTGACCTTGCCCATCGTGTAGCGGCTGGCCAGCATGAAGCCCGCGTTCTGGAAGTCCAGGTTGGACGGGCTCACCGCGTAGTCGGGCACCGCGTTCTGGTTGTACATCAGCCGGGTGCCGAACCAGAGATCCTCGTTGAGCTGGTAGCCGCCCATCGCCAGGAAGTTGCCGGAGTTGTAGAGCCGACGGGGGCTGTACTGCTCGGTGGCGATCGAGATGGTGACGTTGTCCGGGGGGCCGATCGCGTCGCCGTCTTCGCTGGTGAGCGTGATGGCGATGTCGCCGTCTTCCCCGCCGCAGCAGAGGTTCCAGAGCTGCCAGTCCATGCCGGCGCCCACGGTGAGCTTGTCGTTGACCTGGCTGTTCAGGTACAGCCGGGCCACGGCGGGCAGCTCGAGCTCCACGCCGACCTTCGCGCCGACCGCGCCCCCGCCCACGGTGCTGAGGGTCTCGTTGACGTACACGAAGCCTTCGCCCTCGGCGCTGAAGGTGCCGGCCGAGGTGTACGACGCGCCCACCTGGGCCTTCTCGTACTTGTCGAAGAACACGCCGGCGTTCCAGCCCCAGTGGGAGCCGCTGGCCGAGCCCGAGAGGTAGGTGTCGAGGGCGTAGGGGGTGCTGGGCGTGTCGAGCCCCAGCTCTTCGGGCAGCACGCCCTCGGTGCCCAGGGGATCGGAGGCCTGGAAGACCTGGATGATGTCCTTGATGTAGGACACGCCGCCGCCCACGTGCAGCCCGTCCATCACCGTGACCGCCACGGCCGGCGTGATGGCCGCCGTGATGATCTTGGTCGAGATGATGTGGTAGCGCTGGTGGCTGGTGTACGGCGGGGCGTCGCCCTCTTCCGAGGAGGTGTAGTCGCCGCCGCCCACAAAGGGATCGTAGGCTGCGACGGCCACCGTGAGGCGGTCGGGGATGGCCTGCCAGCTGGCGCCCACGATGCCGTTGGGCACCGTGGCGGCGGCGGTGGCGACCTCCCACGGCTGCCCGGTGTTCGGATCGATGCCGTCGTTCCGCGTGGTGGTGACCTCGAGGTTGATGAAGCTCGCCTGCACGTCGGCCAGCACGTTGACGCCCGCGAGCGGCGCCAGGGCGGCCGGGTTGTACGCCACGGCGGCCACGTTCGACGTGGCGGCGCCTGAGTCAGGACCGCCGGTCACACCCGCGGTGGTGATCGATCCGGCGAGGGCCGCGGTGGAGAAGGCGGTCGACAGCAGCATGGGTGCTCCAGGGTGCTCCCTGCTAACGCATGCGTGGTTTTTTGGGCTATATGGGCGGCCTTACGGAGTTCCCCCATGCGACAGCTCACCCTCGCCACCGGCCTCGTGCTGCTCACCGCCTGCCCGGGTCGGGAAGGCGTGTACGAAGGCGGGCCTGGGGCGGACGGGCAGGACACCGCACCCATCGAGGTCGTGGACTGCAACGCCGATCTGGACATGTCGGCCGGCATCAACATCGAGGGCACCGCGATCGACGTCGGCACGGGCGCGTTGCTCACCTCCGGCGACACCGCCACCGCGCCCCTGTGTGTGTCGGCGATCGACCCCACCCCCGCGGTCACCGGCGGGGAGCCCACGATCCTGGTCGCGAGCACGATGTGTGAGGACGGGAGCTTCACGCTCGCCGGCATCGAGGAGATCCCGGCCATCGGCATCATGGTGCAGCTCGAGGACTGCAACGGCGAAGGCACCGTGATGCGCTCGGTCACGGGCGTCTCGGCCGATCTCTTCGAGGGCTACGGACCGGGCGACACGCTCTCGGGGGTGGAGGCCCGTTCGTTGTCGACCGACACGCGCGACGCCTGGCACGCCGAGCTCGAGGGCAACGGCTACGGCTTCGACCTCGGCGTCGACGGCTTCCTCGCCGGGTACGCGCTCGACAGCGCGGAGGCCCCGGTGGGTGGCGCCACGGTGACCTGCGGCTCCTGTTCGGACCGCCCCACCTGGTACGCCGACGGCGACGACGCCGATGGCAGCTTCTCCAGCGGCGGCACCGCCCACACCACGAGCCAGGTCGACGGCGGGGGCTTCTTCATCGTGCCCGCAGCGCGCATCACGACCTACACCTGTTCCGACGACAGCCATGACTGGGAGGGCACCCTGCTGGGGAGCCTCGAGGGCTATGGCGTCTTCATCCGCTTCATCGCGAACTGACTTCCAAACCAATGGACGGGGCCGCTGGCCCCAGAGAGGAGATTCACATGACCCGCACCACGCTCCTGAGCCTGTCGCTCGTCGCCTTCGCCTTCGGGTGCAAGGGCGACACCGATGACACCGGTGACACCGCACCCGAGGCCGACACGGACACGGACACGGACACCGACACGGACACGGACACCGACACGGACACCGACACGGACACCGACACGGACACGGACACGGACACGGACACCGATGCCGACCTGGCCTTCACCCTGTCGGGCACCGCGCTCGATGTGCAGACCAGCACCCCGGCGGCCGAGGGCCTCTGCATCGCCGCCCTGAACCCGGATGGCGCCGTGGTCGGTGGCAAGACCGTCACCATGGCTTCCAGCTCGGTCGGCGCCTCGGGCGCGTTCAGCATCGAGGGCGTGAACGACACCCCGGCCTTCGGCATCCTCGTGTCGGTCTTCGACTGCGACGACAAGACCGAGGACCTCGTCTTCACCACGGCCACCCCGGTCCTGCCCGACGTCTACGCCGGCGTGGCGACGGGCGACGAGATCGGCGGCCAGTACGCGTTCTCGATCGGCAACGAGCTGCGCGAGGGCATGGAGCAGAGCCTGGCGGCCATCGGTGGCCCCGGCGACCTGCTCAAGACCGGCGCGCTCGCCGGCGTGATCCTCGACGCTGCGGGCACCCCGCTCGACGGCGGCACGGTCACCGGCTCCAGCAAGACCGTGTACTACGCCGACAGCGACGCCACGGACGGTGGGCTCTTCGCCAGCACCACCACCGGCGTGAACACCTCCACCGAAGCGGCGGCCGGCGGGCTCTGGATCATCCCCAGTGCCCCCACCTCGGAGTACGGTGCCGAGGCCAAGGGCTACACCTTCGGCAGCGCGCTCGGCGGCTCGAACCCCGGCTCGGCCGTGTTCGCTCCGTTCGTCGCGGAGTAGACGGCTACTTCTTCCAGCCGATCAGGCGGCCGGAGGGCTCGGTGTAGCTCTCCGGCACGTCCGGCACGCCATCGCCGTCGTCGTCGCCGAAGGTGTCGGCGTAGTCGGCGAGGGCCTGCCACAGCTTGAGGGGCTGAGCACCCTCGGTCTTCGCGTCGGTGTCGAAGACCATCGAGGTGACGCCTTCGCTCGTGTCGATGGCGTTGCCCGCGGCGTCCTTGGGCGTGACCTCCAGAAGCCCGCTGGTCAGGTCCTCGAGGATCACGATCAGGCTGGCGATGTAGCTGTCGACCGCCACGTGGAAGAGCTCGTCGGAGCTGGTGTCGAGCTCGACCCACTGCTTGCCGTCGTAGAGCTGCACGCTCTGCGCGCGGAAGAAGGGCACCTGGTTGGTGTCCACCGTGCAGCGCATCGTCGAGCTCCACTCGATGAAGTAGCTGCAGCCGTAGAAGGGCGAGACCGACGCGGTGACCTCGCAGACGTCCTTGATCTCGGCTGCGGTGGCGTAGAAGTGGGTGAGGTCGTAGCCCGGCGCGGTCAGGGAGCCGCCCAGGGGCAGCACCCGGAAGAGGTCGGAGAAGCCCTGCACGCCGCCGTTGCCGTGCTCGAGCGGGTCGCGGATCAAGCCCTGGTTCTCGAACGCGATGTCGATCGGGTCGTCCGCCGTGCGGTTCATGGCCCAGAGGTAGGCGTCGGTCACCAGGTTGGCGATGGGCGCCTCGGTGCACTCCGGCAGGGTGATGTCGTCGGGGATGGAGAAGACGGGTGCGTGGAAGCTCGTGCCGAGATCCGCGAGCGGACCGGCGTCGAGATCCGCCACGAAGCCGTCGACCATCTCGGTGATGGCGCTGTCGCCGAGGACGCTGTCGTCGATCGGGTGGAGGGTGTAGTCCTCGAGCTCCCAGCTGCTCCCGTCCCAGGCCAGGTCGACCTGGCCCAGCCACATGGTGTGGTAGCCGGCCTGCACGATCCAGGTGTCCCCGGCGGTCGCGACCGCCTCCATCGGGGTGTGGCTGTGGCCTCCGACGATCAGGTCGATGCCCGGCACCTCGGAGGCCAGCAGGTGGTCGGCCGACAGGGTCTCGTCGTCGTCGACGCCTGCATGGGTCAGGGCGATCGTGAGGTCCACCCCTTCGAGCTCCGCGAGGGCCGAGGCGGCCGCGTCCGCAGCCACGGTGAAGGTGGTGGGCACCGCCGCCGGGCTGATGCTCGCGGCTTCGTCGCCCAGCAGGCCGAACAGCCCGAGGGTGAGGCCGTTGTCGAGCTCGAGGGTCATCGAGCTCTGGATGCGGCCGCTGTCGAAGAGCATCTCGAGCGCGTCGTCGTCGATGTCGTTGTCGTCGGGAACAGTGTTCGAGGCGACGATGGGCACGGTCACGCCGAGCTCGTCGCCCTTGGCGATCATGTCGCCCAGCACACCCGGTCCCCAGTCGAACTCGTGGTTGCCCAGGGTGATGGCGTCGTAGCCGATGGCCTGCATGACCTGGAGCTCGGCCGCGTGGCTGGTGGCCAGCATCTGGAAGAGGTCGCCCGCCATCCAGTCACCGGCATCGAAGAGCACCACGGGGTGGCTGGTGGCGCCACGGATCTCGTTGACGAGGGCGGCCACGCGCGCCAGCCCGCCGCGGGTGCCGTCGCCGGTGCCGCTGGGGTCGTACTCCGCGTTTGGCCCCAGGCCGAGCATGTGGCTCTGCCAGTCGTTCGTGTGGAGGATCGTCACGCGCAGCTTGCCGTCGTCCACCACCTCGCCGGTGTCTTCCGTGTCGGTCGCGACCGGATCGGTGTCGACCGGCTCGGGCTGTGTGTCGACGGAGGTGTCCGGGACGTCGTTCTTGCACGACGCGAGCAGGAGGAAGATCAGCATGGAACGAGGCTACCGTGACTCTGCGTCGGGTTGATTGGAGGTTCGCCGAGTCATTGTGGTTCCCAGTGGCCACGCGTCCGACGAAGGCGTGCCAGGGGCACGTCGAGGAGGCGCGGGGTCGCTGGGGGCCCGAAGGGCCGGCGAGGCCCGATCAACTCGGCGTAGAGGCACGATAACCGCGGCGGGGTCGCCTCGTCTCAGTCCTCGTAGACCGAGCAGTAGTCCGGAAAGACCGAGGGCAGGCCCGCCTCGTAGGGCGAGGTGACCTCGGTCCCCTCTGGATGGTCCTCCAGGAAGCGCAGCACCCACGGCCAGAACTCGGCCTCGACCGTGTGCCCCATCCCGTGGTTGCACGTGACCAGGAAGTGATCGCGCGCGGAGAGCGCCTCGATCATCTCGCCGGCGAGCTTGTGGAAGTCGGTGTCCACCGCCTCGTCGGTCTTGCCGCCCCAGGTGACCAGCACGGGGATGGCCTCGTGGTCCTTCGCGAAGTCCAGGCTGATGCCGCCGGACAGCGGCGCCGCGGACGCGAGCTTCGCGGAACGGGCAGCGATCACCGCGCCGGTCATCAGCCCGCCGTTCGACATGCCGGTGACGTGGATGCGGTCGGGGTCCACGGGGTACTGGTCGCTCACGCAGGTGAGCAGGTCGTCGAAGAGCGTGATGTCCACGTTGTTGTCGGCGGGGCTCACCACGTCGTAGGCCACGCTCCCACCGAGCTCGCTGGCCTGGGTGGCGACCGTGATGTAGCCCGCGGCCGGGGCCTGGTTGCCGATGTCGGTGTCGGTCAGGAAGTCCTGGGCGGTGCCCGAGAAGCCGTGGAAGACGAAGAGCAGGGGCCAGGTCTGCTTCGGGTCGTAGGCGTCCGGCAGGAGCACCTCGAAGGAGCGCTCGATGGCGCCGGACACGAAGGCGCTGTTCGTGCCGACCGCCACGGTGGGGCAGTCCTCGGCGCTGAGACGCTCCAGAGCGTTGTCGTCGCCCTCGCCCGGGCAGGCCACGTCGTAGCCCTTCGCCCGTGCATCCCACGCGGTGCTGCCGAAGGTGCTGCCGGCGAGGTCGATCTCGAAGGTCACGACCGAGCCCGACAGGTCACCACAGAAGCCGTCGTCGCCGACCGTGCCGCTGAGGACGGCCGCGATCTCCACCTCGCTGGAGGTGGGCGAGTAGTCCGCCGGCAGGGGAAAGGTCCCGAAGTCCATGCTGAAGGTGTCGTCGTCGGCCAGGGGCACGTCGCTCACCGTGGAGAGCACGTCGCTCACCGCGTCGACGCCGTCGGTGGCGCGCATCACGATGCTCGACCACCCCCGTTGCCCCTCGACCTCGCCGGCGGTCAGCTCGAGCTGGAAGGGCACCTCCAGCCCGCCAACCGACGCGACCGAGAAGGTCACCAGCCAGAGGCCCTCGGGCACGCCGCTCAGGTCCACGGGCTCGGCGGTCTCGCCGGTGGCCGTGTCGCTGCCTGCCGGCACCTCGGTGTCGTCGCCCGCCACCGCGGGGGCCGTGTCGGCCGGGTCGCCGCTGCAGGCGAGGAGAAGGGTGAGCATGGGGCCTCCGGGAGGAGGTCTATCCGGTCGCTGTGCGCCGCCTCGCGGAAGGTCGGATCCCGCTGGCAGCGGCCCGTCCGGGGCCGCCAGTGGGGCCTGACAAGCCCCGCGCCATCGCGAGTCGCTCCTCGGTAGACCGTGAGCCAGACCGTCCTGCCGACAGCCCCCGTGGTCGTGTCGACAGCGTAGGAGCCGTAGCTGGCCGTCGTCGCATGGCTGCGATCGACACGTCTCTTGCCGGCGGTCGACTTCGAGGTCCCAGAGCTCGTGCCGCCGTCAGGTCAGACCAGGGACAGCGTCGCCGAGCCGAGCTGCTCGACCCCGGAAGGCACCGCATCCCACGCCAGGTCGCTGGGAGAGCTGGGGATGCCACGTTCGGTGCTCCGCCGGACGCCGGAGCGACGGAATTCCATGCACTTGCGAGATCGGCGCAGCCCGCGGGCCCCACACGGGCGCACGAAGCGTGGTTTCCCGACCTCTCCCAGCGCCCGAGCGTGGCTTCAGGGCCTCTCCGACGAGGCCGGTGCGAGGGCGCGGGGCAGCGCGTCCCGGTCCGGATCCCTGGCGGCGACGTTGCGCCGGTCCGGTCGCGACGCCGCGCGCGCCCGCCTCGGTTCCGCGAGCGTCTCTGCCGTCCCGCGCCGCCGTCCCGCGAGGGCCAGCGCCGCGAGCCACAGCAGGCCGTCGCGTCCGCCTCGACAGCCACACCCGTCCGAGGCGCCGCCCGAGTCGATCTGGATGCCGCCGCTGGCCGGGTCGGAGTCGGTGTCCACGGGGTCGGCGTCGAAGCTGTCGAGCGCAGCACGGAGCTGGTCGTAGAGGGGCTCGCAGATCCGGGCGTGGTCCGAACCGTCCGGACAGGCCAGCGGCCCTGCCACGCCCTCCGGCTCGAGCGTGGTGCGGAAGCTCTCTCCGGCGAAGAGCAGGCTCCCCGTGGTCTCCGCGTAGCTGGCGAGCAGCAGCTCGTCGCCCCACGCGACGCCGATCGACTCGGGGGCCCCGACCACCACCTCCAGCGGCCCGAGCGCGTGACCCGTCCAGAGCGCGACCTGCGCCTCCACCACCCAGAGCGTGTCGCCGTCGAGCGCCACGTCGGCGAGGCCTCCCTCGACGGCCAGCACCGCCGTGGCCGCAGCACCGGGCTCCGCGACGTGGAGCAGCGTGTCGCCGTCGAGCGCGTCGAGCACGAGCCAGGCCTCGTCTCCACGGGCGGCCGCCAGGCGCAGGACCGGCGAGGAGCTCTCCGTCCACGTCGCCACGTCGAGCGTGTCCACCCGCCAGGTCGCGCCGCCGTCGTCGGACGACAGCACGCTCTGTTCGCCCGAGCTGTTCTGCCCGGTCGCCCAGGTGAGCTCGCCTGCGACGACCACGCTCGAGAGCTCCAGGTCCTCGTGCACCGAGGCCATCGACCAGGTCGCGCCGTCGTCGGTCGAGCGCCAGATCTCGTTCTCCGAGGGGTAGCCAGGGTGGCTGGACACCGCCACGACCACGCCGTCGTCGCCCACCGACAGATCGGCGACCTCCCGTCCGTCCAGGTCCGCCGGGACGGCCCAGCTGCACCCGCCATCGACCGAGCGGTAGACCGAGGCCTGGTCGTCGCGCGCCTGGTCGAGGTCGACCACGGCCAGCAGATCGCTCCCGCTCCGGTGGTACGCGGGCACCGCCACGGCGTCTTCGGTGGTCACCGCCTCGTGGCAGGTCCACGCCCAGCCCTCGTCCTCCACGAGGAGGCCGAAGCTCGTCTCCAGGAGCGCTGGTGGTCGGGGGTCGATGTCGATGCCGGCGAGCAGGGCCCCCACGTGGGCCTGCGCGACCGCGAGTGCGAACAGCAAGCGCTACTCGGCCGCCTGGAGGCGGTAGACCTGGTTGCCTTCGGCGTGGCTGACCCAGAGGTCGTCCGCGGAGACCACCTCGATCCCGGTGAGGCCGGGGCTGCCCAGGTCGAGGTAGTCGACCTCGCCGCCGTCGAGGTCGAAGGCCCAGAGGCGGCCGGTCGCGAAGTCGCCGACGTAGATCAGGTCGTCGTGCATCGCCAGCCCGCTGGGCTGCTCCATGCCGAAGTCCTCGCCGTCGATCATCAGGTACATCGTGGCCCCGTCCACCTCGTAGTGCTCGGTGCCGGGCTCCTGCGCGCGGCGGTCGTCGCCCCGCTCGCCGGTGGCGGTGTCGAGCGCGACGATCCGGTTCTTCCCGGGGTCAGCGACCCACAGGAGCCCGGTCGCGCTGTCGAGCGCCATGTGGCTCGGGATGCCCTCGACGTAGCCCATCTCGCCGCTCACGTAGCTGGCGGTGATGCCGTCGCTGTGGTCGTCGAAGCCCAGCCCGTGGTCCTGGCCGAAGTCCACCCGGTCGATCTCGCCGTTCTTGCCGTCGACCACCCAGTACACGTTCTCGCTCTCCCAGGCGATGCCGGCGCAGCGGGGAGACTCGTGCTGCATGTCGATGTGGCTGCCCAGGTCCACGTTGAAGCCGTAGAGCTCGGTCAGGTAAGCGACCGCGTCGGGGTTCGAGGTGCCGAAGAGGTCGAGGGCGCTCGGCCACAGGGTGGGGCCCATGAAGTTGTTGGGGTCGCCGTTGCCGTTGTAGGTGTTCTGGCTGTCCTGGCAGGTGCCGAAGGTTCCGGGCGCGCCGAAGTCGATGCTGGAGACCTGATCCATGAAGTGCAGCGCGTAGGGGTCGACGATGTGTTGGGAGCTCGGGCTGCCCATCGCGTCGGACACCACCGTCACGCTGTCGTCGGAGCGGTTCACGATCCAGAGCTCGCCGTCGATCTCGGGGTTGAACGCGAGGTCGGTCGGGTAGTCCAGGCCGTCGGCTTCGTCGGCCATCTCGGTCGCCACCACGAGCGAGCCGTCGTGGGTGCCGGCGCCCAGCGCGGGCACGCCGGTGACCTCTTCTTCGACGGAACAGGCGGTCAGCAGCAGGGCGACGAGCATCAGGACTCCGGGGAGCGTCGGTAGATCAGGAGGAAGGGGAGGGCCAGCCACCAGGCCCCAGCGGGGGCGCCGGTAGCACATCCGGCCTTGTCGAGCACCTGCACGTCGACCTGGTCGCTGCCGCGCCGGCCGTCGGAAGCTTCGACGTCGAGTTGGAAGGTGTAGGTGCCGCCCTCTTCGGCGACGAACGAGCTGGTGCGGCTGCGATCGCCGTCCAGGGCGACGGAGGGCCCGGCCACCTGGGACCAGCTCCAGTGTTCGCCTTCCTCGGCGTCGCCCACCAGGAGCACCTCCTGCTCGACGTACGCCAGCACGCTCTCGCCGGCCGACACCGCCAGGGCCGAGGAGCCGTCGTTCTCCGGGTACTCCTCTTCGTCGCCACCGTCGCCGCCGTCGCCGCCGTCGTCGCCTCCGTCGCCGCCGTCGCCGCCGCTGAGGTCCACCGTCAGGTCGAGCACCTCGTCCCAGAGCTCGTCGTAGTCGCCTTCGTAGTGCAAGGCCCACACGCCGGTGCCGAGCAGGCCGGCGTCGTTGACCGCGTAGTCGACCTTCGCCGCGATGCTCCCGACGTCGTCGTACCAGAGCTGCTCGGTGCTCGAGGGGAAGCAGTACGGGGTCTCGGTCTGCTCGTCGTAGTAGCGACCGGCCGCCTCGCACTCGGGGATGGCCGAGGACATCACGACCGCGCTGGAGTCGGCGGTCGCGTCGCCAGGCACGTCGTTGTTCGTGGTGGGCCAGTTCCGCCCGTACAGCGGCAGGCCCAGGATGATCTTGTCGCGCGGGGCCCCGTAGTAGACGTAGTCCTCGACGGTCCAGTCCAGGCTGTAGTCGCTCCAGATGCCGCCGCCGTAGAGCGGGGCCACGGGCCCCGGGTCACCGCCCGACCAGTGGTAGCCGTAGCCCATGATGAAGAGGCCGTCGGACGCGTTGGCCAGGGCGTCGTAGTCGTAGGCACCGGACCAGTCCACGGCCGGGGTGGCCAGGGTGACCTCGTCCACGACCTGCTTGAGCTCCTCGATGAAGTCGACCAAGTCCTGCTTGTTGTCGGAGCTCATGCCCTCGAAGTCGACATTCACGCCGTTGGCGCCGTGGTCGTTCACCAGGTCGCCCAGCTCGGAGACCGCCGAGGCCCGCTTCGAGGGGCTCGACAGGAAGCTGTCGATGGAGCTGGAGCTGAAGTTGGTCACACAGAGATCGATCTTCACGTCGTGGAGCTCGGCGTAGCTCATCGCCTCGTCGACTCGGCTGGTCCAGTTCGACGTGCTCGAGAGGCTGCCGTCGCTCTCGATCCCTACGTTGAAGATCGCCACATGGGTCAGTGCATCCCAGCGAAGGCTCTCGAGATCGTCCGCCCAGTAGGCCAGGTAGCCGTACACCACGGCGTCGGGCTGAGCGTTCGCGAGCGCGAGCATGAGGGCCAGCATGAGGAGCTCCGGGTGCCGAGCGCGTTGTAGCGCCGGATCTGCGGGATCCGAAGCGGAACATGCCCGTGCATCGGGGGTTTTGACAGGCGCTCGACGGGAGTCGACCCGCTGCCTCCGCAATAGGGTCGAGGAGCTTCCGTAGATCCGCCAGCTCTGCCTCGTCGGGTAGAGTCGACCCCAAGACCTTCCCGAACGCACTCGCCTGGAGTACAGGACCATGGGCTTCTTCGACCGCCTCGCCAACGTCTGGAAGGGCTTCCTGTCCCTCTGGGTGTCCGACATCGAGAACCGCAACCCCGAGGCGGTGTACGAGTCGGCGATCGACGAACGCATCAAGAAGCACCGCGAGCTCAAGAAGGCGGTCAGCGGCATCGTCTACCTGCGCAACAAGCTCTCCGACGAGCTGGAGCAGAAGGAGAAGGAGCTCAACGAGATCCAGGCCCAGATCCCGATCGCGGTGGAAGAGGGCGAGGACGACGTGGCCCTCGTGCTGATCCAGAAGAAGGACGAGCTGACGGTGGCGATCGCCGGGCTGAAGGTGGAGGTCGAGAAGGTCGCCCAGCAGGCGGAAGAGGCCAAGCAGGGCCTGCTCGCGTTCCAGGCCGAGATCGAGAAGCTCAAGCGCGAGAAGGACGAGATGCTGGCCAAGAAGGCCACCGCCGAGGCGCGCATCCAGATCCAGGAGACCCTCGACGGCCTCTCGATGGACGCCGACATCAAGGCCCTCGACAACGTCCGCGAGAGCATCCACAAGATGCAGGCCGAGGCCGACGTCGGCACCGAGCTGGGCGAGGAGAGCCTCGACGACAAGCTCTCCAAGATCAAGGCGAAGGCGGCCAACGTGCAGGCCAAGCAGCAGCTCGACGAGCTGAAGAAGCAGATGGCGGCACGGAAGCAGGCCCAGGCCCAGGCGGCCGGCGGCGGCGGCGGTCCCAAGAAGACGATGTAGGGGGTGCTCCCGGAGCGATCCCACGAGGCCGAGGAGGCCTTCGTCCTCAGCCTGCAGGGCGCCGACGCCCCCGATCTTCGCGAAGCCGCGATGGCGGCCATCGACGCGGGCCGCATCCAGCTGGCCGCACGACTGGTCGGCCTGATCGAGGACGACGGCGATCCCGACCTGGAGCGCGCGCGACGTGCCGCCCGCTTCCTGCTCACCCAGCGCGATCCGGCGATGGAAGACGAGCTGGTCTTGTTGATGTCCCGGCTGCACAAGCGGCGCCGTCAGCGCTTCCGCAGGCGCCACATGCAGAAGACCCCGGGGGCGCCGAAGCCGACAAAGTGGAAAGGCCGGTAGGCGGGGGCCTGGCGACCCGATCGGCTAACTACAGAGCGTGGCTGGCCTGCTGTTGCTCGAGCGCGTGGTGTCCTGGGTGCCCTTGCGCCTGCTCGCGCTGTGGACCTGGTCGCTCTCGTGGGTCTGGTGGTGGGTGATCCCGATCCGACGGCGGCTGGCCGTCGAGAACTTCCGCCGGGTCTTTCCCGAGCTCCCGCCCGGGCCGGCGCTGCGGCGGATGATGGACAACGTCCTCCTCGGCTACCTCGAGCTGGCCCACGGCCTGCACCGCCCGGAAGCCATCGTCTTCGAGCCTGTCGGGTTCGAGCCGGTCTTCGCGCACGTGGCCGCAGGCGAGGGCGTCATCCTGGTCGCGGGCCACTCCGGCAGCTGGGATCTGAGCACCTGTGCGTTGGCCAGGGCCGGTCACTTCCCGATCACGGCGCTGGTGAAGGCCCCGTCCAGCGCGTCCGCCGCCTCCTGGATCCTGCGCACACGGGCGGGCTGGGGGCTGGGCACGGTGGTGGTCGACAAGGGTGCCTTCAAGCAGACCGTGGAGCTCCTGGAGCGGGGGGAGGTCGTGATCTTCCACGAGGACCAGCGCTACAACCAGGGCCTCCCCGTGCCGTTTCTGGGGCGCGACGCCTACAGCGTGCACACCGCCGCGGTGGCCGCGAAGGTGAGCGGCGCGCCGGTGTACGGGGTCGAGCACGTGCGGCTCGGAACCGGGCGGCACCAGATGGTGGTTCGGGAGAAGCTCGAGCTCACCCACGACACCGAGACGGACGTGGCGCTCTGCCAGGCCTTCCTGGGGCGCTTGGTGCGTGCGTCGCCGCACAACTGGTTGTGGCTGCACGACCGGTGGAAGAAGCCATAGCGGCAGAGACCGCCGGTGATATGCACGCGCGGTGACCCGCGTCGTCGACTGGTTCAGTGGCCTCACCTGCAGGGAGCGCATCCACGTCTACGCCCTCGGCGTGATGATGGTGGGCTCCGTGGCCCACGGCCTGTTGTTCTCGACCTACTACATCGAGGACGCGGGCATCACCTTTGCGTACTCGCGCAACCTCATCGAGGGCGAGGGGCTGGCGCCGTGGGCGGGGAGCGAACGGGTCGAGGGCTACTCCAACCCGCTGTGGACCTTCCTGATCGCCGCCTGGTACGCCATCGGCGTGCCCGTGTGGACCTCGTCGAAGCTGATGGGGGCCACCTTCGGGGCCGCCTGCCTGCCCATCGTGTACCTGGTCACCCGGCGTTGCTGGCCCGAGCGGCAGGACCACGTGCCCCTGCTGCCGCCGCTCTTCCTCGCGGCGTCCACCCAGTGGACCATCTGGAACGTGAGCGGGCTCGAGAACGGGCTCTTCAACCTGCTGCTCGCGTTGGGCATCTGGCGCACGCTCGAGGAGGTCGAGGAACCCGGCGGCACGCCGTGGTCGGCGCTGGCGTACTTCGGCCTGGCCATCACCCGGCCCGAGGGCATCCTCTACGCCGCCATCGGCGGCTTCTTCCGCCTGGCCGGGGCGCTGATCGACCGCCGCGGCTACCTCGACGTGGCGAAGTGGCTGGCGCTGTTCTGGGGCCCCTTCGCGCTCTACCACGCCTGGCGCTACAGCTACTTCGCGTGGGAGTGGCCCAACACCTACTACGCCAAGCTGGATGGCGAGAACCGCTTCAAGCCGCTCAACTGGAACGGCGGAGGTTGGCGCTACATCCGCCGCTACGGGGCGGCCACCTTCCTGGGCGCGGCCCTGCCCCTGTATGGAGCGGGCCTCGTCACGCTGCGCGACAAGCGCAAGTGGCTGCTGGTCGGCCTGACCGCCGTGGTGGCCACGCTCCTGTTGTGGGACGGCAAGGCGGGCTTCGATCGCGACATGCGCCCCGAGTTCTGGTCCGACCTGTTGCGCGACTGGAACGAGTACCGGGTGTGGGCCTTGGTGGCAGCCACGGCCGCGCTCGGCGTGGCCACCACCTTCCACAAGGGCGCGCTGGCTCGGTTGCTGGTGCTGTGCAGCGGCGCGGCCACGATGTTCTTCATCGTGTACTCCGGCGGCGACTGGATGAAGCAGTGGCGCTGGTTCAACATGGTCGCCATGCCCGCCTTCATCCTGCTCGGGCTGGGCCTCGGGGCGCTCACGGAAGCGCTGCCCTTCGGCGAGCGGCGCGTCCGCGGTCGCCGGCTGGGCGGGCTCTACGTGGGCGGCATCGCCGTCGCCATCCTGGTGCCCAACATCTGGCAGAGCCTCCACGCCGCGCCGGAACCCGAGACCACCGTTCGCGACATCCGTCGTCGGGTCACCTACATGACCTGGGTCAAGAACCGGCTGCACCTGGACTTCGTGCGCCTGCTCGACGTCGACATGGGCGCGCACATGTGGTTCACCGACTGGGCCATCGCCGACATCGCGGGCCTGATCGACGTGAAGATGAGCCGGCACCTCTACCAGAAGAAGTTCATCAAGCAGTACATCTTCCAGGAGTTCGTGCCGACCTTCGCGCACGTCCACGCCGGCTGGGCGTCGAAGTCGAAGATCAACACCCACGTGGAGTGGAAGCAGAACTACATCGAGGTGCCCGGCTACCCCAACGGCGGCCGCTCGCTGCACGTCGGCAACCACATCCGCAAGGACATCTTCGTCGAGAAGCGCTACGCCGGTCCCCCGGGCCGCGACGTCGACTACGACGATGGGTGGTTCCTCGAGGGCTGGGACGCTCCCGCGCCCATCGTGCCCGTGGCGGGCAAGGCCTACCTGGAGTTCTGGACCCGCACCGCGTTCAAGCGGCGCGACGTGCGCGCCCTCGTCGTGCTCGACGACGGCCAGGGCCACCGCCAGGTGACCTCGCTGCCGCCTGGCTACAACTGGTACGAGGTCGAGGACTGGAAGTCGCACGAGCACGTGCGCAACCGCTACGACTTCGAGCTGGACGCGGACCTGCCCGAGGGCACCTACGACCTGGGCTTCGTCTTCCTGCACGGCAAGACCGGTGAGGTCATCCTGCCCGAGGACCACGACCCGGAAGCAACGGTGCGCTACATGGAGGGCGAGGTCTGGTTCGACGATGCCTACCAGATCACCACCCGCACGCGGGCCACGAAGGAAGCGCAGGCCGACCACGACCGCGCGCTCGAGCTCGCCACCACCGACGACTGCGAGGAGGCGTGGGCGGCCTGGCGGCAAGCGCGCTGGCACGTGTACCGCAACCTGAAGTGGCACGAGGACCGCATCGACGGGGTACGGAACGCCGTGGCCGGGTGCTACGCGGATCGGGCGGCAGGATCTCCGGACGACCTCGACGCGCAGGTCGAAGCCTTGAAGCAGGGCCGGATCTACGACCACCACAACGATCGCGTGGAGGAGCTGGGGGCGGACCTTGCTGTCACCCTGGAAGCCCTGGGCGACGAGCACGCCGCCGAAGAGGCTTGGGAGGCGGCCTACGGTGCCTACCGCGACGCCATGATCGTCGATCCCAGCGCCTCGTTCGTCCGCCGGAAGGCGGAGGAGGCCCGCGACAAGAGCCTGGAGATCGAGGGCAAGGTCAAGGACAAGTCGGGCGGCAAGCCGCGCGGGAAGCCGGCCAAGACCCGCGACGACAAGAAGGACGACGACGACGCGCCCTCGGGCAAGGACGAGTCCTCCGAGGAGGACGAGGCTTCGGAGAACGGCGAGATGTCCGAGCAGGACGACCAGCCCGCCGACAAGGGCGAGGCGCCCCAGCAAGAACCAGCGGAAGCCGGCCCACCGGCCGGCAAGGAGCAGCGATGAACCTCTCGGGCAACACCATCCTCATCACCGGCGGCAGCGCCGGGATCGGCCTGGCCTTCGCGAAGGAGTTCGTGGCCGGCGGCAACACGGTCATCGTCACCGGCCGTCGCCAGGAGAAGCTGGACGAAGCCAAGGAGGCGGTGCCCGAGCTGCACACCCTCCAGTCCGACGTGGCGGACACCGCACAGATCAAGGCCCTGGCCGAGCGCATCCGGGCCGACTTCCCGGCGCTCAACGTGCTGATGAACAATGCCGGGATCTTCCTGTACAAGAACCTCGCCGGGAAGATCGACGATCTCGACGGTCTCACCCGTGAGCTCGACATCAACGTGGCGGGCACCCTGCGCACCACCTCGGCCCTGATGGACGTGCTCGTGAAGAACCAGGGCACGATCATCAACGTCTCGAGCGGGCTCGCGTTCGTGCCGCTCACCTGCGCACCGATCTACTGCGCCACCAAGGCCGCTCTGCACAGCTACAGCACCTCGCTGCGCTTCCAGCTCGCGCCGGCGGGCGTCGAGGTCATCGAGCTGATGCCGCCGGCGGTGAAGACCGACCTGACCGCCGACCTCCCCGAGGACGGCGCCTTCAAGCTGATGACCACCGAGCAGCTCGTGAAGGCGACCTGGAAGGGCTTCCGCTCGGGTGCCACCGAGATCCGCCCGGGGCAGGCCAACCAGCTGCACTGGATGTCTCGCATCGCGCCCGGCTTCATCAACGGCGAGCTCTACAAGGGCAGCAAGGCGCTCATCCCACCCCTGGACTGACCGTGTTCGCGTTCGTCCTCGCCTGCAAGACCCCCGCTGCCGACACCGGCACGGCGACCGGCCACGAGCCGGCCACCTACCCCCTGGTCGAGGGCCTCTACACCACGCTCCAGGCCACCTGGAAGGCGCTGGACCCTCCAGACGCCACCAAGGAAGCCATCGCCGCCGACACGCTGCTGGTCGGTGAGATCGATCGCTACGCCGAGCATGGGCTCGGGGTCGAGCTGGGCCCGGGCACGAGCTGGACGGTGCTGGACGATCTCGCTCCGGGCTACGAGCCCGACGACGACCGGGCCAGCGTGGCCTACGTCTGGCAGGCGGCCGACCCGCAGATCATCGACGAGGAGTCGCCGATCCGCTTCGAGGCCTTCGAGCAGCTCTTCCGGCCGCAGGGCCACCTGATGGCGCACACCTTCGAGGCGAGCGTGCGCACGGCGCAGGCCTTGAGCGACGCGAGCGGGCGCCCCTTCGACTTCGCGCTGATCGCCGGCGACATGACCGACGGCAGCCAGCAGAACGAGCTGGAGTGGTTCCTCTCGGCGCTCAACGGTGGGGTCATCGACCCCGACAGCGGCGACGACGACGACCCCATCGAGGGCCCGGGCAACGACTACAACGATCCCTTCCTGTCCGACGGGCTCGCCACGCCCTGGTACGCGGTGCTCGGCAACCACGACGGCCTCTACAACGGCGGCTTCGGCGTGATCGACGAGGACCTGCGGGAAGGCGCGGTGGCGGGTGAGGTCTACGAGTCCGACATCTTCGTGAACGGCTTCCGCGACGGCTCGGACCCCACGGCCTCGGTCGTCACCGAGGGGAGCACGCCGGCCGACGACGCGCGGCTGCCGCTCACCGTGGCGGAGCTGCTCCAGGCGATCCATGACGCCGACGGCGAGCCCGCAGGGCACGGCCTCGACCCGGACCGCATCGCGGCCGACGAGGGCTGGTTCAGCGCGCACCCCATCGAGGGCGCGCCGGTCCGGCTCGTGTCCCTGCAGACGGTGGACGGCACGAAGGGGCCCGCGGAGGGTTCCGAGGGCTGGATCGACGCCCGGCAGGGCGCGTGGCTGGAGGCGGAGCTGGAGGCGGCCGACGCGGCCTCCGAGCTCGTCATCGTGATGAGCCACCACCGGGCGAAGGACCTGTCCGGCGACTCCGAGGTGGACGAGGCAGCGCTCTCGGCGCTCTTGGCGGGCAGCGACAACGTGGTGCTGCACGTCACCGGCCACGGGCATGCCAACACGCGCTCGCTCTACGAGGACGCGTCGGCCGAGCACGGCTACTGGCAGCTGATGTGCGCCTCCACGATGGACTTTCCGATGCAGACCCGCATCCTCGAGCTGGTGGACGAGCGGGACGGGCACCTGTCGATCTACGTGACCAACGTGGGCCACAACAGCCCCGAGGGCAGCCTGGCGCACGAGGGGCGCTCGCTCGCGGGCGGGGCCCTGCTCTTCCCCAACTTCTACTACCAGGACGACCTGCAGGGGATGCTCGACAGCCAGGCGGAGCAGCAGAACCTGCTCTTGCGCGTGCCGATCCCCGACGACGTGGTGGCGGAGCTCGGGCGGCACACGTGGTCGGAGCGGGTGGAGAGCGTGCAGACGCTCGACGCGCTGTAGAGCGGCTAGGGTCGAGGGCCGCTCTTGATCACCGAGACAGGACTCGATGGCCCTTTGCAGCCCGTTCGAGCAGATCGCTGGAGGCGCCGCGACGCGGGCACCAGACTGTCAGGTCGAACCGCTTCCACACCTCGGAAGGCATGCACTGCCCCCTTGCTACACTCCCGTGGGGAGCTCCCATGCCCATGTCTCGGATCGTCGCCCCCGCGGCCACGCATGACGACCTGCGCGAGTTTGCGGCCCGCGGCAAGGCCCCGGCCAAGCGGCTGAAGCGTGCCCTCGAGGCGCTGGAGCGCGGCGAAAGCCTGCGTTTCACGTCGTTCCGCTTCAAGGGCCTGCGTCGCCGGCTTCACATCGTGCCCCTCGACAACTCTGCCGACCTATTGGTGCGGTTCGGCACCGGCCCGCGAAGCACCAACGAAGTCCAGGTCCTGGCGCTGGTTCCGCGCAAGCAGACCGACCACCGACAGCTCGCGCGGCTTGCTCGAGCCGCGCTGCAACAGGAACCGGGAGACCTGCTCGAGCACCTGGAACTGGAGGGCCTCCCGGCACACCCCGGGCTCCAGCTCAGGCGGGGCGACTCGCTCCGGCAGCTCGAAGCCCACGCCAGCGACTACAGGAAACGGGCAGCGCTACAGCGCGAACATGCACGCTACGACAAGCTCCCCGCGGGCTGGCAAGTGGTGCCCAGCTCGGTGCGTAGGGGGGCCTCGGAGTGGCGGGAAGTTGATGAGCAGGATCGGCTGATGCACGCCCCACGCCCGCTGCTGGTCCAGGGCATCGCGGGCAGCGGGAAGACCACCCTCCTCGCCAAACTCGCCCACCGCCGCACAGTCGAGCAGCCGGAACACGCAACGCCCACCGGTCAGAACCGCGTGCTGGTCGTGGCTTATACCGCCGAGCTCCGCGACTACATCGCGGGCCAGCTCCTGGTGATGTTCAGGGCCGATCGGCTCCCGGCACAACTGGAGGTCGTGGCGTGGCGCGAGCTCTGTGAACGCCTGCTCGAACCGCTGGACGAGCCACCCTTTGAATGGGCCCAGGCTGGGCTGCGGCAAAGCCTACGACAGTACCGGAGGGAACAAGGGCTCTCCACCGCGTTCGATCTCGACGAACTCGTCGAGGAGATCCGCGCCGTGCTCAAGGGCAGCCCTCAGGCGAATCCGCGGTCGCCCATGCTGCGCCTCCGCGACTACGAAGCACTCGAGGCCGGCGCCGACCGAAACGCCACACCCGCTCTTCGCAAGCAGTTCCATACGGTCGCCCGCGCGTACCAGGCAGCGCTCGGCAAGCACGTTGACGACATGGACGCCGCACGCATCCTCTTCCACCAACGACAGAAGCTGGAGCGCTGGGACCACGTGCTGGTCGACGAGGCGCAGGACTACACCCACATCCAGCTCGCGTTGTTGTCGGCCATTGCCGAGCGGCCAGAAGGGCTCACCTTCGTCGGCGACGTCCACCAGGTCGTGTACCCCAGCGGCTTCGACTGGAAGCGGATTGGCAACGCGCTCCACAGCGCCTTCGGCAAGGGGATCTCTGCGCCCGTCCGGTGTCTGGAGGACTGTCACCGAAACCCGCGCGGCGTCTACCGACTCGGCCAGGCGGTGCTGGAACTTCGAGCGGTGGACCTTGGCATCCAGGTGCCCAAATGGGGCCGCCAGCCCCGCGTGCTGGGCGGACGGCCCATCCGCCTGAGGCTACCGCCGGCGGAGGTGGAGCCCCTCCTAGCATCGATGGCCAATGCCATCGGGTCCCTTGGCGTCGTCCATCCACCGAGCTCGGCGGCGCCGACCAGCATTCCCTCGAGCCTCACCGGACGCATCCGCTTTCGTCGAGCGTACGTGCCGGGCACCGTGAAGGGCCTCGAGTTCGACATCGTGGTGCTCGTCGGCTTCGAAGGCCACTACGGGCGCCGGCTGCTGCGAGACCAGACGGGCACCCCCGCCACGCGCGGCGGCCAGTACAGCGAGATCTTCACGTCGGTCATGCGCACGCGTGTGCAGCTGATCTTGATCGACGTCGACACGGCCCACACGGGCTTGTGGGACCAGCCCCTCCTCACGCGTCGCATCGACCGAGTCCCGCGCGAGCGGCTCGACGAAGTCATCCAGGAACAGACGGTCAGCGGCCCCACTGGGTGGCGCCGCGCGGCAAGAAAGGCCGAGGACCAGAAGGACTGGGAGGCGGCCGCCGAGTGCTGGGAGCGTGGCGAACGACTCGCGGACGCAGGGAAGGCCCTGCGACGCGCAGCGACAAAGGCTGGGGACGACGAGCCCCGCCAGTTGGAGCTGCTTCGCGACGCGGCTGCCTTGTACCAGCGCGCTGGTGACCCGGGCGGCGCCGCAAAGACGTGGAGGTTGGCTGGCAGGCTTCGCGAAGCGGCGCGCGCCTGGGAGGAGGCCGAACGCTACGAGGATGCGGCCGACGTCTACGCCGACATTCCGAGGTGGGCCGATGCGGGCAGAGCCTACGCCCTGGCCGGCATGCCGGAGCATGCTGGCGATGCCTTCCGTCGTGCCCGAATGCCTGTCGAGGCGGCCCAGTCGTTCGCCACAGCAGGGCTCCATTCGGAAGCAGCGGAGATGTGTGAGCAGGCCGCTGAGCGAAGCCATCGAGCCGAGCGCGCAGGCCCGGGCTCGAGGCCACCCCACGAACCGACCACATCCGCCGCAACTTGGTTTCGAAGCGCAAGAGATGCGTGGGTGGCGGCCGGCCTCTGGCCAAGCCCTGCCGTCGAGCTGGATGGCGACGGTGGGGAACCGGTCCGCGGCCGGTACTACACCCGCCTCGGCCAACTCTACGCCGCCAACAGGAGGCCCGAAGATGCCGTCCGGTGCTGGGCGTTGGCAGCCCAACACCACCTCATTGCCGAGGTCCTGGAATCCCAGGCAAAGTGGCAGGAAGCCGCCGAGGCCTGGATCAACCACGGCGACCACGCACGCGCGGCAGAGGCCTTCGACCAGGCGGGTGCCACCGTGGAAGCGGAGCGAGCGTGGAATCGTGCCGGCGAGCAGGCGCTCGACGCGGGCGACGTGTCTGAGGCCATGCGTTGTTTCGCAAGTGCGCGCAACGTCCCGGGTCAGATCCGAACCCTGGAGGCCTCGGGCCGTTGGGACATGGCCGAACAACAGTGGACAGCGTTTGGTGCGACGCTCCGAGCCGAAGCGGCGAAGGCACGCGGCCTGGCCGCGGAAGCCACCAACCAGAAGGTCCGACGTCGGCACCTAGGTGCGGCCGCCACGGCCCTTCAGAAAGGAAAGCAGCACCGGGAAGCAGCGCGCATCTGGCGCCAACTCGGCCGGTACCGCGACCAGGCGGACTGCCTCGAGCGTGCCGATGCATGGCCCGAAGCGGCGGAGGCGTGGGAGATCGCTGCCAACGTCACGAAACCAGCACAACGGGCCAAGCGTCTGGAGCGGGCAGCAAAGGCATTCCAGCGGGCGGGGGCCGACGACCGCGCCGCAACGCATTTCGAGGCGATCGGTGACTGGTCGGCCGCTGCGAAGTGCCACAAGTCCATGGGGGACCTGAGGCGAGCCGGCGAAGCCTACCTGCGCGCAGGGGATCACCAGAACCTCTTCGACGTGGTCGTCCATCTGACGAAGCAGGCCGAACCATGGGAGATTCCCGAGCCAACCGTGCATCTGGTCGCTGCCTGGCTATCGAAAGCCACGGGCACATCCATCGAGGACCTGTACTGGAACGTGGTCTGGTGCGAACCCGAGCCTGAGGTCGTCGATCTCCTTGGTCGTGTCGACGATCAGGAAGCGTTGGAGGTCACCGAAACCGATCTCGACGATACCGAGGTCGACGAGGAAGACGTCCTAGACTCAGAGTGCGACGACGATTCAGAAATCGACTTCGAGGAGGACCACGTCGGATTTCATCCGGACGACGTTGCAGAATTCGAGGAGATGTTGCGGCAGCCTTCGTCAGGTGGCTCTCGTCGGCACCTTGTTCGACGCACTCGGAGCTTGTTGGCTCAGCCACCCGAGCCCCCCCTCATCGAGGTCATTCGAGCGGTACCGGACGACGATTGGGAGAGCTTTCCCGAGTCGTACCTACAGCTCGGCCAGCTCGCCGAGGCGGCGGGTGCCTTCCGAAGGGCTGGCCACTGGTTGCTCGAAGCGGACGAACCCGAAGCGGCGCTGCATGCGTACTTGTCGGCCGGCTTCCACAGCGTGGCCGCCGTGATCGCACAGCATCATCTGACAGGTGTGCAACAGCAGGCCCTCCTCCAGTCGCTGGACAGCATGCCGGACGCTGGCGCACGAGGACACCTGCTCATTGGCCTGGAAGAGTACCCCTTGGCCGCACCCCTGCTCGAAGAGGCAGGGGAGTGGCTCGTGGCGGGTCGTGCGTGGGCTCTCGCCGGATTCGAGACCCACAACAGGGCCTACTTCCAGGCCGCTGCGCGCGCCTTCACGCAGGCGGCCCAAGAGCCCACAAGGCGCTACGGTGGAAGGTACGACATGTACATCTGGGCAGGTGTTTGCGCCCATCGTGCCAGAGACGTCGCGCTAGCGAATGCCAGCTACGCAGCGGCAGGCGTGAGCCCGCCAGACGATTGGAACGACAACACCGACGACCGCCGATTCAAGGCGGCCTGCTACGAAGATGACCTGTGACGGTCTCGGACGCGCTCGAATCTGGAAACTCCGTCCTGGTGATGGGTCCCCGCCTCCATGGCAAGTCCCACCTGCTCGCCCGCGTGGCCGACGAACGAGGCGCCGAGGGCTGCGTGCACTCACGACCAGCCGACTGGTTGGAGGATGGGGCGGCCGATCCTGCGGGCCTGCACCTCGCGTCCGACGACATCACACACCGCCGCGTCGCCGAACAGGTTCAACTCGCCCTGAACGACGCCGCGGAGTCCGGCCTCTGGCTGGTCGACGACACCGACCTCTTGCTGCCGATGCTTGGTGCAACCGAGCTCCAGGCGCTCGTCGATGCGGTCCAGGCGGGACTGCGGGTTGTCTTCGCACGCAACCCGTTGGTGGTGCCTACAGGCCGGCTGGCCGCCCTCGAGCGAGCGCTGCTGGGCAACCCGACGGTGGTTCAGCTGCTCCCGATGCCTTCCGACGAGGCCCGAGCACTCGCCTTGACTGTGTACTGCGCGGACCTGCAGAGCGAGAGCGCGATGGCCAGCAAGTCCGACTGGCTGACCGCGTGGTCCGGCGGCATTCCCGGGCTGCTGAGGCGTCTTTCGGGGGTCGCACCTCTCCACGCGCCGCAGGACCATTGCCCCCCCGTCGTGAGCGCCCTGATCGATGACGACGCTGGGAGTTGGGGGCTGGAGACCCCGGTGCGAAGGCAGGTGGTCGCGGCCGCATGCGCCAACAGCTTGCCTCCCGACCGCTGCCTGGCGCCGCCGGAAGCGGCCGCGCTGGGCTACCTGCGCGCCCTCGGCGCAATCTCGACCTCAGGCAGCAAACCGAGTGCCATCCAAGGCTTGTACTGGGCCCAGGTCCTGGAGCGGCATGCGGGACCCTATCCGGGCCGCAACGCGCACCTCGAGGATCTGGCGCTCGGACTGGCTGATCTGTTCGTGCGAACGGGCATGCATCGGCTTGCGGCCGCCGCGCTCGGAACCGCGGCAGAGGTTGTCGACATCGCGGACGCCCTGGAACGAGCAGCCCGCTGGTCCATGCACACCGTTGGTGACTCCTACGTTGATGGCCTTGGCCGCAGCGTCGCCTCGGCCCTGGGAGCCGGCCCCCTCTCCGAGGTAGCCCACCGAGCGCTGGAACCGGTGACCGTGGGCACTCCGCTGGAGCAGGCCCTCGAACTCATCCGAATCGGGCAGGCGCCATGAGCATCACGGCACTGGTCGAGGACATCGAGGACGCGGCCCCGTGGGTGGGGCGGTGGCTCGACCCCGAGCGAATCGGGGTAGCGAACCAGATCCGAAGCCGGCGCAACCGGACCGAGCGGCTGGAGTGGCTCACCTCCAAGCTGGGAGCCGGGGTGTTCGACATCGCTGAACACCTTGGACTGGCCTTCGATCCAAGCGAGGGGACCGCGTCGGTCATCGAACGTTGGCTCGAGCTGCGACTTGGACCGCCACCTCGTCCCCAGGCCAGGCCGGCCGCCCTGGCGCGCGCCATCCTTCAAGACGCTCTCCAAGCGGAGGTCAAGGCCTATGAGCCCGCGAAACAGGTGTTGCCCGAGGTTGAGCGGCTCGTGCGCTGGACAGTGTTCTACCTGCTCCAAGGCATGCCCACCGATCACTTGCCTGGCCTCTTCAGGCTCGCTGCAGAGCGTCAGGGCGACGGCACCAAGTGGCCCAAGCCCGAGAGGGATCGGGACAGGGTCTTGGAGCGCCTCACCTTGAGCCAGCTGGGCTGTGTGTTGGAAGCGCTCGAGCACTGGGACCGGCGCCCGTTCAGCTCGGAACGCCTACCGAGCGACGAACCCACGCAGATTGAGCGAATCCTCCCACCGCTGCAGCGTGAACAGTATCGGCGCAAGAGAGAAGCTCGAAACTCGACCACCCATGGCGGCGGCAACGAAGAGCTCGCGCGGATCTACCTGCGTGAGCTCCGCACCCTCCTGGAGGCCTGGACCGAAAGTGGCCTCATCGCTCGCGGCGTACTCGTCAAGGGTCCGCACGCCGACGGAGGAGAGGTTCGGGCGAGCGGGGTCGACGGAAACGGAGACGAGGTGACGCTGCTGATTGCGTCGGGAGCGCTGAGAGACGGAGACACGGTCTTCCTCAGCCCGAACCCCTGCACCCCGAACGGCTACCTCGCCGACCAGGCGCGACCTCTGCCTGGGGGCCGTTTCTGGGTCGACCCGCCGAGCACGGCGCCCGCCTGACTGTCAGGCGCGCTCCAACAGCTCCAACCCCCGGTCCCGCTGCCCGGCGAAGGCCTGCACCACGTGATCGACGAACAGGCGCACCCTGGGCGCGAGCAGGCGCCGCTCCGCGTACACCACGTAGAGCCCGATGGTGCGCCCGATGATCCGGGGCAGCACCGGGACCAGCGCCCCCGCGAGCAGCTCCCGCTCCACGGTGAGCGTGCTCATCAGCGCGATGCCCTGGCCCTCTCGCGCCGACGCGCCCAACAGCGCCCGGTCGTTGGTCACCAGGCTGCCGCGCACGCGCACCGTGTCGCCGTTCAAGAGCGGCCAGCTCCCCACCCCGTGCTCGTCCGCCTGCCCGAGCAGGCAGGGGTAGTCGGCGAGCGCGTCCAGCGACCTCGGTCCGGGGTCGAGCAGGGAGGGTGCGGCCACCGCCACCGCGCGCGACCGCACGAGCAGGCGCGCGACCAGGTCGGGGTCCCGCAGCACGCCGCCGCGCAGCGCCACGTCGACCTGCTCCGCACGGAGGTCCACGGTGCGGTTGGTGGACTGCACCTCGAGCACCACCTCCGGACAGGCGGCACGGTACGCCAGCAGCACCGGCCGGAGGTAGCGCGTGACGAGGGGGGACATGCTCACGCGGAGCAGCCCTCGCGGACGGTCGTCGGTGCGCTGGACGGCGGCCTCGAGCGCTTGGATCTCGTGCAGGATGGGGCGCATCCGTTCCGCGAGAGCGCGGCCCTCTCGTGTGGGGGTCAGCCCCTTGGCACTCCGGTGGAGCAGTCGAACCCCCAGCCCGTTCTCGAGCTGCGCCAGCCGACGGGTGACGGTCGGGCGAGGACACGACAGGGCGCGGCTCGCTGCGGCCACGCTGCCGGTGTCGAACACGGCCAACAAGGCCTCGTAGCTGCGGAAGTGCTGCATCGTTTTCGGTCGTTCTCTGGCGTGAATGCGGACATTGTAGCCAGAAACGATGCATGGCATAGGAGGGGCTCAAGGAGCCTTCATGGTCTTCGCCTTGCTCGCCTGCGCCGGGTCACCCGGTCTGTCCGACACCGCCGGCGCGGCGGCCGACACCGCCGACGCGGTCAACCCCTACGGCGAGGCCGAGTCCCTCGGCTGCCCGGCCTTCGAGGAGGGCAAGAACACCCTCGCGGTCGGCGATCTCGAGCGCACCGTGCACCTGCGTCTGCCGGCCGAGCCGGAGGGCGCCCCGGTGGTGTTCGCTTGGCACTGGCTCAACGGCACCCCGAGCCAGACCCTGAGCTGGATGGGCCTGGAGGATATGACCGACGATGGTGCCATCGTCGTCGCGCCCACCTCCACCGGCATTCCGAGCGTCGAGTGGGACGTGGTGACCACCCCGGAGAAGAGCATCGACATCGCGCTCTTCGACACCCTGTTGAGCTGCCTCTGGGAGCAGTACGCGGTCGACACCGAGCGGGTGCACGCCACGGGCATGAGCGCGGGGGGCCTCTTCACCTCGTTCCTGTCGATGCACCGCGCCGACGTGCTCGCCAGCACGGTGCCGTTCTCGGGTGGTGTGAGCGGTGCGTACTACTCCGCGCCGTCCTGGGCGATGCCCATGATGCTGGTGTGGGGTGGCCCGACCGACACCTACGGGGGCTACGACTTCCACGAGGCCACGCTCGCCATGAGCCAGTCCTTGCGCGACGACGGTCACTTCGTCGTCGAGTGCATGCACACCGACGGCCACAACCCGCCGGACGAGGCGAAGGACATGGCCTGGGCCTTCTTCGACGCACACCCGGCGTCGGCAGATGCGCCGTGGGCGTCGGGCCTGCCGGACAGCCTCCCGGCGTGGTGTGAGGTGCCCTGAGGCGTGCCCGCGGGCGCATGCGGTGTAATGAGCCGCTCCTCGCTCCCTTGAACGGCTCCGATGCTCACGCTCCTCGGCTGCACCATCGTCTTGACCGACGTCCCTTGCGACACGGGGCAGGACTCTGCCGTGTCCACCGAGACCGCCAGCCCGGTCGAGACCGGCGACAGCGCATCGGACTCCGCTGCGGAGACCGGGTCCGACACCAGCGGCGACAGCGGGCAGGATTCCGGCCGCGACACCGGCCCTGTCGACGCCGACGACGACGGCTTCCCGGCCGATGCCGACTGCGATGACGACGACCCAGGGGTGAACCCCGACGCGACCGAGATCTGCGACGACGGGGTGGACAACGACTGCGACGGCACCTCGAACGACTGCGGTCCCAGCGGCGACGTGGCGCTGTCGACGGCCGTGCTGCAGCTCACGGGCAACCAGCCGAGCGCCGGCGCGGGCATCCAGGTGGCCTCGGCGGGCGACCAGGGGGGCGACGGCCTGCCGGATCTGGTGGTGGCCGAGGTCGGCGCGGGGAGTGCCTACGAAGGCGCGTTGTTCGTGGTCGGTGGGAGCGCGTCGGGCGCGCGCGTGCTGTCTCGGGAGGTCGGCTCGCGCATCGAACACGCGGACGCCTACGCCAACCTCGGCGCGTCCATCGCGCTCCTGGGCGACCACGACGGCGACGGGTGGGACGACCTGCTCGTGGGCGCACCCGGCGACCACTACGTGCAGTCGCCGGTGGGTGGTCCGAACGAAGACGCTGGCGAGGCTTTCCTGTTGCTCGGACCGCTCTCCACCTCCGGCACCGTCGGCGTGCAGGAGCTTGCCGCGGCCCGGATCCAGGGCGCGAACACCGGCAGCTACTACGGCCTGGGCACGGCCGGTGGACGCTACGCAGACGGCAGCGGTCGGCTGGTCGTGAGCGGCCCAGGGGCCAGCAGCGACCTCGGCGACGTGGTGGTGATCACGGGCACCGGCGAGCTCTCGACCGCCGACGCGGAGCTGTCCGTCAAGGCGAGCACGACCAACGGGTCCTTCGGCGGGCAGGTCGCGCTGGGCGACCTCGATGGCGATGGCCTCACCGATCTGATCGCGAGCGCACCGGGCTGGCGCAACCCTCTGGGCGGCACGTCGAAGTCGGTGGCTGGCGAGGTGTTCGCGGTGCTCGGCGAGCAGGTGGGCGCGCTCACCACCGCAGACGCCGACTGGCGGGTGGAGGGGGCCGCGACCGAGGACGGGCTCGGCTCGGCGCTCAGCCTCGGCGACCACGACGCCGACGGCTACGTCGACGTGCTGGTCGGCGCCTTCGGCGTGGGGGGCGACTCGGCGGTCGGTGTCGAGCCTCGCGGCGCCGCCTACCTGTTCGCGGGTCCGGTCACGGCCGCCACGACTCCTGGCAGCGCCGCGGCCAGCTGGGAGGGCGAGGCTGCGTGGGCCCTCGGGCTCTCCGCCGACCTCGCCGGCGACGTCGACGGCGATGGTCGCGCCGACGTGCTGCTGGGCGTGTGGAACGACGACGACGGTGCCGGGCAGACCTTCCTGGACCTGGGTCCGCTCTCGGGCACCGGGAGCGTCACCCGCGCGCGGGCCGCCTACACGGGCAGCAGCGCCGAGGCGTCGGGCTTCTCGGTGGCCCACGTGCCCGACGTCGACGGCGATGGACACGGCGAGGTGTTCATCGGCGCACCGGGCCACTCCGGCTCGCTCGCGGGCAACGGCGCGGCCTACCTCCTGTCCGGCACGGGCCTGTGATGCCCCTCGCGGAAGCCGACGTGGCGCCGGGCATCGGCGAGGTCGTGGAGCGCTGGCGCGTGGAGACGCTCCTGGGTGAAGGCGGCACGGCACGGGTCTGGCGGGTGCGGCACGTGGACCTGGGCACCGTGGCGGCTCTGAAGGTGCTCGCGGTGGATCACCCGACCCTCCGGGACCGGCTGGCCCGGGAGGGCCGCCTGCAGGCGAGCTTGAAGCACCCCGCGGTGGTCGCGGTGCGCGACGTGCTCGAGGTCGACGGGCGCCCGGCGCTGTTGATGGACTTCGTCGCGGGGCGTTCCCTGGAAGCGCTGTGGTCGCACGACCTCGACCCCCAGCGGGCCCTCGCGCTGCTCCGCCAGGTGGCGGAAGGGCTGGCCCACGCTCACGAGCGCGGGGTGGTGCACCGGGACCTGACGCCGGCCAACGTGCTGGTCGAGGGGGAGCAGGCGCGGGTGCTGGACTTCGGCATCGCCCGCTGCCTGGACGACGGCGACGCGCGGGTCACCCGGGCGGGGCTCGCGCTCGGCACGCCTCGGTGGATGGCCCCGGAGCAGCTGCGCTCGGCGCGCGACGTCGACGCGCGTGCCGACGTGTTCGCGCTCGGCCTGCTCATGTACCGGGCGCTCGCCGGGCGGCCCGCGCTGCCCGCCGAAGACCCGTTCGCGACCCTGGCCGCGGGGCTCGAGCCTCCACCGGGACCGCCCGAGCTCGTGACGCTGGTGCAGGCCTGCCTCGCCCTGGACCGCGTCGACCGCCCGGCCGATGCGGGTGAGGTCCTCGCGCGCTGGCCAGGGTCACCAGGTGCCGCCACCCCCGCTGGACGCGACTCGGCCACGGGTCCGGCGCTGCGCGTCGAGGCGTCGCACGCCGCGCGGACCAAGGCCCTGGTGGTGGACCAGGCTGGCGCCGGCCACGTGGTCGACCTGGTGGTGGAGCTGCGCGCTGGATCCGGGCAGATCGAAGCGGTGGGCGACGTGGCTCGAGACGCCCAGGTGGCGGCTCAGCTGGCCATCGCGGCGGCCCTCGGGCCGGCGGCCGCCGCGTGGGATGCGCGCTGGTCGGTGGGCGCGGGCCCTCGGCTGCACGGCACCTCGTTGGGCCTGGCGGTCGCGGTGGCCGCGGTCGCAGCGTCCCGTCGCCGGCAGGTGCCCGAGCAGGTGGCGTTCACCGGCGGTGTCGAGCTCGACGGGCGGATCACGTCGGTGGCGGGCCTGCCCGCGAAGCGCCGGGCGGCCGGCGAGCTGGACGTCTGGGACCCCGAGCGGTCGCCGCAGCTCGCCGAGGTGTTGTCCGCGTTGGACCTGGCACCGCCGCGTCGCCGCCTGCGGTGGGCGGCACTGGCCGTTCCCGTGCTCGTTGCGGGCCTCGGCGTGTTGGCATCGCTGGATCTGCCGCTCCAGCATCGGTTGCTGGCGGCCACCGCGGGCACCCTCACCCCCGACAGCACCGCGGTGTTGGGGATCGGGCCCGACGTGGAGCGGCGGTCCCTCCGCGCCGTGCACGCCGAACGCATCGATGCCCTCGTGCACGCTGGCGCCACCGCCATCGTGCTGGACCTGGCGCTCACCGCGGAGACGGAGCACGATCACGGGATCGCGGAGGCCATGACGCGGGCGGCCCTCGCGGGCGTGCCCGTGATGGTGCCGGTGCGCATGGCCGAGGGCGTACCGATCGAGCCCGGCAGCCCAGCCGTGCGACAGGCGGCCTCCCTCGCGGTGGTGGGCTTCCGTCGCGAGGCGTGGTTCGGCTCGGTGGTGGCGGCGCCGGTGCTGCGTCGGGACGCGGCCGGCCAGCGGTGGTGGCACGCGGCGCCCCTCGCCGCAGCCGCTCACCTCCACGCCGAACCCCGCCTCGATGGCGACGAGCTGATCACCGGAGGTGCGCGCAATGCGGTCGCTGGCGAGCAGGTCCGGTTGGCGCCGGTGGAGGCGCCGGTCGTGCAGGACTACGACGCGCCCGAGAGCTGGGACGTAGCGGGCCGCGTGGTGGTCGTGGGCGTGGTCGGCGGCACCGACGACCTGCACAGCACGCCGGCCGGCGCTCGGTACGGCGCGGAGCTCCAGGCCGCCCTCGTGGAGACCCTGCTGCACGAAGCCGCCCCGCGTCCGGTCGGGGCTGGGTGGGATGCCCTGGCGGCCGGTCTCGTGGCCCTCGGCACGACGCTCCTCCGTCCCTCCAGGACCGCACTGCTGGTGCCCGCCGGTGCCCTCGCGGTGGTCGCGGCGCTGGCGTCGGGCGGCTGGGTGGCGGGCTTGGGTTCCTTGGTGGTGGCCGGCGTCGTCGGCTGGTGGGTGGGTCGATGATCGCCCTGGTCTGGCAGCTGGCCCTCGCGGCGCCCACCGTGACCGCCATCGAGGTGCTCGACGCCCGGGGGCGCTGGGCCGAGGTCGCGGCGTCCGGCGAAGCCGTGGTGCTCCGGGAGGGCGCCGAGGTTTCGCTGACCCAGGGCCTCGAGCTGGCCGACGGCGAGGAGGTGCGCACGGCGATGGCGCGTGTGCTCATCGCCCTGGACGATGGCGAGCACCTGCACGTGGCCGAGGGGAGCCGGATCGAGCTCGGCGAGCGCTCGGCCCTGCAGTCGCTCGGCGAGCTCTACCTGCAGCTCCGCGGTCCGTTCCAGGTGCGCTACCTGGACGTCGAGGCCACCGTCGAGGGCACCCGCTTCTGGGTGGGCGGCACGCCCGACGCGGTGCGCGTGGGCGTGGAAGAAGGCGCGGTATGGGTGCGCTCGGCGGGCGAGGTGGTCCACGTGGAGGGCGGCGAGGTGGCCACGGGCTACGCCGACGCGCCACCGACCGAGCCCGAGCGCTGGGAGTCCAAGCGCGCGGATCTCGGCGACCTCTGGCGCTTGGGCCGACCCAGGGTGGAGCTGGTCGCGCTGGCGGGCCTGGGCGCGATGGACGGAACCGCGGGCCTCGGCCGCCTGCAGGCGCGGGTACCGGTGACCGCTGCGAGCACCCTGGTGGTCGGCGGTGGGTTCGCGCGCAGCGTCGGCACGATGCAGGTGCCCTTCGACGTGATGATGGAGCTCGGCTTGCCCAGCGCCTCCTTCGGGTGGGGCCTCGCCGGTGGCTACGAAGAAGCTCGCCTGGACTGCCCCGGCGCGTACCGTGCGGTGCACCTCGGGGGTGCCGCGCAGGTCCGCGTGCGGCACGAGGTGGCGGGCTCGTGGGCGGTCCATGGGCTGGGTCGGGCAGCGCTGGTGGGCGCCCCCATCGTGTCGGTGGAAGCGGGGATCGGCTACAGCCTGTAGGCTGGCTGCGTGGACGCGTGGCCCCAACTGGTAGCGGACTTCGAGGCGCGAACGTCCACGGGCGCGTCGCTCCTGGAGGTGTTCACGCAACACGTGGGCCACATGGCGCGCTCGTACCCGGATGCGTACTTCGTGCTCGGTCGGAAGGACGACGACTCGGTGGCGGATCTGAGTCACCGCGCCTTCACGGTGTGCGCGAAGGTCGAGAAGGGCCGCTTCCCGTTCTCCGGGCGGCGCCCCTTCGCGGCCTACGTTGCCGAGGCCTTCGAGGGCCGCGCCATCCGGTACCACAGCTTCTACGCGAAGCTGTCCATCGCGCGGGAGATCCTGCGCGACGACTACGCGAAGAACCTGGTGCGCGACCCGGTGCTCCGGGCCCGTGCGGAGCTATACAAGGCCATCGGTGACGTGTTGAAGGAGGTGGCCACCGCGTCGCCCGGCGGCCGCGGCTCGCCACCTCGCTGGAGGGTGGGTGGACCCGCGCTCGTTCGACCGCCGGAGGTGGTGGAGGCCGAGCTGCGTCGAAGGGGTCTGGCCACGCTCGCAGACCAGGTGCCCTTCGCCCTGCGGCACGGTGGTCCGGCGAGCCAGGCGCAGCTCGCCCGGCTCCTGGGGCCGCTCCATCGGGTGGCCGAGCCCGACGAGCTCGGGCCCACGGCGCACGATCCGGGGGACGTGGCGCTGACGCTCAGCCTTCGAGAGGCGGTGCTGGACGGTTGGGCGGCGCTGGGCGAGGAGGACCGCGGGTTGCTGGCCGCCCTCGCGCGGGGGGCCAGCTACGACGAGCTGATCGCCACGGACCCGCGCTTCGCCCACCGGGTGGCGGTCACCCGCGCCGTCAAGCGCATCACGAACGACTTCGTGGCGCGCGTGGAGGCGGTCACCGGCGGTAACAGCTCGACCGGGAGCCCCTTGATGGTGTTGGAGAGCATCCTGGGCGTCTTGTCCGAGGTGGCCGACCTGGAGACCGCATGAGCCGCGAGCTGTACGAGGGCCTCGAGGCCGAAGGTGGCCTGCTGGGCGAGCTGGTCCGTCTCGGCCGGGTGCGGCGAGCTGCTCGGGAGCTGGCCTCCGACGAGTACGAGGAGGGGTGGTACGTCGACGAGACCGAGCCGCTGGCCGAGGCGGAGCGCCTGGCCGCGGACGACGGGGAGGGTCTGGTGGCCGCGACGTACGCCGAGGGACCCTGGCGGTTGTTGGTGACACCGAGCCCGGCCGGGCTGTTGGTCTTGCAGCAGGAGGGCCCCGCGGGCGGCACGGTCGAGGCCGAGGGCGCTTGGGCGGCGCTCGCACCTGGAGAGGGGGCCCTGCTCGCTGGGATCGACCGTCTGCCACCCGCGCTGGTGGTCATCGACCTCGACGGGCGGCGCTGGCGGCTGGCGCGGGGCCCGAGCTGAACCTGCTCAGAACGGATGCCCCACGAAGGCGTACAGGCCGAGGTGCGGCTCGGGACCGGCCGTGGTCTCCTCCACGGCCACCGCCGCGTCGAAGCGCACGATGAAGGCGTCGTTGTAGACGAGCCGTTGGCCCAGGCCTGCGGACGGGTGCAGGCCGAGGCGTGCGTCGACCTCGTCCCAGGTCCAGACGCGCACCACGTCGGCGAAAGGGACCACCATCCACTCGAAGTCCGCCGCTCCCAGCGTGAAGGTGGCGGTGGAGCGTCGGGCCTCGAAGGTGCCGTAGTAGGACACGTTCCCCCGGTAGCGTCCGACGAACTGGCCGCGGAGCTGCTGGGCGCCGCCGAGCTCGAGCACCTGGGTCCCGCCCATCACGTGTTGGTGGAAGAAGGGCGTCTCGCCACCCTGCACGTCGAGCCCGTTTCGAGCGGCCAGGACCCAGCGCCCGCGCTCGATCCACCGGCGGTCGGTCAGGTTCGCCCCCCAGGTCGCGTAGTCGGAGCCCAGAGCCGGGTGCGCCCCTCGCACCGAGGCCTCGGAGAAGTGCCCGGTCCGGGTGTTGGGCTCGGTGTCCCGGGTGTCGTGCAGCACGCCCAGCTGGAGCTGCGACAGGCGCCCGCCGGCCACGCCCAGAGGGCGCTGCGACGCGAGCAGCGTGCCGTCGTACACCGTGATGTCCGCCGCACGGAGCAGGTAGCGAGCGAAGAGCTCGACGGGTCCGACCGGCGCACGCAGGCCGAGGGTCGCCCACAGGCTGTCCTGTCCGACCGTGTAGTAGCCGTCGGGGGTGTCGGCCTCGGGCAGGCGCGGGGTGTTGTTGCCCAGCCCGAAGTAGAAGGCGTCGTCCCAGTCCTCGTAGCCGAGCATGCCGTCGACGCGGAAGCGGCTGCCCGCCACCCCCGGGAGGTCGAAGAGGACCTTGTGGTACGCGTAGCCCGCCGTGGTGGCGTAGTACTGCACGGCGAGCTGGGCTCGGAAGGGCAGCTCGCCGGCGCCGTCCGGGCCGTAGCAGGTGCCCGCGACGTACGCGCCGTAGCCCACACCCTTGTCGCTGGTGAAGTTGACGAGCGGGAGGCCGGCCGGGTCGCAGCCCGTGCGGACGGTGTCGGCCGCGAGGGCGGCCTGCAGCAGGAGGGACAGCATCGACCGTCAGGAGCCGAAGCTCAGCCCGCTCTCGATCAACACGAGGTAGAAGCCCATCTTGGGCGCGCGGAGCAGAGTGGCGAGGAGCACGCCTCGGGTGCGCACCCCCAGGGCTCCGGCGCTCCAGGTGCCGAGGGCGAAGGGCAGCGGCAGCAAGGCGATGGCGGCCACCCCCCACACGCCGTGTTCGCGCAGCAGGTCGAGCTTGCCCGGGAAGCGCTGGTCCATGAGCACCTGCAGGGTGCGGGGCATACCGATGAGGCGGCCGAGGCCGAAGCCCACCCAGCCGGCCAGGATGCTGGCGGCGATCGTGGCGGCGGCCACCTGGAGCATGGGGATGCCGCCCTTCACCGCCAGGAGCATCAGCGGGACGGCGGAGAGCGGCGTGGGCACGGAGTCGATGACCAGGGTGGCCGCCCCGAGCCCCAACACACCGAAGCTCGCGACGAGCTCTTGCGACAACGAGGTGAGCGGCTCGTTGAGGAAGTAGGCGAGCGCGGCGGCCGTGCCGAAGGCCGTGACCCCGCCCGCGGCCAGCTTCAGCGCCAGTCCTCGAACGTCGATGTGGGTGGCGGCGAGGGGCTTCATGGCGAGCGCGTCCAGGATCAGACGGCCAGCGGGCCGTGCTCGAGACGCGGCAGCACGTAACGGCCGACCAGCTCGCAGGCGTCGGCGTGGGGGTACCCCGAGAGGATGAAGGCATCGATGCCGAGGTCCATGTAGGCCCGCAGCTTGGCCACGACCTGGTCGGGGTCGCCGACGATGGCCGCCCCGCACCCCGACCGCGCACGGCCGATGCCGGTCCAGAGGTTGTCCTCCACGTAGCCGTCGTTGTCCGATGCGTGGCGGAGCTCGGCCTGGGCCAGGACCCCAGCGCTCTTCGCGTCGAGGGACTTGTTGCGGATGGCCGTGCCCGTCGTGGCGTCGAGCTTGGACATCAGGTCCCGGGCGGCGTCGCGAGCGGCGCCCTCGGTCTCCCGCACGATGACGTGCACGCGGTAGCCGAAGCGCAGGGTGCGCTGGTAGCCGGCCGCGCGTTGGCGCATGTCGTCGAGGATGGCCTGCACCTTGGGCAGGGTGTCGGGCCACATCAGGAAGACGTCGGCCTCGGCGGCGGAGCAGTCCCGCGCCGCCGGCGAGAACCCGCCGATGTAGAAGGGCGGGCAGCGACCGGAGACCGTGCGAGCGTTGGGGGCGGCGAGTTCGAGCTGGTACGCCTCACCCTGGTGGTCCAGGTCCTGCCCGTCGAGCAGGGTGCGGAGGATCTGCATCACCTCGCGGCATCGCTGCCAGCGGAAGGCCCCGTCGACCGGTGAGCCCGCGAGGTCGGATCCGATGATGTTGATCGTCAGGCGGCCGCCGAGCATCTGGTCGAGGGTCGCGAGCTGACGCGCGAGCTGGGGCGGGTGCATCTCGCCGCAGCGCACGGCGACCAGCAAGCGCATGCGCTCGGTGGCGGCGGCCACCCCGCCGGCGAAGGTGAAGCTGTCGATCCCGAGCTGGAAGCCGCTCGGCAGCAGGATGTTGTCGAAGCCTGCGCGCTCGGCGCGGAGCAGGATGTCGCGGCAGTGGGCGAAGGACGAGCGCAGCGCGGGCTCCGGCACGCCCAGGTAGCGGTAGTCGTCGTCGCAGAGCGGGCAGAACCAGCTGATCTCGGGGCGCGTCATGGGAGCGGCTCCCCCTGGGCAGCGATGAGGATCGCGTTCCACTGGGTGCGGCTCAGGCGGACGTCGAGCGCAGCCACGCCCTCCCGGATGCGCTCGATCCGCTGGGTGCCCAGGATCGGGATGACGCCGCTCGGGTGGAGCATGGTCCAGGCGATCGCCACGCTGCCGCGGGTGGCGCCCTGTTCGGACGCGATCCGGTCGAGCAGGCCGAGCAGCTCGCGCAGGCGGGGATCCTCGGCGGCGTCCGGCGCCAGGCCCAGGCGGCCGCCGGCCATCGGGCTCCACGCCAGCGGCGTGATGCGCAGCTCGAGGCACTGGTCGAGGGTGCCGTCCCGCAGGGGCTCGTGGCGCCAACAGCTGAGCTCGGGCTGCTGGGTGGCGAGTGGGAAGGGCAACCAGGCCTGCAGCGCGCGGACCTGGCTCGGTGTGTGGTTGGACACGCCGACCTCACGGATCTTGCCGGCCTCGCGGAGCTTGCCGAGGGTCTCGGCGATCCGCTCCGGATGACCGAGGAAGTCCGGCCGGTGGATCTGGTAGAGGTCGATGGTGTCGATCTGCAGGCGGCGGAGGCTGGCCTCGCAGGTGGTGCGCAGGTGTTCGGGGCTCGAGTCGTACGGCACGCCGGGCACGATCCCGCCCTTGGTCGCGATCGTCATCCGGTCGCGCAGGTGGGGAGCCTCCGCGAGCATGCGTCCGAACAGGGCCTCCGCCTGGCCGTCGCCGTAGATGTCGGCGTGGTCGAAGAGATCGATGCCCAGCTCCATCGCAGCGTCCACCTTGGCGCGGGCCGTGGCGACGTCGGTGCCGGCGAAGCGCCAGCAGCCGTAGGCGATGGGAAAGACCTCGAGGGCGCTCTGGCCGAGGCGCCGCGCGCTCCGTTCAGGTGCGAGCATGGGGGAGCTCCTTGGTGCGCGGCGGTCTTAGCCCGTGTCCGGTGGGGCTGGCCTCTTTTTTCGAACAAGTGTTATCAGAACGCAATGAGCCACCCCTGGACGATCGTCGAGGCCTCCTGGACGCGCAGGCGCGCGGAGGTGTCGGAGTCCCGTGGCTTCTTCCGCGTGTCGGAGAGCGAGGAGCCCTGGGTGCGGGGAGCGGAGGTGGCCTGGCACGGCGCGGACTTCACCGTGTCCGGGGCGGGCAACCGGCTGCGCCTGCGCTTCGAGGCCGCGCCCGGTGAGCGCTTCTTCGGGCTCGGGGAGCAGTTCACGCACCTGGACGTGACCGGGCATCGGGTGCCGATCCTGTCGCAGGAGCCGGGGATCGGGCGGGGGGTCCAGCCGTTGACCTGGGTGATGGACAAGGTCGCGGGGGCCGGGGGCACCGCGTACACCTCCAACGCGCCGATGGCGGTGCTCCTCTCGTCGAAGGGGCGCGGGCTCGTGTTGGAGGGATGGGGCTACTGCGTGTTCGACCTGCGGGACGGTCTGGTGGTCGAGGTGTGGTCGGGCTCCGTCTCCGGGCGGGTGGTCTCCGGCGAGCCCTTGGAGCTCATCACCGGGCTGTCGGAGGTCACGGGCCGCATGCGGCCGCTGCCGTCGTGGGTCGGTGATGGCGCCATCATCGGGATGCAGGGCGGGACGGCCGCGGTGCGCTCGATGTGGGAGCGGCTGAAGGCGGCGAACGCGCCGGTGTCGGCGTTCTGGCTGCAGGACTGGGTGGGCAAGCGCAAGACCTCCATCGGCTCCCAGCTCTGGTGGAACTGGCAGCTGGATCGGTCGCACTACCCCGACTGGGAGGCGCTCGTCGCGGAGCTGCGCGAAGCGGGCGTCCGGGTGTTGACCTACGTGAACCCCATGCTGGTCGACGCGGACCGGGGAGGGCGGAACCTCTACCGGGAGGCCCGCGAGGCGGGTCACCTCGTGCGGGACGAGCACGGGCAGGTGCTCGAGGTGATGAACACCTCGTTCGCGGCCGCCACCCTGGACGTGTCGTCCCCGGAGGCGGTCGCGTGGTTCCAGGACGTCTTGCGCACCGAGGTCCTCGGGGTCGGCGCGAGCGGCTGGATGGCGGACTTCGGGGAGTCCCTGCCCTTCGACGCGGTGCTGGCTGGAGGCGACGGCGAGGCCTGGCACAACCGCTTCCCGGAGGCGTGGGCGAAGCTGAACCGCGAGGTGGTGGACGAGCAGGGCGACGAGCTGCTCTTCTTCGTGCGGGGCGGCTTCACCGGCAGTCCGCGCTGGGCCACGCTCTTCTGGGCAGGCGATCAGCTGACCTCCTGGCGCCGCGAGGATGGGCTGCACTCCCTGTTGATCGGCTTGTTGAGCAGCGGCGTGTCGGGCATGGCGCTCAACCACGGGGACGTCGGTGGCTACACGGTGACCGAGCTTCCATGGTGGCCCTGGCACGTGCCGGGCATTGGCTTCTCGCGGGGCAAGGAGCTCTTGATGCGCTGGGCGGAGCTCTGCGCGTTCACCGCCGTGCTGCGCACCCACGAGGGCAACCAGCCCGGGCGGAACCACCAGGTCGACGGCGACGAGCAGACGCTCGCGCACTTTGCCCGGTGTTGTCGCTGGTACGCGGCGCTGGCGCCGTACCGCGCGGAGCTGGTGGCGGAGGCGGCGTCGAAGGGCTGGCCGGTGGTGCGCGCGATGTGGCTGCACTGGGGGCACGAAGAGGTGGCCTGGGAGCTCGACCGACAGTTCGCGCTGGGCAGGGACGTCGTGGTCTGTCCGGTGCTGGATCCAGGCGTGAGCACCGTGCGGGGGTGGGTGCCGCCCGGAGCCTGGGCTCTGGCGTGGAGCGGCGAGGTGGTCGAGGGCGGCTGGCAGGTGCTGCCAGCCCCGCTCGGTCGACCGGCCGTGCTGGCGCGCGTGGGGAGCAGGCCCGCGGAGAGCCTGGGTGCGCAGGCGCCGTAGCGCCTGCGCCTCACCCTGGGTCAGCTCTCCTCCTCCTCGTCGTCACCCCCGTCCTCGTCCGGGGTGCCGTCGCAGTCGACGTCGGAGGTGCCTTCGCCGCAGGGCTCGCCTTCGTCGGTTTCTTCGCAGTCCGTGCCCGTGCAGTCGGGCTCCCCGACCGTCACGGACTCCTCCGTCTCGTCATCGCAGTTGGGGTCGTCGTCGTCGCACGCGAGCTCCTCGAACGCGTCCGTGGTGTCGTCGATGGTCTGGCCGTCGTCCAGGAGCTCTTCGGTGCAGGGGTTGAAGGGCGTGTCGCCGCAGAGCTCTTCGCCGATGAGCACGTCCTCGCACTCGTCGGGCGGGTCGGCCGACTCGCACGGGTCGTCGTCGCCGCCGAGGGTGGTCAGGCGGATGAAGGTGATCTCCTTGCCGAGGTTCTTGTACTCGCAGAATCCGGGCTGGACGGTGACCCCGCCAGGTCCGATGGACGTCACGTTGCCGCCCCCGGGACATTCGCATTGCATACGAACGTCCACCTCGAGCTCATGGGGATCCATGTCCTGGTCGTGCCCAGCGAGCTCGGCGAGCTCGTCCCGGAGCTCTTGAAAGCGGCGAGACATCCAGCCGTTCCACTCGGTGCCGACGGTTCCCCAGAAGTCGTCTGCGTAGACCCAATCACACGGTGCCGCACACGGGCGTTCCAGGCACATGTAGCCATAGGTTTCGTTGCCCTAGCCCGCATCCATCATGGCTCCCCAAGTCTGGGTAGATCAACGTCGCTGTGGG
>CAZSAT010000003.1:0-31861 GCA_964604675.1 uncultured Enterobacterales bacterium
CCGAAGCCTTGGGTACCGGACGACCTCGGTCCGATGCTGGTGCGCGAGTGCAACCGCGTCCGTCAGGAGCGGCTGGTCGTGCGGTTGACCTCCGAGATCGTGCTGCGCGAGCGCACCGAGGCGACCGCCGCGCTGCGCAGCGGTGTGCTCAGCCAGCTCGAGGACATCGGGCCGGAGGTCGTGCAGGTCGCGGCCGCCCTGGAGGCTCAGGTCGCTGCACTGGGCGACCTCGGGCCGGCCCTGGAACCCTTCGCCAACGACGTGCTGGACCTCCACCGGGTCTCGGCGCGCTTCACGGAGCTGCTGGCCAGCTTGCGTGGCGACGCGGGACCCGCGGAGCCGGAGTGCGCAACCATCGGGGCGCTCGTGGCGGCCGCTCGGGCCATGCTTCCGTCGAGCGCTGTCGGCGCGATCTCCCTCGAAGAAGGCAGCGGCCTCGAGGTGATGGGCATGACGACCGACCTGGGGCGCGTGGTCTGGAACCTCATGGGCAACGCGCTGCAGGCGATGGAGGCATCGGGGGTGGGGGGACGCCTTCGGCTGCGCGCATCGAGCGATCACACCTTCGTCGTGCTCCACGTGGAGGACGACGGGCCGGGCATGGCCGAGGACGTCGCCGCGCGCGCCTTCGAGCCCTACTTCACCACCCGGGCCGACTCGGGAGGCACCGGGCTGGGCCTCGCGATCTGCCGCGAGCTGGCGATCCAGAATGGTGGCGGTCTGACCATCGCCAACACCCGCCCGGGACTCGGCACCACCTTCGCGCTGCGCATGGTCGCGGCGAGGGTGGCCTGAGTGCGGCACCCCAGCGTGCTCTACGTGGACGACGAGCAGGCCAACCAGGTCGTCTTCGAGCTCCACTTCCGCGATCGCTACGACGTGACCCTGGTCGCCGATCCTCGGGAGGCCGCCGCGCTGCTCGAGCAGAGGAGCTTCGACGTGCTGCTCACCGACCAGCGCATGCCCTACATGACGGGGGTGGAGCTGTGCGCTGTGGCGCGGCGCGTGCAGCCCGACCTCGAGCGGGTGCTCGTGACCGCGTACGCCGACAAGCGCACGGCCAGCAAGGCGCTCAACGAGGGCGGTGTGTCCGCGTTCGTCTCCAAGCCCTGGTCGCCGGATGCGATGGTCCGCACCCTGGACGAGGCGTCCCGGGCCACGCGCCAGCGCCGCCTGGCCAGCATGCTTCGAGAGACGGTGCGCGCACGAGCGCGTGCGGCCGCCATCGCTGCGGCCCAGGCGCGCTTGCTGCACGACATCGGCAACCTCGCCGGGCTCGTCAACGCCAGCACGTGGAACCTGCAGGCCTCGTTGGAGGATCTACCGGGCCTGCAGGCCGATCGGCGCTCCGGTCTCAAGCGCTCGATCGCGCGGCTCGAAGGCGTGGTGGAGGCGATGAACGGGCTGCTGCAGACCGTGCGGCGTCTGCGTGCTCCCGGGGAGGGGGCGGAGGAGGCCCTCGGTGAGGTCGACATCCGGGAGCTGTTGGAGCTCGTGCGCCTCGTCAGCCTGCCGCTCGGCCGGCAACACGGCGTCGATCTCGCCATCGAGTCCTTCGAGGATGGGCTCTCGGCTCGGGGGTTGGTGCTCGACCTGGCCCAGGTGCTCAGCCACGTGGTGGAGTATGGCGTGTTGGCCGCGGCCGGCGGGGATCCCGCCGAGGTGACGCTACGGGTCGAGACGGACGCGGAGCGCGTGCGGATCCTGGTCCTCGACACGGGCCTGCCGCTGTCCCAGGCCGAGTGCGAGGTCGCCTTCGAGCTGCTACACCAGGACGAGTCGATGAGGCCCGGCGTGGGGCAGGGCCTCGGAATCTGTCGGCGACTGGCGGCGACTGGCGGCGGCAGGCTCGTGCTCGCCGCCCACTTCGAAGGTGTCGTGTTGGAGCTCGAACGTTCGGCAAGAGGCTCCCTGTGACCGCGCGCTGGGGCTGGGAACTCGGTCCGCGCGCCGGGCTGCGGGTCGAGTCTGCGGGGCTGGCCGGAGCCGCGTCGGTGGCGGTCGCGTGGCTCAGCATCGAGTCGATCTGGGTCAAGCACGCGCGGCCGGTCACGCTCGAAGAGCTCGCGCTCACGCTCCGGGACGAAGACTTCGAGGTCGAGCTCCGCGTGCGTGTGCGCGACCGGGCCGGCGGCCTGCTGCGGCTGGACTTCATCGAGCCGGGTGGACGCACCTGGCTCGGTCCCCTGGTCGAGCGCCTGGTGCGTCGTGGGGCGGTGACGGACGCCGCCACCGAGCCTGCGCTGGACGAGACCGTCTCCAATCCCTGGCGGATCGACCGACTGTTGGCAGCACTGTTCGAGCAGGAGGCGCCCGCCGAGATCGTGGCGTCCAACGGCCGCGTCACCCACACGGCCGCCTTGCGGCTCACACCGGGCGCCGAGCTCGCGTGTGCCTGGCCGGTCGCCGAGGACCCAGGGCCGCCGCCCTACCACATCACCGCGGTAGGCTACGGCTCCGTGGCCCGCTTCCGAGTGCTGAACGGGTCGTGGTGGGACGGTGTCTTGTCGACCCCGAGGCCCGCGCGCATCGAGCGGTCTCGCTTCCGCAGCTTCCGTCGTTCGGAGCGTGTGCACGGCACCATGGTGCGTTTCGAGCACCCGGCCTTCCCGGGGCGAAGCGTCGTGCGTCCGGTCCTGGACGCATCGCTCACGGGGCTGCGTGCCGAGCATGTGCCCGCCGAAGACCTGCTCTACGCAGGCCTCGAGCTCCCGCGGTTGGAGGTGCTCTGCGACGGCCGACGGGTCTTCGTGGGCGCCGCCGAGGTCCGCGTGCTCCGGCAGGAATCCGACGCGATGAGCGTGGGGCTGCGCCTGCACATGTCGGAGGACGCGCAGGCCTCCTGGTTGGACTTCGTCCAGAGCCGCGCCCACCCCGAGGTGCGCTCCGGCTCCTTCTTCTCGATGGACGTCTGGGAGCTGTTCGAGAAGTCCGGCTACTTCAACCTCTCGGAACGAACGCCGGCGCACTTCGCTGCGCTCCGCAGGAACTTCGCCCATGCCCAGGGACTCCTGGAGCGTGCGCCCGGCGTCGGAAGCACCGTCGTCTGGCCGTCCGAGGACGGCGTCGACGCCACCGTGTCGGCCTTCAAGATCTACCGCCACACGTGGTTGGGCTGCCACATGGCCAAGCGTCGAGGCCTCGACCGGGGCCGGCACGGCGGCGAGCTGCTGCGCGAGGTGCACTACCGGGCCTTCGAGGACGCGGCGTTCCTCGATCGCGTGCGTTGGGTGGCCGGCTTCATCCAGGTCAGGCCGCACTTCTCGAGCGTGGCCATCTCGGAGTTCACGGCGCGGTGCGCCGAGGGAGGCGAGGGGCACCTCCAGCGTTTCCGGGCCGTGCAGGTGATGAGCGACTGGCGCTTCACGTCGGGCGGCCGGGCGACCGTGGAGGTGCGCGAGCTCGATCCTCGTGAACATCGCCTGCTCGCCGACGCTGTCCGCCGGGAGCGCCCGGCCGCCTACTGCGATGCTCTGGACATGACGGCGTCGGCCTTGGACATGACTCCCTTGACCCAGGAACTCGCCGCTGTCGGAATGGCCCGCGAGCGGGTGTTGCTGGGGGCCTACGGTCGTCGTGGACTCGAAGCGGTGGCGGTCTTGGAGCTCGGCGAGCCGGGCTTGCACATCTTCGGGCTCCTGGACACGGTGCGTGTGTTCGGCGTGGCCGGACGGCCGCAACGCAAGGTGGTCAATGTGCTCCTGTCCGCCGCGGGCACGTGGTACGCAGGGCGGGGGCGGGAGCGGTTCGTGTTCTTCGACGAGCATGGCGTGAGCCGGCCCGACATCTCGGCGTCGTTCATCGACCTCGGCCTGGCCGACCTCACCTTGTTCGCCGGGCGTCTGCTGCCCGATTTCCTCGATCACCTCTTCGAGATCAGCACGCCGCGGTCCCTCCGCGGCTCGAGCGACGACACGTGAGACCGGTCGCGCGAGAGGTGAGCTGCCTCGCGCTGACCTTCTTCTTCGACTACCTCGAGTCGCAGGGTCTGGACTCCGAGCAGCTCTTGGTCGGGTTGCCGCTGAGCCCCGCCGAGCTCCGGGACCGCAGCCGGTGGATGGACTACGGAACCTTCCTGCTCATCGAGGGGCGGGTCGCAGCCCTCTTCCCGGACCGCGATGACCTGTTCTTCGACATCGGTCGGAGCTTCGCGTCCACGCAGGGCTTCGGCTTCATGCGCATCGTCGGCCGCGCAGTGGTGTCGCCCTTCCAGGTGTACGCGCAGATCCCACGCATGGTGCCGCGGTTCTTGTTCCCGTTCGTCGACATCACCTTCGAGCGGCTCGGGCCCGACCGCATGCGGGGCACGTACCAGTTCCAGCGGGGATTCGCGCCCACCCCCGCGTTCGTCGAGACGGTGCGCGGCATCCTCACCGCCGTGCCGGTCGCCGTCGGGGCACCCGAAGCCGAGGTGCGGGTCGTTCGTCGGGAGGCGCTCCGGGCGGTCTTCGAGCTCACCTTCCATCGCTGGCCGGGGCCCCTGCTCTGGGCCCGTGGCACGCTGGAGCGCTTCCTGGCCCTGTTCCGCATCCGCATGCGCAACCTCGGGGAGGCCGCGGCGGAGCTCGAGGAGACCAACGTCCTCTTGCTGGAGAAGGTGGAGGCGCTCGAGGAAGCCAAGGGTGTGCTGGACACCAAGGTGCGCGACCTGGTGGTGCTCAACCGCATCGCCCTGGCTGCTGCGCGGCAGCGCGACCCTCGGGAGCTCGCACGCGAGATCGTGACGCTCATCAGCAAGGAGTTCGACGGGCGGGGTGTGGCCGTCCTCCTGCGCGACGGTGAGCAGGGTCGGCTGGTTCCCGTCGCACGGCGCTCGGTGCCGCTGGAGGTGTTCGGCGACGTGGTGCGCACGGTTCGGCGCCACGTCGATCGGCCCGGGTTCGTGGACACGCTCCTGCGCCTGGAGAACTTCGAGGCCTGGGTCGTCCCGCTCGCGGGCGCCGATGGCGTCCTGGGCGCGTTGTTCGTGCAGTCCGAGCACGACGATCGGCCCCTGCTGGAGTCGGTCGCCCGGCAACTCGGTGTCGCGTTCGACAACGCTCTGGCCTACCGACTGGTGAACGAGCTGCGCTCGAGCCTGGAGATCCGCGTGCAGGAGCGCACCGCCCAGCTCGAGGAGGCGCGCCAGCAGCTGGAAGCCACCGTCGATTCCCTCGAGCAGGCCAACCAGAGCAAGGAGCGCTTCTTCACCAACGTGAGCCACGAGCTGAAGACGCCGCTCACTCTGGTGCTCGGACCGCTGGAACAGGTGCTGGCCAGCGCGGCGGCCTCGGACCCGGCCGTGGCCGCCGAGCTGACCACGGCGCGCAAGAATGCCCTGGCACTGCGCACCATGGTCGAGGAGCTCCTGGACTTCAGCCGCCTGGATGCCGGGCGTCTGCAGGCGCGGATCGAAGCCTTCGATCTCGCCGAGCTGATCGACGAGCAGGTCGCGCGCTTCGCGCCGCTGTCGGCGTCGGAAGGGGTGGTGCTGAGCACCGGCGAGCTGGCGCGGCCGATGAGCGTGGAAGGGGACGTGGAGCTCCTCCGGCGCGTGCTCTCGAACCTGATCGGCAACGCCATCAAGTACGTCGAGGAGGGTGACGAGGTCCTGGTGGGTGGCTCCGCGGACGACGTCGGCGTGCGGGTCACCGTGGCCGACAGTGGGCCCGGCATCTTGGAGGAGCACGCAGACCACGTCTTCGAGCGTTTCCACCGCGCGGTCGGTGAGGACGGGCGTCAGGTTCCAGGCAGCGGGATCGGGCTCGCGATGTGCAGGGAGATCGTGCAGCTCCACGGCGGCACCATCACCCTGCGCCCGACCGATGGCGGAGGCGCGACCTTCGAGATGTCGCTGCCGGCTGCAGCGCCCGGCGTGGCCCTGGCCCCCATCCCGATCCTCAGCTTCTCCGACAGCGACGAGCAGCTGCTGGACGAGCGGCAGGTGGATCTGCCCCTCGCGTCGGTGTCGGAGGAACGCGACCGCATCCTGCTGGTGGAGGACAACCGCGACATGCGCGCGTTCCTGGTGCGCCTGCTCGAACGCCGCTGGGTCCTGACCGTGGCGCGGGACGGGCAACAGGGGCTCGAGCTCGCCAGGGCCGAGCCACCCGATCTGGTGATCTCGGACGTGATGATGCCGAACATGAGCGGCTACGAACTCTGCCGCGTGTTGAAGGCCGATCCGGTCACGCGCTCCGTCCCTGTGATCCTCGTCTCGGCACGCGGTGGAGGCGACGCCGCCCTCGATGGCTTTGCAGCCGGGGCATCGGACTATGTCGTGAAGCCCTTCTCGCCGCCGGAGCTGCTCGCGCGGGTCGATGCGCAGATTCGCTTGCGTCGCCTCACCCGTGCGTTGATCGAGTCGGAGAAGCGGGCGTCGCTGGCGGCGATGTCCGCGGGCATCGCCCACGAGGTGCTCAACCCGGTGAACGTCATCGCCAACTCGGTCGGGCTCCTGCGCGGGCTCGCGCCCGGAGACGACGCGGCGCGCGGCCAACTCCTCGGGCTGGTAGGCGATGCCAGTGACCGGATCCAGAGTGTGGTCGAGGCCACCCTTCGGCTCGCGCGAAGGGAGGGCGCTGGAGAGTTGCGCGACGTCGACCTCGGAGAACGGGTGGCCGGCCTGCTGCCCTTGTTGCGGCACCGCATGGGCGACGTGGCTCTCCACCTCGACCTGGAAGGCCTCGAGAGCTTCGAGAGCGACCCGGAGCTGCTCGATCAGCTCGTGATGAACCTGTTGTCCAACGCCTTCGACGCTGTCGACTCCAAAGCGGGCGAGGTCTGGCTGTCGGCTCGACAGGTCGATGAGATCCTGGAGATCCGCGTGCGCGACAACGGGCCTGGCATCGCTCCGGAGGATCGGGAGCTGGTCTTCGCACCCTTCTTCACGACCAAGGATCCCGGCGAAGGCACGGGACTGGGCCTGGCTCTCTGCCGGGAGATGGTTGCGGTCGTCGGGGGGGAGCTCCACCTGGGCCACCCGGAACGGGGCGCCGAGCTCGTAGCGACCCTTCCGGTGGGAGCGACTCGATGAGCCTGCGGGAGGAGCTGGAGCGCCGTGCAGCCGACCGTCACCGAGGCTGGCGCGTGGAGATCCATCGTCTCGACGAGCGGCTGGCGAGCCGCCTGCCCGACGCCCGGGAGGTGGTCGACGAGGTGCCTCACCAGCTCGAAGAGCTGGCTCGCGACGCTCACCCGAGCCAGGAGCTCAGCGCGCCGGCGCTGGCCGCCGCCGTGGCCTCGATCACCGGCGGGGCGCCCGCAGCCGAGCTGGGCGCCTGGGTGTTCTATCCGTGGTCGGGGAGGCTGGTCCACGTGCTCCCGGCCGGCTTGCACCGTCGGCTCCTGGCGTCGCGCAACCGCTTCAAGATCAGCGACAGCGAGCAAGAGCGGCTGGCCCGGGCTCGGGTTGGCGTGGTCGGGCTCTCCGTCGGGCGCGCGGTGGCCATCTGCCTGGCGATGGAGGGGGTGGGCGAGCTGCGCCTGGCGGACCTCGACACGCTCTCGCTGTCCAACCTGAACCGGCTGGCGGTGGGCTGTGGGGATCTGGGGCTGAACAAGGCGGTCTCGGCTGCACGGCAGGTGGTCGAGCTGGACCCTTGGCGCGAGGTGAAGGTCTTCGAGGCGGGCATCTCGGAGGACAACCTGGACGCGTTCCTGCTCGAGGGCGGCGCCCTCGACGTGGTGGTGGAGGAGTGCGACAGCCTGCCCGTCAAGTTCCTGGTGCGGGAGCGTGCCCGTGCCCATCGGCTGCCGGTGCTGATGGAGACGAGCGACCGCGGGCTCCTCGACGTGGAGCGCTTCGATCGCGAGCCCCATCGGCCGAGCTTCCACGGCCTGGTCGGTGATCTGGACAGCCGGGCGGTGACGGGCCTCTCCAAGGCGGAGGAGGTGCCGCTGATCGCCCGCATCCTCGGCGGTGAACGGATCACGCCCCGTGCTGCTGCGTCGTTGCTCGAGATGCGTGAGCGGGTCCGGACGTGGCCGCAGCTGGCCAGCGACGTAGCGGTCGGAGGCGGCACGGTCGCGACCGCCGTTCGCCGCCTGTTGCGGGGCGATCTGGAGCGATCGGGGCGCTACAGCGTCGATGTCGGACGCGCACTCGACACCCCCGAGGATCTCGACGTGGCCCCCTGGTGGGAGCAGACGGCGGTCGACGAGACGCTCCGCCCTCGGCAGCTCCCGGCGCTAGCGTCGGTACGAGCTGTCGACGCCTCCGTGATCCGGAGGCTCGTGGCCTGCGCCATCCTGGCGCCCTCGGCCCACAACGCCCAGCCGTGGCGCTTCCTCTGGGACGGCCGCCACCTGGACGTGGCGCTCGACAGCGCCCGGTTGCTGCCCGCCCTCGACGTGGAGGACGGCGGGTCCATCTGCGGGCTGGGCGCGGCGGTCGAGAACGTGGTGCTGGCAGCGCCCGCGTTGGGCTTGTCGGCGTCGGTGTCGCCCGGCAAGGGCGATGTCGTCGCGCGCATCCGCTTCTCCGTGCAGCCGGGTCTGAGCCCCGACCCGCTGTTGGCCCAGCTTCCGCGCCGTTGCACCTCGCGCGAGTCGGCGGTGCCCGAGCGCATCGGCGACGGTGTGCTCGCCGCCCTGGACCACGAGGCATGCGGTGCGGGAGGAGGCATCACGCTCCTTACCGAGCGCTCGGAGATCGCTCTTGCGGGCGAGCTCCTGGCAGCGACCTCGCGCATCGCCTTCACCGATCGCGCGATGCACGACGAGATCTTCGGCGGCTTCCGCTGGACGCCCGAGGAGGTCCTCGCCCGTCGGGACGGACTCGACGTGAGCACCCTGGTGCCGGGCCTCGAGCGCGCGGGCCTGAGGCTCGTGGCGCACTGGCCGGCCATGGCGGCGCTCTCCGCTGTAGGCGGCGGTGCCGGGCTGGAACAGCCCACGCGCAAGAGCTTCCGTCAGGCGAGCGCGGTGGCGGTGGTCTGGGCGCCCGGCCGAGGGCGCTCGGCGTGGCTCACGGCGGGTCGGGTGTTGCAGCGTGTGTGGCTCCGCGCGACCGCGCTCGGGCTGTGGTTCTACCCGTACTCCGGCCTGTCCTACCTGGTGGCGCGGCATGAACGAGCGGGTCCGACCAGCCCCGTCGTGGCCCGGATCGCACCGCTGGTGGCGGACTACCGTCGCTTGTTCCCCGTCGACGCACCGCGCGTGGAGGCCACGCTGCTCCGCATCACCCTCGGCGGCGCGCCCACGACGCGTTCGCTGAGGCGGCCCGTGGACGACGTGCTCACCGTGCTCTAGGCGATGGCCCAGGCGTCCGTCTCGGTCTCGTCGCGGGTAAGCAGCAGGTAGCCGCGGCTGAAGCCCACCGACCACGTGGAATACGCCAGCGGCACCGTGACGAGCACCCCGACGCACAACATCACCACGCCCACGATGGTGGCGAAGATCTGCAGGAGACCGGCCACCAGGAGGTAGACGAGGATCTCGATCCGACGGCCGCGCGCGAGGTCCCAGCTGCGGTCGACCGCCTGGCGTCCCGATCGCTGGTCGAAGACCACCGCGTGCTCACCGAGCGCGAGCCCCATGGTCACGTACAGGCACGCCGGGATGCACAAGAGCGCCAGCGCCATCCCTCCGGCCACCATCAGCGTGGTGTCTTCCTGCAAGACGCCCATCGCCAACACGGCACCGCCGGGCGCCGCGCTCACGATGAAGGTCGAGACGAGGAACACGGTCTTCAAGATCTTGAACACCGCCATGTCGAGGAAGCGGTCGCCACCGTCGAACAGCGCGCTCGAGCTGCCCTGCCCGGTGCGCAGCGTCTCCTCGTGGAGCTTCAGGAAGCCCCCGTGGATGAAGCAGCGAAGCGCGAACACGGCGAGCACCAGGGCCAGCACCACCGCCAGACCCAGGACGACCGCGGCCGCCACGCCCGCGTCGAGTGCGCCCAGGTCCCCCGCGCCGTTCAGGAGCTGTTCCCAGTCGATGTCGGGGAGCTCGTCCTCCGAGCCGCCACCGCCTCCGCCACCGCCTCCGCCCTCGGTGCAGCTCATCAGGAGCCCACCGAGCCACATGGGCACCAGGGCGGCGTGCACGGCCTTCCAGCCCAAGCCGAAGCCAGGGCCGACGGCGAAGGGGGCTTCCGTCACGCGAACAACACCTTCTGCTTCTCGTCGAACCACCCGGCCATCTGGGGACCGTAGGTGTCTTCGATCATGGCGCGCTTCAGCTTCATGGTCGGGGTGAGGAAGCCGTTCTCGATGGTCCAGTCCTCCGGCACCACGGCCACGAAGGCGAGGCGCTCGTGGTGGTCGACGCGCCCGTTGATCTCACCGAGGAGGGACTCCAGCTCGCCGACGAGTGCGTCGCGCTCGCCGCTCGCGAGGCGCTCCCGTCCCTCCGGGCTCGGCATGACCAGCACGAAGGCCGAAGGGTGACCGGAACCGGTCACACAGGCCGCTTCGATCTCGGGGTGCACCAGCACCTGGTTCTCGATCGGCGCTGGGGCCACGTACTTGCCCTTCGAGGTCTTGAAGAGCTCCTTGACCCGCCCGGTGATGCGCAGGCGACCGGTGTCGTCGATCTCGCCGCGGTCGCCGGTCTTGAGCCAGCCGTCGTCGGTGAAGGCCTCCTTCGACTTCTCCTCCTCCTTGTAGTAGCCGAGCATGTTGGCCGGGCTCTTGATCTGGATCTCACCGTCGTCGCTGATGCGGCACTCGACGCCGGGGTAGGTCGAGCCGACGTAGCCGACCCGGACCTGGCCGGGCTTGGTGACGTGCGAGTAGCAGAAGTTCTCGGTCATGCCGTAGCCCTCGAGCAGCTCCAGGCCCAAGGCGCGGTACCAGTCGATGAGCTCGGCGGGGATCGGCGCCGAGCCCGAGCCAGCGAAGCGCACCTGGTCGAGTCCGAGCGCCCCGAGGACCTTCTTCTTGATGATGCCGCGCACGATCGGGATCTTCAGCAGCGTGGCGAGCTTCTCCGGCTGCATCTTCTTGTGCACGCCCTGCTGGAACTTCAGCCAGAGACGTGGCACGGACACGAAGAGGGTGGGACGGGCGCGCTGCAGGTCGGTGGCGAAGGTGTCGAGGCTCTCCGCGAAGTAGACGTGGAAGCCGGCGGAGAGGCTGCCCATCTCGACCACCCACCGCTCGAACACGTGGGAGAGCGGCAGGTAGGAGAGCATGCGGTCGCTCGGCCGGGTCTCGAGCACCTTGCCCACGCCTTCCGCGGCGATGGCCATGGAGCCGAACGACAGCATCGCGCCCTTCGGGTTGCCCGTGGTGCCCGAGGTGTAGACGAGGGTGGCGACGTCGTCGGCGGTCCACGTGGCCACGTCGGCCAGCGGCTCGTTCTCCTTGACCAGGGTGTCCCAGTCGAAGGCGTAGTCCTCGTCTGCGGGCGCGAGTGGCATGCCGATCATCTTCATGTCCGACGGCACGCCCGGCTTGGCCTCGGCCCACACGTCGAGCTTGCCGACAAAGAGCAACTTCGACTCGCTGTGGTCCAGCGTGTAGCGCACCGTCTCCGGCCCCAAGGTCGGGTACAGCGGGATCGACACGTGCCCAGCCATCCAGATCGCCAGGTCAGCCATCAGCCACCACGCCGTGTTCTTCGACATCAGCGCGATGTGCGACTTCTCCGGCAGATCCTGCGAGCGGAGCCAGCTGGCGATGCAGCGCGCTTCGTGCATGGCCTCCTTCCACGTGTAGGTCTTGACCTCACCGCCGCCCAGGGGCTGGGTCAGCCAGGGGGTGTCGGGGCTGGTCTTCTCCCAGTGGAGGGCGCTCTCGAGTGCGAGACGGGTGGCCATGGCAGGCTCCTGGGCAGGCGGGACGAACCCGCGGCAAGCGTTGGACGAAGGGTCCGTATCCCGCTGTCCGCGCGGCGCTATCCGCCCTCAGTCGACGGGGCCGGTCCATCCTCCAGCCACCGCTGGTAGGCGGCGTGCAGCGCGAGGGCGTCGGCGCCGGCGTCGCCGGTGGGTCGGACCGGTGCGTGGACCTCGACCGTCAGGACGCCGGGCCGCACGCGCCAGTCGCCGCGGGGACAGAGCCGGTGGGCGCCGTGCACGACCACGGGCACGATGTCGGCGTCGGCCTGGGCGGCCAGGTGGAAGGGCCCCTTCTTGAATGGCGCGACGCGTCCGTCCGGACTGCGGGTGCCCTCCGGGCTGACCAGCACGGTGAGGCGGCCCTGCCGGACCCGCTCGGCGGCGCCTCGCATCGCGTCGATCGCGCTGGCCTTCCCGCGGTGCAGGAAGATGGTGCCGATCAGCAGGAACACCAGGTTCATGGGGGGCATCCAGAGCACCTCCCGCTTCATCACCGGGCACGGTCGTGGCGCCGCCACCGCCCCCACCGCGACGAGATCGAGGGTGGAGCTGTGGTTGATCACGAGCACCCGCGGGCGGTCCCCCTCCAGGTGCTCGCGCCCGGAGATCTGCACGTCGATGCCCGCGCACGCGGCCGCCAACTGCGCCCACGTCGGCTGGAGCCACCGGAGGAGCGGTGGGCGGAGCCGTCCGGCGCTGAGCACGATGAGCGGTGCGAGGACCAGGAGGCAGACCAGCGTGAACAGGGCCATCACGCTCCAGGTCCACAGCGAGCGAGCGGCCACCATGGACGCAGTATGCTCCCGCCGTGCTCGCCCTGCTCGTCACCCTGGCCGCCGCGGAGGACCTCGCCCGCGGCGAGAAGGGTGCCCGTGCCTGGTTGGCCACCCCCCTCATCGCCTACGACTCCAACCTCGGTGCGGGGGCGGGCGCCTACGGAGAGTACGTCAAGGGCGACCCGCCCGAGGGCTTGCCGTTTCGGTACAAGGTGGCGCTGCAGCTGTTCGCGACCACCGGTGGGTACAAGCACCCCTACCTCCGTGCCGATGTGCCCGGTGTCGGCGGCACCGGGCTGCGCCTGGGCGGCAAGCTCGGTTGGAAGGGCTGGTCCCAGGCGCCCTGGTACGGGCTCGGCAACGACAGCCGCTTGGACCCGTCCTGGGACGAGACCACGACGTTCTGGGAGATGGATCGCCGCGAGTCGGCCCTCACGGTGCGTGTGGAGCTCGGCGACACCTGGCGCGTGGAAGGCGGTGCGGAGGTCACCCGTGAAGGGGTGGCGGTGTACCCCGGGAGCCTGCTCGAGCGCGACCTGCCGGCGGGCGTGACCGGCGGGCGTTTCGTGGTGGTCAAGGCGGGCCTTCGCCACGACACCCGCGAGGATGAGATCGACCCCTGGGACGGGCACCTGGCGGAGCTGGCCGTGCGCGCCGCGGGCCCCTGGACCGGCTCGGACCTCGACGAGCTCGGGGTGTACACGAGCTTCAGCGCCTGGACCCTCTTCGGCGAGCGCACGGTCCTCGCCGGACGGGTGCTCGCCGATCTCGCGGCACCCGAGGCGCCCTTCTGGCGGATGTCCGAGCTCGGGGGGTTCTCGCGCGGTGTGGTCGGCGGTCGCTGGTTGTTGCGGGGGCTCGCGGAACACCGACTTGCAGGTGACGTGGTCGCGGCGACGCAGGCCGAGGCGCGGGTGAGCACCTTCACCTGGACCCTTCGCGAGACGCACACACGCTGGCTCCTCTGTCCCTTTGTGGACCTCGGGCAGGTGTGGATGTGGGACGAGGTGCCGGTGGTCGATCCCCACGTCACGGGAGGGGCCGGACTCCGCATCGTGCTCAACGGTCTGTTGGTGCTGCGTGCCGACGCGGGTGTGGCCCGCGAGCGCCTCGTGGACGGAGCGCGCTCGTGGCAGCCGCAGGTGTACGTGCTCGGGGACCATCCCTTCTGAGGGCCTATACTGGTGGTGGGACGGCAGATGGCTCGAGAACCCACGCGCGAGGAACTCATCGAGGAGCTCGAACGGCTCCGCACCGAGCGCCTCTTCCTGGAACGCGTGCTCGACCACGTCCCGAACATGATCTTCGTCAAGGAAGCCGGTGAGCTGCGCTTCGTGCGCTTCAACCGGGCCGGTGAGGACCTGCTCGGCTTCCAACGCGAAGACCTGATCGGCAAGAACGACTTCGACTTCTTCCCCGAGGAGGAGGCGAAGTTCTTTGTCGACAAGGATCGCGAGGTGCTCGCCGGCACCACGGTGCTCGACATTCCCGAAGAACCGATCCACACGGCCAACGGCGAGCGCTGGCTGCACACCCAGAAGGTGCCGATCCGCGGCGAACACGGCCAGCCGCTCTACCTCCTCGGCATCTCCGAGGACATCACGGAGCGCCGGAACGCGGCGGCGGAGCTGGCGCGGAGCCAGGAGCGCCTCGCGGCGGAGAAGCTGGAGGCGCGTCTCCTGCAGGCGCAGAAGCTGGAGAGCCTGGGGGTGCTCGCCGGCGGTGTTGCGCACGACTTCAACAACCTGCTCGTGGGCATCCTGGGCAACGCTTCGCTGGCCCTCGCCGAGCTCGAGGCTGCCCATCCGGCGAACCGTGCCGTCCAGATGGTCGAGAAGTCCGCGCGCATGGCGTCGGAGCTCACCCGGCAGTTGCTCGCCTATTCGGGTCAGGGTCGGTACGTCGTCGAGCGGCTGGTGCTGTCCGAGCTGGTTCGGGAGATGGCGGCCCTGCTCGAGGTCACCGTGGCGCGCCGTGCCACGCTGCGCCTGGAGCTTGCGGACGAAGGCGTGGTCGAGGCCGATGCCCTCCAGATGCGTCAGCTGCTGCTGAACCTGCTCACCAACGCCGCGGAGGCCACCGAAGGCGTGGACACGGCCGTCGTCACCGTGTCGAGCGCCGTCGTCGATGCCGACGCCGCGTACCTCGACCAGCTGGATCTGGCGCTGGAGCTGCGCCAGGGCACCTACGTGGTGCTGGAGGTCAGCGACAACGGCTGCGGCATGGACTCCGACACCCGGCGGCGGATGTTCGACCCCTTCTTCACCACGAAGGAGCGTGGCCACGGGCTCGGCCTCGCCGCTGCGCTCGGCATCGTGCGCGGTCACGGGGGCGGTGTGCGGGTGTACTCCGAACCCGGTCGAGGAACGACCATCAAGGTGCTCCTGCCATGTGTGCAGGCCGAGGCGGGCACCTTCCCCTTGCAGCGGGAGGCCCCCCGTGACCTCAGCGGCTGCCGGGTGCTCGTGGTGGACGACCACGAGGTGGTCCGGGACTTTGCATGCCGGGCACTGCGTGCGGCGGGTGCGGACGTCATGGCGGCGGCCGATGGCGCCGAGGCGCTCGGGCGCTACGAAGACAGCGTCGACGTGGTGGTCTTGGACATGTCGATGCCCGGGCTCAGCGGCCCCGAGGTGTTCGCCGAGCTGCGAGCCCTCGACCCCGAGGTCCGGGTCGTGCTGTCCAGCGGCTACAGCGAGCTGGAGGCCACACGGCGCTTCGAGGGCAACGGCCTCGCGGGCTTCCTGCCCAAGCCCTACACGATCTCCGAGTTGATCGAGTCGGTGAAGGCGGCGGGTTCGGACTGACGACGGCCGGCTACGGGGAGCTCCGAGGCACGACCAGGGCGCCGGCCGCCCCGAACACCCAGGTGCGCCCAGCGCGGTCGACGCGTGCCCCCTGGACCGCGCCCACGCCCTCCGCCGCCTCGGCTCCGAGCAGGGCTGCGCCTCCCGACACGTGCACGATGTCGCCCGCGTCGGTGACCGCGAGCGTGCCGGCCAACGCGGCGATGGCTGCCTCGGTCCCCGCGATGCTGGCCACCTCGCCGCTCTCCGGGTCCAGCAGCTGCACGCCACGTGCCGTGCCCACCCAGAGCCCCCCAGACCGCGGCGCGAGGGCGGTGGGCACCCCGGTCTGGAGGTAGTCCCGCTGCTCGCCCCCCGGCGAAAGCCGGACCACCCGCTGCCCGGCTGCCGCCCAGATCGCGTTGCCGTCCGAGGCCAGCTGCGTGACGCTGCCGAGCTCGGCCACCGGGACGAAGCGGTCGGCGCGCGCCTCGTAGCGAAGCAGTCCATTTCTCGTGCCGACGTGGAGCGCGCCGTGGAGCGTCGCTGCCTGGGCGGTGTCGGGGAGGTCGACCCGGTGCACACGCCCCCTGCGCACGGACCAGACATGCTCCTCGCCAACGACCCAGAGGGTGTCGCCGCTCTCTTCCAGGGAGACGATGGGCCCCGGGAGGGCGAGGGCATCGCGCCACCCGCGCGGCAGGCGCCCGAGGGCCGCCAGTCCCTCGTCGCCACCGATCAGCGCCCAGCCACCGTCGCCGAGGACCGCCTTCACGCCGCCCACGCTGGCGGTGGGGGACAGCGGCCAGGGGACCACGATCGCTTCGTCCGGCCACGCCAGGGCGAGGCCGCGGGAGGTCCCGACCCAGAGCTTGCCGGGGGGACCGGGTTCCACCTCGTAGACCTGGTCCGAGGGGAGTCCGTGGGCCCGTCCCCACAGCGCCTGTTCGCCGTCGGTGTCGCTCAGCGCCGCGAGCCCCTGGTCGCTGGCCGCCCACAGGGTGCTGCCGTCGCGGTGCATGGCGAAGACATGGCCATCGCCCCGCTGCCAGAACGGGGACAGCACCCCCTCCTCGAGGCGCAACACCCCCTCACCCTGGGTGGCGAGGTAGGTGCGGGGGGGGCGCAGGTCCAGATCCCAGACCTTCACGTCGTCCCCGACCCCCTCGATCGGCTCGCCCTCGGGCAGGCCCCGCAGGCCTTCGTAGGCCACCCAGGTGCGCTGATCGGCCCCGGTGCCGATCCAGAACACCGACCAGGGCTCGAGCACGCGCTCGACGGCGTCCCCGCGGAGGTGGCCCAGGCCTCGGTAGGTGCCCACCCACAGTCCGTCGTCCGAGGGGCGCAAGGCCTGCACCCAGTCGTCCGGGAGACCGTCACCAGCGTCGAAGACCCGTTGCACCTCGTCGTCGACGAGCAAGGCCAGGCCCCGCTCCGTGCCCACCCAGAGCCGGTCGCCCTCCACGGCCACGACGTTGACACCGGCCGCCGGAAGGCCGTCGAGGCGACCGAGGCTGGCCACCGCCAGATCGTCCTGATCCACGAGCGCCAGCCCCCCTTCGAGCAGGGCCGCCCAGGCGCCGCCGCGCACGGGCGCGATGTCCGCCACGACCGGGCCGGGAAGCCCCTCCTGCAGCCTGGCCAGGTCGCCGGGGCCCAGAGCGCTCCACGGCACGATCGGCTCGCTGGGAACCCCTCCCTCGAGGCGCACGCGCACACGGGTGCCGCTTGGAAGCGCACGGGTCGTCAGCCCGGGCTCGCCGCGTGCGACGACCTTCCAGCGCCCGGCCAGCTCGGCCTCGACGACTCCCGGCCGATCGGCCTGGTCCCACCACACCCGCACCGCTCGCTTCGCCGCGTCGAGGTCCGAGAAGGTGTCGGGCGCGGCCACCACCGCCCGCGCGTGCCGCGGCGGACGGAGGCCTTCGTCGACGGGGAGCGCTGCCAGCGCGGCCGGCAACCACCACATCAGAGTTGCTCGACGACGGCCTTGTAGCGGTCCACCTGACGGCTCAGGTGGTTCATGGCCCCCTCCACCTCGAGCGCGTCTTCGGGGCAGACCCACCAGCAGTACAGGCACTGGATGCAGTCCTCGGCATCGGTCTTCACACCGATCTCGTCGCGCTTCAGGTGCGTGGGGCAGAAGTCCTCGCAGCGCTGGCAGTCGCCGCAGGCCTCGCCGTTCCGCCCCACCAGCCGCATCGTGTCGTCGTCGAGGGCGTACACGTCCTGGATGATCTTGAGCTTGTAGGCGCCCTCGAGGACCTTCTGGTTGTTCAGGGCCGGACGCACGGCGAGCTTCAGCCAGTACAGGCTCTTGGCCTCCGACAGCTCGGCGAGCTTGCTGCGGACCGGCGCCCGCTTGATGGGCCGCAGGATCGGCACGGTGGCCGCGACCTGCTCGACCAGGGCGTCGGTGACGTAGCCGGCGTCCCGCGCGTGCACGAGGTAGCCGACGTCGTCGAGCGGCACGTCGATGAGGCGGCAGACGACCACATCGTTGACGAAGGCCGAGTCCGACGCGAGGAGGTGGCCGAAGCGGAAGGGCTCGCCATCGCCGGGACCGTTGCCCTCCATGCCCACCAGGCCGTCCACCACGATGAGGTTCGGAAGGACCGCCTCGTTGATGGCCAGGATGTTGTGCGCCAGGTCGAAGTGCATGTGGCGCTTGGCCTTGCCCCGGCAGATGCCGACCCAGTTCTTCATCGCGCACGAGATGCCGGCTTCGGCGTGCGTCTTGATCTTGGGCACGCTGATCAGGAAGTCGGCCTTCACGACCGTGTCGGCCACCACCGGTCGGGCGCCGGCCTGCAGCACCATCGGGGTGCCCTCGTCGCGGTTCAGGTCGACCACGTCGATGCCGTAGCGCTCGCCGAGCGTTCCGATGCGCAGGCGCTTGAAGCCATCGATGCCCCGGCGCGCCATGCCGATGTTGGACCCGTCCGCCACGCACAGGTTGCGGTAGCCGCGGTTCTGGAGGCCCTCGACGAGGCTGCAGAGCACCCGGAGGTCCGCGCAGTTGCCGGTCAACGCGACCAGGTCGTTGTTCAGGTTGGGCTTGAGCACGATGCGCGCGTCGAGGTCTTCCGGCAGCGTGTGCGCCCAGTCGCTCAGGATCTGCTCGACCGTGACCTTGACCTCGGCGGTGGTCCAGGCTTCGTGCACGTCGACCGTGCCGTCTTGGAAGGCGTAGCGCATGAGCGTCTATACCCTCATGCCTTCGAGGAGCGCCTCGTAGCGGCCCCAGACCCGGGCCCAGCCGTAGCGCTCCTCGACGAAGGCCCGCCCCTCGCGTCCGATGCGCGCCCGGAGCGAGGGGTCGTCCATCAGGGCCTTCATGTGGTCGCGCATCGCGTCAACGTCGCCCTGGTCCACCGCCAGTCCGATCCCGCCCGTGGCCTCGCGGATGGCGGGCTGCTCGCTCCAGATGACCGGCTTCCCGCAGGCCATCGCCTCGACCGCCGTGTAGCCGAAGCCCTCGGTCATCAGGGTGGGAAAGAGCACCACGTCGGCGTCCTGGTAGTAGGGCGCGATGCTCGGCACGTCGGTGTGGAAGTCCACCGGCTGCTCGTAGGCCTGGATGCGCAGCTGATCGAGGAAGATCGAGTCGGCTACGGCACCGACGATCGCCAGCCGCGCGCGACGCTTGTGCAGCTTCGGCAGGCGCGCCACGGCGTCGATCGCGAGGTGCTGTCCCTTGCCCTGCAGGATCCGGCTGGGGTACGCGAAGTGCACGGTCTGGTCGTCCGGCGGCCGCGTGGGCGTGCCCGGCGAGAAGGTGTCGAGGTCCACGCCGTTGTGGATCACGTGCACGCGGTCCTCGGGCATGCTCGCGCGGATGAGCGCTCGCCGTGCAGCCTCGGTGACGGTGATCACGGCCGAGACCTGGCGCGCGCGGGTCTTGTAGAAGCGCTCCCGCACGATGGTGCCGACGCTCCGGCCGCTCGAGCCGAAGTTCAGGTCGTGCACGATGACCGCGGTGCCGCAGCCGAGCGCCGGTGCCTCGATGGAGTTCGCGAGGCAGGCATCGGGGCGGAAGCGTCGGGCCTCGCGTCGGGCCGCGACGTAGATCCGCGCCCACTGCTCGGCCTTCCCGCGTCCACGAAGATCGACCGCGACCGCTTCCGGCGGCACCTGGTCGCGGCTGTTCCGGTAGCCCACCACCAGGCGCACCTCGTGCCGCTCGCGGGCCAGCCGGTAGAGGTTCGCGAAGACCGTCTCGGTGCCGGAGCGCACGTCCGGTGGGTAGCGCCGCGCGACCATCAACAGCTTCACGAGCACCTCGGGGGCCGCACCCTTACCGAACCCGTCGCGGACCCGCTACCCTGGCGCGCATGCGACGCGCCCTCCGCCTCCTGCCGGCCATGGCCGCCGTGACCCTTCTCGCCACACTCGAGGAGCGGCTCGCGCCACCGGCGTTTCAGCCGCCTCCCACGGAGCACTGGCTCGCGGAGGGAGCGGAGGCGCGGAACAAGACCCTGCGAAAGGCCTGGTTCGCCGAGCGGAAGAAGACGCCGGACGGGTCGAGCTGGAGGACCTACGAACGACGGAACGGCCTGGCCCAGATCGCCAAGCGCAACGCCGCGCCCCCACCCATCGCCGAGAGCCCCTGGGTGGAGCGGGGGTCGGACAACCAGGCGGGCCGCATGCACGTCGCCACCCTGTCCGCCGACGGCAGCGAGCTCTATGCAGGATCGTCGAAGGGCGGGGTCTGGGTCGGAAGCCTGGACGGCGACGACTGGACGCCGATCGGCGACAACCTCTACGGCGGCGCTCACTGGTTGGTGGTGACGAGCCAGGCGGTCGTGGCGGCGACGGACTCCGGACTGGTGCACCGAAGCACGGACCTGGGGGTCACGTGGGAGGAGCCGAGCGGGCTGCCTCCGGGCGCGGAGACCCTGCGCCTCCTGATGGCCAGCGACGGCAGCGAGACCGTCTTCCTCGTGCTCGAGGCCGATGGGGGTGGCGTCAACCTGCTCCGCTCGACGGACCACGGCGCGAGCTTCGAGATCGTCTACGACATGGGTGACTACGAGGGCGACATGTGGTCACCGCGCACGGGCGAGGCCACCCTCTACCTGCTCGTCGACGACGCGATCCAGCGGTCGTCGGACGCTGGCGACAGCTGGGAGCTGGTCGGTGAGCTACCGGTGAGCTCCGATGGCGGCGAGCTGGTGGGGTCCGAGGCGGGGGCGCCGCGGCTCTGGGCCGCCAACGACGGTCGGCTGCGGCGCTCGGACGATGCCGGTGCCACCTGGGAGACCGTGACCAGCCTCGACGACTACTGGGGATCGTTGAACGCCTCCACGGTCGATCCGGATCTGTTCCTCTACGGCGGCGTGGAGACCTACCGCACGATCGACGGTGGGGACAGCTGGGGCCAGATCAACCAGTGGGAGGACTACTACGACGACCCGGCGAACCGGCTGCACGCCGACGTCCCGGGCATCGACGTGCTGCCCGACGGTGCGGGCGGGGAGACCTGGTACATCGCGACCGACGGCGGGCTCTACCGGTCGAGCGACAGCCTGTTGACGGTGGAGAACCTCGGCCTGCGCGGCCTGCGCGTGAGCCAGTACTACGGCACGCTCACCAGCTCGGCGAACCCGGACCACGTGGCCGCGGGCGCCCAGGACCAGGGCTACCAGGTCACGAACACGATGGCGCAGGACAGCGAGGTCTGGGCCTTCGAGCAGACGATCAGCGGCGACTACGCCCACCTGACCAGCGGCGACGGCACCCACGACCTCGTGTACTCGGTGTACCCGGGCTTCGTGCTCGTCCAGGTTGGCGAGGACGACCCCTGGCACGTCTACCTGAACTTCCCTCAGGGCCTGTCGACGTGGTCCTGGCTGCCACCCGTCGTCGCGGATCCCGACGACCCCGAGGCGTTCTTCTTCTGCGGCAACCGCCTGTGGCGCTACGAACGCACCGGCGTCTCGAGCTGGAGCTCCAGCCTGTGGTCCGACGAGAACTTCAACAGCGGGGGCGGTGAGTACCTCTCGGGGCTCGTCTTCTCGCCGATCGACGTGAACCGCGCCTACGCGGTCACGAGCCAGGGCAGCCTCTACACCTCCGACGACAAGGGGGTGACGTGGACGGAGAGCGCCAGCATCGGACCCGACGCGCAGTACTTCTACGGCTCGGCGCTGGCTGCCAGCCACGACGACGTGGACGTCGCCTGGGTCGGAGGCAATGGCTACTCCAACCCGCCCATCCGGCGGACCACCGACGGTGGCTTGACCTGGGAGACCTGGGACGACGCCTTGCCACCGACCATGGTCTACGGGCTCGAGGCGACCGACGACGGCACCGGCCGCGTCGTGGCCGGCACCGAGCTCGCGGCCTACCTCCGCGGTCCCGACGACGAGGCGTGGGTCGACATCACGGGAGCCGACGCGCCGGTCACCACCTACTGGTCCGTGGAGCTGCTGCCGTCGGAGAACACCTTCCGGTTCGGCACCTACGGTCGCGGGATCTGGGACTACCGGCTCGACGTAGCAGACGCCGAACCGGAGCCGCAGGACACCGGTGACACCGCTGCCGGCGACACCCAGAGCGAGGAGCCCGACGAGGAGCCGGAGCAGGGCCCCGAGGACACCGACGTCGCCGGGCCCGATCCGGGGGCCACGCCCGAGGACGAGACGCAGCTCAGCTACGAGGACGTGTCGTTGAAGGGGAGCTGTGGCTGTGGCAACCCCGGGGGTGGCGGGCTGGCGGTGCTGGTGCTGCTCGGCCTCGTGCGGCGGCGTCGGATCAACCCCTCAACCGCTGCTTGAGCACCCTCGCCAGGAACAGCGGGTTGCCGACCAGGTAGCGCTTCCACAGCCGCCCCGGTTCGGTCACGAGTCGGGCGAGCCACTCCTGCCGGTCGTGCAGCCACGCGGGGCCCCGGTCGACCTTGCCGCTCAAGAAGTCGGCCGTGGCGCCGAGCACCCAGACCACCGGGACGGCCTGGAGCCCGCCCAGCCAGCGCTGCACCCACCGCTCCTGCACCGGCGTGCCCATGCCCACCAGCAGGATGTCGGGTCCGAAGGCCTGGATCCGCTCGAGCAGCGCCGGCACCTCGGCCTCACCGTGGAAGCCGTGGTCGGCGTCCAGCTCGAGCCCTGGATGCCGCTCGCGGAGGGCGTTGCACGCGGCCTCGCTCACTCCGGGCTCCCCGCCCAACCAGAAGATGCGGCGACGGCCCTCGGAACGCGCGGCGAGCTTCCAGATCCAGTCGGCGCCCGTCATCCGTCCGGGGAGCTCGTGGCCCAGGAGTCGGGCCCCGAGCACCACCCCGGCGCCGTCGCAGTAGCAGAGGTCCACACCGCTCAGGAAGGCGTGCAGCGCTGGGTCACTGGCGGCCGTGTTGGCCACGTGCACGTTCAGGTAGGCCACGGTCCGGGCCCTCGCCCCGCCGCGGTCGATGAGCGCCTCCACGCCGTCCAGCAGTCCGTCGACGTCGAGCACGTCGACGGGCACGCCGAGCACCTCGATGCGTGCGTTCACGGTGTCGTGACCGCGCCTCCGAGCTTCCAGCTGATGCCGGCCACCGCGCTCGTGCTGTTGTTGTAGGGCAGCACGGCGTCCCCCTCGATCACGTTGCCTACGTAGATGTAGAGCGTGTGGCCGGAGGTCCAGGTGCTGAACGCGCTCGATGGCACGCTGAAGGTGCCCACCGAGGCATCCGCCGCGCAGCCCACCGACTCCACGAGCGAGCCGTCGTCTGCGTAGCGCTTGATGTAGATCAGCACGAGGTCGCCGTCCGCGCCGGTCCAAGCGAAGTCGAGCTGGCTGGGGCCGAGGGTGGGGACGGCGGAGCCCGACAGGTTGGCGGGGGCGGTGAGCGCGAAGTCGGCCGGGGTCCTCGCAAAGCCCATCACGGCGAAGTCGGGCAGGGTGGCGCTGGTCGCGCTCAGGTCCCAGCTGGCCGAGCTGACGTAGTCGGTGGTCGCGAGCTGGCGCTCCACGCCGTTGCCGATCGCGTCCTGCATCGCGAAGCTCACGCCGCCCACGGTGAGCATGGACTGCATGTCCACGTTCAGCTCGGGGTAGGCGGCGGGATCGTAGGCGTTGCGGCTGCAGCTCCCCATGCTGTCGCCGGCGAACAGCTGCCAGAAGTGCACGTTCTCGGGGGTGTCGAGCAACCACCACCAGGCCAGGCCGAAGTCCTCCATGCCTGGGCCCCAGTAGCCTCCCAACACGTCGTAGACCTCGACCGCACCCAGTGCACCCGACAGGCCCCGTGCATCGGCGAAGTCGAGCGCTTCGAAGCCGCCGGGAAGCACGCCGAGTCCGTCGGTGGTCTCGACGTCCACGTCCACGCGCCCGAGGGTGCCCATCACGGGGGTCTCCACCACCAGCTCGCTGGCGGACCAGGACAGCACCGTGGCTTCGACGCCGTCGAACCACACCCGCGCGCTGGCGTCGAATCCGTCGCCGCCGACCGCGACCTCCGATCCCCCTTCGACCGGGCCGAAGGCCGGCGTGACGGCGTCGACGAGGAGGATCGTTCCGGCGTTGCCGCCGCTCGGTCCGTCGTCGCCCGTGCTCGCGGTGTCGAGCCCCTCGTCTGGATCCGCCTCACCCTCTTCCGCGAGCGAGGGGTCGGCCGTGTCGTCGCCGCTGAGACCGGCATCCAGCGCCTCGGGCGCGAGCATGTCGAGACCCAAGGTGCAGCCGAGCGCCGAGAGCGCCGTGAGAGCGAAGGTGCCCAATGTTCCTCCGAGAACCGCGCGCGACCCTACCCAGGCGCCGGGGAGGTCGGCAAGCCACGTGGCAGGTCCTTGACCAAGTGGTCCGTTTCGCTTGACGATCCCCTCGACAACCGGGTACTCGCCGGCGCCATGAAGGTCCTCCTCTTCGCGTTCGCCCTCCTCCCTGCCTGCGGCAGCTCCCACGAGCCGCCCAACGTGCGGGATGCCGAGGCGGTCGTGTCGTTGAAGCCCCCCGAGGCGGACACCTTCGTGCTCGGGCCAGGCGACGTCATCGACATCGTGGTGTGGCGGCACGGCGACCTCTCGATGGAGGTCACCATCGCGCCGGACGGCACGATCACCTTCCCGCTCCTCGGCCGCATCCAGGCGGGCGGCAGCTCCTACACCGAGCTGGTCCAGCTCTTCGAGCAAGGGCTGGCGGAGTTCTTCACCGATCCCGCGGTGGCCGTGAACGTGGTCCAGGTGACGAACCAGAAGGTGTTCGTGCTCGGCGAGGTCCAGAGCCCCGCGGTCCTGCAGGTCGAGAACGAGATGAGCATCCTCGAGGCGCTCACCAAGACCGGCGGCATCAACCCCGACGCCCAGACCGACAACATCCTGCTCATCCGTGGCGGCATGGACGAGCCGAAGCTCTACACCATCGATGTCGCGGCGATCTACGGGCGGGGCGACTTCAGCCAGCTCGTGTACCTGCAACGCGGCGACATCGTACTGGTGCCGCCCAAGACCATCGTCAACGCGGAGCGCTTCTTCCGCCGCGTGCAGGGCATGCTCGCGCCCTTCGTCGCCGGCTCCGTCATCTACCGGAACGCGATCAGCGGGGGCGCTCAGGGCGCGTCCGGCTCTCTCGACTAGGCGGAGCCTTGCGGAAGCCCGCCCTTGTCGGCGCCACGATCTTGATCGCGGACGTCGTCGTGCTCCTGGGAGCTCTGTTCGTCTCGAGCCGCGCCTGGCTCTGGTGGCGGCCGCACCTCGAGCACCTCATCCAGGTGCAGTGGCTCGACCTGCTGGGCCCGAACGAGTGGATGCCACCCGGCCTGCTGCTCGTGGCGGCCTGGGTCTTGTTCCTCCGGCACCTGGGCTTCTACGACCCATCGCGCATGAGCACGGTCATCCGCGAGCTCGGCGCCCTGTCGCGCAGCCTCTTGTACCTCTTGATCCTCGTGGTCACGATCCAGTTCTTCGTGCCTGAGCGGTACTACAGTCGCTCGCTGATCGTGCTGTTCCTGGGCGCGACCTTCACGGGGCTCGCGACCTGGCGTTGGGCCCTGTTGGTGGTCCAGGGCCGCCGTCCGATGGACTTCGCGGCCGAGCGGGTCGCGATCGTCGGAACCGCCGAGGACGCGCGCATCATGGCGGAGCGCCTGGAGCGCTACGGTCGCTTCGCCCTCGCGGGCTTCATCGCACCGCGGGGCGAGCGCGGCGACCTCGCGCAGCCCAGGCGGCGTGCCGCGGACCGGGATCACGCGCCGGTGGTGCCCGAGGACCAGATCCTGGGCGAGGTCGGCGACATGCGCGACCTCGTGAACCAGTACGACGTGCACACGGTCGTGCTCGCGAGCCGCATCCTCCTGCGCGACGAGGCGCTGAAGCTCGCCACGCACTGCGACCAGATGGGGCTCCGTGTGCTCCAGGTGCCCTTCACCTGGGGTGTGGCCAGCCCGAAGCTGCGCTTCGCCGAGCTGGGTGAGCTGCAGCTCGTGGACCTCTCGAACCTGAGCTACCCGAGCCTGGTCGAGCACTTCAAGCGGGGCTTCGACCTGCTCGCCACGTCGCTGGCGCTGGTGGCCCTGTCGCCGGTGTTCCTGGCCACCGCGCTGGGTGTCTGGCTCGACGACCCCGGCCCCGTGTTCTTCACCGCACCCAGGGCTGGCAAGGGCGGTCGCGCGTTCCCCTTCATCAAGTTCCGCTCGATGGTCGTCGGCGCGGACCGGATGAAGGAGGACCTCCGAGACAAGAACGAGACCGACGGCGTGCTGTTCAAGATCAGGAACGATCCCCGCATCACCCGCATCGGCCACTTCATCCGGAAGTACAGCGTCGACGAGCTGCCGCAGCTCTGGAACGTGATGCGGGGCGACATGAACCTCGTGGGTCCACGGCCGCTGCCGATGCGGGACCTCGAGGGCATCGAGAACGACCCCGAGATCGCCTACTGGTTCGAGCTGCGGCACAAGGTGAGCCCGGGCATCACCGGGCTGTGGCAGGTCTCCGGTCGCTCCGACCTCGGCTTCCGGGCCATGGTCGATCTGGACATCTACTACATCCAGAACTGGTCGCTCTGGCTGGACCTGAAGATCCTGCTGATGACCATCCCCGCCGTGCTGCGGGGACGTGGAGCAGCGTGATGCTCGTTTCGCTGCTATGTTGCCTGGCTTCCAGGATCGCACCAAAGCCATCGGGTAGGGCATGGAACTTCTGAACCTCTGGATGGCGCTCCTGCGTCGCAAGTGGCTCCTGATCCAGGCGGTCGTGCTCTTCACGATCGTCGGCGTGGCCTCGGCGATCTTGCTGCCCAAGACCTACCAGACCAGCTCCAAGATGATCGTGAGCTCGTCGTCGGCGGATCTCTCGATCCTGAGCGACCTCGGACTCGGTGAGATGGCCGCAGGCCTCTCCGGTGCGGAAGACGACCTCACCAACCACATGGCCCAGGCGGCCACGCGCCCGGTGCTGGACGAGGTCATCTGGCGCCTGCAGATCCGCGACAGCGACGGTGAGCTGCTGCTCGCAGACAAGCTCCTCGTCCCCGGGCTCGAGTCCTACTACGACGCGCCGCCCACCCTCGCCCTGAGCCAGTTCAACGGCACCGACATCATCCAGGTGGTCTCCCAGGCCGATGACCCCGAGCTCGCGCGGCTGATGGCCGACACGCTGGTCGAGGTCTACATCGAGTCCTACATGGAGCGGAGCAAGGCCGAGTCGCGCGAGGCCGGCACCTTCATCGACAAGCAGCTCGACGTGGTCCGCGGCGAGTTCGATCGCGCCCTCGGCGAGATCGCCGACGTGCAGCAGCAGGAACAGATCATCGATCTGGACTCCGAGGTCCGCTCCGCGGTCAGCCGGCTCAGCGAGCTGGTCATGAACCAGACGGCCACCGTGGCGCGGATCCAGTCCCTCCGGGCGCAGATCGCCGAGGTGAAGCGCACCCAGAAGCGGGAGAACGGCGACTTCCTGGCGCCCGGCACCGTGTCGGCGAACGTCGACATCAAGGCCCTGCGCACGCAGAAGTCCGAGCTGGAGTCCAGCCGCAGCGCCATGCTCCTCGACCTCACCGAGAAGCACCCCGACGTCGTGAAGCTCGACACCCAGATCGCCAGCCTGACGGCGCAGATCGAGAAGGCCCTGATCGAGCAGCACGACATGGACCCGGCCCTGTTGAAGCTCGAGCTGGACCTCGAGGGAGCGGTCACGGAGCGGGCCGAGGTCGAGGCCGCCATCTCGGCCACCACCAAGGAGTTCTCGGCCTACCCGGACAAGATGCGGCAGCTCTCGGAGCTCCAGCTCGCCGCCACCGCGGCCGAGACTGTCTACAAGGCGCTCCAGGAGCAGACCTACCAGATCCAGATCGCCGAGGAGCTCACGTCGAGCCCCCTGCAGTTCATCGAGCCGGCGCTGGCCCCCGATCGGCACGTCTCGCCCAAGCTGCTCGCCAACACCATCGTCGGGTTCGCGGTCGGGCTGATCGTCGGTCTGGGCCTGGTGGTGCTGGTCGAGTACATCGACGACTCCATCAAGTCGCCCGAGGAGCTGCGCGAGATCTGGGCGCTCCCCCAGCTCGGCGTCATTCCTCGCTACCACGCCGGCACGGGCCGCACCATCGCGGACTACCCGCCCACCCACCCGGTGGTCGAGAGCTTCCGCACGCTCCGATCGTCCATCACCTATGCGTCCCTCGACGCGCCGGTACGGCTCCTCATGATGACGTCGTCGGTGCCGGGAGAGGGCAAGTCCACGCTCCTGTCGAGCCTGGGTGTCTCGGCGGCCGGAGAGGGCAAGCGGGTGCTGCTGGTGGACTGCGACCTCCGCCGCCCGACCCAGCATGGCTTCTGGCCGGCGTGCGACAACAACCTCGGCATCGCCTCGTTGCTGCTGGGCCAGTGCAAGCTGGAGGACGCGGTCCAGGAGACCGGGGTGCCGGGCCTCGACCTGCTCCCGAGCGGCCCCGTTCCGCCCAACCCCGGCAAGCTGGTCGAGTCCCTGAAGCTCCGATCGCTCCTGCTCGAGGCCTCGAAGGGCTACGACATCGTGCTCGTGGATGCGCCGCCGGTCCTGGTGGTGAACGACGCGCTCATCATGGGTCGACTGGTCGACAAGGTGGTGATGGTCGTCGAGAGCGGCAGCACCTCGCGCCGCGTCGTCGCCGACGCCCGGAACCGCGTGGAGGCCGGCGGCATCGAGCCCCTCGGCCTGGTCTTCAACAAGGTGGACAACTCCGGCGTGTACGGCGGCTACGGGCACTACGCTCGCGCCTACGGCTACGTCTCCTCGTCGCCTCCGGCGGAGAGCAGCGACGCCGCCCCACCGCCGTCGGACGGCTCCAAGTCCGGTGGGGGGGCAGCGTGATGCTCTCGATGTGGCTCATGGCGTGCGGCCCCAGCGCCGACACCATCCTGGTGGGGTTGACCTCGCCCAACCCGGTCGTGCGCGAGGACATGGTCAAGATCGCGAAGAACGTCAGCGGCTCCGAAGTCGTCGAGGCGCTCGTCACGGTGCTCGCCGATCCCAGTGCGGCCATCCGGAAGGAGGCCGTCAACAGCCTGGCTTCGCTCGACGCGGTGGAGGCCGTTCCCGCGATCGTTCCCTTGTTGTCGGACTCCGATCCCGAGGTTGCACGGCATGCGGTCGATGCGCTGGGACGCCTGGGCGATCCGCGGGCCGTCGCGCCCCTGCTGGCCTACCTCGAGGCGCACGCGGACGTCGCCGGCGGGGACTTCCCCCTCAACGCGATCTGGGCGCTCGGCAACATCGGCGACAACGCCGCAGTGGCCGCCCTCGCTACGCTGCGCGAGCACGAGGACGCCTACGTCGCGTTCAACGCCAACCAGGCCCTGAAGAAGCTCTCCGGCGACGACAGCTAGTTGGGCGGTTCGTTAGTAGCGAACCGCTCTCGCGCGCACCGCGCGCGGCGGCCGAAGGCCGGGGGGGAGCGCGCCCAGGGCGCGGTGCGGGGGCTGGCCCCCGCAGGAGTCAGTAGTTGAAAGGGCTCGTTACTTACGAGCCTGTCAACTAGAGCGCCGACCGCCCCTTCGCTCAGAAGCTCCAGCCGGCGGTCTGCAGCGACACCCACACGCGCTGGTTCCACTCCTGCACTCCAGGCACGAAGTCCACGCCGTCGACCCGCGCCACCTCGGCGCCGACCTCCAGCTGGCGGCCCGTCTCGCCGAACACCCACCCTCGGGCGCCGAAGGTCCAGCTGCGTTCGTCGGTCATGGCGGTGAACAGGGTGTCTTGCACCACATCCACCACGTCGACGCGCCAGAGATTCTGGGCCCAGGCCTCGGTGCCCCAGGTCTCGCCCAACCAGCCGCTGGCGAACCACCAGGTGTTCGCGTCGCCCCCGTTCGGGTGTCCGAGCACGTGGCCGCCGTTGGTGAAGCCCTCGTGGTAGACGCGGTGCCCCGTGTACCACCGGAAGTAGTCGTCCATGAAGCGCGACCACTCCACCGTGGCGTGGAGCCGGTCGATGATCACCATCGCGCCGCGCTGGTTCGAGACCCCGGCGAGCGAAGGGTAGGGCACGCCTTCGAACTCGGCCCCGACGATGTCCTCGGCGCCGTAGAGGAGCCAGGCCTCCACGGAGCGCACAGGCCCCCAGTCCAGCGGAACGGTGATCCGGCCGTCGAGGTCGGCCAGCTCGTCCTGGTCGGGCTCGAGCCGCGCTTCGTCGCCGTACACGTGCGGATCGGTCGGGAGGAGGAGCTGACCGAGGTCGGGCACTGGCCGACCCTCTCCCCAGAAGAGGGACACGCGGCTCGCACCGATCTCCACCCAGGGATGGGGGGACCACCGGAGGTCCATGTGCAGCAGGCCAGGTCGCTGGACGTCGCGGCGTTCTTCGAGCAGGACGCCCACGCCGACCTCGCCGCGGAACGCTCCGAGCTTCCAGATCGGTCCTTCGCCGGCGAGGGTGACGGCCGGCCAGCTGGGCGCGTCGTCCCACAGCGCGATCCCGCCCCTCCGACCGGGTCCCAGGCGGCGCTCCTCCGCGCCTACGCCGAAGCGGACATGGGGACGCCGTAGCCACACGCCATAGGCCATCGGCTCCAGCTCGGCGGCGAAGGCCCCCGCTTCACCGAGGGTGTCGAGGCGCAGCTCGGGCCAGGCCTTGACCTCGATCCAGTCGGACGCTCCGTGAAGGCGGACGCCGGTTCGCAGGCTGATCAGACCGGGCTCGCTGTCGCCGAGAGCGCCGACGGGCTGGAGATCGCCCTCGGCGATCCGGGTCGTGGCCCGAACCCCGAAGGCCGGGCGCCACCAGGCGTCGCTGCCTTCCAGCGCCCGGAGCTCCGGGGCGAGCACGGTGGTGAACAGCGGAAGCTCCTGTTCTTCCAGGCTGATCGCGCGATCGAGCAGGCTCCGATCGGTGCCGCCGCGAAGGCGATCCAGGCCCTCGTCGGACACCCGGCGCTGCCAGTGCACCTCGATCGGCTCGTCGCCTGGCGCGGCCAGTACCAGAGAGCAGAGCGGAACCATCCACATCACGCTAGCATCACCTCTGACGATGGTTGCCTTCTGTGTACTGCTGGCCCTCCCGGTCGTCCACGCCTGGGAGCACGAGCCGCTCGCGACCGAGCTGCACCCCGTGCAGTCCCAGCTGGCGTTGCGGCACCGTGAGCTGATGTCCCAGGTGTCCGCGGGGCAGCGGGCCAACCCGATCTACCGAAGCGCCTGGAGCGCCATGGACACCCACTGGGCGATGGTGGCTGCTGGGCAGGAAGCCACGCCGTTCACGGCCGGTCAGACCGAGCGCTACGTGTCGCTCGCGGCGATGGCCGCCGAGTCGGCCGGCGAGGCTCTGCTGCGCGAGGTGGTCGCCGGGAGTCCGGCGCTGAGCGTGTTCGCCGACGGTGCGCGTGCGGTGTTGGCGCCGTCGCTGTCGTTGCGGAAGCGGAGCGATCCGGTCTACGGCACGAGCTCGGTCGCGGTCACGGCCGGCGGCGGGGCGGTCTTCTCGCGGAACCAGATGGCCCACGCCGCAGCAGAGGATCCGCGGGAGCGCGCCGGACGCGACCGACATGCGCTGACGGTGGGCCTCGCGAGCGGGCTGCGACCGTACGAGAACGACAGCGTGGACGCACCCAGCACGGAGTACGTGGTGACCAGCTACGTCTCGGCGCGCTCGTTCGGCGTCGACAGCCTGCGGATCTCCACCGACGTGCTCGCCGTGCACGCCGACGACGGCCTGCTCTACGACTGGCCGGGCCTGTGGCGCGTCACGGCGCACGAGCGATTGGGGCCTCGCTGGACGGCGTTGTCCACCTTGCGGAGCGCCACGCGCTCCTACGTCCCCGATGTGATGCGCCCGGCGCTCGCGTGGAGGATGCTGCCCGACGACGACGACTGGTACGTGGTCGGCAGCTACGAGTGGAACCTCCCCGGTGCGTCGGTCCCCGAGCTGGAGCGCACCGCCATGCTGCGGGTGTCCTGGTCGGCCGACTGGGTCATGCCCACGTCTCCGGATCGCTGGCCCCTCGGGCAGCGCATCGGGCTCACAGCCCACTACGGAGAGCTGCGTGAGCTCGGCGAGACGGCTCACGTTTGGCAGCGTCCGCAGCTCGGAGCAGTGGTTGAGGTTGAGCGACTGCAGATTCGTCAGGCCGCTCAGCGCCT
>CAZSAT010000003.1:31871-138204 GCA_964604675.1 uncultured Enterobacterales bacterium
GCGTTGTACACGTCAAAGAGCAGCAGCCCGTCCTCGGGCAGCGCATCGGCGCAGGCGGGCCGGCTTGGCCCGAGCACCGGACCACGCGTCAGAACGCCTTGCATACGCCGGGAACGGTGGCCAAGGAGCAGAGCTTGGCGCTCGCGCGTTAGTCCTCTTCATCATGCAGAAGAGGTCTTTGATGCGGAAGCTGTCCATCGCCACGTCCCTGGTCTTGCTCACCGGGTTCGCCGTGTGGTCGTGCGGGAGCGAGGATTCGACCGATCCCATCGCTGAGGTGCCCACCGCCACGCCCGACGCGCCGGATGCACCCCGCGCTCCGGTCACCGTCGAAGGTGGCCGCGTGGTCGTGCTCGGCTTCGACGGGGTCGACCCCGACTGGATCGAGCAGTGGCGGAGCGAGCTGCCCAACCTCGCGGAATTCTCCGATCAGGGTCGGCTGCACCGGCTCGGCACCACCACGCCTCCTCAGTCTCCGGTCGCGTGGTCCACCTTCGCCACGTCCACCAACCCGGGTCAGCACGCGGTCTTCGACTTCGTGGGCCGTGACCCCGCGAAGTACTTTCCCAAGGTCGCGACCAACAGCTACTCCGGCCCCGAGTTCGACAGCGCGGGCAAGGTGAGCGGGCCGGGCTCGTCGACGTCGCCTCGCCGGGGTGAGAGCTTCTGGAAGACGGCGGCGGACGCCGGGGTGCCCACCAAGGTGCTCTCGGTGCCGTACAGCTTCCCGCCGGATGATCTCGGCGAGAACGGCTTCGTGCTCTCGGGGCTCGGTGTGCCCGATCTGAGGCTCACCAACTCCACCTTCTACCTGTTCGGCTCCGACATCGACGCCGCGAGCGCCAAGGAGTCGGTGGCGGGGGGCAAGAAGGTCAGCCTGACCCCTGCGGAGGGCGGCTTCTCCGGTGTGGTGGAGGGCCCCTATGGCCTGACCAAGAAGCGTGAGAAGGTCAGCCTCTCCTTCTCTGCGGACACGGCGTCCAAGTCCGTGACCATCAGCGGGGCGGGCGTGGACGTCACCGTGGCCGAGGGCAGCTTCAGCGACTTCGCCACGATCGAGTTCCCGGTCTCGAACTTCTACTCGGCCAAGGGCCTGGTGCGGTTCTTCCCGCTCGAGGTCAGCGACGACCGCGTCAGCGTCTACATGTACCCGCTCATGTTCGATCCGTCGGATGCCTACATCCCGTTCACGCATCCGGCCGGCTTCGGCTCCGATCTCGCCGACACCTACGGCGCCTTCAAGACCATCGGCTGGGTGCACGACACCTCGGCACTCAACTCCAACCTGGTGCCCGAGGAGGTGTTCGTCTCCGACATGGAGGCCATCTTCCAGAAGCGCCTCGAGATGACCCTCGGCGAGCTGGCCAAGAAGGACGCGAAGCTCTTCATCAGCGTCTTCACCGCCACGGATCGGGCTGCGCACATGCTGACCCGCCTGACCGACGCGACCCACCCCACCCACGACGAGGCGCTCGCGGCCGAGTACGGCGACACCATCAAGAACACCTACATCTGGATGGACGAGGCGGTGGGCAAGGTGAAGGCAGCGCTCGGGCCGGACGACACCCTGATCCTGCTCTCGGACCACGGCTTCCACAGCTTCAAGCGTGGCTTCAACACGAACACCTGGCTGGCGGAGAACGGCTACCTGGCGCTGAAGAAGGCCGCGTCGGACTCGACGAAGATCATCATGCCCGGCACGGTCGACTGGGCGGCCACCAAGGCCTATGCCATGGGTACCGGGCAGATCTACATCAACCTCGAGGGCCGCGAGGGCAAGGGCAGCGTCAGCCAGGCCGACTACGAGTCCGTCGCACGCGAGATCGCCGCGGGGCTCGAAGCTGCGGTCGATCCAGCGACAGGCCGGAAGGTGCTCGACAAGGTGCACTTCCGCGACGACGTGTGGAGCGGAGACCTCGACGCCGTGGGTGCACCCGACCTGCAGGTCGGCTTCGCCGAGGGCTATCAGACGTCGCGGGCCACGAGCCTCGGCGGCGTGCCGGAGGGCTTGGTCTCCGACAACGACAAGAAGTGGTCGGGTGATCACGCCTCCTCCAACGCAGCCGACACCGAGGGATTCCTCGTGATCGACGCCGCAGGGGTGGATGGTGACGTGCACATCCGCGACCTCGCTCCCACCATCCTCTCGCTGCTCGGCGTGGACGCGCCCGCGCACTACGAGGGCAAGGTCCTCCTCGAGTAGCGCGTGCTGGCAAGGCTCTCGGCAGGGATCTTCGGCGGGGTGGCCGGAGGGATCGCGGTCGGCGTCCTCGAGGCGCTGTTCGTGCTGTCGACGGCGTCCACCGCCTCCGAATACCAGGCCCTGTTTGCCGCCGTGGTCGTGTACGGGTGCGTCGGGTGCGCCCTGGGGCTCTTTGTGGGTTTCTTGATGGCGCCGCTGGGCGTGGTGTGGACCCTGGGGTCGGCGGGCGCCTACACCCTGAGTCTCTGGGCGGTCAGCGGCGTGCTGGCGGCTCAGGCGGTGTTCCTGGCCCTCGGCGAGCGCTTCGGCTCCGCGGTTCCGGCCCACTGGTGGGCGCTGTTGCTGGGCCTGCTGAGCGTGCAGACGTTGATGGCCTGCTGGCTCGGTCCGATCCTGCTCACGCGCACGCCGCTGAAGATCCTGCTCCGGCCGCACGGGACCCTCGCGGCGGTCGTGGCCGTGCTCGGGGTCAGCGCGGTGTTCTCGTTCACGCCGGGCAGGCACGTCGCGCTGGGCGGCTTCGACGCGGTCGACCAGGGGGGACGCCTTGCCGACCGCCCCGATCTGTTGTTGGTGCTGGTCCATGGCCTGCGCGCCGACCGGGGCCTGCGGTCGTTCGATCGTCTGGCTGGTCACGGGGTGACCTACCAGCGCGCCAAGACGCACAGCGCCTGGTCTGGGACGGCGGTGACGTCACTCTGGACGTCGCTGTTGCCCAGCAGCCACCGAGTGCTCGAGCCGGGCGATGCCCTCGACGAGGACGCCGACACGCTCTTCGAGGTCCTCGCCGAGCAGGGCTACGCCACCGCCGCGGTGGTCTCCGGCCCCCAGGTCTCTCGCAGCCTGGGCTTTGACCAGGGGGTGCGCTGGTTCCGCTCCGTGGGGCTCGGCGGATTGGGTGAGAGCACGGCGCTCTTGAGCATCGTGCGCCGCGCGTTGGCGGATCGACGGGTGTCGGTCGCCGCCCCGCTCGAGGAGGCGCGGCGGTTCGTGGAAGCACAAGGTGACGACCGCTGGTTTGTCACCGTGCACGTCGGCCGCACGGAGGCCGAGGGCTACGACGAACACCTGGCTGCGGTGGACGAAGCGCTCGACAGCTTCCTCGCAGAGCTGGAAGCCTCCGACCGCTGGGACGACATGGCGGTGGTGCTGACCTCGGACCACGGCATGGAGCTCGGCGAACACGGAGGCATGGGCGCGGGGGCCACCCTCTACGAAGAGCTTCTCCACGTGCCCCTGGTGGTGAAGTGGCCCGCTTCCACGCGCGGGGAGGTCACCAGCCAGGTGCGGTTGGTGGACATCGCCCCGACCCTCGCGGAGCTCGGCGGCGCGGTGAGCGCCAAGGACTGGCAGGGTGAGCGCTTGCCCGTGGTCACGGAAGCTCGCGACCGCACGGCCTTCGCTGAGTTGGCGCGTCACGGCGTCAGCCTGTCGTCGGTGCAGCGCGGCGATTGGAAGCTGATCAAGGGGCCCCACCGCACCGAGCTCTACGAGCTGGGGCTCGATGCCCACGAGACACGCAACCGGGCGGGGGAGGCGGGCGCCGTGCAGGCCGAGCTCGAGCGGGAGCTGGTGGCGTTGATCAAGGCCTCGTCCCGGCAGGCCGTGGGCGCCAGCGCATCCGACGTCGACCGCATCACGCGCGAGCGGCTGCGGGCCCTCGGCTACTTGCAGTAGCCCCAACGGGGTAGTCTGTGGGTGGATGGCTCAACCCACGAAAAGGCTCGGCGCGGGAAGCGCCGTCGGCGGGCGCTACACCCTAGGGGCGCTGCTGGGCGATGGCGCGATGGGGCGGGTCTACCGAGCGCGCGACGAGCAGACGGGCCGCGATGTTGCGCTGAAGCTGGTCCACCGTCACCTGGCCATGCACGCGCAGCTCGTGGAGCGCTTCAAGCGGGAGATGACCATCACCCGCACCCTGAAGCACCCCACCGTCGTGCGGGTGCTCGACGTGGGCTCCACGGAGAACGGCGTGCCCTTCCTGGTCATGGAGCTGATCTCCGGCCAGTCGCTCGACGCCATCCTCCAGCGCACCGGCCCGCTGGAGCCCCTGTTCGCTGCCGATGTGGGCGCCCAGATCGCCGACGCCCTGGCCTGCGCCCACGAGGCGAGCTTCGTGCACCGCGATGTGAAGCCCGAGAACATCATGCTCACCGGCAGCCGCCTCGACCGGGTCAAGGTGCTGGACTTCGGCATCTCGCGGGTCGTGGGTTCCTTCGAAGAAGGCCCGATGCACGGCGAGGAAGGGTTTCGGACCCTCACGCGCGCCAACGCCGCGATCGGCACGCCGACCTACATGAGCCCCGAGCAGGCGGCGTGCGAGACGATCGGTCCGCAGAGCGATCTCTACAGCCTGGGCATGGTGCTCTACGAGTTGGTGGCGGGGATGCCGCCGTTCATCTGCGCCACGCACCACGAAGCGCTCAAGAAGCACATGCGCGAGAAGCCGGTGCCCCTGGGCGAGAAGGTGCCCGAGGCACCGGATTGGCTCGAGGCCGTGGTCATGCAGCTCCTGGAGAAGGAGCCGAAGGACCGGCCAGCGACCGCCCGGGACGTCGCGGAGGCGTTGCGGGATGGCTTGGGGGTGTCGCAGCCCGGGTACGAGCCTGAGCCAGAGTCGGAGGTCGCCCTGGAGCCGGTGGTGGTGACGCCGCCGCCCCCGCCGCTGTCGCGCCAGAAGACGATGGTGTACACGCCTTCGACGTCCGCGCCCCGGTGGCCCTTCTACATGGGCGGGCTCACCGCCCTCATCGTGGGCGTGGTGGCGCTGCTCTACCTGTCGATGAGCTAGACCTGCTGGAGCACCAGCTAGGTCATCTCGAGTCGCATGCTTGCGCCCGCCGGCCGTGGTCGGCGTCCCGCCTCCTCGACGTGCCCCCGGCACGCCTTCGTCGCCGGCACCGGGCCCGCGCGCTGCGGGCCCTCGCCAGCCACGACCAGCCTGCGTGGGGCCTCCTCCCATCGATGACCTGGTTGGCGCTCTAGCCGCTGCGGGACCGACGGAGGGGCTTCGGGCGCGCCAGGATCACCTCCTGCAGCACGATCGCGTCGAGCAGCTCACGTCGGCGTGAGGTGGAGGCTGGCGCTCGACGTCGGACCGGAGGCTTCGACGCGGCCGCAGGCTCATCGGAGCCTCGACCCACCACGGCCCTCCGGAGCAGGTCCGCCAGCGCAGCGTGGCTCGAAGGACGCCGATGCCTCGCGACGATGGTCGCCGCGAGCAGGATGGCGGGGTCGCCGTGTCGTGCGCGGCCCGCGAGCAGCTGGTCGGCGCAGGCGAGCACGGCGGCCCAGCGTCCCGGCGTCATCTCCAACCCGGGCACCGCTCGAAGCTGGTGTCCCGCGAGGCTCTGGAGCTCCGCCCGGTACAGCAGGTCGACCAGCTCGCGGCCGAAGTCCACGAAGGGTTGGAGTGGCAAGGCCACGGTCTGGTCGTTGCGCGTGGCGACCAACAGGCGGTCCGGCTGGCCGTGAGCCTGGCTCCAGGCCTCGAGCATCTGGAGGCCCTCGGTCCGGAAGCCCATGGCCTCCAGCCAGAGCGCCGCCAGCTCGACACGCAGGTGGTCGGGCGGGTGCTCGTCGTAGGTGCCGCCCTTGGCCGGTGCGAGCAGCACGGAGCCGGGCTGGGCGGGACGGGCGAAGGTCTCGACCATGCCTCGGAGCCCCGCAGGTCCCAGCGAGAGCATGGTCACCATGTCGGCGATCAGCTCGGGCCACCAGGCCGCGAACAGGTCCTCGAGCGAGCCGGCGATGCGGCCGTTCTGCACGCCCAACAAGCGCCCGCGTCCGTGGAGGTGCGCGAGGTCGGCCAGCTCTTCGGCGAGCCCCGCCTGCTTCAACCACGCGAGGTGCCCGATCTCGTGGGCCACGCTCACCCAGCGGTAGAGGTCCTGGTCGAAGTCGTCTGGGACGAACACCACCGGGTGGTGGGCGGGCAGCAGCCCGAGCCAGAGCGACTCGCTGTCCGGGTCCGCAGGCGCGCAGATGGGGTGCTGCGTCGGGAAGCTCAGCCCATAGCTGTTCGCGTGGTGTTGCCACGGCGCCAGGAAGGCTTCGGCGATGGCCTCCGCGTCAGCGAGCAGGGTGTCCATGCGCGGATCCTGGTGCCAGGTCAGGAGCCGATCGAGCACGCGGATCTCACCTTCCGCCTTGCGCAGCCGCCGCATGGCCTGGGCCAGGGCGCCGTCGGTCGCGTCGAGGATGCCCTCGTTCATGGCCAGCTCGACCTCGTGCTGCGCGGCCGCGATGGCCGGCGTCAGGTCGTCGACGACCAGCGTGTGCAGGACGTCACCTGTGCCCACGCGCGCGCCGGGTCGATGGAGCCGGGCGAAGCCTGCAGCGAGCTGTTGGGCCTGACCGGCCAGAGGCAGCGTTCGCAGGCGGGCCAGCTCGCCGACAGTCCGCGCCTCCTGCACCCGCTGCGCTTCCTGGGCCATCGCCTCGGCGAGCTCCAGGACGTCGGGTCCGCTGGGTGCCCCCTCGGGCGCGGGCGTGCCCTGACCGGCCCGCCGCTTCTGCAGGAAGCCGACGAACTTGTAGAGCAGCCAGAGCGCGACGCCCCAGTTGGCCCAGTCGATCTCCACCTCAGGCCTGCTTCTTCGGCTTGGGCGGCGGCTTGATCTGCTTGGGGCGCGCCATCGCTTCGGCGAGCAGGACCCGCCGAAGCAGCCAACGGATTCGCGCGCGGTCCGTCACCTAGTCACCGGTCTCGTTCTTGGCCATGCCGGCCAGCTCGTCCCGCATGGTGGTGTCGGCCACGACGTTGCGCAGGTTGTAGTAGTCCAGCGCTCCGAGGTTGCCGCTCCGGAGTGCCTCGGCGAGCGCCAGGGGGACCTCCGCCTCTGCGGCCGCGACCCTGGCCAGGGCCTCCTGGTACTGGGCCTTCATCTCCTGCTCCAGGGCCACCGCCATCGCTCGGCGTCCCTCCGCCTGGGCCTGGGCGATGTTCTTGTCGGCTTCGGCCTGGTCGGTCTGCAGCTTGGCGCCGATGTTCGCGCCCACGTCCACGTCGGCGATGTCGATGGACAGGATCTCGAAGGCGGTGCCGGCGTCGAGGCCCTTGTTCATCACCGTCGTGGAGATGCGATCGGGGTTCTCGAGCACCTCCTTGTGGGTCTTCGCCGAGCCGATGGTGGTGACGATGCCTTCGCCGACCCGGGCGAGGATGGTCTCTTCGCCGGCGCCACCGACCAGCCGGTCGATGTTCGCGCGCAGCGTGATCCGGCTGATGGCGATGAGCTGGATGCCGTCGGCAGCCATCGCCGCGACCTTGGGGGTGTTGATGACCTTCGGGTTGACCGACATCTTCACGGCCTCCAGCACGTCGCGGCCAGCGAGGTCGATGGCGGCTGCGCGGGCGAAGGACAGCTTGATTCCGGCCTTCTGGGCCGAGATCAGGGCGAGCACCACGTGGTGCACGCTCCCGCCGGCCAGGTAGTGCGCCTCGAGCTCGTCGACCGGCAGGTCGAGGCCGGCCTTCACCGCTGAGATGCGGGGGTTGACGATGTCCTGGGGCGGGACCCTCCGCAAACGCATCGCGACCAACGTGCCGATGCCGACACCGGCGCCGGACGCTGTGGCTGCGATCCAGAGCCCCACGGGCACGAAGTAGATGAAGACGAAGAACCCGACGAACAGGGCAATCAAGATGGCGATCATTTCCATGGGAGTTCCTATTCCTCGGAGGTGTCTGCAACGACGACGACGCGAACGCCTTCTACGGCGACCACGCGCACGGCGCTTCCCTTTCGCAGGTACTCGTGCTCGCTCACGACGTCCACGATTCTGCCGTCCAACCTTGCCTTTCCGGCCAGCCGCAGGTCGGTCTCGGCGGTGCCCGTGGTCCCGACGAGCGCGTGCTGGTCGGGGTGGGACTGCCAGTTGTCGGTGGCCGCGGTCTGCTCGTCGGCGTCCGCGATCCGGGTGTTCAGCACCAGCCAGTTCGGGAGGGCGCTTCGTGGGAAGAACCGGATGATCGCGGCCATGGCCACGATGGTGCCCAGCAGGGACCACACGACCTTCGACAGCGCCGCTTCGATGAACCCGGCATCCCAGCCGACATCGAGCGGTGTTCCCACCATGGCCATGGTGAGTCCCGCGATGACCAGGGCGAGCCCGAACACGCCTGCAACGCCGAAGCCAGGGACGATGAAGGTCTCCACAGCGAGGGCCGCCGCGCCCGCCACGATCAGGAGCACTTCCTCCCAGCCGGCCAGCCCGACCACCATGTGGCCGAAGAAGAACGAGCCGAGGCACAGCACCCCCACCGCGCCGGGGAGGCCCACGCCCGGGTGGTAGAGCTCCACCATGAGGCCCAGCACGCCCAAAGACATCAGGATGCCGGACACCGTGGGGTCGGTGAGGGCCCGGGCCAGGGTCTCGGCCCAGTTGGCCTCGGCGTGCAGCTGCTCCGCGTCGCCCAGGGACATGGCTTCCAGCGCCGCGTCGAGGCTGTCGTAGGTGCCATCGGACAAGCCATGGTCCAGGGCGTCCTGGGTGGTGAACGTGAGCAGCTTGCCTTCGCCGATCACGCCGTCCACCGCCACATCGGCGTCGACCATGGCTTCGGCGAGCGCGGGATCTCGGCCGGTAGCTTCCGCCGTGGCGCGCATCTCGGCGCGCATGTAGCTCACCATCTTCTCGCCCACCGCCTCGGCTTCGCCGTCGTTGATCTGGATGGGCGTGGCCGCACCCATCGAGCCGCCCGGCGCAAAGAGGATGGTGTCGGCGGCCAGGCTGATCAGGGCTCCTGCGGAGATGGCGCGGCGGTCGACGTAGGCCACGGTAGGCACGGCGCTGGCGAGCAGGGTGTCGCGGATCTGCACGGCCGCATCGACCCGGCCTCCGAAGGTGTCGACGTCGAGCACGATGGCGTCGACGTTGGGGTGTTCGGCGATGGCGCGCGACACGAACGGCGCCAGGCCGAGGTCGATCGTGCCCTCGATGGGGATCACCAGCACCTCGCCCCCCGGCTCGAAGGCGGGCAGCTCGCGCGCGTGCCCCCAGGCGGAGAGCATCGAGCCGAGCATCACGAGCACCGCGTACAGCTTCCGCACAACGACCTCCCTGGACGGGAGTCTACGGGCTGCGCCAGGGCTTGTTGCCTCAGCGCCGTTCGAAGGCGTCGTAGAAGCCGACCCCGGCCCCGACCACCCAGAGGTCGCTGGGGTTGTTCGACGCAGCTACCGAGCGGTAGCCGGAGAGCGCGAGGGTGACGTAGTGGCTGTCGCCGCTGATCAACAGCTTGCCGCCGGCGAGCACGCTCGAAACGGCCAGCGACGCCAGCCAGTCCGGATCGGACTTGTCGACCTCGTCGAAGCCGACGCCGTTGGGGCGCCAGAGACCCAACACGCTGGGGCCCGCGGAGAACTCCGGCGTGCCGAGGACGCCTTCGGCCTGGGCGATGTACTCGGCTCCCGGCACGGGCTCGCCGTCACGTTCGTCGACCGCCTGCCGGTGGCGGTAGCCCAGCTTGCCGGAGATGGCGTACACCCCGCGCTCGCCAACACCGGCTGCCCGGCCGACGCAGAGGCTGGGTCCGACGTCGACGGTGCCTTCGCCGATGTTGGTCAGGCGGTCTCGCGTGGGGGCGGTCAGCTCACCCTGCCTCAGCTCGAGCCCCAACGACACGCTCACGGGCGGGCCGTAGACCTCATCGAGCAGCAGGCCCTTCACGCCGATCTCGAACGCGCCCAGCCCCTGGGAGGGACTGCACCGCGTCCCGCTGCAGAGGTCGTCGCTGGTGTCCAAGGCACGTGACCGGTACCAGGGCACGCGTGCCTCGGCCTCGATGCGCGAGCTCAACCCGAAGCCGACGATGGCCTGGGCGCCGAAGGTGGAGAAGCCGTCGCCGAGCTCGCGATCCTCGCCATCGACCCGGTAGCTCGTGTAGCTCTGGCTCTCGGTGCCCACGTACAGGTTGTGGTGCCCCTGCCCGAGCACCCACGGACCGCTCCCAGCGGCCGCCGTGGCCGCGATCAGCGCCGCGCCGACCACGCGAGCTCCTTGTTCTGACCATCCTTCATGTACATCCCGCGGATCTCGTCGTCCTGGAGCCAGCCGGTCAACACCAGGTGGTCACGCCCCCGCTCGGCCAGGCGGAGCTTACCCGTAGCGACGTCGAGCTCGCCCGTCACCAGGCTGGTGCGGCGTGTGTCGCCCAGGATGAAGTCCACCTCCCCGCGGATGGAGGCGCCGTCCTGGGCCAGGATGCGGAGCTCGAGCCGTCGTCCGTGGGCGGTGCCCCGCCAGATTCCGATCAGATCGGGCACGATCACGGGCTCGGGCTCGGGCTCGACCTCGATCGCCGGGGGGTCCGACTGCGTTGGCGGGCTGGCCTCCAGCTCCGCGATCAGCGGCGCTTCGGCTGGTTCGGGCGGTGGGCCCTCGGGCGGCGCATCGGGCAGGGCTTCGGTTGGCGCCGCCTCGACGTTCGGCTGGAGGGCTGGCACGGCAGAGGAGGTGGGAACGGCCGGAGGGGCGGCGCGCGGCTCGGGACGGGCCTCGGCTTCCGGCGCCGCCTGGATCACGTCCGGCGCGGCGACTGCGGCCGCCGCGACCGCGGGCTCGGCGAGGTCGGGCTCGGCGAGCTCGGGCTCGGCGATGGTCGGCTCGGGCTCCACCAGCGCGACCGACGCGGCTTCTGGCACCGTCGTGCGGTCGACGGTCGACGGCCAGAGCGCCCAGGCGACCAGCGCAGCCACGCCCAAGCCGATCACGGGGCCGGCAACCCGCGCCACGCCACGCGAGGTGTCCGGATCGCCGGCCGTCGGTTCCATGGTTAGGCCCGCCGTGGGGGCAGCGACGATCCCGGAGGTGGCGGTGGTGGGCGTGCGTTGCACGGGCACGGGGCGCTGGTCGAGGGTGCCGATGACCAGGTGCAGGAGCTCTGGCTGGTCCCGGAAGACCACCTCCGCCAGGTCGTCGCACGTGGCGTAGCGCTGCTCGGGCAGCCGGTGCAGGCAGCCGCGAATCGCCTCCGCCGGCGCGTCGGGCGGGGCGGCCATCACCTGTTCCAGCGGTCGCCAGCGGGCGTCGGCCACGCGGTTGAGCACCTCGAGGGCGGTGTCGCCAGGAAAGGGCGAGGTCCCGGCGAGCAACTCGTAGAGCAGCACGCCGAGCGCCCAGATGTCGGTGCGCTCGTCGATGGCCTTGGCGTCGCGCACCTGCTCGGGCGACATGTAGCCGGGGGTGCCCATGGTGACCCCGGTCCGGGTGGCGCCCACCTCGCCGTCGAGCAGCTTGGCGATGCCGAAGTCCGACACCTTTGGGCGGACGCCGGAGGGGCCGTGTTGGAGGAGGATGTTGGCCGGCTTCAGGTCACGGTGGGTGACGCCGGCCCGGTGGGCGGCGCGGATGCCGGAGAGGGTCCCGGCGAACAGTCGGAGGGCCTCGTCGGTCGGGAGCGCGCCACGCTCCACGAGCACGTCCTGCAGCGAGCGACCGTCCACGTACTCCATCAACAGGGCGTGTCGGCCCCCCACCTCCAGGATGTCGTTGACCTTGACCACGTTGGGGTGCCGGAGCTGGGCCTGGATGCGGCCTTCCAACAACAGGCGCTCCCGCACCTGGCTGCCGGTGCTGAACAGGAGCTTCAGGGCGTGCACGCTGCCCAGCTGCGTGTGGCGCACCTTGTACACGGCCGCCAGGCCGCCTTCGCCGAGGAGCGACTCGACCACGTAGCGGCCGTTCAGGTTCTCGCCGGGCTCCAGCACGCCCCAGGCTACCCCGGTGCTAGGCGGCGAGCACGGCCCGCAGCTCGGTGAGCAGGCGCTCGTTCTCGTCCGGAGTACCGATGGTCAAGCGGAAGTAGTCGTCCCAGCTGTGCTCGCCGATCGGGGCGAAGGCCTTGATCAGGATGCCGCGCTCCTTCAAGGCCGCCTTGATGTCGGCACCGCTGCGCCCGTCGGTCAGTCGGCAGAGCAGGAAGTTCGCCGTGCTCGGGAAGGTCTGGACGCCGTCGATGTTCGTGAGCCCGTCGCGCAGGTAGGCGATGGCTTCGGCCGAGGCCTTCTGGATGAACGGCAGGTGCTCCGCGTCGTTCACCGCTGCGATGCCAGCGGCCTGCTGGAGCTCACCGAGGCGGTAGTCCACCACCTGGGCCTGCAGCTGCTTGACGTGCTCCGGCTGCGTGACCAGGTAGCCGATCCGCAGGGCGGCCATGCCGTAGGCGAAGCTGAACGTACGACCGACCATCATGTTGTCGTGCTGGGGCACCAGGTCCGTCACGGGGGTGTGGCGCGCCTGCGGCACGTACTGCACGTAGGCTTCGTCGATGTAGAACGTGCTCCTCGGAAAGTCGACCACGAGCTGCTCGATCTCGTCGCGCTCGACGATCAGGTTGCCGGTCGGGTTGTTCGGGTTCGCCAGGTAGACGAAGCCGTCGGTCTTCTTGAGCACGTCGGCGAGCTTGGTCACGTCGAGCTTGAAGCCGTCTTCCGGCTCCAGCGGCACCAGGTGCACCGTCAGGCCGAGCCCCATCGCCTTGCCGGGCACCTTGAAGTAGGTCAGCCGGGGCGTGATGATCGGGTACCCCTCCTTGAACATGACGTGCTTGAAGATGCGGGACGGGGCCGCCTTGATCTGGGCACGGATGAAGCCCGGAACGGTCTGCTTCAGGATCGGACCCGAGCCGTTGGCCAGGTACAGGTGATCCGGCGTGACGCCGTCCTTGCGCGCGATGGCTTCGCGCAAGGGATCGTTCTCAGGGGAGGTGTAGTTCCGAAGCGACGTGCGCGCGTCGAAGGACTTCAGCACGTCGAGCACGGCCTGGGGACAGTAGGTCCCGTCGTTCAGACCCAGGTTCAAGAGCTTGTCGGCCATGTTGAGCTCCGCGAAGTCGGCGCTCGTAACCCGGTGCCGACGGTCCTACAGCCAGCCGCGCTCGCGGTACCAGGCCGCGCAGGCCGCGATGCCGTCTTCGACCGGGCGGGTGGTGTAGCCCAGCTCGCCACGGGCCTTGTCGCTCGCGTACTGACGGTTGCGCACGCTGAGCTCCGCCAGGGCCTGGGTCAGCGCGGGCTCCTCGCCCGTGAACACCGCCTTGGACGCCTGCACCGCCGCGGCGGTGCGCAGCAGGAACCGGGAGAGCTGTCGCTTCGGCGCCGGCACCTCGAGCACGGCCGCGATGCGCCCGAAGAGCTCGTGGAACGACAAGGTGGTGCCGCCCAGGACGTAGCTCTCTCCGCTCCGTCCGCGGTCCAGGGCGAGCAGGTGGCCCCGCACCACGTCGTCCAGCACGGCGGCGGTGGTCGCGCCAGGTGGGGTTCCCGGGACCTTGCCGGCCGCGAGGTTGAGCAGCATCCTCCCGGCGTTCTGGTTGAGGTCCTTCGCGCCGAAGCAGATGCCCGGGTTGACGGCGACCGGTGAGAGCTCCTGGGCCGCGAGCACCAGCTGTTGCTGCTCGTGCTTCGTGTCGCAGTAGGTGATGCCCAGGCCGGACCAGTTGAAGGCTGTGTCTTCGTCGCCCACGTCGCCGGGTGCGACCCATCCGAGGGCCGCGATGGAGGACGTGAGCAGGAAGCGGCGCACGCCGGCGGTGCGCGCCGCCTCGAGCAGGTGACGGGTGCCGTCCACGTTCACCCGTCGGAGGGTGTCGTCGTTGGGCGGCCAGTAGGAGACGACGCCCGCCAGGTGCACCACGGCTTCGCACCCGGCTGTGGCGGCCGCCAGGGTCTGTGGGGCGGTCACGTCGCCGACCACCGTGGCCAGGTCCGCGTCGAGTACACCGCGCCGCTCTGGATCGCGCACCAGGCAGACCACGTCCTCCCCCCGATCGTGGAGCGCTCGGGCGACCGAAGAGCCCAGCTGCCCCGTGGCGCCGGTGACGAGGACCTTCATCGCTTCCGGAAGCGCAGGCCGCCGAAGCACCGCCAGAGCACGAGGAGCACCACCGCGTAGGCGAGGCAGGCGCCGAGCGCCATCCACGTGGTGCCGGGAAAGGTGTCCGGCCAGCCGGTGACCGGCATCGGCATGATGAACAGGAGCAGCGGGGCACCGAAGGCCAGCGCGCCTGCCGATCCGAGCACGTAGTTCGACGCCACCGGCCCCTTCAGCTCGGGGTCCAGGATCCGGAGCAGTGCCAGGCCCGTGGGCAGGGTGCCAGTGGCGGCGCCGAACATCACCACGGCGTGCTCGTAGCCGTGCTCCGAGAACGCGCGACGAGCGATCACCACGCAGACCAGCAAGGTGACCGCGCCGCCCGCGACGGCGAGCACCAGCAGGGGCGCGAGGTTGGCCGACAGCACGTCGACCCGCACCGCCGAGAGCGCCGCGACGGTGGTGAAGTCCACGAACAGCGCGCCCAGTCGTTCCTGGAAGCCATTGTGCAGCGGGTTCTTGTCCATCCGGGCCAGGGCCTTCCGGGTGGCGATGGCCAACAGCGCCGCTACGATGAAGTGGAAGCCCCAGAGCATCGGGCGCAGGTTGGCGCCTTCTGGGAGCGGACTGGTGACCGCGGTCAGCAGGCCCCAGGTGGCCAGGTACACCACCCCGATCACAGTGAGTTGTTGGGTGAGGCCCTCGAGGCCGCCGGGCTCAGCCGGACGTGGCACGCTCGCCTGGGCGGTCTCGTCGGCGCCTTGCCAGGTGGTCTTCACGAGCCCGCGCGCCTTGAGGTAGGCCACCGCTGGGATGCCGACGATGCAGCAGGTCGCGAAGCCCATGGCGGCCATGATCAGGCCGATCTGGGCGCCGTCCACCATGCCCAGCTCGGACCAGGCCGCTCCCATGGCGAGCGCCTGGCCCGGTCCTTGGGAGAAACCCAGCGGGATCATGAAGCCCATCCCCGGAAACAGGGGTTCTGCGGCCGACCAGGCGAGCACGACCGTGAGCCCGATCGCCCCCTGCAGCACCGCGATGGTGGGGATGCAGAAAGCCAGCGAGCGGGCGTCGGTTCGGGTCTGGCCCGGAGGCGGCGTGACCAGGCTCACCGCGATGAAGACGAGGGCGAGGCCATGGTAGACGAGCACCTCGAGCACGCCGGAGTCGAGCGGCAGGAGGCCCAGGAGCCCCGGCCCGAGCAGGAGCCCGAGGCCACCCGCCAGGATGGCGTCGGGGAAGCCGAGGCGTCGGAGGGGTCCGATCCTGGAGCGCAGGAAGCTCGCCGCGGCGAGCAGGCTCGCCAGGATCAGGAACTGGAGCGGGACGCCGGAGGCCCAGAACTGCATGGGCGGGAGCCTACCCCGCGGCGTCGGACGAGCACGCTGGGGAGCCACCACGACGGCGCCAGGGCCACGCCCAGGCTGGAGCAACTGCACCCAGCGCCGGGCTCGGCCCGGTCCATGCCCGGGCCACGAGCGGAAGCTCGGACGCGCGCCCGGGCAGCTCGAGCTCCCAGGTCTGAGGGGGCGGTTCGCTGAGCTGGCTGCCTTCAGCTCAGCGCAGGCATGCGGTGGTGCCAGGGGCGCGCGGTCTCCAGCTGGGAGGCGACGCGGAAGAGCAGGTCCTCGCGTCCGAACGCGGCTGCGAGCTGCACGCCGATGGGCAGGCCCGCGCCGTTCCACCAGAGCGGCACGCTCATCGCCGGGCAGCCCGTCTGGTTGAAGAGCTGGGTGTTGGGCGTCCACGCCAGCTTGTCCCGGCCCATCTTCGCGAGCGCCACCTCGAGCAAGGTCTTGCTGTTGAGCCCACGGAGCAAGGCCAGCTGCGCACGCTCGGCCGTCGTGGCCGTGAGCTGGCCGACCTCGGCTGGCGGGCGGCCGAGCGTGGGGGTGAGCACGAGGTCGTAGTCCTGGTAGAAGGCGGCCAGCTCGCGTCCGGCCCGGTGGATGGTCATCTCCTGGTCGATCAGGGTGCCCGCGTCGGTCTTCCACCCGATCTGGGCCAGCAGCCAGGTGGCCGGCTCGAAGTCGGCGGGTCGTGGGCTGCAGCCGGCGTCCTGGGCCGTGCGGGTGACGAACCAGGCGATGCCGCTGGCCACGACCAGGAAGTAGGCGCGCGTCAGGGCGTCGACGTCCATCGGTGGACGCGCCTCGACCACCTCGTGGCCGAGCTCTGCGAGCAGCGACGCGGCGTCCTCCACAGCGGCGGTGGTGTCGGCGTGGGCCTGCCCCGAGTAGAGGGGGTCACGGGTCATCGCGACGCGCAGCCGGCCGGGTTCGGCGCCCACCTCGTCGGCGAAGGGGCGACGCTTCGCGGGGGCGCGGTACGGGTCCCCGGGGTCGCCGTCTCCAGCCACGTCGAGGAGCGCCGCGGAGTCGCGCACCGTGTGGCAGAGCACGTGCTCCTGCACGAACCCCATCCAGGCATGGCCTGCGAAGGGCGCCATCGTGACGCGCCCCCGCGTGGGCTTCAGCCCGAACAAGCCGCAAGCGCTCGCGGGGATGCGGATGGAGCCACCCCCGTCGCCCCCATGAGCGGCGGGCACCATGCGTGCGGCGACCGCGGACGCCGACCCGCCCGACGAGCCTCCGGGGGTGTGGTCGGTGTTCCAGGGGTTCCGACACGGCCCCCGCAGCTCCGGCTCGGTGATGCCCATGATGCCGAACTCGGGGGTGTTGGTCTTGCCCAGCACCTGCAGGCCGGCGGCCTCGTAGCGCTGGGCCAACACCGAGGACGCGCTGGCCACCGCGTGCTGGCGCAAGCGCGTCGAGTTGGTGGTGACCGTGCCCTCGAGCATGAGCTTCAGGTCCTTGAACAAGAACGGCACGCCCTTGAAGGGGCCGTCGGGCAAGCTGTCGACCCGCGCCCGCGCTCGTTCGTAGAGGGTGTCGACCACCGCGTTCAACGCTGGGTTGCGCTCCTCGATGCGCTCGGTGGCCGCGGTGAGGAGGTCGGAGGGCGACACCTCGCCGCTCCGCACCTTCTCGGCACAGGCGGTGGCATCCCAGCGGTCGTACTCGGGCAGCGTCATGCGCTGGGGTAACCGACCCCTCAGGCGTCCGAGCCGTCCTCGAGAGGCGTGGTCAGCGTGAGCACCATGGGGATCGAGAGGTGTCCGGCGGCGTCTTCCACTGCGATGGCCACGTCCACCTCCTCACCCGCCGGCAGGCTGTGACCCACCTCGACCCGCAGGTCGACCGTGACCTCCGCGACCTCGCACGCCTCCGTCGACACCGACACGGCGGCGACCATCGGCGCGGAGCCGCTGGTGTCCACCACGCCGTCGGGGCTGCTGTCGGTCCAGATGTGCAGCTGGTGCTCGTGCAGGTCGCCGTCGTCGTCTTCGGCCGCCACCTGGAACATCACGGTGGCCGACAGGCCGCTTCCGAAGTCGTACAGGCCACCGTTCTCGGCGGTCAACGCGGTGACGACGGGGATGGACTCACCGCAGCTGTCTCCTGGGAAGGGGTCATCGGTGTCGTCGCCGGGACCGCCCGGTCCGTCCTCGGGTTCGTCCACCAGCCCGTCGCAGTCGTCGTCCACCCCGTTCTCCGGTTCGGGCGCCCCCGGGTGCACCAGGGGGTCGTCGTCGTCGCAGTCGCCCTCCTCCTCGGTGTAGCCGTCTCCGTCGTCGTCGGTGCCCGCGCCGTCGTCCTCGTCCGCGACCTCATCGGCCTCGGAGACCGCCTCGTCCGAGGTGTCGGCGGTGTCCCCGCCGTAGGTCACGGGCGCCCCGACATGGGTCGTGCAGGCGAAGCACAGGCTGAGCATGCTTCCAGCGTACGCCGCCGCGTTCAGCAAGCGAAGTCGCTGTCATCGCCCTGCAGCCGCTACACTGGCCCGATGCGCACCCTCCTCCTCCTCGTCCTGGCCACCTCTCTGTCCGCCTGTCGGAGCGATCCGCTCAAGCCCGTCGGTGAGACGGGCGGCCTCTCCGAGACCGGGCTCAGCTCGGACGACACCGCGTCCACGCCCAGCGACACCGCGACGGCCCCCGTGGACGACACGGGGCCGGAGGACGGCGACGCGGACGGCGATGGCTTCGACGCGTCGAGCGACTGCGACGACGACGATCCGGCCGTGCATCCGGACGCCGCGGAGATCTGCGACGGGATCGACAACGACTGCGACTACCTGGTCGACGACGACGACACCGACACCGAGGGGCAGGGCACCTGGTTCGCCGACGAGGACTCGGATGGCTTCGGCTCGGACACCTCCAGGACCACCTGCTCCGTGCCGGACGGGTACACGGAGGCCGCTGGGGACTGCGACGACGGCAACTCCGACATCCATCCCGACGCGGAAGAGGTCTGCAACGGCCTCGACGACGACTGCGATGGCCTCGTGGACGACGACGACGACGTGACTGGAACGAGCACGTGGTGGCTGGATGCCGACGGTGACGGCGTGGGCGGGTCGGCGTACAGCACCGACGCCTGTGCCGCGCCGGAGGGCTTCGGCAGCGGGAGCGACGACTGCGACGACGGTGACGCCACGGTCTTCCCGGACGCGAACGAGGTGTGCGACAGCCAGGACAACGACTGCGACGGCGCCATCGACGAGCCGGGCGCCGACGGGGAGAGCACCTGGTACCTCGATGCCGACGGTGACGGCTGGGGCGACGCGGGCACCAGCAGCGCGTCCTGCGACGGCGCGACCGGGTACGTGGCCGACGCGACCGACTGCGACGACGGCAACGCCGAGGTCCACCCGGCCGCCGACGAGGCCTGCAACGGGATCGACGACGACTGCGACGGCCTCGTGGACGACGCCGACACCGTGATCGACGGTCTGCAGACCTGGTACACGGACGCGGACGCCGATGGCTTCGGTGATGGGGGCGCAGCCTCCGAGGCCTGCGACCAGCCGTCGGGCACGGTGTCCGACGGCACCGACTGCGACGACGCGGACGACGCGGTGCATCCCGATGCCGACGAGGTCTGCAACGGGCTCGACGACGACTGCGACACGCTGGTGGACGACGACGACACGAGCCTCACCGACGCGAGCACCTGGTACCTCGACTACGACGACGACGGCCACGGCGGCAGCCTGAGCGTCGACACGTGCGAGGCCCCGGATCGCTACGTGGCGAACAGCACCGACTGCGACGACACCGACGCGCTGGTCAGCCCGGACGGCCGCGAGACCTGCGACGAGGTCGACGAGGACTGCGACGGCACCGTGGACGAGGACGCCAGCGATGCTACGGCCTGGTACGCCGACGAGGATGGGGATGGCTACGGAGGCGGCACCCGCACCACGGCCTGCGACCAACCCTCGGGCACGGCGTCGACCTCGGACGACTGCGACGATGCGGAAGCCTCCACGCACCCAGGCGCCGACGAGGTGTGCGACGCGGTCGACAACGACTGCGACGGCGACGCGGACGAGAACGCGACCGACGCATCGATCTGGTACGCGGATGGCGACGCGGACGGCTATGGCGATGCGACCAGCAGCATCGACGCGTGCGATGAACCGACGGGACATGTCTCGGATGCGAGCGACTGCGACGACAGCGACGCCGCCGTGAACCCGGCGACTGCCGAGCAGTGCGACGGTGTCGACGAGGACTGCGACGGCACGGTCGACGAGGGCGCGAGCGACGCGTCGACCTGGTACGACGACGACGACGGCGACGGCTACGGCGACGCCGCCGCAGCCACCGTCGCCTGCGATGCGCCCTCGGAGACGAGCGCCGACGCGAGCGATTGCGACGACGACGACGACGACATCCATCCCGCCGCGGACGAACTCTGCGACGGCGTCGACAACGACTGCGACGGCCTCGTCGACGACGAGGACAGCCCGACCGATCCCTCGACGTGGTACGTCGATGCCGACGCAGACGGCTACGGCGACCCGGGTTCGACCACCACGGCGTGCGAGCAGCCCACCGGTGCGGTCGGAAACGGCGAGGATTGTGACGATGGCGACGCTGCGGTGTCTCCGGACACCACCTGGAACATCGACGCCGACGGGGATGGCTACGGCACGAGCGACTACACCACCCGCAGCTGCGAGCAGCCCGAGGGCTACGTGGCGGACGACAGCGACTGCGACGACCTGGACGCTGACGTGACGCCGGAGCTGGTCTGGTACGCGGACGTCGATGGCGACGGCTTCGGAGATGCATCGTCCGACACGACCGCCTGCGAACAGCCGACGGGCTACGTCGACAGCTCCACCGACTGCGACGACGCCGACGCCGACGTGAACCCCGACGCGACGGAGGTCTGCAACGGCGCCGACGACGACTGCGACGGCGCCGCCGACAACGGCACCGCGGGCAGCGACACCACGTGCGCGGCGGACAGCTGCCTCGCCATCCTCGACGATGGAGCCTCGGTGGGGGACGACACCTACTGGCTGACCGACGGCGTGACCCCCTTCGAGGCCTGGTGCGACATGAGCACCGACGGAGGTGGCTGGACGCTCACCTCCACGGTGGTCAACGAGGGCAGCCGGAGCTGGGACAGCTACGACGTGTGGACCGACACCACGACCTTCGGCAGCATCACGGATCGCCAGGCGGCGGACTTCAAGTCCGAGGCCTTTTCTGCGACACCTGGCGACGACTACCTGGTCATCACCGACGAGTACAGCTTCGGCTTCTACGGGGTGGTGTCCGGATTGTCGCTGGGTGACCTGATCGCCGACGAGTACACCGCGGCCTGCAACACCAGCTTCCTCGCGAGCGGCGCCGACTACTATGACGGGCTCAGCTCGAGCCAGGCCGATGTCTTCGTGTTCATCGTTCGCCCGTGGGACGACAACGCGAGCTGCTTCCCGAGCAGCAACGAGAACGCGATCCTGGGCCACCACCTGAGCACGTGCTGCTGGGCCAACGGCCTCGGAAACACGCCGAACGGCTACCCCACGTGGGACGTGTACGACAACAGCCTGCTCGCGGCGAGCAACATCTCCCGGAGCTCGTGCACGGCGGGCAACTACCCGTGCAACGACGCCGGGTACCTGAACGGGGGCAGCAACTGCTACGACGAGAGCTGCAAGGTCACCTGGGCCGAGGTCTACGTGCGCTGACGCTCGGTTAGGGGAGCCGCCCGGGTCCAGGAGCTCCCATGGCAGACCGCGTCGTGCTCGTTGATGGCTCCGCCTTGATCTACAGGGCCTTCTTCGCGTTGCCCTCGAGCTTCAGGACCTCGACGGGCATCCCCACGAACGCCACCTATGGCTTCGCCCTGATGTTCAAGAAGATCTTCGCCGGCAAGACTCCGAGGTACGCCGCCGTCGTGTTCGACGCGCCTGGAGGCACCTTCCGGGACGAGATCTACCCGGACTACAAGGTGCAGCGGCCGCGGATGGCTCCGGAGCTGCGCGCCCAGCTCGAATGGATCGACAAGGTCGTGGGCGTGCATGCCTTCCCCATCCTCCGACTGCCGGGCTTCGAAGCCGACGACGTGATCGGCACCATCACGCGGCGGGCAGTGGCGGCCGGCCACGAGGTGCACATCATCTCGGGGGACAAGGACTTCGCCCAGCTCATCGGGCCGAAGGTGCGCATGATCGACACGATGCGCGACATCACCTACGACGAGGAGCTGGTGCGCAAGAAGTGGGGCGTGCGTCCCGAGCACTTCACCGACCTGCTCGCCCTGCTCGGGGACAAGGTCGACAACATCCCCGGGGTGCCCGGCGTGGGGCAGAAGGGCGCCGCCAGGCTCATCGCAGAGCATGGCGACGTCGACACGATCCTCGCGGCGGCAGCCGGCATGAAGGGGCGGGCGGCGAAGGCCCTGCTGGAGCACGCCGACCTGGCCCGGCTGTCGAAGCGCCTCGCCACGATCGCGACCGACGCACCGGTCGACACGCCGCTCGAGGCCCTGGCGATCCAGGAGCCCGACCCGGATGCGCTCAACACGCTCTACCGGGAGCTGGAGTTCTACTCGCTCCTGTCCGAGGATGCGGTCGCACAGTCCCAGGCCAACGACACCACCACGGAGGTGCTGGACCGCGCTGCGGTGCTCGACTTCGTGGCCGCCCCGCCCAGCACACCGGTGGCCCTGCACGCCGTGTTCGAGGACCCTGGCTTCAAGGTCGGGGAGCTGCATGGCCTCGCCCTCGGCATCGACACGGGCGCTGCGCTCTACGTGCCCGGCGAGTACCTCGATCTGCTGGCGCCATGGCTCGGATCGTCGGCCTCCAAGGTGGTGCACGGCGTGCGCGACCTGATCTGCGGGCTCGACCGTCTCGGTGTGGAGCTGCACGGTGTGGTCGGCGACACGCAGTGTGCGAGCTTCCTGGTCGATCCCACGGGCTTGATTCCACACCGTCTCGATCAGGTGGGCCGCCAATACCTCCAGCGGGTGTTGCCCGCCGACGACAAGGGCGTGGTGGGCGCGGGGCAGAAGCGCAGGCGCTTCGCCGAGGTGGACGTGCAGATCACCGCCGACTGGTCGGGCCTGCTCGCAGCCGCGACCCTCGACCTCTGGACGCCGCTCGAGCGGGCCCTGGACGAGCAGGGGCAGCGCGAGAACCACGACGCTCTGTGCCTCCCGATGGCGGCGGTGCTGGCGCGCATGCAGAGCGTGGGTGTTCGGGTCGACACCGACGTCCTCGCCAGGTTGCAGGAGGAGTTCACCGAGCGCCGGGACGCGCTCTGTGCCGAGGTCCATGGCCTGGCCGGCCGCGTCTTCAACCTCGGGTCGACGAAGCAGCTCGGGGAGGTGCTCTTCGACGATCTCGGCCTGCCTGTCATCAAGCGAACCAAGACCGGCTACTCCACCGCCGCAGATGTGTTGGAGAGGCTCGCGCCCCACCACGAGATCGCGCGGCTCGTGCTCGACTGGCGGGTGGTCGAGAAGCTGATCAACACCTACACCCGGGTGCTCCAGGAGGCTGTGAACCCTCGCACGGGCCGTCTCCATGCCACGTTCATGCAGACGACCGGGGCCACGGGCCGCATCATCACGACCGACCCCGATCTCCAGCGCACGCCGATCCGGACCCCGGACGGCGCCCGCATCCGCGAGGCCTTCCTGCCGCGTGACGGCTGGACGATGATCTCGGCCGACTGGAGCCAGATCGAGCTGCGCATCCTGGCGCACTTCAGCCGCGACCCGCTCTTGTTGGAGGCCTTTCGCGACGACCTCGACATCCACGCACGCACCGCGGGTCGCATCTTTGATGTGTCGCCAGACGAGGTCACTCGCGAGCAGCGGAACGTCGGCAAGACGGTGAACTTCGCCACGATCTACGGCCAGGGGGCCACGGCGCTGGGCCAGCAGCTGGGGCTGAAGCGCGCGGAAGCGAAGAAGATGATCGCCCGCTACTTCGAGGTGTACGCAGGGGTGCGTCGCTGGTTGGACGAGGCGGTGGCCGACGCCTACGACAACGGCTGGTGCGCGTCGGTGCTCGGTCGCCGGCGCCACGTCACCGAGCTGACGTCCAACAACTTCACCCAGCGCTCCTACGGGGAACGCATCGCCGCCAACACACCGATCCAGGGCACCGCGGCCGACCTCTGCAAGCTGGCGATGCTCGCCATCGACGGAGAGCTCACCGAGCGCGGCCTGCAGACCCGGATGCTCGTGCAGATCCACGACGAGCTGCTCTTCGAGGCGCCGCCCGAGGAGGTCGAGGACGCGTGTGAGCTGATCCGTCGGCACATGGAGGGTGTGTGGCCGCTGCTGGTGCCGCTGAAGGTCGACGTCGGCACGGGCGGGAGCTGGGCCGAGGCCCACTGATCGCTACCGAGGGGGCAGCGCCAGCAGGTCGAGGTGGCCGACCGAGAGCGACAAGGCGCCGTGCTTCACCTGGTGGTGGCGCTGGGTGCGCCAGCCCTCGACCGCACGGGGCCGATCCGCGATCTGCGCGGCGGCTTCGGCGATGCCGTCGATCATGGCGTGCAGCATGCCGTCGTGCCGCGGCTCGATGCGCCAGTCCGCGGCCTCGAGGTGGACCTCGAAGCCCCGCCCGGCGAGGAGCTGGGCGAGCTGGGGGGCCGCTTGTGGGCCCGGGGAGCTGCCAAAGCCTCGGTCGGTGGCCTGGTGGGCACGGAACCACCCCAGGATGCGCCCGTCGCGCAGGTCCACCGGATCCCACTGCACGCGACCGTCGACCGTGAGGGCCGCGAGCACTGGCACCCCGAGCTCGGCGGCGCGGTCCGCCAGGCGCTCCAGCCAGGCGTCGCTCACCAGGTCGAGCAGGGCCGAGCACGTGATCGCGTGGCAGTCCATCGCCGGGAGCACGTCTCGCAGGTCCGCTTGCTCCCACGCCAGGCCGAGGTCGCTGACGCCCCAGCGCTCGTTCTCGCGACGGCAGCGCTTCAGCAAGGAGGCGTCGTGATCGAGCAGGCGCCAGTGCTGGTCGCCGCTCAGGCGAACCCGCAGCCAGCGGTAGTTGGAGCCGGTGCCAGCCCCCAGGTCCACGATCCGCCGGATGCCGTCGGGCAGGGCGCGGTCGAGCAGGGCGGCCAGGTGCTCCCGTCGGGCAGCGCGGTCGAAGGGCTCCCGCAGCCGGAGCCAGTCCGGGTCGAAGGTCTCGGCAGGGACGGGGACGGGGGTCATGGCGACATCGTATCCGGGCCGAGCTCGAGGACTTCGAGCAAGCGTGTCGCCTGCTCGTGCCACGTGGGCAAGCGCGCCCCCGCCGCTCGCGACGCCATCGCGAGGTCGGCCAGCGCGGCGGGGGCCGCCAGCAACCGCGGCACCGTGGCCGCCACGTCGTCGACCGCGGCATGCGGTGCCAGGTAGCGGACCGCCGGGAGGTCGCGCGCGACCACCGGCACCCCGCGGACCAGCGCCTCACAGAGCGCCATGCCCCAGGTCTCCCACGAGCTCGCCTGGGCGAAGAGGTCGGCGTGCGCATACTCGCGGTCGAGGGCCGCGGGCCCGAGCGGACCGAGCAGCTCGGCCCCGGCGTCGGAGCAGGCGGCCGCGTAGGGCCCCTCAGCACGACCGGCCAGCACGACCCCGGGCGACGAGAAGCTGAGCTGATCCTTGCGCGGGCACACGGTGCCCACCCCGAGCACGCGGCCCCGGATCGGACGGCGCACCTGGTTGCTTCGGTCCGTTCCCGGCACGACCACGTGGGCCGGTCGGTCGAGATCCGCGGCCGCCCACGGTGAGGTGCAGACGATCCGTGCGGCGCGGTCGAGTGCGCCTTGCTCCCAGCTGTCCAGCTCCGGCCATTCGTAGCGGAGCGGCAGGTGGTGCAGGACCGTGGTGGACGGGGGGAGCTGGTCGACCAGGGCCGGGTAGAGCAGGCCGTCGACGAGCCAGGTGCAACCGGAGAAGCGATCGCGTTCGGCGGCGAGCTGCGCCTGGCCCCTCGGCCACGGTCCCGGCAGCTCGAGGGCGTGCACCGCGACCCCACGTGCGCGCAGGGTCTCGACGAGTCGCTTGTGGTAGCGCGAGCCGCCAGACGGAGCGTCCAGCGGACCGGCATGGACCAGCACCAGGCTCAGAGCGCGCCCTCGTAGCTGGCCCATGCGATGTGCGACTCGTGGAGCGTGACCTTCAGGCTCACCAGATCCCCTCCGGCCTCACCGAGCTCTCCGGCCTTGATGCGCTCGGCGAGGGCGCCATGGATGACGTGCGCCATGAACTCGGTCGTGGTGTTCGCGCCCTCGAACTGGGGGACGTCGTCCAGGTTCCGGTAGTCCCACGTGGACAGCACCGCGCGGACCAGTGCCGTCGCGGCGCCGATGTCGACCACGAGGCCGAGCTCGTCCAGCTGGTGCCGCCGGAACGCGACGTCGACCACGTAGGTCGCCCCGTGCACGCGTTGGGCGGGGCCGAACAGCTCGCCTTGGAAGCTGTGCGCGATCATCACGTGATCGCGGACGCCGACTTCGAACATCAGGTCTCCTTGTCGTAGTGCACGACGTGGCAGAGGGGTCCCGCGGCCGAAGCCAGACGGGCCAGATCGTTGGGTAGATCGGCGAAGGCACCGTGGCTGTCCAGCAGGACCTCGCACGCGGGGTCGGCGAGGTAGCGCAGCGCCGCCTTCAGCCGTTCGCGGTGGCTCACCATCGCCCGTTGGCGTGGGGCGACCGAGCCGACCTGGCTGGCGCGGAGGGTCAGTCGCCGGCTGTGGAAGGCGCCCCCGAGGGGGAGGGAGACCTCGCGTGCGCCGAACCAGGACAGCTCGAGCACGGTCCCTTCGAAGGCGGCAGCGTCCAGGGCCTGGACCAGCCCGGCGCGCGTGGCGCTGGCGTGCACGATCAGGGGGACGTCGGTCCAGGCGTCGGCCGGCAGCGCGAAGGCCACGCCGAGCGCCTGGGCGACCTCGGCTCGCCTGGCTTCCACGTCGACCAGCTGGACCCGCACCTGCTTCCCGAGCAGCCAGGCGGTCAAGCTCCCGACCACGCCCGCGCCGATGACCATCGCCCGCTCGGGCAGCTCGCCAGCGTCCCAGACCGCGTTGAGGGCGGTCTCGCAGTTCGCCGCGAGCACGGCCCGGTGCGGGGGCACCTCGGGCGGGAGGGGCACCACCGCCGAGCGTGGCACGACGTAGCGGTCCTGGTGGGGGTGGAGGCAGAAGACCGGTCGACCCTCGACCTCACCCACGCTCGCGTAGCCGTACTTCACCGGGCCAGGAAAGTCGCCGAGCTGGAACGGGCAACGCATCCGCGCGTGCTCGCTCTCCGGCACGCCGCCCCGGTACACCAGGGCTTCGGTGCCACGGCTCACGCCCGAGTGCGTGGCGTGCACGAGCACCTCGCCGGGCGAGGGCTCGGCGAGTGCTTCGTGAGCGAGCCAGGCCTCTCCGGGGCGCACCCAGAGGGCCTCAGCCAAAGCGGACCGCCAGGAGGGCGTCGGGGCCCAGCTCGTGCAGGGCCATCGCGAGCCGAGGCGCTGCCTGCAGGCTTGGCGCACCGGGCAGTGCCAGTCCCGGACGTCCTGCATCGCCCAGCCAGATGGGGGCGATGACCAGGTGGAGCAGGTCCAGGCAACCCGAGGCGAGGAAGGACGACAGGGTGTACCCGCCACCCTCGACGAGGAGGCGCTCGACCCCCTGCGCCGCGAGCGCATGGGCGACCGCACGGGGGTCGATGCGCCCTCCCGGTGCAGGGAGCGCCAGGCCTTGCCCTGGCCCGCTGTGGTCGACGCGTGCGCCGTGGATGACCAGGAGCGACTCGGGATCGGGGAGCGTGTCGAGCGGCACGCGGCGCTGGGGGTCGAGCACCACACGGAGGGGCTGTGGGCCCGCCACCCTCCGGACCGTGAGGCTGGGGCGATCCACCGCGGCGGTCTCGGCGCCGACCAGCACCGCGTCGCAGAGGGCACGCAGGCGGTGCGTGTGGTCCAGGTCGGCCTCCCCGCTGATCCATTGGCTCTGCCCGTCCGCGGCGGCGATGCGGCCGTCCAGGCTCTGGGCGAGGTGCCCGATCACCCGGCACCGGTCGGCGGGAGCAGGAGCCAACACCCCGGCGTACAGCGACCGTAGCGGCTCGGGGCAGTCGTGGAGCGGCGCGCCACGACGGTGCGCCAGGAGCGCCGACCACCCCGGCGGCGCGGGCCGCTCGGGATAGGTCGTCGGCGTGTCCAGCTCGGCCATGGTCGCTCCCTATCCTTCGAAGCAGAGGTTCGCGGCGGCGTCGGCCTGCGCGGGCTTCGCAGGCGCGGCAGCGTCCTGGGTGGTGGGCGGGCAGCCGGCTCTCGCCGTGGCCTTCGTGGCCGTGTGGTGGGCGATCGCTGGCCGGCGGCTCCACCTGCACGGCCGGCCCACCCTGGATCCACCGATGCACGTCACGCTGGTCCGAGGCGCGGCCAGTGGGCTCGTGGCGGGCGCCGTGCTCCGGCCCGAGCTGGACTGGCTGCTTGCCGGCGTCGCGGCTCTGGCCTTGGCGCTCGACTACCTGGATGGCTGGCTGGCGCGACGCCTGGGCCTGGTCTCTCCCTTCGGCGCCTGGGCCGATCAAGAGCTGGACGCGCTGTTCATCGTGGTCCTCTCGCTCGCCTGCCTCGCCTACGGCCGCGCGGGCCCCTGGATCGTTGCGGCCGGCGCGTACCGGTACGCGTTCCTTGGCGCCGGGCACCTCGTGCCGCGCCTCGCTCGGCCCCTGAAGCCTCGCCGCAGCCGTGCGTGGGCCTGCGGGCTCGTCATCGCCGCGATGCTCTTGTCGTTGATGCCCCCGGTGCCGGCGGACGTCGCCCACGGCGTCAACGCCGCAGGCCTGCTCGTGTTGACCTGGAGCTTCGCGCTCGACCTCCGCCCGGTAGCATCGGCCTGATGCTGCTCGTCCTGTCCTGCGCGCCTCACGCCGTGGAGCTTCCGGCGCCGGAACCCGTGGTGACCACCTGGTTGGAAGCGCACGAGCGCCTGGTGGTGGTGTTGGGCACCAACGACGTGCACGGCGCCGTGGAGGCATCGACCTGGGTCCGCGACGGCGAGGAGCAGGCTGTGGGCGGTCTCGAGCAGCTGTCGGGGGTGGTGGCGAGCGTGCGGGCTGGGCTGGCTGCCAAGCACGGCGACCGGGCCGGGGTGGTGCTCGTGGACGGCGGGGATCAGTTCCAGGGCACGCTGCTCAGCAACTTCGACCAGGGCGCACTGGTGTACGGGCTCTTCGACGCCATCGGCTACGACGCGGTCGTGCCCGGCAACCACGGCCACGACTTCGCGCCGGGCACGAGCATGGACCCGGCGTCGGGCGACGTCCGGACCACCGGTGAAGGGCCGCCGGTGCTCCGGGCGCTCGGCGAAGGTGTGAGCTTCCCGCTGCTCGGTGCCAACGTGTGGCTGCGGGACGGCACCGAGTGTCCAGAGGAGGTGCATCCCTCGTGGATCGCCCCGTATGCGGTGACGGCAGCAGCGGGCCTTCGCGTGGGGATCGTGGGGGTGGAGCACCCCGAGACCCCGCTGATGACCAACGCGGCCAACGTAGCGGACTGGTGCTTCTCCGACCCGGTCACAGCGGTCGAGCGGGTGTTGGACGAGGTGGAGGACCGGGCCGACCTCTGGATCGTGGTGGGTCACCTCGGCGACGGCCGGGGGTCGAGCGACCTGAGCGAGCTCACGTCGGCCTTGTCGGATCGCATCGATGGCGTGGTCGGCGGGCACACCCACTTCGTGAACCGGATCTGGGAGGCGGGGGTGCCTGCGGTGCAGTCCGGATCATCGGCCCTGCAGGTGGGGCGGATCGAGCTCGTCTACGACACCCGCACCGGCGCCGTGGACCGCTTGAAGTCCCGGAGCTACGCGGGCATCCCGCTGTGGCACCAGGCCTGCGACAGCCGCGCTCCCTTCTGCACACGGACCCTCGATGGTGTGGCCTGGGACGGCGTCTCCGTGGTGCCGGCACCCGATGTGGTGGCCCAGGTGGCGTCCGCCCGCGAAGCCCTGGCGCCCCTGTCGTCGCTGGTGCTGGGGCAGAGCCCCGACCGCATCGAGCGGCACCGCATCGACGAGAGTGCCTTGGCCAACGCGCTGACGGACGCCTTGTTGGAGGCTGTGCCAGCCGCCGACCTCGCGCTGCTCAACAGCGGCGGCATGCGCGCGCCGATCGAGCGCGGAGCGCTTCGGTACGGAGACTTCTTCGAGGTGCTGCCCTTCGACAACGAGGTGGTCGTGCTGGACTGCCCGGCGAGCGCGGTGCGCGACCTCCTGCTGCGCAGCGCAGACCAGTGCGGGCGCCATGGCGCGCTCTTCCCGGCCGGGGCGCGGGTGCGCTTCACCCGGCGCGGCTGCGAGGGCGGCGAACAGCCCACGGTGCTTCACGACGCGCGCCTCGCAGACGGTCGTGACCTGCTGACCACAGAGGACCGCCTGAGCGTGGCGACGGTGGACTTCCTCGCCGGCGGCGGCTCGGGCTACACGGAGTTTGCCCTCTGCGACGAGGTGGCGCGGCTGGGCAACCAGCGCCAGCTGTTGGTGCACCGCTTCCTCGAGCATCCCTTCGACGGCGGGCCGGGCATCGATGGTCGCTGGTCGGCCGAGTAGCGCGGCTCAGCCCACCACCTGGGCCCAGGGTACCCACCCCTCGAGCCCGGGCTTCCACAGGTGCCAGGCGACCTCGGGATCCTTGGCGACGCGCTCGCGCAGCTCGCGCAGGGGCCCCTCCAGCTGCTCGCCGGCGCCGTGCAGGTGCCACCGTTCCTCCGGCTCGCGCAGGCGGTCCGGCACCGGGGGAGGGCGGTAGCCCCCGGAGAAGGTCAGGGTCGGCGGCTCGGGAGGCTCGGGCGTGGGCGCGAGGGCCGCCGCGGCCTGCACCGCTTCGGGGACCGTGTCCCACGGCTTCCAGCCTTCCCAGCCCGTCTTCCAGAGGTGCCAGGCGCCGGAGGTCTCCCCGACGCGCACAGCGTGCTCCTCCAGCGTGCCTTCGTGCTGGCCCCCGGGGCCGGACAGGTGCCAGGCCTCCGGCGCTGGACGTGCAGCGCCGCAAGCGGAGCAGAAGCGGGCATCGGGCGGCAGGGGCGCGCCACAGGCGGTGCAGCTCATGGCCTTCCCCTACCTCGAAAGCGCCGGATCAGCCGCCAGATCAGCCAGGCCACCACGCCGCCGGCAGCGGGCGGCGCCACGATCCAGAGGCCGACCAGCAGCAAGGCGCCGACCACGTAGACCACGCCGCCGAGCTCGCCCGTGGTCGCCGGGCCGAGCTGGGTCTCGTCGGTCATCAGGATCCATGTGCCGCGGTTGCCGGCGCGGAAGCCCCAGCCCTCGTCGGTGCAGATCGCGTCGAGCTCGTCGCCCACCGCGCGGCGGAGGCGGCTGTAGCCGCCCGAGTGCCTTCCCCAGCCGGTGATGAAGCGGACCCCTCCGGCGTCGAGGTGGTCGACCTCCCGGGCCGCAGACCTCACGATCCGCCTGCCCAGGTGCACGTCGAGGTCGTGCAGGTCCACGGTGGGGAGGCCCTTCTCCGAGCGCACGTGCGTGCGGCTGGTCCAGCGGCGCTCGTGTGCCCATGGCAGCTGGGAGGCTTCGTCGTCGAAGGCTTCGAGGGCGCCACGCAGGCGCAAGACGTCGCTCACTTCTCCGCGGTGCGACGCCGGAGACGCATCATCAGCTCGCGACCCCGCCTGTGGCTCGAGTCGCTGCGCAGGAGCCGTGTGATCCGAGCGAGCGCGCGGCGGTGCTGGCCATCTTCCGCTTCGACCGCGGCCAGGAAGTACTGACCGTCGGGATCGGTGGGGTTGAAGCTGTCGGCGAGCTGCAGGAGCTCCAGGGCGTCCTGCCGACGCTTGTCCTTGGCCTTCCTGGTGTCGTGCCAGGTGGCCCAGCCGAGCCACGCCATGTTGCGCGGGGAGCCGCTGTCGTGGCTGCGTGCCTTGGAGAGGTGGCGGGTGGCCTCGTCCCAGCGACCCGCTTCGACCGCGGCCTGGCCCGCCAGGAACGCTTCTTCCGCAGGATCGTAGTTGCGCGTGGGAGGGGCCGACGCCGGTTCCCGCGCCTCCTTCAGCAGGCGTCGACCGGCCTTCTTCAGGTGCCGTGCGATCTCGCTGACCAGGGCCTTGACCTCGGGCGCGAGCTCCTCGGAGCTCTCGAGCTTCCGGTAGCGGGCGCGCTGCCGCGAGTAGGCACGACGGATCAGATCCTCGTCGGCGTCGGCTGGCACGCCCAGCACGGTGTAGTCGTCGGCCGTGCGCATCAGCTCGGCCTCGCGGGTCAGCCGACGAGCCAGCAACATGTCGTGGATGTGGGTCTCCGACGGCGCCGATGCGGCTGGCGGCGGTGCAACTGGACCGCTGGCCGGTGGCTTGGCCGGCTTCCGTTCGACGTGACGGCTCGGTCGCAGCCTGTAGAGCCCCAGCACGATCAGGGCGGCCACCTCGTGGCCCACCAGCTCGGGTTCGACACCGAGGTCCTCGAACATGTGCCGCAGGGTGGTGGTGTGATCGCGCTTCGCCGAGACCAGCCGCAACGTGGCTTCGCGGAGCGGGAGCTGGGCGACCCGGTGGGCGCCGGGCCGGTCGACCAACAGCCGGTCGAGGTCGGACACCACGGGTTCCCCGGAGGTGATGGCCAGCGCTGCGGACAGCAGCTCGGGACCGACGCGGGATCCATCCTGATCGGCGTCGGCCAGCTCGCCTGGGGCGAAGACGGCGCCTTCCGCGCTGTAGAGCAGGCGTGTGATCGCTGCGAGGTCGTCGCTCGTGGCGGGTTCTCCGCGAAGGATGGTGGCGCTGTCCGCGGCCCCGCTCACGCGTCCGGTCTCGCGGCGCGCCCAGGCTCGCGCCAGCACAGCGAGGGTGGTCTTGTGGGGCTCTCGGGCGCTCGGCGCGGTGTGTTCGTCGCCGGCGTCTTCGCGGGGCTGCTTCGAGCGTTCGAGCAGCTCGTGCACCGTGGCCACGACGTCGAAGATGGAGAAGGGCTTGGTGACCACCTTGGCGACGTCGAGCTGCGCGAGGCTGGCTTCGCGGAGGTCGCCTTCGGCCGCGTGGGCGGTCATCAACACGATCGGCAGGTGACGCCCGTCGGGGCGTTCCCGGATCCGGCGGATCAGCTCGACGCCGGACACCCTCGGCAGCGCGAGATCGATCAGGGCCATCGCGGGCTTGCCGACCTCGAGGACCTGCAGGGCGGGCATGGCGTGGGCACAGCTCAGCACGTCGAAGCCCTCGAATCGAAGGGCTTCTTCCAGGACCGAACGCACGAAGGCGTCGTCTTCCACCACGAGGACCTTGTCCAAGGTCGATCCTCCTCGTTTTCAGCCTACCAGGGGAGGTCGGCGCCGAGCGCGGCCTCCAGCTGCCGCAGCTGCCGCCGGAAGGTGTTTCGGTGCACGCCGACGATGCGTGCAGCGTCCTGGCGGCTGCTGGCCGCGTCTCGGAGCTCCTCGATCCTGGCTGCAGCCTCGTCCGGGTCGACGTGACCGCGGAGCACGCCCTGCACCCAGCGGCCCCAGTCCTCCCAGTCCTGCCGGGCGCGAGGGGTCGTGCTGGACATTCCCAGCGCCAACAGGCTCGCCACCTCTTCGAGCACCGGGCGCACGTGCGCTGGCGTGATCGCGGGGCGGTGGTGATGCAGGGCGCCGTGCTCGGACTGCCTGGGCAGCACACCGCCGAAGAGCGACATCGCGCCGTCCACGCGGAGCACCCCCACGGTTCGCCCGCCGGCCACGATGGGCCAGGTTCCCGTGTTCTCCTTGTCGCCGACGAACTCGTCGAGCTCGGGCCAGCCGAGGAAGCCGTCCTCGGAGATGGAGGAGTGACGCGGGGTGAGCGGGGCCGCCAGGATGCGCAGCTCTCGCGCGTCCAGCAGGCCGTCCTCCAGATCGAAGACCAGCCGCTGCGAACGTCCGGCCTGCGACGAGGCCTCGAGCACGAGCCGGGTGCCCTCGACGCGCCAGACGGAGACGCAGCGCGCCGAGAGCCACGAAGCCAGGGCCTGGCAGATCGTCGGCCAGCGCCGGGCGCCCAGCAGCTCGCGGTAGAGCTCGGAGCGCAGCCCGTCGCGCCAGAGTCCCAGTCCTTCCGCGAAGAGACGGCCCAGGTCGTCGTGCACCCGGAGGGCGAGGGATGACATGCGGCTCACGCGGTCCCGCGAGGTGCGCCGTCGATCGGCTGGATCCGACCAGCTCTCGGCGAGGAGGCGCCCCTGGAAGCGCAGCACGAGGTTGCGCCTGGCCGGCGACAGGCTGGGCGGAAGTCGCTGGGCCGTGAACACCCACGGGCCCTCCCGGGCGGCGTCCGCGACGGCGGCGGTGAGGAACGCTTCCGCCGTGAACGGCCCCGCCGACGTGGGGCGATCCGCTGCGACGGCGTCCGGGTCGAAGCCGAGGTCGCGGTAGCGCGCGTGGAGTTGCCGCCGGTTGTCGAGGGTCCGGACCACGACCGGACGTCCTGCGGGGTCGTACGCGGGCGCGACAGCGAGCGAGGCCGTGAGGCCGTAGCCCACGGCGGGCACGGCGGCCTTGTCGGTCCAGATGCCGGCGTCGTAGGCGTGGCGCCGGCTGCCCGATGCGCCGAGGCAGACCACGTACTCGTCGTCCGGGTCCGGCAGGAAGATGCACACCGATGCGGCGTCGAAGGCGCGGGCGGCACCGCTGGCCCAGGCGTCGGCGGCCTCGACCACGCGCTGCACGACCTCCTGGGCGTTCACGGGCTGGTCCCAGGCTCCCCCCGGGTGGTGCCACGCGGCGATGTGGGGCTGGGACAGCTCCCGCGCCACGGCCTCCCAATGGCTTCGGAAGCGCTCGCCGCGCGCCAGTCCTGCCACCACGAGGAAGCCGGTCCACGCGAGCCGGTCCTTCAGCGCGGCGAGCACCAGCGGCGTGACCGTCGGGCCGAGCCGGAAGACCAGGAGGGCGTCGCGGCGTCCGCCGAGCGCTGGATCGAGCACGACGCCCGGCTGGCCCTCGAGCTCGAAGGTGTGCACGCAGGGCGCGGGACCGGGAGCCGGCTCCGACGCCAGGAAGCGGTGGACGACGTCCTCGAGCCAGTCGACCGGGAGGTCTCCGGCCCCCTCGGCCACGTGCTGCAGGTGCTCCGGGGCATGGTTCGGGAAGGGGCCGGCGCGCCACACGCCCCCCGTGGCCTGCTCCCGCGCGAGCCAGGGTCCCGCGACGATCGCGCAGCCGGCCACGCCGACGCCCTGCAGCCGCGACTGCAGCTCCACGATCGCCGACCCCCGCCGCCGTCCGTCCTGGTGGGTCTGCTCGAGCCAGCCGGCGATCCAGCCGAGGGGAAACTGCTCGCCCGAGGGGCCCCACGGGCCGTCGTGTCGCGTGAAGGTCATGGGGGGAGCGTAGCGCGTCGCTGTGGGGGGCGTTGCACCAAGACTGCACAATCTGTGCACTAGCGCGCACTACCTGCACCGAGACGGTGCGCCTATCGGCCTATGTGTGGAACACGGAGGCTCCGTGATCTACGAAGCGATGATCGCCGTCGACCTGCCCGAGGTGCTCGGGCCGGGTCGCGTCACTCCGCTCGCCGAGGGGCTGGAGCGGATGCTGTTCAGCGGGCGCTTCCTGCGGCGCGACGCGCGGGTGAGCTGCTCGGCAGGCTGGGTGCTCGCTCGCTGTCACCGCGCTCTGCGTGGGCAGGGGTTCGCGGTTCGGGCGCTGTCGGACGCCGAAGAGGTCGAGGTCGCTGTGGCCCCCGCTCGCTGGGGCGAGCAGCCGGTCTGGGCGGAGGTCCTTCCGGCCGCCTGGACCACCGAGCCGGCGGACTTCGTGCTGGAGGCCGCGCGACGACGCGTTGGTCTGGCGGCGGCCCTCCGCATCCGGCACGCTGTGAGGCGCCCGCTCGGCCAGCCCGCGGTGGTCGCCTCCCTGCGTCTGGCCGTGGCGCCCGACGGCGAGGACCCCGAACGCCTCGACGCGACGGCGGATCGCCTCGCTCCGGCTTGGCTGCGCCGGGTGCTCGACGCGCACGGTGAGCGTGCATCCGCGGCCCTCTGCGACGCCCTGGCGGCGGAGCTCGAGGGACGGGCCGCCTGGCATGGCCGGGCGAAGGTGCTCGTCGGCCCCCTCGACGAGCACCGAGAGCGGACGCGGGGCCTCCCGGCCTCGGCGCTCGCCCTGCTCGAGCGCATCGACGTGTCGGCAGGGCGCTGGCCCGCAGCGGACGGGCGTGGGGTGGAAGGGCGGCTCGACGGTGGCCGCTTCGTCCCGCTGACCGAGGTGCGCGATGCGATCTGAAGCCGAGGAGCGCTGGTTCCGTCTTCGCCTGCGCGCCACGCTGCACGGCTGGGCCGAGGAGGGCTTGCTCGACCGCGCCACGTTGGGCGTGCTGATCGCGCGGATCGCCGAGCAGGCCGCTGCCCCGGTGGCGCCCGACGTGGTTGCGCCCCCCGTGGTCGCGCAGGTCGAGGTGATCCCACCGGTCGTCGAAGCGGTGGATCCCTACGACCTGCCGGCCCTGCCGCATGCGGACCGGGGCGGCTGGTCGGCCGTCGGCGGGTTCCTGCGGGAGCGCACCGGCTGGGTGCTCGGCGTGGCGCTGACGGTGATCGGCTCGCTCTACGTCGCCGGGACCGTGTGGGGGGCCCTGTCCGCGACCTGGCGCCAGGTGCTCGTGGTCGGGTTCCTGGGCCTCTACGCGGTCGGATTTCGGGCGGTCGCGGCGCGTGTGGGACGCGTCGAAGGCGGTGCTGCGGCCAAGGCCTGGCTCGAGCTGGTGGTGGTCGCACTCGGGCCTGTTCAGGCCATGGCAGCTGGGTCGCTGGCCTCGGTCGGTGCGCTGCCCGCACTGCTGGGGCTCGTCGGCGTGGGCGCGCTCCAGGCCTGGCTGCTCCGGGGCCTCTTCTCGGCACGGTTCCTCGCTTGCTGGTTGCCGCTGTCGCTGAGCGTCGGACTCGTGCCGCTGGCAGGTGGGGTGGGCCTGACCGTCGCCGTCGCCCTGCTCGCGTGCGGCGCGCTGGTCGTCGCCACGGGAGAGCGGGGACCACGCGATGCACGTCCGGCGGTGCTGTGTGGTGGTGTGGTGGCCTTCCATGGGCTGTTGGGCGAGGCCAGCCTCGCGGTCCTAGCGCCGCTGTTCGCGCTCGCGGGGCTCAGCGCGCTCTACCTGGACGTGGCTCGGGCCCGGTGGCGCGGGGTGCACGGGGTGCGGCCGCAGGCTCTGCCGGGCCTGTTCGCGGTCGGACTCGGCCTGGCGGGAGCGGCTTGTACGCTGCCGGGCTTCACGCCTCTGCCCACCGGCGCGACGTCGGCGGTGGCCTGGGCTGTGTTGGTGGTGCTCTTCGGTGGCGCCGCGCTGGCCTGGCGTCGGGCCGTGCTGGTGCACCTCGCCCTCGCCGCGGCGTTGTTCGCCGTGTTGTGCGCGCCGGACCTGTTCCGCGCCGTCATCGCGCCGCTCACGGAGCAGGCACGCCACGCCCTGGGCTACGCGAGCACGCCGCTGCCGCTGGCCTGGTACAGCCTGACGCTCCTCCCCTTCGTGATCGCGTGCCGGTTCGTGGAGACGCTGCCCCGCGCCGCTGGTTGGAAACAGGCACGCGAGCTGGCGCGCACGATCCACCACTTCACCCTGGGCTTGTCGGCGGCGCTCCTGCTGCTCGCGCACACGCGCCCCGGGGACCTCCGGCCGGCGCTCCTCGCGCTTCCCGTGTACGCCGCGTTGGCCTTTCGTGAGAAGCGCCTTCGCGACGCCCTCGGAGGGGCGCTCGTTCCGGGCCTGCTCGCGATCTGGATCCTCGACGCCCTGGGGTCCGGGTTTGTGGAGCTCCAGGTCGCGGTGCCGCTCGCGGGCGCCGCGTTGGTGGCCCTGCCTCACGCGTTCCGCTTCCTGGGGGAGCGAACCGGCTCCGAGGCGCCGGCGCAGGGTTCGGAGTGGGTCAGCATCGGGGCGGCCGTGCTGATGCCCGTGGTCGTGCTGCTCGGCGCAAGCTCGTTCTGGACCCTGATGGATCGCGCTCTCACGCTCGGAACGGCGCTGATGGTCAGCGGCGTGGTGCTCCTGGTGCGCGACCTCGACGGGGCACCCCGCCGGGGCCTGGCGGCGCTGGGGCTCGCGTTGGTGGTGCTGGGCAGTCCGCGGATCCTGTGGCCGGCCGGCGAGGCCTGGGCCGCTCCGCTGGCGCTCGCCCTGGCGGTCGTCGCCGTGGCGACCGAGTGCGTCTGGGACCGCTGGCGCCGCCCCCTCACGGTCGCCGCCCACATCTGGGCTGGCGGAGCGATCGTCGCGGCGACGCTCGTGCTGGACGACCCTGCGCGCGGGCTCGTGAAGCTGCCGGTTGCGCTGATGGCCCTGCGTTGGGCATGGCTCGCCCGCTCGCACCCGGGCGCAGATGCCTACGGCGTCCTGCTCGCGCTCGGCTTCGGTGAGGCGCTCGGCCGGCGCGCCTTCGAGGCGCACGGTGTGCCCTGGGGCGCGACCGCTGCGGTGCTCGGTGCCTGGGTTCCGGCCGCGATGGTGTTCGGACCGAAGGCGCTGCGGGAGCGCGTGGGGTGGCCGGCCGCCGTGGTCGGGGGCCTCGCCGCTGTGCTGGCCGTGGGGCTGCACGGCTGGGAGGGCACGGCCTCGAGCCTGGCTGCGCTGCCGCTGATCCTCGTGCCGCTCCTGGTGCCGCTGGGCGGTGGCGTGCAGGCCTTCGGGGGGTGCCTGGCCCTGGGGCTCGCGGCCGTCGCGCTGCCCACGACCTGGGGCCTGGCCATCGCGGCGGGCGCATGGGCAGCCGTGGCAGCCTGGCTGGGAGGCCGCGAACGCCTGGCCGTGGCCTCCCTGGGAGCGTTGTTGGCGGTTGGCGCCGGACTCGCCCTCGATCCGGTGTGGGATGGATGGGTCCTGGTCGCCACCGGGGCGGGCGCTCTGCTGGTGCTCGCGGGCCGGGACCGGCGTCTGAGCGAGGCGGCGTGGGCCACGCTCCTGGCGGTGCCGACGCTCTTGGGCGCACGTCTGGGCGTCGAGGTCGGCCTGCTCGCGGGCGCGGCGCTCGCCGCGGCCCTCGCCGCCGTGCCGCGCCACGCACACCCGCTGGTGGCCGGCCTCGATCGGGTCGTGCGGGTGGCGCTGCCGCTGGCGGTGGCCGCGTGGGCCCTCCGGCTCGCCGTCGCACCGGGCGAGGGGCAGCTGGTGGTCTTGGTGCCCGTGGCCCTCCTCGCTCTCGTCGGATTCCGCGTGAGCTGGCTCTGCGTCCGCGCGCTGGCGCCGGTGGTGGCCGCGGCGGTCCTGTGGCGGCTCGGCGCACCCGACGAGGCGTGGCCCGTCGTGGCCGTTGCCCTCGCCGGCGCCGCCGTCTTCGGTCCGAGCGCCGAGGGCACGCTGGAGGACCGTCGCGCCTGGGGCGCGTTCGGGCTCGTGCTCGCCGGCCTTGCGCTCTTCGAGATCGCGCTGCCTCTGCCGCTGTCCCTGCTGGCCTGGGTGGGCGTGGCGGGGGTGCTCTGGCGCACCGGCTGGTGGTGGGCGGTGCTGCCGCTCGTCCCTGGCGCCCTGGACGCGCTGGAGACGGACCCCTGGTGCCTCGCACTCCTGGCTGCGGTGACCTGGCAGCTCGGCGCTCGGCGTGCTGCGCTCTTCGGCGCGTTCCTCTCCGCGCAGGCCTTCGCCTTCACCACCTTCGACGCGGCGGGCGGCGTGCCCGCCCTGGTGGCGGCCGGCCTGTTCGTGTTCGCCCTGGAGCAGGACGCCTGGTCCCGGCGGATCGGTCGCCTGCTGCTGGCCGGCGTGGTCTTCGTCTGCGTCGCCGACGCCGGGGTCGTCGGCGGCGCGGCGTTGGTGGCGCTCTTCGTTCCCGCGGTGGCCGAGGCACGGCAGCGTCGCTGGTGGTGGGCCTTGGGCTGGGCGGGCTCGGCCTATGTGGTCGCCCGCCTGAGCGGGCCCCTGATCGGGTTGCCTCCTTCGGCGGAGCTGGCCCTGTTGTTGCTCGCTGCCCTCGGCCTCGAGACCCTCCGTCACCTCCTCGACGAACAGCACCCAGCGCTCCGTCGCGCGGCGGCGTGGTTGCCGGGTGTCGGCCTTGCGCTCGTGCTCGAGGGCGGCGGTGGGCCCTGGGCCTTGGCGGCGGTGGGCGTCTGGCACGGCGTGCGTTTCGTGGCTCGCTCGCAGGTGCGCGACGTGGTGGTGTCCGCGGTGCTGCTCGACGTGGCCTCGGTGTGGACAGCAGCCCGACTCGGCTTCGACGATCCGCTGGTCTTTGTCGGGCCCGTGGCCCTGTCGCTGGGTGCGGTGGCCCACCTCCTGCGCGGCAGCGTCGACCGTCGCCTCGTGGACGCCCTCCGCGTCCTTGCAGCGGGCAGCCTGTACGTCACGGCCTTCGGGGTCTCCCTGGACGATCCGGTGCGCAGCCTGCACCTCCTGGTCCTGGCCCTGCTCGGCGTGGGCCTGGGCGCCGTGACGCGGGTGCGCGCCTACCTGCTCGGGGGGCTCGGCGCCGCCACCGCCGCCGTGCTGTCCAACCTCATCCGCTTCGGACTGGACCACAGCCAGTTCTGGGCCTTCTACCTGACCGCGCTGGGGCTCTCGATCCTCGGCCTGATGGTGGCCCTCACGCTTCATCGCGAGCGCTTCGACACCTGGATGGGCCAGGTGCGCGGAGTGCTCTCCACCTGGGAGTGACCATGAGCTACACGAACACCCTCGACCGGATCCTCGCCGGCGACTTCGACGATGCGACCGAGGCCCAGCGCGCCGAAGCCGTGCGCGACCTCATCACCGTCTGCAGCGCAGCGTCTGCAGCCGCGGCGCTCCAGCCGCTGCCCTTCCTCGACCTGGCGGGCACGGGACCCGTCCAGATCGGCATGGTGCAAGGCATCGGCCGGATCCACGGCTACCGGCTGGACCGGACGTCGGTGCTCGAGATCCTGTCGACCTTCGGCGCGAGCATCCTCGCCCAGCAGGCCGTGCTCGGCGGCATGCGCTTCATCCCGCTGCTCGGCAGCCTCGTCGGGGCCGGCATGGCCTGGGCGATGACCTGGGCCATCGGCGAGGTGGCGGACCACTACTTTGCGTGTGGCCGTGGTGTGCCGCCGCACGAGCTGCGTGAGATGCTGCGCCGCGTCTACAAGGACAAGCGGCGCGAGGCCCGTCGGCGCGGTGGACGGCCCCCTGAGCCCGAGGCGGAAGCCGAGGCCGATCAGCCCGCCTTGTAGACCGTGACGCTCGGGAAGGCCATCTCCCAGCCCTCGCGCTCGCAGAGGGCGAGCAGGCTGCGGTTGACCTCCCCGAGCACGCGCCAGTAGCCGGACGCCGGCGTGACCCAGTACCAGAACCGCAGCTCCAGCGCGCTGTCGCCAAAGTTCAGCAGGTCGCAGAAGTAGTCGTCGCGCACCTCGGGGTGTGCGGCGAACACCTGCTTGAACGCGGCGATGCAGCGCTCGATCTCCTCGGAGCTGGTGTCGTAGACGAGTCCGATGCAGCCGTCGTAGCGGCGGCCGCCCGCCGCGGTGTGGTTCGACACCGGGTTGCCGGTCAGCGCCGAGTTCGGGATGGTCACGAGCGTGCCGTCGTCGAGCCGAACCCGGCAGGTGCGCAGGCCGACGTCCTCGACGTCGCCAGTCATGCCCGCGACCGTCACCCGGTCCTCGACCTGGAAGGGTCGGTCCGCGAAGATCGTCAGGCTGCCGAAGACGTTGGCCAGCGTGTCCTGCGCCGCCATGGCCAGCGCGAGGCCGCCGATCCCGAGGCCGGTCAGCAGGCTCAGGATGTCGTAGCCGAGGTTGGCGAAGGCCACGAGGATGGCGAGGGTCCAGATGCCGACCTTCAGCGCCTTCTCCGCGAGCGGGACGAGCTGGTCGTCGAGCTTGGTCTCGCTCTCGGCGGTGAGTGGATCGATGTAGATCTCGCGCAGGCCCGTGAGGAGATTGCCCGCCGCCCAGGCCGCGAACATCGTGACCACGACGGTGGCGACGCCCGAGACGAAGTCGTGCACACCGTCCGGCAGGACGAGGGCGTGCGCGCTGAAGGCCAGGCCATAGATCAGGATGACCCAGTACAGGGGGGTCCCGAGGCTGCCGAGCAGCACGTCGTCGAGCTTCCCCTCGGTTCGCTTCACCAGCTTCGCCACGCGCCCCTTCAGCAAGCTCTGCACCACCTTCGACAGCACGAGGGTTGCGACGACCGCCCCGAGGAACGTGACGAGCGTCTCGGGGGAGTTGTCGGCGATGACGGCGAAGGAGCCCAGGTCGGGTAGCAGGTCCATCCCCGCGGCCTATCACGGCCCCCGCGGCGGCCGGGGTAGGGTGCGCGTCATGCTCTGGATGCTGGCGAGCGCGTGCACGGGTCCGGAGCGGCCCGCCGAGACGGACGACTCGAGCCCGACCGTCGGTGAGACCGGCGCCTTCGAGACCGGTGCGCCCGAGACCGGCGAGACCGGCCTGCCATGGGAGACCGGAGAGACCGGCGGCGCCGATCCGGTGGGGCCGCCGAACGTGCTCTTCGTGGTCAGCGACGACCTCGGACTCGACGTCGCCACCTGCTACGACGGCATCGGGTCGGAGAAGCCCCCACAGCCGGTCCTCTCGTCGCTGTGCGACCAGGGCGTTGTGTTCGAGAACGCCACGTCGTACCCGGTGTGCAGCCCGACGCGCGCCACGGTGTTCACGGGCCGCTACGGCTTCCGCACGGGCCTGACCGAGGCCCTGGACGAGGAGGGGCGCTCGCCGGCCCTGTCGGCCGACGAGGTGAGCCTTCCGGAGGTGCTCGCCGAGCTCGCCCCCGACATCGCCACCGCCAGCTTCGGAAAGTGGCACCTGAGCCGGGAGCTGGCGGATCCGAACGAGCATGGCTGGCCTCACTTCTCCGGTCACCTCGACGGGCAGCTCGACGACTACATGTCCTGGGACAAGGTCGTGGACGGGAAGGTGGTGCCGACCACCGAGTACGCGACGTCGGTCAACGTCGATGACGTGGCGGCCTGGATCGACGACCAACCCGGGCAGTGGTTCGCCTGGCTGGGCTTCAACGCGCCGCACGCCCCCTTCCATGCGCCGCCGGACGATCTGCACGGCTACGAGCTGGACGGCTCGATCGAAGAGTCGTTGCTGAACAAGCCCACCCTGTACCGCGCCATGATCTCGGCGATGGACAGCGAGATCGGGAGGCTCCTGGACGGCCTCTCCGACGAGGTGCGTGCGCGCACGTGGGTGGTGTACCTGGGCGACAACGGCACGCCCCGGGAGGTCAACCTCGGCGACTACAAGTCGGCCCATGCGAAGGCCACCCTCTACCAGGGCGGGGTGCACGTCCCACTGCTCATCCACGGCCCCGACGTGGTCGATGGCGGGCGGCGGGTCGCCGCGCAGGTGGACACGGTGGATCTGTTCCCGACCATCCTGCAGCTGCTCGACGTCGACGTGTCGTCGGTGTCGGTGGCCCTGGACGGCGTGGGGCTCGAGCCCTACCTCCTCGATCCCGGCCGGGCCCCCCTGCAGGACTGGGCCTTCGCCGAGCTCTCGGGGGTGCGCACCCAGGCCAAGGACGCGGGCGTGGCAGTACGCGGTGAGCGGTACAAGCTCGTGCAGCACGAAGACGGCGACGAGGAGCTCTACGACCTGGAGGGTCGCTTCGAGGAGGAGGGCAACCTGCTCGATGGCGCGCTGAGCGAGGAGCAGCAGGAGGCCTACGACGCGCTCCTGGCGGTGCTGGTCGACCTCGGCAGGGACCTGTAGTCATCCCTCGCGCAGGCGGAACACGGCGACCGAGGCGGTCACGGCGAGCAGGGTGAAGGCGGCCAGGACCCCGAGGTCCAGCGCCAGGGGGAAGTCCGGTGTCCAGCGCCCCGCGGCGTCGCTGGCGATGAACAGGTGCTTCAGCGCATCGACGCCATAGGTGGCGGGGTTCAGGCGTGCGAGGGTGCCGAGCCAGGTCGGCAGCTCGCGCACGGGAAAGTGCGCCCCCGACACGAACAGCATGGGCACGGTGAAGAACAGGATGACAGCGTTGAAGTCCTCGTAGGTGCGCATGCGGCTGGCGACGGCCAGGAACAAGCCGCTGACCCCGAGGGCCAGGGTCCAGGCGATGACGATGCTCGCGAGCAGCTCCACGGGGGTCATCCAGATGTCCACCAGTGGTGCGGCCAGGAGGAACACGAGCGCGTGCAGCAGGCCTTGGGCCGCCGCGCCGGAGATCTTTCCGATCGCCAGCCATCGGCGTGGGAGGGGTGCGAGGGCGACCACCCGCAAGACGCCGAACTCCCGGTCCCAGATCAACGAGCTGGCGCTGATGTTCGCCGAGAAGATGGTGGCCTGCAGGATCATGCCTGCGAGCAGGAACTGGCGGTAGAGCTCACCGGCGCGGAGCAGCGCTCCGTAGCCGGCGCCGAACACGATGAGGATCACCACCGGGGCCAACAGCGAGCTCAGCATGCGGCCACGTTGCCGCCAGAACCGCAGCACGTCACGCCAGGTCAGCACCCAGATGGTCCGCACCAGCACGCTCATCGGACGTCGAGCAGATCGAGCGCGATCCGGTCGGTGAACAGGCCGGTCCTCAACACGTCGCGGCCCTCGAGGAAGACCGGCTGTCGGCCCCGGGCGCCGTTCGCCAGGTAGTCGATGGTGGCCACGCGCACGTCTCCGCTCGCAGGCACGTCGCCCGCAACCACCAGGTAGCCCGTGGTGAGCGGATCGTTCGCCTCGAGCACGCTCTGGGCCTGCGCGGAGCTGAGCGTGAGCATCACGACCTGGTTGTGGAAAGGCAGCGCCTCCTCCAGCAGGGAGGGGTCCACGCTGCCCACCAGGCCGGCCCGCACCGAGAGGTAGTTGAGCAGCACGAGATCGGCGCGCGTGATGGCGCGCACCCGCTCGGCGAGGACCTGGGAGAGCCCCCGCTGGCCGAAGTGGATGAGATCGTGCTCGTGCTGCCCCTCGCCGATCACCGTCGTCGCGTGCTCGTCCGCCTGCCCGACGGTCAGCTCCACCGCGCGCCCCACGAGCTCCAGCTCGTCCCAGTGCACACCGAGCTGCCCGATGCGCCAGCGGCTGTCCACCCAGGGTGCGAGCAGCTGGCCGGCGCCGCGTGCATCGACCTCGGTCGCTGCGGGGTCGAAGCGCCCGGGCAGCACGGCCAGCCCGTCGCGGAGGGCTGGGAGAGGGCCCGACGTGGCGACCACGACCAGGTCCGCGTCGAGCTCGGGGAGCGTGTCGCCGTCGGCGAGCTCGACCAGCGCAAGGCGGTGCCCGTCGAGCTCGTGCCGCTGCACGCGTGTGCTGTCGGGGGTGGCGTCGACCACGAAGGTGGGGCGGTGGGCGCGACGGCTGCGGATGGCGTCGAGCTCCGCCGCGAGCTGATCGGGTCCGACCCAGGCCCAGAATCCCGTCTCCGGGTGCCGCGGGGGATCGCCGCCGGGGCCGCCCGTGTAGAGGACGAGCACGTCGGGCTCGCGGGTCGCGCCGTGGGTGGCCAGCAGCGCGACGTAGGCCGCGGCCAGCAAGGCGACGACGATCAACACTCGGCGAGTCACGAGCCCTTATAGTCCGAGCGTCAGGAGGAACCATGCGCGCGCGGGGTGCGCTGATCGTCGCCGTGGTCGTGGCCGCGCTCGGAGCCGCGCTCCTGCTGCGTCGTCCGGGCGTCGAGCCGGTGCCGTCCGAGGCGCGCTCGGGCTTGATCGAGCAGGCCCGGCTGGCCGAGGCGAGGTGGGATCCGAACCAGGCGGTCGCGCTGCTCGACAGGGCGCGTCTGCTGGACCCGGCCTCGTTTCCGGAGCTGCCGCGCCTCGTGTACCTGATGAGCGTGGCGCACGAAGCGGACCTTCGAGCGAAGGGCGCTCGGATCCTCGCGCTCGTGGAGGAACACGCTGCGCTCGGCACCCCGCGCGTCGGCGAGGCCCGGGTGGTGGCGCTCACGGCCATCGTCAACGAAGGCCTGCACGGCGAGGGGGAGCGGCCCGACCACCTGGTGGCGATCGAGGCAGCGCTCCCCGACTTCGAGCCGCCCACTCGGACCGACGCCTGGTACCACCTCGCCGAAGCGCGTCTGCTGCTCGGCGATGCGCCCGGCGCCGAGGAGGCCATGGTCTCCGGGAGCGCGTCGGCGGGTCACCCGTGGGAGGAGCTGATCCAGCTGCAGGGCCTGCTCTTCCTCAAGAGCCGACGGGGCGAGGCGCTTCCGCAGGACCGCTCCGACTACCTGAGGCGCCTGGAGCGGTGGAGCGAGCCGCACTTCGCCTGGCGCATGGCGCTCGCCGACTTCGTGATCCTCGACGGTCACGTGTGGGATGGCGAGCCAGCGCACACCCCGGAGGTCTTCGGCGCCATGGCCGAGCGCGCAGACCGCGCCGGCATGGGAACCCAGGTCGGCAACGTCCAGCTTGCAGCGACCTTCCCGGAGCTGTTCTCTGCGCTGGAGCAGGGGCGGATCGACGATGCCCTGGCGCGCGTCCGCGACGTCCTGACGCTGCTCGCCAGGGACCGTGGCTGCGTCACGGAGACCACGGTGATCCGCCCGCACCTCACGGCCACGCTCCTGACCTTGAGGGGCGACCTGCTGGCCGCCTCCGGGAGCTTGGAAGAGGCCCAGGCGGCCTGGCACAAGGCCGCTGTGGTGGAGCCGGGCAACCCGAGGATCGCGGAGCGCCTCGGTCGCTGACCGCGCCTAGCGACCCATCCACGTCTCCACGGCCCGGTCGCTGGTGGTGGACGGGTCGAGCTTCTGGCCGACCATCCAGCCGGCCAGCGCCATCAGGCACAGCTGGATCGCGAGCAGGGCCAGCAGCAGGACGAAGAGCTTGCGCACACGTGGCGTCATGGGCCGTTGAGCTCCGGCATCGGGGGCACGCTGCGGCCGAGCGCGGCCATGGCCACGCCGAGATCCTCCAGCAGCATGTCGAGGCCGTCGCAAGCGAACTGCTTGCAGTCGCCCGCCGCATCGAAGAGCTCGTCGGACGGCACGAGCTCGGGCCGACCGGCGTCGCGTGCCGCGGTCTTGACCTCGCCTCGGAGCACGTGAACGTACTGGAGGACCGCGATCGCTTCCGAGTTGCTGCCCCGGTCGCCGAACGCGGGGAGGGGCGGGACGGGCCGCCCGGTCTGCACGGCTTGATCCACCAGCGCGGTGAGGCCTTCGCAGTCGAGCTGTTCGCAGGCGCGTGCTGCGTCGAGTGCAGCTCGCAGCTCGTCCATGTCGATCGCCTCGCTGACGAGCACCCCGAGGTCAAAGGCGCGCGCGACCTGGTCGACGTAGGCCTGGGTGGCCTCGGTCTCGTCGTCGAACTTCTGCTTCGGCGGCCGCGCTGGACCTCGACGTTCTTGCGTCTGGTGGTCGGGGGCGTGGACCGGCGCGGACGCAGCGGCGGGGGCGGAGGCCCGCTGTCGAGGGGCGGCGTCGGGGCGCGCCAGCCACCCGACGAAGCCCAAGGTGGCGAGGCACTGAAGCCCCACGAGGCCCACGGCAGCCTCCAGGAAGCGGACTTCGCTCATGGCACCAGCCCCTCCGGAAACCCCAGTCCGGCGCCGAGCAGGCCCCTTCGCAGGGTGGTCAGGGCCTCCTGGGTCTCGGGGCTGGCCAGGTCGGCGGTGCGCGCTGCGGCGTCGATCCGCTCGGTGGACAAGGGAACGCCGCCGGTCGCTTCGAGCTCGTCGGAGAGCACCACCAACAGGTCGTGCACGATCCGCTCGGCGCGGGGGCGCGGGTGGTACACGTCGGCGTTCAGATCCGTGAAGGCCGGAGGCTGCTCGGCGCCGCCGAAGGTGAGCGGGTCCTGCGCGAGCGTGGCCGCCTGCACCTCGGCTCGATCGAGCTGGCCGTCGCCGTTCTGGTCGACGTCGGACAGCCGCGGAACGCTGTGGCTCGAGGTGCCCCATTCGCCTCGGTCGAGCGATCCGTCTGCGTTGGCGTCCGCCTTCTCGAACGCGCCGTCGAAGGCCTGCTCGTAGGTCCAGGCGGGCGCGGGGTCGCAGGCGAGCAGGAGCCAGATCATCGGCCACCCCAGTAGCCGCCGTCGCGGAGCTTGTCGCGGACGGCCGGGTCGAGGGTGCCCTCGGCGCCCGGCGTGGGGGGCAGGCTCTTGCGCCACGACACGAGGGCGTCGCGCAGCGTGTCGAAGCGGTGGGGGTCGAGGTGTGCGGCGTCGAAGCCGGGGCCGTCCTGGGCGCTGACCTCGAGCACCGGACCCAGCCACGGGTGGTCGGCAGAGAGCCCCGTGTAGGTGAGGGCGCCCGCCTCGTCGTGCACGCGGACCATGCGGAAGCTGCCCTCCGCGAACGCCCACACGCGCTCCGGCAGTGGCCGTCCCTCGAGTGCCGGCACCAAGCTGTGCCCTCGAAGCGACGCCGGGGGGCTCGCCTCCGCGATCGCGAGCACGGTGGGCAGCACGTCGAGCAGCGTCACGAGGTCGTCGACCTCGGCGGGGGTGGTGCCTCCCGGGGGGCGGATGAGGAGCGGCACCTCCAGATCGGCGTCGGACAAGGTGAAGCGGTGGTTGAACAGTCCGCGCTCGCCCAGGCTCTCCCCGTGGTCGGAGAAGACGAGGATCCAGCTGTCGTCCAGGGCCCCGCGCTCGTCGAGGCCCGCCATCAACAAGCCGAACATCGCGTCGGCGTAGGCCACCGCGCCCGCGTAGGTGTTGCGCAGCGTCACCACGCCGCTCTCTCCGATGTGCCCGGCGCGCACCTGGCGCGCCAGGTCGGCGACCGCTGCCCGCGCCTCGTCGTCCCAGATCCGCGCAGCGTCGTAATCGAGGGCGGCCAGGGCCTCCGAGGGAGGCACGAGCCAGCCGTCGAGCACGCGCGCCGTGCCGGAGGGGTGGAGCACGGCCTCCTCCGCAGCGCCGTGGGGTGTGCCGTCGACCTCCAGGTAGCCGAAGGGTGCCGGCTTCAGGTACCGATGGTGGGTGTCGTAGCCGTGCACGAACAGCAGGGAGGGACCGTCGACCGTGTCCAGCCAGCGGAGGGCCGCGGGCACGGTGTGGTACAGCCCGCCCCACTCGGCGACCGAGTCGTAGTGGTCGAAGCCGCGGTCGAGTCCGAGCTCCGGGGCGAGGTGCCCGCCGCCGACGGCCGCGCCGGTGGTGTAGCCATACAGGCCCAGGATCTCGGCGAGCACGGGCACGTCGGCGGGTGCTCGGAGCGCGTAGGTCATGGGTGCCAGCTCCGACGCGTAGCGCCCGGAGAAGAGCGCGGCGTGGCTGTAGAGCGTCTCGTTGGCGACCGCCGTCGCCCTCGAGAAGCGCACCGCCTGCCCCGCGAAGCGGTCGAGGTTCGGCGTGAGCCCGCGGGTGTCGCCGTAGCTGCCGAGGTGGTCCGCTCGGAGCGTGTCGAGGCTGACGAGCACGATGTTCGGTGGGCCAGCCGGATGGGGGTCACAGCCGAGCGCCAGGGCGAGGAGCATGGTGTCTTCGATAACGCTGGAGGATAGGCCGACCTCGTGTTGCCTCTCGTGCTCGACGCCCTGACGAAGTCCTACGGCTCCAAGCAGGCGGTCGCTGGGCTGAGCCTGCGGGTGCAGCCCGGAGAGCTGTTCGGGCTGCTGGGGCCCAACGGCTCGGGCAAGAGCACGACGCTGCGCATGCTGTGCACCCTCACGGAGCCCTCGTCGGGCACGGCTCGAATCGGTGAGCACGATCTCACGCACCTCTCCGCGATCCGGCGAGCGATCGCCGTGGTGTTCCAGGAGCCGAGCCTCGACCCGAGGCTGTCGGCGCGCGAGAACCTGGATCTCTACCTGGCGCTGTACCGACCGCTCTGGGACGGCACCGAGCGGTTGCGACGGTGCGACGAAGCCCTGGCGCGCATGGGGCTGTCGGACCGCGGCGCCGATCTCGTCTCCGCCTATTCGTGGGGCATGCGACGTCGGCTGGAGATCGGCCGCGCGTTGACCACGGACCCGGCGGTGCTGTTGCTGGACGAACCGACCACCGGCCTCGACCCCCAGAGTCGCTACGCGCTGTGGGAACACCTGACCACCTTGCGGCGTGACCGCGGGCTCACGGTGGTGGTCGCGACCCACGACATGGAAGAGGCGGAGCGCTGCGACCGGCTGGCGGTGCTCGCCGAGGGCCGTCTGGCCTTCTGCGGCCCACCGGACGAGCTGTGTTCCACAACGGGCGAGAACACCCTGACCCGGGCCTTCCTCGCACTGACGGGCACGGCGCTCGGAACGGAGGGCGCAGCCGGGCCCACCTTGAAGGGCAAGGATGCTGCCCAGTACCGGCGCTCCTGAGCCGCACGCCACCAGGGCCGGCGATCCGGCATGCCGGGGGTAGTAGGCTGCCTGGGTGCCGTTGCCGTTCCAGTCCGCGTCGCCCGACGAACCCCTCTCCCGGCTGCTCGGGTCCGTGCTGGCGCCACCGGCACCGGGACCGAGCCTGCTGGAGCCGTTCTGGTTCGAGCACGCCATTCGGGCGCAGGCGTGGCCGAGCAGCTTCGACCACGCGGCGCTGGGCGGGCTGCACGCCCCGTCGGTCGGTCTGGCCTTCGCGTGTGGCTACCAGGCATCGCTCAGGCGCCTCGTGCCGTCGCTGCCGCCTTCGGCCCTCGTGTCACTCGCGGTGACCGAGAAGGACGGTAACGGTCCCGCTGCGATCGCCACCGAGCTGCACGACGACGGGCTCCGAGGGACGAAGGTCTTCGCCACCCTCGCCGCACCCGACCGGCCGCTGCTCGTGCTCGCGTCCGAAGGCGACGACGGCGAGCGCAAGCGCCTCCGGCTCTTCCGGCTCACCGGTCGGGAGCCCGGCCTGACCATCGCTCAGGGTCCACGGCCGTTGTTCGTGCCCGAGATCACCCACGCGGTGGTCCAGCTCGACGGCGTGCACGCCGAGGCCCTGGAGGGGGACGGCTGGGGCGACTACGTGAAGCCCTTCCGCACCCTCGAGGACGTGCACGTGATCGGGGCCGTGCTGGCCTACGCGGTGGCCTGGTCGGGTCGGCTCGGCTGGCCGCTGTCGCTGCGTGAGCAGGGCGTTGCGGCGCTGTGTGCCGGACGGGCCCTCGCGTCGTCGGATGCGCGCAGCCCGGCCGTGCACGTGGCCGTGGCCGGCTGGCTGCACAGCGTCACCGAGTTCCTGCAGCGGCTCCCCTTTCATCGAGCTCCCGAGGCCGTCGGCGCGGCCTGGGAACGTGACAAGGCGCTGTTGCAGGTTGCCTCGGGTGCGCGCGTCGCACGATCTCGCAGGGCCTGGGAGCGCTTGGGCGTCACCCCTTGTCCTGCCGTGGGCGAGGAGCTGCGCGAGTGATGCGGCTCCAGGAGCTCGTCAGGCTCGACGACCCGGACGAGGTCCTCCTCGCCGCGTGCGTGGAGCTGACCGCGGCTGCATGGCGCTGGTCGGAAGCGGGGTGGTCGCTCCTCCACACGGTCGCAGGCGCTCCTGGGTCGGAGCCGCCTGCCCACCTCCGCGAGCTTCCGCACGGTCATGAGGGCACCTTCTGGATGCCGATCGGAGCCGCGGCGGAGCACGCCCTCGCGACGCAGAGCCCTCCCGACGAGCCGCTCGTCGCGCAGGCGCTCCTCACCGCGGCCCTCGAGCGCGCCGGCGCGGTCCGTGCCAGTCGAGAGGCCCGGCTCGCCCTGGAGACGCAGCGGCGCGAGCTGCTCCAGCTCGTCGAGCGATCCCCCGCCATCATCGCGATCCGGCGCGGTGAGGAGCACCGCCTCGAGCTGGCGAACGCGGCCTACCTCGAGCTGATCGGCGAGCGGGAGGTCTTCGGGGTGCCCGGTCGCGAGGCGCTCCCGGAGATCGCGGCCCAGGGCTTCTTCGACCGGCTCGACGAGGTGTTCCGCTCGGGCGAGCCGTGGCAGCAGTCCGAGGTGCGCGCGGTCTACGAGCGGCACGACGGCCCGCGAGAGGGTTGGTACGACGTGTTGTGGCAGCCGCTCCGTGACGAGCACGGCGCCGTCACGGGAACGATGTTGCACGGGACCGACGTGACGAGCCTCGTCAAGGCGCGCATGGAGGCGGAGGCCGGGCAGAAGACGCTGCACAGCCTGCTGGAACGCGCTGCGGCCGTCGTGATCATCGCCCAGGGGCCCGAGCACGAGCTGACCTTCCAGAACCGGCGAGCACGCGCGCTGATCGGCGACCAGCCCCTCGGTCGCCGCCTGGGTCAGCTGTTGCCCCAAGCCGCCGAGCGTGGCTACCTGCGCCTGCTCGATCACGTGTTCGTGTCCGGGGAGCACCTCGAAGGCAACGCCCAGGAGATCGTGCTCGAGGTCGACGGGCGTGAGCGTCATGCCTGGTTCGACTACGTCATCGCGCCGTGGCGGAACGAGCACGGGCGTGTGTTGGGGGTCTGGCTCCACGCGGTGGACATCACGCGCACCCACCGGGCGCGGCTGGAGGCCCTCGCGGCCTGGGGTCGGTTCCGGGACCTCGTGGAGAGCCTCGATGCGGTGGTGCTCGAGGCCGACCCGGACACGCTGGCGTTCACCTACGTCAGCGACCATGCGACCGAGCTCTTCGGCTACCCCCTGCAGAGCTGGTTCGAGCCCGACTTCTTCACCACGCTGGTGCATCCGGAGGACCGGGAGCACGTGGTCAATCGCGTGCGCGGACGCCTGAAGGCGGGGCACGATCTGAGCTACCGGTTTCGCGCCCTCGCCGCCGACGGACGCACGGTCTGGGTGGTCGACCGGATCCGTCAGGTCCGCGACAAGGACGGGCGCGTGATCGCGCTGCGTGGGATCATGACGGACGTGAGCCGGCTCCGGGACGCGGAGGACCAGCTCAGCGTGCTCCAGAGGAGCGAGGCGCTCGGTCACCTCGCCGGCGGCATTGCCCACGACTTCAACAACCTCCTGGCGGTGATCCTGGGCCGTGCGAGCCTGCTCGGCGCGGCGCTCGCTGACCAGGATGCCCTCCGGCCCCACGTGGACGCGCTGCGTTCCGCAACGCAACGCGCCTCCGAGCTGACCCAGCGGCTGATGACCCTCGCCGGGCAGGCCCCCTACGACGCGGCCCCGGTCGATCTCGTCGCTTTGGTGCGGGAGCTGGCCACGCTCCTGGAGCCCGGACTCGGCACGGTGTCCCTGGTCCTGGATCTCGACGAGCACACGCCTCACGTGCACGGAGACGGCGGCCAGGTCCAGCAGATCGTGATGAACCTGGTGATCAACGCGGGGGAAGCGCTCGACGGGACGGGCGGCGTCACTGTCCGCCTGGGGGAAGCCGAGGGTGGGCCCCATGGCGAGCCGGGTCCGTGGGTGGTCCTGGAGGTGGAGGACGACGGGCCGGGCATGGACGCGGGCACCCGCGACCGGGTGTTCGACCCCTTCTTCACGACCAAGGCCGCGGGGCGTGGTCTCGGCCTGGCGGCCGTGGCGGGGGTGGTGCGAGGCCACGAGGGACACCTCAGCGTGCGCTCGGCGGAGGGGGAGGGCACCTGCTTCACCGTGTGGCTGCCGGCGAGTGACGTGGTGTCCCAGGGGTCTCCGAGCCGCCTGGCGGTGGAGGCATCGCCGAGCAGGATCCTGGTCGTGGACGACGAGGCGTCGGTGCGCGAGGTCTGCGCGGCCATGCTCCGCCACCTCGGGCACGAGGTGGTCGAGGCCTCGAGCGGTGACCACGCCCAGACGATGCTGCAAGGCGTCGGGCTGGTGATCTGCGACCTCTCCATGCCGGGCATGTCGGGCGATCAGCTGTTCGAGTGGCTGCAGATCCACCACCCTCACGTGCCCTTCGTGCTCTGCACCGGCTACGACGCGACCAACTCGGCCGTGCGCTCCAACCGGGGCTACGCAGGCTTCCTGCACAAGCCCTACACGGTCGGCGAGATCGCGGCGGTCGTGGCCCGGGCCCTGGATGGCTGAGGCGGGGATCGGACGCCGGGTGTTCGGCGCCCTGGTTGCGGTCGCGGTCCTGGTGCTGGTCGGGCTCACGCTGGACCTCGACGCCGTGGCGACCACGCTTGCGGACGCGGACCCGGTCTGGCTGGTCGCTGCCGCGATGGCCTACCTTCCGAGCTGGTGGCTCCGCGGATGGCGGTGGCAGGGGCTGGCGGCGGATCTGGGTGACCGCGTGCCGATCGGGCCGGCGGTGGCGTTCGCCACCGTGGGCAACATGCTCAACCTGGTCTTGCCCGCCAAGGCGGGGGATCTGCTCTGGACGCACGCCGCGCACGAGCGCTTCGGTGTGCCGTACGGCCGAGGACTGGTGAGCGTGCTGGCGGGCCGGGTGCTCGACCTGGTCGTGCTCCTGGCGCTGGGCGCAGCCGCCTTCGGGACCACCGACAGCGACGTGGCCAGCGCGGCGTGGGCCAGCCTCGGAGGGCTGGTGGTGCTCCTCCTCCTCGGGTGGACCCTGGTGGTGCGCTTGCGTCTCGGCGGCCTGCTGTTGCGAGGCCCGCTCCAGCGCGTCCGGCCGGTGCACGACGCGCTGGTCGAACCAGCGGCGCGCCTGGGCGCGCGCCCCGCGCGCCTCGCCCTCCACGGCGGGACCACGCTCGTGATCTGGGGCATCGAGGCCCTCGTCGCCTGGTCGATCGCGCAGGGACTCGCCGTCGAGGTCACGATCGCCGGCGTGTTCGTCGCGATCATGGTCGCGAACCTGTCCAAGATCGTGCCGCTGACGCCTGCGAGCTTCGGGACCTACGAGGCCGCGGGTGCCGCCGCTCTGGCAGCCCTCGGCGTGGCCTACGCGTCGGGCTTCGCGCTGCTGCTCGTGGAGCACCTGCTGAAGAACCTGGTCAACACCGCCCTCGGCCTGGTGGCGATGATGTGGACGGATGTGCCCGTGCTCCGCGTGGACCTCCAGGCCCTCCGGGCGCGGGCTCGCTTGCAGGCCCCGGACAAGAACTGACCCGGGGGACCGCTTAGGATGGCGCCGGTGCTGGTGACCTCATGATCGAGACGCTCGCTGCGTGGTGGGGGCTGGACGACCAGCCCGGAAGTCGGGTGCTGCACCTCTGGCTGCACCGCGAGCTGCAGCTGCGAGCGGTCGCGTTGCGCAACCTCCTCCGAACGAGCGCTGGTGAGCAGTGGGTCATCGGCCTCGAGCACGAGATCGGTCTGCAGGGGCGCCATGCGGAGGAGCTGCCTGCGGCCTGGTCGCGCCGGCTGCGTGCCGGGTTGGCCACCCAGGACCTGGCGCTGGCGGAGGCCGCGGCGATGCTGCGCGCGGTCGATCGGCTGCACGCGGTCGAAGCGCCCCACCACCACGGGCTGCTCGTCACCGTGCCCGCTGGGCTCGGTGGCGGCTCGGGGGTGTTGCTGGGACCGGCCGAGAGGGGGCTCGAGCAGCTCGCGACGGCCGACCGCCAGCTCGTCCGCGGCGCGCGCCATCGCGGCCACCGCGTGCGCGACCTCCTCGGCTTGTCGTTCCACGTCCACCAGCACGACAGCGCCCATCGGGTGTCGGTGCGGCGCTTGCCGGGCCGGGTCGGTGCGGCGCTGCGACGCGCCCTCCGCCTCGAGCAGCTGCGGGTTGCCGTGTGCCCGGGCCCGGAGGTGAGCTACGACGTCCGGCTCGACCGGGAGCACGCCACGGAGCACTTCGGCGTGCCCTTCTGGCTCAGCTCGGTGGCCGCGAAGGATCGCAGCATCGCAGAGCAAGCCGTGGATCAAGCGGTGGTCCAGGCGCGCGACCTGCGCGCGTCGGTGCTGCTCTTTGGCGAGCTCACCCTGGATGAGGCGCTGCTCGCGAGGCTCCGGGCGAAGCTCGCCGAGCAGCCCGGCGGGCTCCCGGCGCTCGTGGTGGCGGGCAGCTTCCACCGCGTGGTCGGCGACACGCCCCGCAACCGCTGCACCGTGCTGGACAGCAGCGGATCCGTGCTCTGGGAGCAGGACAAGCAGGTCCCCTACGAGTTGCCCGAAGGCCAGGCGTCCGGGGTGGGGGTGCACGACGCGGCCGCGGTCGAGGCCGTCGAAGCCTGCGACACGCTCGTCGTGGTCGACGGCCCCCTCGGCCGGATGGCGAGCCCGATCTGCTTGGACTTCTGTGGCACGTGGTTGCGCGAGCTGTTCGTCGGCCTCGGCGTGAACCTGCTCCTGGTGCCTGCAGCGTCCCCACGGACGGAGGACTTCGTCGAGCGTGCACGGGAGCTCGGAACCGACGGCCGAACGACCACGATCGTGGCCAACGCCGCCTGGGTCCTGGCGGCCGCTGGCCGGGTCGACGAGGCCGTGGCCCTGCTCTACATGCCGCTCCACGACGCGCTCTGGCGCCGGGACTACGCGCCGGGGAGTGCCTTGGAGGTGTTTAATATCAATGAACTACTTGATGCCAACGAATAGCTGACATAAGCTTCACGATGCACACCCCTCTGGGAGGATCCATGGTGCTGGACGCGTCAGGCGCTCCGGCGGAGCTGGTCGACGAAGCGCGCAGCCGGGCCGAGGCCGGGGAGGCGGGGGCCTTCCAGGCGCTGGATCGTGAGCTGCGAAAGCACGTGCTGCGCTGCCTTCAGGATGGGCGGCCTGCCGAACCGGTGGAGGAAGCGCTCGAGCGTGCGCTCTGGTGGGCGGACGGGCAGCGCGCGGCCCCGTGGCGCGCGCGCTGGGAGCAGCTCATCGAGCTGCTGGAGGATGGGCAACAGCTGCCGTCGCGAGCCGCCGACCTCCAGGCTGTCGCCCCCAGCGGCCGGGCCGCAGAGGTGCTCCAGGCGCTCGCGCGGCTGGGCGGCCCGGTCCGGCGCGAGAGCCTGCGAGAGGCCGTCGGCGTGAGCCAGGCACACCTGTCGAACCTGCTCGGAAAGCTGGAGCGCGCAGGGCTGGTCACCCGCCGCAAGGGTGTGGGGCGCGAGGTCTGGGTGTTGTTGGCGCCACGAGGGCGGGAGGTCCTGGAGCTGTTGCCGGAGCGGAAGGTGCCCACGAGCCGTCCGGAGGCGGCGGAGCCGATGCTGCTCTGGAACACGGAGGCGCTGTACCTTCCCGTGGCGGCCGAGGGCTGACCGGTGGCGTTCTACGTCGCGTTCTACTCGTACAAGGGCGGGGTCGGGCGTAGCCTGGCGCTGTCGAACGTGGCCTGGGCGCTGGCGGCCGCCGGGCGTCGGGTGGTGCTGGTCGACCTCGACCTCGAGGCGCCCGGCCTGGACGCGGTGCCCGGGCTCGCTCCGCGTCGGAGGCGCAAGCCCCGAAAGGGCTTCCTCGAGCTCGCCGCGGGCTACGCGCGCCGAGGGCGTCTGCCGAGCCTGCGCAGCCACCTCCATCCCGCGGCCAAGGCCCCCGCCCCGGGCAAGGTCTGGCTCATGCCGGCCGGTCGCCCCGGGCCGGCCTACCAGAAGGCGCTCCACGAGCTCGACTGGGCGTGCCTGCACCCCAAGAAGGGCACCGAGCCGTTCCTGGAGGGGCTGCGCCACGCCATCGAGGAGGTCTGCCGGCCGGACTACGTGCTGATCGACGCGCGCACGGGCCTGTCCGACGTCGGCGGCCTCACCACCCACCAGCTCGCGGACTCGGTCGTGCTGGTCTTCAACCTCACGTGGCCCTGCATCGAGGGCTCGGTCCGCGCGTACCGCTCCATGGTGTCGGAGGCGAGCCGCGTGCGGAGTGTCACCCTGCTCGCGTCGCCCGTGCCCCCGCTCGCCCCCGAGGAAGGCTCGGTCGTGGCCCGCCGGCTGCAACGCGCCGCCGAGCTCATGCCGCGGGGGGTGTCGCACGGTCGCCGCATCCACACGGTCGAGTACCACCCCGCGATGGCGCTCTCCGACGAGCTGGCGGTGTGCGATCCGGAGCGCTGGCCGGCCGCGGAGCGCTACCTGCGCGTCGCCGAGGCCTTGCAGCTCGAGAGCCCGGAGGAGGTGCTGGCCACGGCGCGGGAGGCCCGCCACCTGCAGGAGTCGGGGCGCGTCGACGAGGCGGTCGCCTTGCTCGAGACCTTCTGCGTCGCCCACCCCCGGAACGCGTCCGCGCGCGAGGCCCTGGGCGACGTGTTGCTGGAGTCCCGGCGGCCGGCCGAGGCCGCCGAGGCGTACGAGCGTGCTGTGGCCCTGGCCCCGGAGCGCCCGCACCTCCAGCGGCGACTGGGCGAGGCTCGGCTGGCAGCTGGCGACGCCGAGGGTGCCGTGGGGGCACTGCGGGCCGCCATCGACGGCGGCGCGGAGGGGCAGGATGCGTGGGCGGCTCTCGCTGGCGCGCACCAGGCACTCGGCCAGACGCACGAGGAGACCGAGGCCCGTCGTGAGGCGGTGAAGGCCGTGCTGTCGGAGGGCGCGGGCGAGGACTGGGCGGCGGCGGATCGGGAGGTGCTCGAGGCGGACTTCGTGCGCGCCCTCGACCGCGCCCCGCCCCTGGCCGACCTCGACTCCCAGGCCTTCTGGGACCTCCTCATGGGCTCCCTGTCCCTGCCCCTGCCCGACAAGCTCGGCATCGCTCGGGCCGTGCTCGACGGCTCCTTGGACGCCGAGGGTGTGGCCCGCATCCGGGCGCTGCTGCGCGACGGCCAGCAGCGTGCGGAAGAGATCTTCGGCCCCGGCACGGCGCGCCTCCAGGCCCGCATCCGCGAGGCGCTCGCCGACCCGACCGATGTGGCGGCCGTGCTCGCGCTGACCGACGGGGGCGACGACGACGGTTGGCTGCAGCTCTACGCGGCGCGGCTCTTGGTCGAGGGCAGCGACGATCAGCTCCGCCTGCTGCGCGAGGCGGTCGCCGAGGACCCCACGCTCGACCGGGCCTGGGATGCCCTGGGTCAGGCGCTCGGAGCCGCTGCTCGGCGCGACGATGGGCGTCGTCGGCTCGCGCTGTTGAGGGAAGCCGTGCGCGCCCACGAGGAGGCCGTCCGGCTCTCCGGCGGCGCGGGGGCGCGGTACCACATCGGGCGCCGGCTCGTGGAGCTGGCCGAGGAGCTGGAAGGTGTGGCCCGGCAGGAGCACCTCCGGCAGGCCGCCGAACACCTCCGCGAGGCGCACGGCCTCGACAGCGAACGGTCCGAGATCCTGGAGGCGTGGGGCGCGGCGCTCGTGGAGCTCGCGGCAGCCGGCGAGGGTGCGTCACGCCGGCGCCTGCTCCGAAGCGCGTGCCGTCGGTTTCGAGAGGCGGTGGAGCGTCGGCCCACCAGCTACGGCGGCCAGTTCGCTTGGGGCAACGCGCTGGTCGAGCTCGCCCGCGAGTCCGACCCCATCGAGCGGGTGGACTACCTGCAGGAGGCCACCCGTCGCTACGAGGATGCGGCGCTTCTGAGGCCCCGCCGTGCGGAGGCACATCACAACTGGGGCGCGGCCTTGTTGATGCTCGGCGAGCAGGAAGGCGGCCCGTGGCTCGAGCTCGCGAAGCGGCGCTTCACCGAAGCCCTGGTCCTCCGACCCGGCGATCCGCGAAGCCTGCACGGTCTCGGTCGAACCGTGCTCGGCCTCGCCCGGGGAGGGCGGGGCGACGTCCTGGAGGCCCAGGCCGTGCTGGCCGAGGCGGCCCAGGCCGACCTGGCCCTTCCCGGGCTCCGGGCCGACCTCGGTCGCAGCCTGGTGCTGCTCGCCGAGGACGCCAGGGACGACGGCGAACGGGAGGGGCGTTTCCGGGAAGCGGAGGCGGTGTTCGCCGAAGCCCTCTCGGAGGCGCCGGGTGACGTGGAGACCTTGAAGGCCTGGGGCGACGCGCTCTTGCGGCACGCCCGGCTCGTCGACGAGGAGCAGCAGGGTTCGCTGCTCCGCGATGCCTGTGGGCGCTACGCAGAGGCCTTGCAGCTCCTGCCCGGCGACTACCGGGCCCTCAACAACTGGGGGCACGCGCTGCTGCTGCAGGCGCGGGGCGCCGTGGGCGAGCGCAGGCTCGAGCTCCTCGAGGCGGCGGCCGCGCGCTTCGAACACGCGGATCGCGTGGGTCCGGCCCTGGCCGCCATGGCCAACGGGATCGGCGCCACCCGCTTGCTGCTCGCCGGCGATGCTCCGGAGTCCGAGCGCGACGCCCTGCTCGACGCCGCGGAGGCCTGGTTCGTGGAGGCCGACGCGCGGTCGGATGGCGCCGGCGCCTACAACCTCGCCTGCGTGCTCGTAGCCCGCGGCGCCTGGGACGCGGCCGTCGACCGGCTCACGCCGCTGTTCGCGGACCCCGCCATGGCGGCGTATGCCGCCGACGATCCGGACCTCGCTGCGCTCTGGGAGGCCCGCCCCGGAGCCTGCCCCGCGCCCGAAGGGCGCCCAGCGTGAGCCTGCTGCCCCTGGTGCTCCAGCTGCCCGCGGACGTGGTCGAGATGCACGCGGGCGATGTCGATCGAGACGGCTACGACGAGCTGGTCATTGTCTCGATGACCGAGCAACCTCCGCGGCGCGACGCGGTGACGCTCACGATCCTCCAGCTCGACGACAAGCTGGCCACCTCCGAGCTCCGGCTCGGCGACGAGGCCCTCTTCTGGGATCTGGTCGACGGCCTCGTGGTGCTGGACGCACACGGCTTCGCCGAGCTGGCCCTCGACGGCACCCGCACCCGCCTGGCGAGCTTCGACAGCGGCCTCGGTGGCCTGGGGTCCACCACCCCGCGCAAGGGGGCCTTGGGTCACGACCTGGACGACGATGGCCGGCGGGAGCTGCTGGCCTGGTCGGGCGCCCAGCTCGCGGCCTTCACCCGTGACGGCACGCCGATCGGCACGGTGCACGAGGCCGGCCTCGGGCACCTCACCACGTCCACCTCCGAGCACCAGGTGAGCCTGGGGGTGCATGCCAGCGCCCACGACGCCCGGCTCGTGGACGTGGATGGAGATGGGCTTCGCGACGTGGTCTTCGCTCGGGATCGGGAGGCCGTGGTGCACGTCTCGGCGCACGACCACATCGGTGCTCGGCGGAGCGTGATCGAGCTGCCGCTCGACCTCGACCCGCGCGACGACGGCAGCCTGGCCAAGGGTGAGACCCAGCGGGAGATCGAGCACGTCTGGCTGGAGGACGTCAACGGCGACGGCCGGGCGGACCTCACGCTGATGCGCAGCGTGCTGGCGGGGAGCTGGTTCGGCTCGACCTCCGAGCTGCTGTTCTACCCGGGCACCGGCTCGGGCTTCGGGAGCGCGCAGGTGCGCCGCTTCGACGCGCAGGCAGCAGACCCCTTCCTGCTCGACGCCGATCAGGACGGCGACCAGGACCTCGTGCTTCCCCTGGTCGACGTGAACGTGGCCAACATCGTGAAGGCCCTGGTGGCGCGCGAGGTGACCATCGAGGTCAGCGTGCTCGAGATGGACGGTGTCTTCGGACCAGCGCAGCACGTGATCGACGTCGATCTCGGCATCGAGGCCACCGACGCCCTGCTGTTCGAGCTGCAGGAGGATCTCACGGGCGACGGGCGCCCGGATCTCGTGCTCGGCACCGACGACGGTGTGGAGGTCTTTGCCAGCGAGGGCATCGGTCTGGCGCGCCAACCCAGCTTCGTCGCCGACCTGAGCTTGCCCCCGGATGCCCAGCTCCTGGTGCATGACTTCGATCGCGACGGCCTCGGCGAGCTGCTGGTCTGGAGCCGCCACACCCCGCGGGCCACGCTGCTTCGGACGCGGTAGGAGCGGCCGATGGGTCGGCTCGACGGCATCGGGGAAGCGCTGGGCGCTCTGCTGGCCTTGCTGGGCCTGTCGCCTTCGCCCTTCGTGCTCGCCATGGCGGGCTTGTTGGTCGCGCTCGCAGCGCTGCCCTTCTTCCTGAAGGTGGAGCGGCAGCGCAAGCTCCGCAAGCTCGTCGCAGCGGCGGCGGAGGCGCCGGCCGCCGATCGGGCCGCGGCTCGTCAGGCGGCGCTAGCCGCGGCGTCCAGTCCCGTGCATTGGATCGTGCTGGCTGAGGAGGCGCACCGTCGGCGGGTGCCGAAGCTGGCCCAGGCCGCCCTGGCCGGACTGCGGGCCACGGGTCGCCGTCGAACCGACGTTCGCCGCCTGGAGCGGCGCATCGAAAAGCGGGTGCCCACGACGGCGGAGGGTGAGGCGGCGGCCATCGAGCGGCTGCTGGAGGCTGGTCTGTGGGAGGAGGCCGAGCGCAGGTTGTCCAACGCGCTCCAGCAGTTTCCTCGATCGGAGTCCCTCGCGGATCTGGCCGAGCAACACGCCAGCGCTGGGGGCTCTACCGATTCGACCGGCTGAGCGCTTCCTCGACCCGGTGCAGGAGGTCGGCCGCCGACCAGGGCTTCTGGAGGAAGCCGGCGAGCCCCTTGCCGGCGAAGCGGTGCGTCACGTCGGTCTCCGAGTAGCCGCTGCACAGGAGCACCTTGACCTTCGGGTCCCGTCGCCGAAGCTCGGCGAAGGCGGTGGCGCCATCCATCCTGGGCATCGTCAGGTCGAGGATGACCAGGTCGATCTCGCCGCTGCGGCGCTCGAAGAGCTGCACCGCGTCCAGGCCGTCCTGCGCGGTGAGGACGCGGTAGCCGCGGAGCTCCAGGGCCTTGGTCGCGACGACGCGCACCGTCTCCTCGTCGTCCGCCACCAGGACCACCTTGTCGCTCGATCCCGCCTCGGGATCAGCGGTGTCCGTGACACCTCCGGCCGGGGGCAGCAGGAGCTTCACCGTGGTGCCACGCCCTGGTTCCGAGGTGACCTTCAGCATGCCCCGATGCCCCCGTGCGATGCCGCGCACCGCTGCCAGACCGAGCCCTCGACCGGTCTCCTGCGTGGTGAAGAAGGGGTCGAAGATCCGGGCTTGGGTGGCGCTGTCCATGCCGCGGCCGTTGTCGGAGACCTCGACGTGGGCGTAGGTGCCAATGGGCAGGTCGAGGTCGCCGACGCACCGCGCCAGGTAGGTGGCGTCCACCCGGGTCGTGCCGGTGCGGATGGCGACCAGGCCGGCGTGGTCCATCGCCTCGCTGGCGTTGGTGGCGAGGTTGAGGATGACCTGGCGGACCTGGGTGGCGTCGGCGTCCACCAGGGGCAGGTCGTCGCCTAGGGTCAGCTTCAAGGCCGCATGCGACGGGAGCGCCGCGCGCACCAGGTGGCCCATCTCCCGCACCACGCTGGACAGGTCGATCCGGTCGATCACGAAGCGCCCGTGTCCGGAGTAGGCGAGCATCTGCTTGGTCAGGTCGGCCGCGCGGCGGGCGGCCAGCTCGATCGCGCCCACGGTGTTGCGGGCGGACGCCTCGGGGGGGAGCTCCAGCAAGGCGAGCGATGCGTTGCCGAGGATGCCGACCAGCAGGTTGTTGAAGTCGTGGGCCACACCACTTGCGAGCGCGCCCAGGCTCTCGACCCGCTGCGCCTCCTGCATGCGGGTCTCCAGCTCGCGCCTCTGGGCCTCCAGCGCGCTTCGTTGGGCCAACTCGTCGCGCAGGGCGCGCACCAGCTCGGCGTTGCGGAGCGCCAGGCCGGCATGGTCGGCGAGCACGCCGAGCTCCTGCAGGTCGCCCTCGTCGAACCGCAGCTCGGATCGGTTGGAGAAGATGGTCAGCGCGCCGAGCACCAGCTCGCCGGCGCGCACCGGGGCAGAGGCAACGCTGAAGGTGGGCATCTCCCGGGCGAGCTGGCGGTATTCCGGGCGCGCATGCTCGACGAGCGCCGCGGGATCGAGGACCGACACCAGGATCGGCTCGCCTGTCGCGAGCACGCCGCCGGCGATGCCGGTGCCAGCGCGAACGGGCTCCGCCGCCAGCACCTTCTCGACCATCTCCAAGTGCTCGGGGTCGACGTGAGCGATGGCCGCGGTGGGGTAGAGCTCGGGGTCGAACTCCGACTGCAGGACCAGCACGGCGCCGCAGCCGAAGGCTTCCGCGATGCCTTGGCAGATGTGCTGGGGGATCCGGGACGGTGTGTCCACGGCCTGGTTGAAGCCGTGCACCAGGACGGCGATCCGGCCCCAGCGGGTCTGCTTCATGCTCCCCCTCCCGGCGGGTCTAACGGAGTCACCGCGTGGCGGTCACGGAGAAGCTCTGGTTGGTGCAGTCGAAGCACCACAGACCGCCGCTGTAGGAGGCCGACAGGGTGCCCGAGAAGGTGACGGTGTCGGTGAAGGTGCCGCTGAGGGTGTAGGTCTCGGTGCACGTGCCCGGCAAGGTGCTCGACGCGGTGAAGGTGTCGGTCGCCGTGAAGCTACCGGTCATGGTGCCCGGCTGGCTGCCGCCACCGCTGACGATGATGCTCGGGTAGCTGTCGACCACCGAGAGCGTGGACACGCTGACGCTCACGAGCCCGTAGGCGCAGCTGTACGACACGCTCGGCCACACCGACCAGGAACCGGAGTACGAGTCCTCGGACTCGGCGCCGACCGTGACGGAGTCGACGTCGGGGTCTCCGTACGTGTCGCCGTCGTGAGGGTACACGGTGCACGTCCAGGTCTCGTCCTCGAACAGGTCCTCGGCGGGCACGGTGTCGTCGCTCCACTCGGTGGTGTCCGGCCCGAGCTCTGCGCTGTCGCCGCTGGGGTAGGCGCTCCCTTCCACCTCCCAGTCGAAGGCGTAGTCGATGTCGTCGCCGTCGGCGTCCGTGCTCTCGGTGACGAGCTCGCACCACAGGTCGTCGACCTCCGCCACCGGATCGCTCGGGTCGATGGCGATGACCGGTGCGCTCGGCGGCGAGTTGAGCACGGTGACGCTCGAAGACGTGGCGCTCGCTCCGGTGTCCTCGCCGTCGTTGGGGGTGGCCACGACGTACACGGTCTCGTCCTTCTCGAAGTAGACCGCCCCGTCGAGGCTGGACCCCACCGCCACCCAGCTTCCCTCGACGTACCAGTCGTAGTCCACGTCCACACCGTCGCCATCGGCGTCGGTGGCGGACGCGGAGGCGACGAGGGTGTCGTCGGTGTAGGCGGCCGAGGGGCTGATGCTGACCGAGCCGATGCTCGGCGCGTTGTTGTCGATGGTCAGGCTCGCCGAACGTGTGGTGCCGTCGTCGAGCCCGTCGCTCGGCGTGACCGTGCAGGTGACCACGTCGTCCTTTGCGAAGCCGCTCGCCAGCGTGGTGCCGGTGCCGACCGTGCTGCCATCGACGCTCCAGGTCACCAGGGACGCATCGCTGTCGCCGTCGACGTCGCTGAAGCCGCTGTAGGTGCACGTGAGGGTGTCGGCGGCGTCGGCGGGGTTGGGCGAGATGCTCACCGAGGTGATGCTGGGTGCGGTGTTCGCGATGGTGAGGCTGGCGGACACGTCGCTGCCGGTGTCGCTGCCATCGTCGGGTGTGACGGTGCAGGCCACCACGTCTCCGCGGACGAAGCTGCCGCTGTAGCTGGTGCCGCTGGCGACCGTGGCGCCTCCCACCGCCCAGGAAGCGGTGGACTGGTCGCTGTCGCCGTCGGCGTCGTCGAAGGCCCAGCTGCAGCTCAAGGTCTCACCGGCGTAGGCCGGATCGGGCGACAGCGCGACCTCGGACACCGACGGTGCGGTGTTCGCCACCGTGACGGTGTTCGAGGCGACCGCCGCGCCGTCGTCGGTGCCGTCGGTCGGCGTGACGGTGCAGGTGACCGTGTCGCCGCGCTCGTGGTGCTCGTCGGAGAGGCTGGAGGTGGTCGCTCCCGGGTCGGAGCCGCTGACGTCCCATGCGTAGGCGTACGCGACCGTGTCGCCGTCGGCATCGGACGCCGTGGCGGGCGTGCAGCTCAGGGTGTCGTCGGTGCCGGCTGGATCCGGTGACAGCGTGACGCTGGACACGGTGGGCGCGCTGTTGCCGATGGTGACCTCGGCACTGCCTGCGGTCCCGTCACCGGAGCCGTCGTTCGGGGTGACGTCGACGCGCCACGTGTCGTCCCTGGCGGTGGCCGAGGCCGGGAGCGTGGCGGTGGTCGACGCGGACGAGGCGGTTCCTCCGACGAACCAGGCATAGCTGTAGGTGATGGGATCGCCTTCCGGATCGCTGGCCGCCGTGTCGATGGCGACGCTCAGGCTGTCGTCGCTCGTGGGATTGGAGGGGGCCAAGGAGATCACGGGCGCACCGGGCAGCCCGTTCACGGTCAGGGTGAGGGAGTCGGTGGCGTAGAGCCCGTCGGTGTCGGTGACGGTGAGCGAGATGGCGTGGGTGCCGGCACGGAGGTCGGCGGTGGAGAACGCTGTCCGTCCGGAGCTGTCGGGGGGGGCTTCGTGGAGCACCCCGTCGACGCTCGACGACCACGAGACGGCGAGCTCGTCGGCCGTGGACTGGTCGTCGCTCACGGAACCCTCGAAGCTCACCGTGTCGCCCTCGTTCACGGTGGTGCCCGTGCCCGGGCTGTCGATCTCGGCGTCGGGAGGTGTCCCGACAGACCAGGCGATGGACTCGGAGCACACCGCCCCGAGGTCGTCTTCGACGCGGAGGGCGATCTGGTGGGTTCCGATCGACAGGGACGAGGTGCTCACCCCCGTCGAGCCGTCGCTGGAAGCGTCGGACGTCGACAAGCTGCCGTCGCGGTCGCTGGACCAGGACAGCACGAGCCGCTCGGGCCCGATGTCGACGTCGCCGACCGAGCCGCGGAAGGTGACCTCCGCGCCGGACTCGCTCGAGCCTCCCGACGCGGGCTCGTCGATGGTGCAGGTGGGCGGCGAGTTGGGCGGTCCGACGGTGACCACCACGCCGTCGCTCCCGGTCTTTCCGGAGCTGTCCTGCGCCCACAGGGTGAGGGCGTGGTCCCCCTCGGCCAGGTAGCCGTAGCCGAGCACGCCGCCGTCGGCGTCAGGCTGCCCGTCCACGTCGAGGCCCTCGCCGGCGTCGTCCTGCCACCAGACCACGAGGTCCTCGGCGAGGTCCTCCCCGTCGCTGACGATCCCCTCGAAGACCACCAGCACGTCGCTGTAGAGCGGCTCGTCGTCGGTCGGGGAGGTGAGCTCGACGACGGGCCGGTCCGTGGGCACGACCGTGAGCGCCACGGCGTCGGAACCGGCCGCGCCTTCGGGGTCCTTGACCTCCATCGTCACGTCGCCTCCGTTGACCTGGAGGGTGAGGTCGCAGGAGGTGGTGCCGTCGGCTTCGGGCACCTGGCCGGTGCAGGCGCGCTCGCCGTCGACGTACCAGTTGACCACCAGGTCGGACGGATCGTGGTCCGGGTCGGAGGCGCTGCCGAAGAAGCTCTCTGTGTAGCCCTCGAGCACCTCGCTGCCGTCGACGTGGCTGGTGATGGCCGCCAGCGGCTCGTTGTTGAAGCGGGTGACCGCCTGGTCCGAGCATGCGAGAAGGGCGAGCAACACGGCGCCTCCGTTCTCTCAGGGTAGCGTGCGGCGCCGTCCCTGTGCGCGGTGTCGTAGACTGCGCTCCGATGCTGGCCCGGCGCCACATGCTGGCCCTCGGGGCCTTCTTCGCGTTCTCGTTGATGCCCGTGTTCACGCGGGCCGCCGACGCGCCCGTGATCACCATCGCTGCCTGGCGGGCGGTGTTGGTGGCCCTGGTGTTCGGGGCCTGGGCGTTCTGGAAGGAAGGCGGCAGCGCGGCGTTGGTCCCGCAAGGCGCCGCGCGCAAGCTCGGTGTGCTCTACGGTCTGGCGCTCGCGCTGGCGTCGTCGACCTTCGTGGCGGGCTACGCCTTCACCACCGCGGCGAACACGATCTTCCTGCACAACCTGGCGCCTGCGGTGGCCTTCCCGCTGGCGTGGTGGGCCTTCCGCGAGCGCCCGTCGGCGACGGCGCTCACGGGCGCAGCCGTCGCCGTGCTGGGGGTCGGCCTGCTGAGCGGCGTGTCGCTCTTCCAGTTCTCGCACATGGCCTCCACGCGTTTCCTGCTCGGGGACTTCCTCGCCTTCGTGTCGGCCATCGGGTACGCCGCGGTGCTCGTCTGCACCCGGGCCACCCGGCGCGCCGACACGCCGATCCTGGGAACGCTCTGGGTCGCGTGGGTGGTTGCGGCGACCGTGCTCTGCGTGGTGGCGCTGGCCACCGACGGCCTCGCCATCTCGGGGGTGGCCCTGGCGTGGGTGCTCGGGCTCGCGGTGGTGAGCACCAACGTTCCGTTCTGGCTGCTGAACCTCTCCATGCGGGAGATCGGCGCCGGCCTCGCCGCGGTGCTGTCGCTGTCCGAGGTGGTCTTCGTGACCCTCCTCGGCGTCGCGCTCTACGGGGAGAACCTGGCGCCCATCGGCTGGATGGGCGGGGTGTTGGTCACGGTGGGCGTGCTCTACCCGCTCCTCGTTCGAGACGACGTGTCGGGTGCGGCCTCCGGGGCACGGCTGCCGCCGGAGACCCTCGGGCGTCGCTGGTCGCGTCTCGGCCTCGGGCTGCTGCTTGTCAACGTGGGGGCGGCCCTGGCGTTGATCGAGGGCCTCGGCGCGGGGGCGCTGTTGGCCTGGGGAGGTCTCGCCTGCTTCGCGAGGCTCGGTGCCGGGCCGTTGAGCGATCTGCTCGGCGGTCGCTTCGCAGGGGCGGTCCGGTGGGCGCTCGGCGCGCTGGCTGTCGTGGTGTTGGCAGGGCTCGGACTGCGCGGAGGGTGGGACGACCCCTCCGGTTCGCTGGTCGCCGCCACCCTGGCCGGAGTCGCCTGGCTGGCTTCCGGTCGGCTGGCTGCTGGCGAGGGCGAGGATCGCGACGCGCGGCCGCTCGGTCGGCTCGGGTTGGCGGCCTTCGTGGTGGGCCAGATCCTGGCTGTGGGCCAACACCCCGCCGGGGTCTGGCTGCAGCTCGTGGCGGCGCTCGCCTGGGGCGTGGAGGCCTGGGGCGTGGTGCTGGGAGCCGTGCGCGGCGCGGCGCCGAGCGCCCTGGATCGCCTGGGTGACCACCTCTCGGGCCGCTGGGCGTGGGGCGCTGTGGGTGTGGCGTGGCTGCTCGGCGGTGTGGTGGCCGTGCCGCCTGGCCACCACGCGGTCGTCGAGCGCTTCGGGGCGCCGTTGCCGGAGGCGGCCGATGCTGGCCTGTTGGTGCGCCTGCCCCCGCCCTTGGAGCGGGTGCGCCTCGTCGACACCGCCGGTGTGCGCTCTTCGGTCCTCACCAGCGGCGACACCCCCTTGCTGTGCGGCGACCAGTCCATGGTGGCGGTGAGCGCCAGCGTGCATTGGATCGTCGCCGACCCCCACGCCTGGCTCTACGGCGCGGCGGAGCCCGAGCGGACCCTGACGACCGCGGGACGCTCCGCGCTGGTCGACGCCCTGGCGCGCCGCACCCACGACGAGGTGCTCACGGTGGGAAGGGCTGCGCTCGGCGACGAGCTGGTGGCCCGCGCCCAGACCGCCGCCGACCACGCCGGGCTCGGCATTCGGGTGCAGGATGTGCACCTCGCCTCGGCGTCTGTGCCAGCCCAGGTCACCGCAGCGTTCCTGGACGTGATCTCCGCCGACGAGGAACGCTCCCGCAGCGTCAACCTGGCGGAGGCCTACGCGACGGACGTGCTGCCGCGCGCACGGGGTGACGCGCTGGCCTTGCTCGAGCAGGCGCAGGGCGACGCCATCGCGCTGGCGGCGCGCGCGGAGGCCTCGGCCGAGCGTGTCGTAGCCATCGCGGACGGCGGCGCCGCGGCCCCCGAGCTCACCCGACGCCGGCTGAGGCTGGAGGCGCGGGTCGAGAGCGTGGGGTCTGTTGTCGTGGCGCCGGTAGGCGTGCAGATCTGGCTGGGCGGCTCGCCCGTGACGGTGGAGGAGCGATGAAGGCTCTCTTGGCGGGAGTGACGGCCGTGGTGTTGGCGGCGTCGTCGCTCTACACGCTCGACGCGCGCGAGGTCGCCGTGGTGACCAGCTTCGGAGCGCCCGTGGAGACCGTCACCGAGCCCGGGCTGAAGCTGCGCGCGCCCTGGCCGCTCCATCAGGTGGTGCGCTTCGACAGCCGGGCTCGGCTCCTCCAGGTGCCGGGCACCGAGGTGCTCACCGCCGACAAGAAGAACCTCGTGGTCGAGGCGTATGCAATCTGGAAGGTCGCGGATCCCCAGACCTTCCTCGAAGCGGTGGGCAGCGCCGAGGTGGCCGAGGCGAGGCTGAGCGATCTCGTGGTCTCGCGCCTGGCGTCCACCCTGGGCGAGACCGCCTACGAGGACCTGCTGCGAGTCACCCCTGAGGTGGGCGATCTGCTGCCTGGAGCCGCCTTGCAGGGCGTTGCGGTCGTCGCGCGGGAGCGCCTGGGCATCGACGTGCTCGACCTGCGCATCGGGCACCTGGGACTGCCGCTCCAGAACGAGCAGTCGATCTACGAGCGCATGCGCGCGGAACGCCTCCGCATCGCGAACCAGTACCGGAGCGAGGGCGAAGAGCAGGCCACCCGCATCCGCGCCACCGCCGACCGCCAGGCCGCGGAGATCCTGGCGGCCGCCGAGCGCGACGCCAGCGGCATCACGGCCCGGGCGGAGGGCGCGGCCGCGCGGGTCTATGCGTCGGCCTACCGGCAACACCCGGACTTCTACGGCTTCCTCAGCGAGCTCGAAGCGTCCACGTCGGTGCTCGATGAGGACGCCGTGCTGGTGCTCTCGCCCGACGACCCGCTCCTCGGCGCGCTCCGGGACGGCCCATGAGGTGGCTGGGCCTCGTCGGGGTGCTGGCCCTCGGCGCCTTCGCGGCGAGCGGCGTGATGTTCGTCGACTCCGACGAGGTGGCCGTGGTGTACCGCCTGGGAGCGGTCGATCGAAGCGTGGCCTCGGGCCTGGGGCTCCGGCTTCCCTGGCCCTTGGAGACCGACGAGCGCGTCGAGGTGTCGACGGTCCGCCGCGCCCTGATCGACGAGCGTCGCCTCCTCACCGGCGACACGAACCTCGTCGACGTCGCCCTGGTCGCGCAGTACTCGGTGTCGGACCCCGTGGCCTTCTCGGTCGCCCTCTCGGACCCCGACGGGGTCGTGGTGGACTCGGTCATGGCGGCGGTCACGGAGATCGTCGCCACCGTCGAGGTCGACACGCTCCTGACCACGGGGCGAGGCGCGCTCGAACAGGGCGTGCGCGCGGCCGCACAGGCCCGCCTCGATGCCCTCCACGCTGGTGTGGCGCTCGCCAGCGTGGAGGTGGCGAAGCTGGCTCCGCCCCCTGCGGTGGTCGATGCGTTCAACGACGTGAGCTCCGCACGCGGAGACCGGGAGACCCTGGCCCTGAGCGCCGAGGGCTACGCCAGCGAGGTCGTGCCGGAGGCTCGCGGCACCGCGGCCCGTTGGGTGGAGGAGGCGACCGGGAGCGCGTCGCAGGTCACGGCCCGGGCGCAGTCCGACAGCACCCGGTTCCTCGAGCTGGCCGGGCAGGACGACCCCTCCCTGCGCTGGGAGCTCTGGAAGAAGGCCGCAGCCGAGGTGGGCCGGTCGGCCGATGTTCGGGTTGCCCGCGCTGGCACCCAGCTGGTGCTTCCGGCCCCTCCGTCCCGCTGAGTCGGTGGCGGCATCGGCCCCTCCGCCGCGTGTTGCCGCTGGCCGCCCGCGCTACGCTCGCCTCGTGAAGCAGCTCAAGTTCATCGCCGTCGTCGTCGTGCTCCTGAACCTCGCAGTGGTCGCCTGGCTGCTGCTCCGGCACGAGGACACCACGCCCCAGGCGCTCGACGAGGTGGTGGCCGACCTCGCCGAAGACAACACGATGGCGGCGGCTCGCTACGACCTCACGGATCGCGCTGGGGAGCTCAACCTCATCCTGATCTCGCTGGATGCCCTGCGCTGGGACCGCACGGGGGTGGCCGGCAACCCGGACGGGCTCACCCCCAACCTGGACGCCTTCGCGGAAGAAGCGGTGGTCTTCACGGACGCGACGTCCGCGGCGCCCTGGACCCTCCCGAGCCACATGAGCGTGTGGACAGGTCGGTGGCCGAGCGTTCATGGGGTCACGAACAAGCTCAAGCTCCTGGGCAGCGATCAGATGGCCGAGACGGCCCTCTCGCCGGGCATCGAGACCTACCCGGACCACCTGATGAGGCAGGGCTTCACCGCGGCGGGGTTCACCGGGGGGGCCGGCGTGCAGGGTCGCTACGGCTTCGGCCGCGGCTTCGAGACCTACCTCGACGACCGCTACTTCGGTGGGCTCGACTACTCGGTGCCCGCTGCGCTGGCCTGGGCCGACGAGCACCGTTCGGAGCGCTTCTTCCTGTTCCTGCACGGCTACGACACCCACGGTCAGTACGACCTCGCCGACGGGGAGCTGTCGGGCATCGCCTACGAAGGAGAGCTCAACGGGAGCAAGGACGAACAGGCCGAGCTGCGGGAGGGCGGCCTCGACGCGATCGCCGCCCCGGGCGACGAGCCCTCGGTCGCCTCGCTGGACGCGGCCGACGCGGCCTTCCTCGAGGCGGTCTACGACAAGAAGGTCCGCAACGCCGACGACAGGCTGGGCACCTTCCTCGGCCGCCTCCGCGCGATGGGCCTCTACGAGAACTCGGTCATCGCCATCATGTCCGACCACGGCGACGAGTTCATGGAACACGGCTACGTCGACCACGGGCCCACCCTCTGCCAGCACCAGCTCCACGTGGCGATGATGGTGCGCTTCCCCGGCTACGAGCGGCGCCAGGACGTGGACACGCCCGTGCGGACGATCGACCTCTTCCCGACGCTCTTCGACGCGATGGGGCTGAGCGGGCCGGGCGGCGTGGACGGGGTGTCGCGGTTGCCGCTCTTGCGCGGCGAGGACCAGCCGATCGATGTGTTCGCCGAGACCGACTACCGGCTCTTCGTGCACCGGCGCATGATCCGGCAGGGCGACTGGAAGCTCACCCTGGACCTGCAGGACGGCGGGCGTGAGCTCTTCTACCTGCCCGACGACCCGGACGAGCAGAACGATCTGTCCAGCTCGGAGCCACGGCGCACCTACGAGATGGAGCAGGCCCTGCGCAGCTGGATGGCGGACACGCGCACCAACCCGCAGGACTACCTGGGCCTGAAGCAGAATCCGATCGAGATCTTCTGAGCGTGCCGACCCCGTCCGTCTTCGCGGCGCTCCGGGAGCGGCGGCCGCCCCCCTACCTCGACTTCCGCGCGCGCGTCGGTGAGCTGGTCCTCGTGGTGTCCTCGTCGCGAGGGGGCTCGAGCGTCTTCACCGAGATGTTGCGCCACGTGCCGGAGCTCAACGCCCTCCGAGCGGAGGTGAACCCGTTCCTCCGGCTCGCCGGGGCCGAGGGACCGGACGACGACGGCCTCGACGCCGGTGCGGCCTTCGACGGCGCCACCCTGGATGCCGAGCTCGCGCTGGACGCCGGGCGGTGGTCCGGGCTCGACGAGCGGGGCGTCGAGGCCTTCGGCCTGGACCTGACCTGGAGGCTCGCGGCCCAGTGGCCCGAGGAGCGCTTCGATCCCGAGCACGTGGTGCGCTGGACGCGGGCCGCGCTTCCGATCGACGACCTCGTGGGCTTCCACCTGCGCGTGCTGGCGTCGGTGCGCCGCCAGCACCCGGCGGTGGACCCCTGGTACTACGACATCGCCCCCGAACGGGTGGCAGCGGCCTTCCCCGAGCTGCCCCGTCCGAGCGGTCCCCCCAGCGGGAGCGTGCTCGAGGAGCCCCCCTTCGTGCTCGTGCAGCCGTGGCATGTAGCCACCCCGTCGGAGCTGGCGGAGCGGCCCCTGGTGGTGAAGACCCCGAGCAACGCCTACCGCCTCGACTGGTGGCGCGCGGCCTTTCCCGCGGCGCGGCTCCGCATCCTGCACCTGGTACGCAACCCGGCGGCCTCCATCAACGGTCTGTACGACGGCTGGCGCTACCGGGGCTTCCACGCCCACCAGGTCGGTGGCCTCGACATCGATGGCTACAGCCACCTGCCCGGCGGGCGGACGTGGTGGAAGTACGACCGCCCGCCCGGCTGGCGCGCCTACCGTGCGGCACGCCTCGAGGAGGTCTGCGCCTTCCAGTGGCGCTCCGCCCACCGGCATGCTCTGGACTGGCTGGCTGCTCACCCCGAGGTCGACCGGCTGCGCGTGCGCTTCGAGGACGTGGTGGGAGAGCCCGACGTGCGCCGAGAGGCCCTGGACCGCCTGGGGGGCTGGCTCGGGCTGGCTCCTGGTGGCGCGCTCCAGCGCATCGGCGACGCCGGGCTGCCACCGATCATGGCCACCGATGCCCCTCGCCAGCGGCGCTGGTTCGCGCGTGCCGAGATGCTGGGCCCGGTGTTGGACGACAACGTCCGGGGGCTGGCGTGTGACCTCGGCTACAACGGGCAGGACCACTGGACGTAAGCGCGGTCAGCTCGCTATCCTTGCCCCACAGAAGGGAGCCGACATGGCCAGTCGTTCGCTCGCATCCTGGCTCTACACGGATGCGAACTCGGACATCGATCAGCACTACCGCAACGTGATGCGGGAGCAGGACAAGGCGCCGGAGGCCCTCGACAAGGCGAAGCCGCGCTTCACGCTCGTGGTCGGCCCATCACCGTTCTCGATGCCGCGCGGCTGGGAGTTCTTCCTGACCTCGCCCTACGAGGGTGCCACCTACATCTCCACCGTCCTGGTCAACGCCGGCTACCCGGTGCGCATCATCGACGTTCGCTACAGCGTGGACCCGCGCGGCGAAGCCCTTCGCGGCATCCTCGAAGGCACCGACGTGTTGGGGGTCTGCACCTTCGAGGACAACTTCCCGTTCGTGCGCGAGCTCATGGCCGACGTCAAGCGTGCCGCGCCCGACATGCCCATCATCTGCGGTGGCTCGCTGGTCACCTCGGTGCCCCACATCTTCATGGAGCACACCGACTGTGACGTGGCCGTGATCTCCGAGGGTGAGATCACCATCCTCCAGGTCATGGAGCTGTACAGCGCCGGTCTCTGGGGGCTCGACAACACCGACGAGCTCGAGCAGGTCCGTGGGGTCTGGTACCGCGACGCGGAAGGGAAGGCGGTCCACACGCCGCCGCGCGGTCAGCTGATGGACCTGGACTGCCTGCCCAAGATGAGGCTCGACCTCTGGCCGCAGTACCACTCGGCGCAGGGTCTCCAGCCTCAGATCATCTCCAGCTACAGCCGTGGCTGCAAGATGGACTGCAGCTTCTGCTACCGCACGACGCCGATGGAGCGTGCGAAGTCCCCCGAGAAGCTCGACGAGGAGCTCGGATGGCTCAAGGAGCAGTACGGCACCGAGTTCATCTTCTTCGTGGACCTGACCTTCACCAGCCACAAGAAGCAGACGCTCGGCATCCTCGATGCGATCAAGCCCCACGACCTCCGCTGGACCTGCCTCACACGCTGCGCTGACGTCGACGAGGAGCGCCTGACCGCCATGAAGGACGCGGGCGCCGACATCGTGCTCTACGGGGTCGAGAGCCTCGGCAAGGACATCCTCAAGGAGGCTCGGAAGGGCAACACCGAGAACATCACGCTGCGCGCCCAGCGCCGCACCTACGAGGCCGGTCTCCGCTTCGGCGGCCTGCTCATCGTGGGCCTGCCCGGCGAGACCGAGGAGTCGATGGAGCACATGTGCCAGTGGCAGGAGGAGAACCGTGACCTGACCCGCGTGAAGTACCTCTCCGCCATGCCAGGCACCACGGTCTACAGCGATGGCCTCGCCAAGGGCTACCTCAAGGGCGAGGTCGAGCACCTGAACTGGCTCAGCATCGAACAGGCGCTCCACCAGGACGAGTTCATCAACTACAACGGGCTGGCCGAAGAGAAGCTGCGGAACTGCTACAAGCGGCTCTACGACTGCTACACGCCCGGCCCGGTGATGGACTTCAAGCACTGGCCGGAGCACTTCACCTACCACGACCCCAACCCGCACGAAGGCAACGACGCGGCGGTGGAGTACGCCCAGCAGTACAACTGCCCCGACAAGTGGCGGGCGGGTTTCGCGTCGGCGAGTCCCTACATGATCCCGGGCTCCGATCGCTTCACGCTCAAGCGGATCGGCGCGCCCGACAGCCAGGTCGTGGGCGGCGCCAGCTCGTCGTGGGCGGAAGCCAAGCGCCTCTCGTGCATGGAGGCCGCCAACGCCATGGTGACGGTGGCGCAGGCCAAGTAGACCGATTCCGGATCGGCTAAGCCCGGTCCATGAAGATCGACCGCATCGAGCTGTTCCACGTTGCGGTGCCGCTGCCCGCGCCCTTCCACCCGTCCTGGATCCCGGGCTTCCGGCAGACCGACAACCGCTTCGATCTTCTGCGCCTCGAGACCACCGACGGCATCGTGGGGTGGAGCGCCGCGCCGCGCATGGGCTTCGAGCGCCGCGGTCTCGGAGCGCTCCTCGGCCCTTACCTGCTGGGCGAGCGCGCCGACGACATCCCCACGGTGCTGCAGCGCATCCGCGAGATGAGCTACCTGGGTTGGCGCGTGGGCTGGCTCGAGGCGGCGTGTTGGGACATCCTCGGAAAGGCCGCTGGCAAGCCCGTCTACGAGCTGCTCGGGGGCCACGGAGGGCGCGTGAAGCTCTATGCCTCGACCGGCGAGGTCCGGTCGGGTGCGGCGCGCGTCGAGGAGGTGCAGGCGCGGGTCGAGGAGGGCTTCGACACGGTGAAGCTCCGGGTGCACGACTGGACCCTCGAGCAGGACCTCGCGCAGATCCGGGAGACCCGCGCGGGGGTCGGCGACGCGGTGGCCTTCGGGGTCGACGCGAACCAGGGGTGGCGGGTCGCGGCCATCGCCGACGCCCCTCGCTGGGACCTGGAGCGCGCCACGGCCTTCTGCAAGGAGGCGGAAGCCCTGGGCTTCTCGTGGGTCGAGGAGCCGCTGCCCAACGACGACTACGCGGCCATGGCGGAGCTCCGGTCACGGGTGGGGGTGCCCATCTCCGGCGGTGAGCTCAACAGCTCCAGCCTCCCGGAGTTCGGCGTGATGATCGAGAAGGGCTGCCTGGACTGGTACCAGCCCGACGCCGTGATGACCGGCGGCGTGGCGTCCACCCTCGCCATCGCCAAGAAGGTCCAGGCGGCCGGCCACAAGTACAGCCCGCACACGTGGACCAACGGCATCGGCTTCGCGATCAACCTGCAGGTCTACGCGGCCAGTGGGCAGGACGGCACGGTGCTCGAGTACCCCCTCGACCCTCCGGGGTGGGTGCCGGAGGCGCGGGACGGCCTCATCGCTCCGTGGGCCCACGACCGCGGCCACCTCGACCTGCCCACGGCCCCTGGCCTGGGCTTCGAGATCGATCGGTCCGCCCTGGCGCGCTTCGGGACGCGCTTCTACCTGGGCACCAAGGTGAGGGTGGCGGTGTCGGCGGTGCTCGACCGGGGCTTGTCCGAGGCCAAGCAGCTCGGGGCGGTTCGCGACAAGCGGCTGGCCGAGCGCGCGGCGGGGCTCGCGACCTCGACGCCAGAGAGCGCGGCCCGTGCGGGCCTGGCGGCGGTGGGCCTGTAGGCGGACGCCGCGGAGCCCGATAGACGGCGGCTCCGGAGGCCGCCTTGTCCGACATCGTGCACGACCACTTCACCGCCCGCGCCGAGCGCTACAACCGCTCCTCGAGCTGGGTCACCGACCCTGCGTTGGGGCAGCGCATGGTCGACCTGCTCGAGGCCGGACCGGACGATGCCGTGCTCGACGTGGCGTGCGGAACGGGGCTGGTGTCGCGCCTCTTCACCGGCCGGGTCGGTCGGCTGGTGGGCTATGATCTCACCGACGCCATGGCCGCGCAGGCCGAGCCCGCGCTCGACGAGCTGGTGATGGGGCGGGCGGAGGACATGCCCTTCCCCGACGCCACCTTCGACCGGATCGTCTGCCGTCAGGGCACCCAGTTCATGGACGATGCGGCTGCCGCTCGTGAGATGTTCCGCGTCCTCAAGCCGGGCGGGCGGGTGTTGCTCGTGAACCTCTGCGCCTACGGCGACGAGGACCGCGACGAGTACTACGAGATCCTCCGCTGGCGGAACCCTGCGCGGCGGAACTTCTACCTGCGCGAGGACCACGTCACCCTGCTCGAGCGCGCCGGCTTCTCGAACGTGGTGGTGCACGAGTACGTCAGCATCGAGGACGTGGACGCCTGGAGCGACAACGGCGCCATCGAGGAGAGCCGACGGGAGAACATCCGGAGGGTGTACCGAAACGCCAGCCCGGCGTTTGCGCGGCTCCACTCGGTTCGAAGCGAAGACGGCAGGCGCTGGTTCGACCACATGCTCTTCGGCCTCGCGCTCGGTCACAAGTAGAAAGGGACGGGCCGCCCGCCGTCGCTCGGGGAGCGGTGGGGTCGTACCACCGCCCGGACATGCCTTCCCTTGCGCGCCCGGAGCTCGACAGGCGGCCCGTCGCCTCGGCCTGAACGCCGAAGCGGGCCCATCTGTTCCGCTTCAGTGCCGTGCGAGGATGCCGGTCAGGCACCCCAGTCCACCGGCGGCCGCCAGGTACTCGGTGATGTGCGCCTCGTGCACCTCGACGCCAGCCGCCTCGTAGCGAGCCCGGCATGCCGGGTTCTGCGAAGGCAGCAGGATGGTTCGGGGCGCGAGCGTGACGAAGTTCATGCCGCCCCCCGTGCCCGACTCGGGCGACTCCTCCAGATCCAGGGGAGCGATGCCCAGGTCGTCGAGCAGCCCGGTCAGCTCCGGGCTGCCGTGTGCGGGCCGGTGGGCTGCCAGGTCGGCGTCGATCAGGTTGACCACCCCGAGCAGGTGCTGCACACCACTGGCGGGCATGGGCACCTCCACCAGGTCGACCCCGAGCTCGGCGAGGACCCCGCGCAGGCGAGCTGCCGCGGCCTGGTTGGTGCGCAGCCCGGTGCCGACAGCCACCAGGTCTGGACGCAGCCAGAGGGCATCGGCACCCTCGAAGGTCTCCTGGCCACGGAAGGAGGCCAGCAGAGGCACACCGAGGCGGGCGAGGGCCTCGGCCACGCCCCGCTCCTCGCCCGCTCGCTGAGCGGCCGCTGGGCGCGCGAGCACGGCGCCCTCCGGCGTCATCAGGAAGAGGTCGCGCAGGAAGATGCTGTTGGGCGGCTGCGGAAGCGACGGGCGGCACACGTGCACCGCGACGCCGAGTGACTCGAAGCGATCCACGAGGGCGCGGTACTCCGCCCTCATCTGGGTGAGGTGGGGACGCCGCAGCATCAGCCAGCGGTCCGGGTCGCCGGTGAAGTCGAGGCTGTCGGGTGGCCAGGCGAGCAGCACCGCCTCCAGCGGCGCGACCTCGCTTGCGACGGCGTGGGACGCCCAGAGGGAGCCGAGCTCGTCGGCGTGGGACTGGGCGCGCGGCTGCCAACCGGCCCCACCGAAGGTCGCTGGAAGGCTCATCGGGGCATCCTCGTGGTCAGCTCGAGCCAGCTCATGGTCGCAGCACGACCCCAGCGGCGCCAGTGGTTCTTGTCGGTGCGGAGGCTGCGGAGCTCGACCTGCGCGTGCCAGATCTCGTCACGGAGCCGGTGCACCACCCGTGCCCGCAGCCCCGTCGGTGCCACGCCGACGTCCGGGTACTCCAGCTCGTAGTCGAGCCGCCGCATCGTCGCCGCCGCGATGGCCTCGACGTCGCGGATCTCCTCGTCGGACAGCTCCTCGCGGTACTTGCCCTGGTTGGAGGCCTGGATGGGCGACGCGGTCTTCTGCCAGTCTCGAGAGAGGCTGGCGCCCTTCCGGGCCGCGCCGGTCTCGTGGAAGCTCGTCATCGAGTCGGCGTGGTCCTCGCCGAGGAAGCGACAGACCCGGCGCAGCTGCAGGTCGGGAGCGCTCAGCAGGTCCTCGTAGCGCAGGCGCAGGACCACCTGGGCCCCAAGCCGCTCTTCGAGCGCGAGTCCTTCGGCCTGCTGGGCGGTCCAGAGCGCAGCGGTCCGCACCGGATCGAAAGGGGAGAACACCGACTTCCGTGAGCTCACGGCGACGTCGCGCGGGTCACGCACGAGCCAGATGAAGCGCGCCTCGGGGTCGCGCGCCAGCACGCGATCGGCGTGGTGGACCATGAAGGTGCTCTTGCAGCCCCAGCGCGCCTTCCGGGTGTGCTCCAGGTACTGGTCGTAGAAGGCGCAGGTGGCGCCCAGCAGGTCGCGGGGGTTCGCTTCGCGCACCACGCGGTCCGTGTCGACGGCGATCTCCCACGGGTAGATGTGCACCCGGAGCAGGCGCTGCATGTCGAGCACGAGCGCGCGAAACCGTCGCTCGTCCTCCAGGTCCCCGTAGCGACGCTCCAGGTGGGCGAAGTACTTGAAGAAGTGTGGCGGGTGCGGGACGGCGATGCGCGGGTGCGCGTTCAGGATCACGCGCATCAGGTTCGAGCCGCTGCGCTCGGTCCCGATGATGAAGAGGGGGGCGTCCGCCATCACGTCTGGCCTAACCGCGTCATCGCGCGCCGCTTCGCTGGAGACGGCCATGCCTCGTCCGACCCCGCCGGGCGCGTCCCTCTCGACGCTCCTCGCCTGCAGCGGCGAGGTGGAGCCCGCTCCCGACACGGGCAGCGAGGGCGAGTCCTGCGTCGACACCGACACCGACACCGACACCGGCGACGGGTCCGGCACCGACAGCGATGGTGGGGGCGACCCGGTGCACGAGGCCCGGTGGGGCGCGCGTAGGGGGCCCCTCGATGGGCCCCCTGCGCGCGCCTTCGACGCGCTGACCCCCACCCGCGCGCCGTCAGCCTGGGGACCCCCACCGGGGCGGTAGCGAAGGGCTGGACGCCTTCGGGGCCGCCCTCCGCTCCCGCTTCCGGCCCCCGCTCGCGCGGGCTAAGCTCCGGCCGTGTTTCTTCTCCACGCCGCACTCGTCCACGCCGCCACGATCGAGCCCGGCACGCCGATCGATCACGCGCTCGCCCTCCATGTGACCAACACCGGCCTGGCCCACCTGGGCGACGCGGTCGAGGGGCTGGTCCCCCGTGAGCTCGAGGTCTCCGACATCTCGGGCGAGCTCGCGTGCGACGAGGGGGACGAGGCCCCGTTGACCTACGCGCTCGATCAGCTCGTGCTCGCCATCGAACCGCAGGACGTGGAGCTCGTTGCGAGCGACGGACAGCTCCGGCTGAACCTCTACCTGGCGCTCTATTCCTCGGCTGGCGACCTGGCTGTGGCGGGGGATTGCACGATCCTGCAGGACCTCGACGAGGCGTGCACCGTCGAGCTGCCGGTCGCCTCGCTCACGGTCAGCCTCGCCCTCGAGCTCGCGCTGATCGACGGCGAGGTCGTGGTCAGCTCGGGCGACCCCAGCCTGTCGATCTCGCCGATCGGCAACCCCTTGGAGAGCGCGGACACCGCCGACAGCTGCCTGCTGTCCAACGCCATCGGCATGCTGCTCGGCCAGGATCCGGACTTCATCGCCAACCTGCTGGTCGGTCTCGTGGAACCCGAGCTGGCGGGCCTGGGGGCCGACATCGAGCAGGCCCTCGGCGACGTGTTCTCCCAGCTGGCCTTCGAGACCGACTTCGAGCTCGGTGACGGTGGGGTGACCCTCGAGCTCTACCCGAGCGACGTCGTGCTCGACGACAGCGGGATGCTGCTGGGCTTCGGCGCGGTGATCGACACGACCGCCGGACTCTCGGCTTGCGTGCCGGCCGGTGATGGCAGTGAAGCCAGCGGCGACGGGTGGCCGGCGCTCGACGACACAGCCTGGAGCTCCAGCCTGAACTACGACGCGGGGCTCCTCGTCAACCGCGACTTCGTGGACCACCTCCTGTGGACCGTCTGGGCGAGCGGTGCGCTGTGCATCGAGCTCGACGACCTCGCGGGTGTCGAGATCACCGCGGACTTCCTGGGTGGACTCTTCGGCGACAGCTTCAGCGCGCTGTTGGGCGATGGAGGTCCAGCGCGGCTGGCCACCTCCGCCTCGCAGCCGCCCGGTGTGGTCTTCGACGACGACATCCCCTTCGCCATCGACCTCGAAGGCTTCGCGCTCGACGTGATCGCCGAGCTCGATGGGCGCGACGCACGCATCGTGCAGGTCGGCATCGAGGGGGAGGTCGGCATCGACCCGGGCATCTCGCTCGACGCCCTCGCCCCCGCCATCCTCCTCGACGAGGACGACCTGAGCTTCACGGAGCCCTACAACGAGCTGGTGGATGCGGGCTACGCCGAAGGCCTGGGCGGCCTCGTCCCCGTGGTCGTGGACTCGTTCCTGCCCACCGACCTCGGCAGCTTCGCCATCCCGAGCTTCAACGGCATCGGACTCGACGGCGTCTGGTGGCTCCCGAGCGACGACGAACAGTGGCAAGGAGGCTTCTTCGTACTCGATGTCTCGGGCGCGGAGCCGCTGGAGCTGGCCGGGTGCAGCGGGGGCAGCTTCGGCTGCGACGGCTTCGAGTCCGGCGACACGGGCGGCACCTCGCTCGGCTTCGAGGATCTGTTGGGCTGCTCGTCCGAGAAGGGTGGCGACTGCGCGAGCGGCTGCGACAGCAAGAGCAAGAAGGGCGGCTGCGAGGGCGCCTCGTGCGCCACCCACGGCCACCGCAGGGTGTTCTGGCCCGGCTGGCGCCTCGCGATGGCCGTCTTCTGCCTTGGCCTCGTCTGGCGCCGTCGGAGGTAGCCTGGAGCGCCACTCAGGCAATCTCGAGTCGCATGCTTGCGCCCGCCGGCCGTGGCCGGCGTCCCGCCTCCTCGACGTGCCCCTGGCACGCCTTCGTCGCCGGCACCGGGCCCGCGCTGCGGGCCCTCGCCAGCCACGACCAGCCTGCGCGGCGCCTGCTCCGTTCGATTGCCTGATCGGCGCTCCGAGCGCTACAGGCTCGCCAGCTCTCCACCCAGCAAGGCGTCCCAGCGAGCGACCTCGGACTGGAGGGCGTCCATCGACGCCGCCGCCAGCTGGCGGCGCACCGTGTCGTGGTAGGTCAGCGGGTCGACCACCTTCTTGCCCCTGTTGAGCTGGTAGTGGAGGTGCGGAGCCGTGCTGCGGCCCGTGTTGCCGCTCTTGCCGAGCACCTGTCCGGGGCGCACGTGCTGGCCAGCGCTGACGCTCACGTCCTCGAGGTGGAGGAACTTGGCCACGACACCGTCGGCGTAGCGGAGCTCCACGCAGCGACCGTTGGCGGCGGTGTTCCAGTTGACCCGCGCGACCGTGGCGCCCTTGGGGGCGACGACGTCGGTGCCGACCGGGGCCTTGAAGTCCATGCCCGCGTGCCGACGGCCATCTCCGACCAGGGACGTGATCTGCTCGTAGTCCTCGATGGGACCCCCCACCAGGCGGAGGGGAACTTCCATGCCGTCCGGCGTCCAGTAGCTGGCGAACGCGTCGCCGGGTGCCTGGAAGCGGTAGGCCTTGTAGGTCGTGCCGTGCTTCTTGCTCTCGAGCCAGGCCACGGGCATGTCGATCGTGCCGTGCTTGTCGGTCTTGAACAGCGCCACGACCTCGTCGCCGCGCTGCAGGTCTCGCCGCATCTCCAGGTCGAACACGAACTGGCGGGTGAACACGGCCGTGACCGCGTCGGAGCCGTCGTCGAGGACCTGCGCAAAGGTGTAGGCCAGGTTGTTCTCGACGTGGGTCCGCACGAGCTGCCAGCCGCCTGGACGGCTCGTGTCGCCCGCGACGTCCGTGATGCCGACGACCGGCGTGGTCAGGGCCACGCTCCGAAGGTCGGGTGCGGCCGCTTGCGCAGCAGGGGCGACGGGCGCCGCGGCTGGTGTCTGCACGGCGTCGAGGGGCTCGGCGACGACTTCCGCTACGACCTCGTCGCCGGCCGAGGAGCGGTCGCCGGCGGCCTTGTCGAGCACCAGGAACAGGTTGGTGACGAGGCTCGCGCCGAGCAGGCCGTAGAGGAGGAAGGGAGGTTGATCGGGGCGGTAGCGGTCGTTGCGCATGGGGTCCTCGGGGGCAGGGGATGCCATGGGGGGAGATCACCATCACGCATCGCTCTGGACGTGTCAAGACCTTCGCCGGGACCTTTCCCTGAAGGTCGGTGGGACGGGGCCGAAGAGGGGGCGATGCCTGTGGCCGAGCTCGATGCCCTGCTGGATGGTGCGGCGCTCGATGGAGCTCCGCGGGCGGAGCGCCGTGTGTTTCTCGGGGCTCTGGCGAGGCGGGCTCATCCGGTCGGCGACCTCGTGTTCCTCGAGGGCGAACCGGGCGACGCCGTGATGTTGCTCGCGGCCGGGGAGGTCGCCATCACGCGCCGATCCCTGGCTGGCGACGTGGTCGAGCTCGGACGTGTGGCCGCGGGCGACTTCGTGGGAGAGGTCGGCGTGCTGAGCGGCGGCGTGCGCGGGGCCACGGTGCTCTCCACCCGTGCCGACACCGTGGCTCTGGCCCTCGGTCGGGACGCCTTCTTCGATGCGTTGGCCCACGGCGACCGCGCGGCGATGGCGCTCTTGCGGTCCATGAACCGGCGGCTCGCCCAGCGGGTCCGCGCCACGGAGGCGCGGGTGGCCCTGGTGCGCGACGCGCTCGCCGGCGAGGAGCAGGCCAGGGTCGACGCGCGGCTCGCGGAGCTGGGGCACGTCGAGCAGGGCCCGGACGCGTGGCGGCGCGAGCTGCTCCCGTTCTTCTCGGTGGCTCGATGAGGCCCGCCGACACGGAGCTGCTGGTGGGGCTCCACCCCGAGGTGGTGCGGCGCGTGCGCCGGCGTTTCGAGACGCTGCGCATCCCAGCCCGCGGCCACGTGTTCCAGAGAGGCGACCCAGGAGAGGTGCTCGTGGTCGTGCTCGACGGTTCGTTCGTGTGGGAGGTGGACGCCGAGCTGCTCCCCGTGCTGCCAGGCGAGGTGGTCGGCTTGACGAGCTTCCTGACCGGCGAGCCCTACACCGGTCGGCTGAGCACGCCCTCGGGTGGGCTGCTCGGGTTGCTGCACCGGGAGCGGCTGGACACGCTCTGGGCCCGCTACCCCTTCCTGGCCATCGACTTCGAGCTGCGCCTCGGAGAGTTGCTCGTGGCGTCGCTGAGGCGTCAGAACGAGCGGCTGGTGGCCGCGTTGCACCAGCCGCTGCACAGCGTGCCCGATGCGGTGAGGAACCTGCTCCAGCCCTGAATCAGAGGGCGGCGCTGACCGTGGCCGGAGGCCGCCAGGTGGGATCGCTGGTCCGGCGAACGTGAACGGGCCCGCTGTGCTGCACCCAGCCACGCAACCTGGCCTGCCTCGCGTAGTGGCCCGGCCAGTGCAGCTGCAGCGTTCCGAGTGGCTCGCGTGGCACGCGCAACGAGATCCAGAGCGCGCGTCCGGCGGCCTCCTCCTCCAGCAACACCTCCAGGGCCCCCACCGGGCCGTCGTCGATGACCACGAGGGCCTCCCGGGTCGGGTCCAACTTGGAGGTCACGCCGGCCTGTTGCCGCACCCAGGCCTCCTGGAGGGAGTGAGGCCCGGTCCAGCGCGCGAGCTCGTCCCTCGCCTCGGCCTCGAGGCCCCGAAGATGGAGCCCGAGCGCCCACGCGTGGCTGGTGCACCGGTCGGCGGCCAGCCGTTCGGCGCGCCACCGCTCCAGGAAGGGTTGCTGCGCGTAGGCCAGGAAGCGCGTGTCGGCGTCGCGGTCGGTCTTCTTGAAGCGCGCGCCGACCTTTCCACGTGCCCCGCCATGCTTGCGGCACAGGAACACGGGCACGGGGAGCCCGACCAGCTCGCCCACCCTCGACCAACGCAGGAACATGTCCATGTCCTCGCCGCGGGCCAGCCGGAGATCGTAGGAGCCGGCTCGTCGTTGGGCCGAGGTTCGAACCAAGACCGAGCCGGTCGCGAAGGGAACCTGCGCCAGCAGCGCGCGTGCCACGGCGGAGGGTGGGAGCCGCAAGCCCGGCCGCACCTTCATCGGCTGTCCACTGCGTCCGTCGAAGAGCACCGTGTCCCCGTACACCGCGGCCGCCTCCGGCCGTGCGAAGAGCGCCCGTGCCAGGACCTCCACGGCTCCCGGCAGCAGCAGGTCATCGTCGTCGAGCACCAGGATGGCCTCGCCGCGCGCGGCGGCGATCCCGGCGTTGAGCGCGCCCGGCTTGCCGGCGTTCGCCTGGTGGAGGACACGCAGCCCGACCTGCTCCGCCAGGCGATCCAGCACCTCGCGCGTGCCGTCCGTGCTGCCGTCGTTGACCACCACGATCTCGCAAGGCCAGGACTGGCCCAGCGACGAGGCGATGGCCTGTTGCAACAGGTCCTTCCGTTGGTAGGTGCAGATGAGGATGGTGACGAGCGGGCCATCGACCGTCCTCAGGCCCGCGGAACCCGGTCGTGCCCTTCCCCGGAGGCGGCCGTCGGCGCCCAGCGTGGCGTCGGCGGCGCCACGCTCGAGGCCCGGCAGGCCGAGGGCGTCCAGGGTGGTGGCGGCGCGCGTGGCGTCTCCGGAGCGCCAGACCGGGACCTTGCCGGCGACGCGGAGGGCCGAAGCCGCCCACCCGTCGTCGTCGATCAGCGCGACGCGCGCGGGACCGGTTGCCAGCACCCCAGCGAGGGCGAGTCGCTCTTCGGCCGACCTGGGGCGAAAGGGCAGGGGGACCATGTGCCCGTGTCGGTCAGTCGCAGGTGATGCTCAAGCGGAAGTTGCTCTCCACCCCGCCCTGACCGTCGATGGCCACGTAGTACCGGGCCGCGTTGACGGTGTACATGTCGAGCGTCTCGCTGCCCGTGGTGGCCTCGCTGCCGTCGCACACGCCGATGTTGTGGGCGTTGCCCACCGGACACTCGGCGTCGTCCCAGCGCATCACCGCCAGGCTGAGGGGCTCGCATGGGCGCTCCAGGGTGACCTGGAACGTGGAGTCCTCGGCGGCGTCGAAGACGTAGAACCGGTCGGGACCGTCGTGGTCGTGGTCCGGCACGAAGCAGTACGCCGACTCGTACAGCGTGGTGTCGCCGTCGCTCCCGCCGCCCGCGGTCGACGCTTCGACCACGTCGCCGCACTGCAGCTCGCCGCTGGTGCAGCTCGCCCCGCTGGGCGCGGAGCTGTCCCAGCTCTCGTTGCAGTCCTCGCTCGAAGACGAGGAGGCCGTGTCGTCCCCCGAGGGGCCGCCGCCGCTGTCGTTGGTCGACTTCGCGTCGGTGCCGCCGTCACAGGCGACCAGCATGAGCCACAGCATCGGACCTCCGGTCGCACACTAACCCTCGACAGCCCGAACACACAGCCTTGACACAGCCCGCCTGGGCCGGCTGGTAGGTGTGGAAGCCGCCCAGGAGTCTCCATGTCGCTCTTCACGATCGTCGCGCTCGCCGGCGCTGCCGAGCCGACCCACGCCCCCATCCAGGCGGCCCTCGACGAGGGTCGGATCGACGCGGGTGAGGCGCTCTGGCTGGGCTACCTCGCCCACTTCGAGCCCTCGACCCTCGACGAGGACTGGCGCTCGGACCAGCTTCCCTGGCACTGCGCCACCGAGTTCGTCGCCACCCTGAAGGCGGACTTCGAGCTGCTGACCGCCGAGCAGCAGGAGCACGTCTCGGCGACCCTCGAGCCCTTCAAGCAGCGCTTCGACGACCCCCTGCCCATCCAGCACGCGGCGCCGCCGCCGAGCGGATCCGACACCTGCTGGGGTCAGTACGCCGACAACCGGATCCTGGGCGACCACTTCTCCGTGGAGTGGGACGAGGGTCGCATCACCGAACAGCAGGCCGCGAACTTCCTCGAGTACCTCGAGCACGGCTGGGACGTGGAGGTGGACGATCTGGGCTGGAACGCGCCTGCAGGCAGCGACGACTACCTGATCATGGCGTATGTCAACCAAGGCGGCGCCGGGGCCTACACCACGGTCAGCCGCTGCGGTGGCGACGAGATCCCGTACATCGTGGCGGGCAACGGCTCCTTCTCGTCGGGCAACTGGTGGCAGGACATGGCGGTGCACGAGTTCAAGCACGCCGTGCAGTTCAGCTACGGCTGGGCGACCGAGTTCTGGTGGTGGGAGGCCTCGGCCACCTACATCCAGGAGTACGTCAACCCCGAGAACAACTGGTGGTCCTCGTACATCTCGGGCTACACGCAGAACCCGCAGATCGCGCTGAACGCCTACAGCCAGTCCGACTACGACGTCTTCTACCACATGTACGGCATGGCGATCTGGGCCTTCTACCTGGACGAACACGTGGGCGGGCACGAGCTCGTGCAGGCCACGTGGGACTACGCCGACGACCAGGGTGGCCTGTACAGCGTGGGCATGGACGAGACGCTCGAGGCGCTGGGCCACGACTTCCGCGAGGTGTTCGCGGGCTTCCTCGCCAACAACACCGTGATGGACTTCGAGGACCAACGCTACTTCGGGAGCGTCGCCCAACAAGCCACCCACAAGAGCCTGCCGGTGCAGGGCTCGAGCACCTCGAAGACCGAGCCCGAAGCCTTGGGCGCCAACTACATCCAGTTCAAGGTGAAGGACGTCGACCCCGAGAAGCCCGACCTGCTGTGGCCTTCGAAGGCGACGAGGGCGGAGACTGGCTCGTCCAGCTGGTCGGGGTGGTGGACAGTGAGCTGGTGACCGCGGTGGAGATCCCCCTCGAGGTCCCCGAGGGTGCGCGCGAGAACGGGCAGCTTCGCCTCGAGGGTTACGGCGCCTACGACGAGGTCTGGCTGGTCGTGGCGCCGCTGGACGGCAACTCCGGTGGCTACGCCTACGCCATCGAGGACCGTGCTGCGGAGGTCGCCGCGTCGGACGAAGACGACGAGGGGACCGGGCTGGCCGGCTGCGGTTGCAGCGCGTCGCCGGCGCCGGGCGCAGCCTGGCTGGGCCTGTTCGGGCTGTTGGCTGTGCGTCGGCGCAAGGCCTGAGCACGCGAAGGGCGCTCCAGCTACGCATCCAGTCGCTCGAAGAGGTTCGCGGCCTGCTCCAGGCAGTCGGTGACGCTCAGGATGCCCACCAGGGCACCGCCCACCTCGACGACCGGCAGGGCGCCGATCCGGAGCTCGACCAGCATGCGACAGGCCGTGCTCATCTCGGTGTGGTCGAAGACCGTCTCCACGTCCCGGCTCATCACCTCCTCGACGAGGCCTTCGAGGACCGCGTCGTCGATCAAGCCCTCGTCGATGTCCCGGCCAGCGGGCCCGAGCTGGGTCTTGACGTCGCGATCGGTGATGATGCCCACCAGACCTCCGCTGTCGTCGGCGACCGGGAGCTCGCGGATGTCGAAGCGAAGCATGAGCTCGAGCGCGTCCTGCAGCGTGGCGTCCGGCGGCACCGTGAGTGGATCCGGCGTCATGGCCTGGCGCACGAGCATCTGGGGACTCCGGAACGTGGTCGGTTGGAGGCGGGTTGTGGGCGAGTCGGGCGCTCCAGAGCGTCCGGCGCGCATGATACGCTCGCTCGCCCGCAACACCGCAAGCCAAGCCCGTGTCCATCCAGAATCCCGGCGCGCCACCGCCGCCCGCTCTCGGTGGCCGATCTCCGCTGGACATCCGCGGCGAACAGCTGGTCGCCGACGGGCGGTACCGCATCGAGCGGCTGTTGGCGAAGGGCGGAATGAGCGCGGTGTACCTGGCGGAGCAGACCAACCTGCGGCGGTCGGTCGCCTTCAAGATCCTCGCCCCCCCGCCCGACGCCGACGACGGTGCCGCCTTCGAGGACCGGTTCCGGCTGGAGGCGGAGACCCTGGCCGCGCTGGACCACCGCAACGTGGTCACGCTCTACGAATACGGGCAGACCGAGCAGGGCAGCTTCTACCTGGCGATGGAGTTCATCGACGGAGTGAGGCTCACCGACATGATCCGCAAGGGGCCGCTGGAGCCTCGGCATGCGATCCGGCTGATGCTTCAGGTCTGTGCGGCGCTTCGCTACGCTCACAAGCAGGGTGTGGTCCACCGCGACCTCAAGCCCTCCAACCTCCTGATCAAGACCCGCGACGACGGGGAGGAGGTGGTCAAGGTGGTGGACTTCGGGCTGGTCAAGCTGACGGAGTCCGACCAGGGCCTGACCAAGGCGGGCCTCATCCTGGGCTCGCCCCACTGCATGGCCCCGGAGCAGATCAAGGGCATCGACGTCGACCACCGCGCCGACATCTACGCCATCGGCGTGCTGCTGTTCCGGTGCGTCGCCGGTGCCTTCCCGTTCCACGGCAACTCGAGCGCGGCGACCATGATCGCGCACCTGAACGAGACCACGCCGAGCTTCTACAGCGTGCGCCCGGATCTCATGGTGCCGGCCGGCCTCGAGGAGGTGGTGCGCACCTGCCTGCAGAAGGACCCGGCGAAGCGCTACCCCGAGGTGATGTCTCTGGTGCGGGACCTGGAGTCGTGCCTCGACGTGCCGTCGCAGGCCTTCGAGTCCGTGGCGATCTCCGGCTCCAGCCTGAGCGAACGCATCTCGACCATCACCCAGAGCGCCGAGCCCGACCGCCAGAACCAGCTGCGGCTGGCGGGGCTCGTGATCGTGCTGGCCCTGATCGTCGCCGCGTACTGGTACGGGCAGCGAGGCGCGACGCCAGCGCCGGTGGACGTCCCGGATCGGGTCGTGCCCACCGCCCTGCCACAGCCGGAGCCAGCCGTCGCGGTCCCCGTGCCCGAGCAAGCCGCCGAGCCTGCCCCCCCTGATGTCGAAGCCGCCGGTCCGCCGGAGCCCCCACCCGCGCCCGCCGTACCGGCGCCAGCCACGCCTGCTCCAGTGACCGAGCCCCAACCGGTCGCCGAGCCGGTCTCCGAGCCAGCCGTCGACGCTGTGCCGGCGGTGGAGTCCGCCCCCGAAACCGCACGCGAGGCGGTGGTCGAGGACGATGCGCCCAAGGGCTACATGCCGCTCCCGGACGACTTCTAGGCACCACCGGGCCGCCCGCACCGGCGCGCTGCACCGCGCGGTGAGGCATGATGCCCCCGCATCCGGTGGTGAGCATGAAGAGGCAGGTCATGCGCGCGGCGGGGGGGCTCCTCGCGCTCGCGCTGTTCGTTCCTTCTACGGCGTACGCCGAGCCGCGCGACGAGGCCAGGCGCCTCTTCCTCGCTGGGCTGGAGAACGCCCGGGACGGCGCCTACGACGAGGCGCTCGATCAGTTCCTGGAGGCCCAGGACATCTACCCCCACCCGGCGACGGTCTACAACATCGCGCGGGCCTACTACGACCTGGGCGCGCTCGAGGTGAGCCTGGAGTGGTTCGAGCTGTATGCGGCGACCGCCCCCGACAAGGCCGAGGAGGTCGCCCCGCTGGTCGCCAGCGTCAACGCCATGCTCGCGCAGGCCGAAGCTCCCGCCCCGAGCGTCGCGCTGGACGGAGCTGCCACCAGCGACGAGCTGGCGCGGCTGCAGGCCATCGCCGACGAGCTGGCCGCCCTGAGCCGTGCCATCGGCGAGCGTGGGGCGGTCGACGCGGGTCCGATCCCGGAGGGCGAGCTCGTGGAGTCGGCTCCGGTCGAAGCGCGGCCGGAGCCCGCGGACTTCCTGTCCGACGCCTACGAGAAGACCGTGGTCACGGCCAGCCGCTATGGCCAGGATCCCCTGGACTCTCCGAGCACGCTCGCCGTGCTCACCGAGCAGGACATCCGACTCTCCGGCGCCACGAACATCGCGGACCTGCTGCGACGGGTCGCCGGCGTGGACGTGATGCAGCTGTCCTCGGCCCAGCCCGACGTGTCCATCCGTGGCTTCAACCGCGAGCTGTCGAACAAGGTGCTGGTGCTGATCGACGGACGCACCATGTACACGGACTTCCTCGGCAACCCCCTGTGGGAGACCTTCCCGATCAGCATGGGCGACATCCGGCGCATCGAGATCATTCGAGGTCCGGGCTCGGCGGTCTACGGCGCCAACGCGATGACCGGTGTGATCAACATCATCACGCGGCGCCCTGGGGAGGGGCAGAACGAGGTCTCCTTCTCCGCCGGATATCCGGGGTACGCGGCCGCCTACACGCGCATGACGGGCCGCCAGGACGAGCTGGCGTGGCGCGCGTCCGCGGGGCTGCACCAGAGCGGCCGGTGGTCCGCCGAGGCCTACCCGACCGACACCGGCGCGGTGGGCTCGAACGTGCTCGACCAGGACCAGGGACTCGACGTGGTCCGCTCCAACGTGCGCTTCGACCGCCGCTTCCTCGACCAGGGCTTCGCCTCGCTGGACGTGGGCTACGCAGGCGGCTTCTTGGAGTTCTACGCCATCGGCACGCTGGGCGACTACGCCTTCACCTTCGATCAGTGGCACGTTCGCGGCGACCTGGCCTACGGGCCGGTGCACGTCCGGAGCTGGTACACCTCGCTCGAGTCGTCCGCTGAGCCCTGGTACTACGACGCGGAATCCCGCGGGGCCGAGGTGCTCCCCACCACCGTCGACGCCGACATCTTCGACGTGGAGCTCGAGGCGCCGGTCGAGTTCGAGACCGGCCCGGTGGAGCACCGCTTCAACGCGGGCGTGGGACTGCGCTACAAGCTGGTCGACTGGACCTACCTGCGCGAACAGCCGCTCGACGAGCTGCACACCAGCGCCTTCGTGCAGGAGGAGGCGCGCCTGCACCCCGTGAGCCTGGTCGGCTCGCTGCGCATCGACAAGCACCCGCTCGTCCCCATCGAGCAGACCCTCTCGCCGCGGGCTGCGGCCATCGTCCGCGTGCTCGACGAGACCTCCGTGCGCGTGACCGCCGGCACGGCCTTTCGGAACCCGACCTTCATGGAGAACTACACCGACCTGGCCCAGCCCACGACCCGTGAAGGCGTGTACGTCGACACCTTTGGCGACGAGAGCCTGGTCCCCGAGCGTGTGGCCACCTTGGAGGCGGGGCTGCACGACAACTCGACGACCTTCCACGAAGCCGATCTCGCCGTGTACCGGAACGTGGTCACCGACCTCATCTTCCTCGACCCGGTGAGCCCCGACGGCGGTGCCAGCGGCTTCGACGCCGAGCAGGGTGGCTTCACGGCGGGCAGCACCAGCTTCGCGAACCAGGACGAGATCTACGTGGCCACGGGCCTCGAAGCCGAGGTGAAGGCCTACCCGGTCCGCGGCCTGGACCTCTACGCCAACCTCGCCCTCGAAGACATCGAGATCCTGGTTTACGACGCGGACCCCACGACCGACGAGTCGACCTCGCGGGTGAAGGTCAACGCCGGCGCGATGCTCCGCTCGCCGTGGCGCTCCGACCTCTCGGTGCACCTGCACCACGTGTCCTCGCAGACCTGGCAGCTGCGCGAGTTCGACGCCGCCGGGCAGATCGAGCTGGTGGGCTCCGAGGTGCCCGCGCGGACCATCACGTCGGCCCGGGTGGCCGTGCGACCGTTTGCCGACGAGGCCCTGGAGCTGGCGCTCTCCGGCTGGAACCTGGCCGGGTTGATGGGCGCCGAGGGCTTCCGGGAACACCCCAAGGGCCAGGTCGTGGGCTACCGCGCCTTCGGCTCGGCGACCTACCGCTTCGGAGGTGACCGGTGATCTGGTTTCTGGCCTGCAGCTACGCCGTGCCGGTGGACGTCGACGCCGAGGAGCGCGGCAACACCGTCTCGGGCACCGTGGTCATCAACGACGTCGACGAGGCGTCCAACGTGTTCGTGTTGCTCTACGACGCGACCGATCCCGGCCCCCCTTACGGGACCGGGTCGCCCGTGAACTTCGCGTCGGTGGCGGCCGGGGCGTTCACCGGCGGCGACGGCGTGGAGAGCGCCCCCTGGTCCGTGACGGGCCTCGACGATGGCACCTACTACGTCACCGGCGTGATGGACGCCGACGGGGACTTCAACCCCTTCGTCGACACCAACGCGGGCTCGACCTGCGGTGACCTGGTCGGCGCCTTCGTCGACGACGTGCTCGATCCGCAGCTCGCCACCTTCGAGCTCGCTGAACACGACTGGCTGGACGACGTGACCATCGCCATCGCCACGGAGCTCCAGGTGGAGCGTCCGGGCTTCTACCTGGCCACGGAGTCGGTGAGCAGGACGGCGGAAACCACCCAGGTCTTCCAGCTCAAGAGCACGGGCATCTACACCGACCAGGTCACGCTCGAGGGCCCCTACGACGGCAGCGATCCCTGCATGACGAGCTTCGTGCACTACGCAGTGGATGCCGATGCCGACGGGCTGCCCGATCCTCACCCGAACGAGGCCCTTGCTGCGGCCGGTGCCTACGACATCTGGCCGCGCATCTACCTGGCGCACACCGCCTTCGAGTCCAACGGACCAGTGCTCTATGCGAGCGAGGCCGCCGTCTACCCTGACGTGCTGCTCAGCGGTGGCGCGGCCCTGGGCGTGCCCACGCCTCTGACCACGCTCAACGCCATCTTCGGTCAGGCCGCCCAGCGCTACACCTACGACAGCGCCGGCGAGGCCGTGCCCGACGAGGTGGTGTACGGCGACGCGGTCCCGGACGGGGAGTGGTCGGTCACGCTCATTCAGTACACGGGTCAGACCTGGACCGTGCCGAACACGTCCTGGCAGCAGCGGGCCACCGAGGAGGGGTGGCAGCAGGAAGAACAGGCGTGGGGTCTGGTGCTCGAGTAGCATCGCGCATGCCTCGGGAGCTGCCCTCGCAGATCCGGACCGACGAGCTCAGGTCCTACGACTGGTTCTACGGCCTCGACCACTTCCTCGGTCGGGCGCGCGTGGACGCGCTCTTCGGCGAGCGGCGGGCACGGGCACGAGCACGACTGCTCGCTCGCCTGCGCGAGGACGTCGGGCAGGTCGTGCCCATCGAGCGGGTGGAGGGTCTGTCGCCCCGGGACTTCGTGTCCCGGTACCTCCGCAACCGCACGCCCGTCGTGCTCGCCGGTGCTGCGGCGGACTGGCCTTGCCGCCGCGAGTGGAGCCTGTCCACCTTCTCCGAGGCCTATGGGGCGACCGAAGCGGTCGTGCTGCCCGAGGCCCGAACGACCTCGGGCTTTCGCGGCACCCGTGAGCCCGAGCAGGTGCGGAGCGCGGATTTCGAGACGCTCATCGGTGAGATGCGCGGGGGCAGCGGCACCTACATCCGCTTCTCCCCCATCATCGAAGATCGCCCGGAGCTGGCGGCCCAGCTGGACTTCGAGTGGCTCCGGGCACGGCTCGGACCGCTCGCGCCTGGCTACCGGGTGTACGCGTTCCTCGGCGGCGGGGGGTCACGCACCCGGCTGCACTGCGACATGCCGCCGAACCTGTTCGTGCAGGTGCACGGCCGGAAGCATTGGATGCTGTTCCCACCGGCGTACCGCGTGCTCTTCGACCCGCTGCTGGAGCGGAGCTCGTTGAGCTACACGACCAACTTCGAGGTGCGGCCCGAGCACCTCGCGCCCGACGAGGTCGGTCACCACGTGCATCGTTTCGAGGGCGTGCTGGAGCCGGGCGACGTGCTCTACAACCCGGCGTACATGTGGCACGACGTCCAGAACCTGAGTGAGTCCGTGGCGGTGAGCGTGCGCTGGCTCTCGCCCGGCGTGCACTGGCGCGCGCCCTGGAACCTGCAGCTTCAGGATCTGCTGTCGAACAACCCGCCGATCTGGCGGGCGGGGCTGCAGAAGCGGGACATCAACGAGAACATCCTCGAGGCCAAGGAAGGCGCGAAGAGGGACCCGGACTACCTGGGCTGAGCGGGTCCGGTCGGAGTCGAGGTGGTCGAGGAGGCCGTGGGGAGCTGCGGCTGTCTCGAGAGTGCCTGGGTGTGGCAGACCTACCGACGCGCGCCTGACTATTCGATGTAGCCCAGCGCTCGGAGCTGCTCCATGGCGGCCGGGTCGAGCTCGGGGATCTCGCCCCCCTCCAGGTCCGCATCCAGCGGCGGCACGGCGATGCCCATCGCCAGCAGGTCGAGCTCGTCGGCCAGGCGCTGGGCCTCCTCGTGGGTGCCGGGCAGCACCCGTTCCTCCGCCGGGTCGGTGTCGAGATCGAACAGGTAGGTGTCGCGGGCGGTGGTCTGCACCAGCTTCCAGTCGCCCAGGCGGAACGCCCGATGGCGCCCGCGGGGCGTGATGAGAGGGTCCATGGCGTCGACCACGTCGTCGCCGTAGCGGCGCAGGAGCATGTCTTCCTCGAAGTGCTCCGACAACGCCCAGTCCGGCCCGGTGGCCGTGCCCTCGATCTCGCTCACGAGGCTCTTCGCCTGGGTGGGGCCCAGCGGCTCGGAGCCGATCAGCTCCATCAGCGTGGGGTAGACGCCGGCTGTGCTGACCACACGATCGACCGTGGTTCCCGGCTCGATGCCCTTGGGCCAGCGGATGGCCAGGGGCACGTGGAGGTTCTCCTGGTACATGCCGATGGCGTGCCCGTGGCCGCCGTGTTCGCCAGTCATCTCGCCGTGGTCGCCGAGGACCACGATGATGGTGTCGTCGAGGCGCCCTGCGCCGTCGTAGGCCTTCAGCACCTCGCCGAAGAGGTGGTCGCTGTAGAGCACGCCCGAGTCGTACATGTCGATGATCGGGGAGTGGATCTCGTGCAGCTCTTCGTCGGTGAGCGCCCGTCCGAACATCGCCCCGAAGGCCACCTCGCTCGCCTCGCGCAGCTCCGTCTCGGAGTGCTCCGTGAACTTCCACAGGAACTCGTCGGGGAGCTGGTGGAAGGGGAAGTGCGCCTCGAGGAAGTTGATGAACACGAAGGCGGGCCCGTCGTCGGCGCCGCGCTTGGCCATCCAGTCCTGCACGTTCTTTGCGACCTGGCCGCCGCCCTTGTCCTCTGCCGCGTAGCCCATGGCGTCGACGAGGCGGTAGATGAAGGTGAAGCCGCGGCCACCGGCACCGGTGATCCATGCCTGGTCGGTCCAGTCGAAGCCGCGGGTCAGGCCGAAGCTGTCGCTGATGTGGGTGTTCGCGGTGAAGGCGAGGGTCTGGTAGCCCTCCTGCTGGAAGGCCTCGGCAATGGTCGGGAGCCGGTCGTCCAAGAACCGGTGCTCCAGGTGCGTGTTGTGCGAGCTGGGGAAGTGGCCCGTGAACAGGCTCGCGTGCGCGGGGAGCGACCAGGTGGCGGGCGCCTGTGCCTTGGTGAAGAGCGCACCTTCGGCGGCGAAGGCGTCGAAGTTGGGCGAGGTCGGACGCTCGTAGCCATACGCCGACATGCTCTTGGCGCGGACGGTGTCGAGCACCACGAACACCACGTCGGGTGCGCCCGCCGGTGCGGCCGGACGCTCGGAGGTGTCGACCGTGGCGAGCCCGCCGACCATCGCCGTGCGCAGCAGCGGCACTGCGAGGATGACGCCGACCAGCGCCACGCCGCCCACTGGACCGGCGCCGGGCTTCCTGGCGTTGAGCCACACGCCGGCCGCGTAGAGCACCAGGCCGATGACGGAGGGTGCGGTCCACAGGGCGATGGTGTTGGGGTCGATGGTGACCGAGTACTCCATCGCGCACCACGCGACGGTGAGACCCGCCGCGTGCGCCCACTTGCCGCGCGGCAGCAACAACAAGGGGCACAGGAGCAGGCCCAGCACCGCACCGATCGGCACCTCGAGCAGGTACGACCGGAAGGCGAACCAGGTGAGCGGCGGCATGTTGGTCGCCATGATGAGCACGATGCCGTAGGCCAGGTGCGCCGCGCTCACGGCCATCGAGTACCCGAGGCCGTTGAGCACACCGTCCTTGATCAGGGTCAGGGGCTTCTTCAAGGTCGTCTCCGTCAGGGCGCGAGGCGTTCGCGCAGGGCACGCAAGGTCTGGGCGGCACCCAGGGGGATCTTCAGGTCCACCGCGTGGCTCACCTCGGTAACACCGGGGTTGACCTCGATGCTCTTCCCACCCACGAGGCCCACGTGGCGCACCGGCTGGGCGATGTAGGGGAAGACGCTGGTGGTGCCGATCGACAACACGAGATCGAAGCCCCGCGCCAGCTCGCGCTGGAACGTGGCGAGGGCGGCAGGCGGCAACATCTCGCCGAAGAGCACCACCTTGGGGCGCACCACGGAGCCACAGTCCGGGCAGACGGGGAGCTCGTCGAGTCCGCTGTAGTCCGCCACGGTCTCGCTCCATCGGCAGGCGGTGCAGTGGAGCTGGTGCAGGTCACCGTGGATGTCGATCACCTGGCGGCTGCCGGCTGCACGGTGGAAGCCGTCCACGTTCTGGGTGAGCACCCACACCCGGTCCTTCTGGTCTTCCAGCCACACCAGCGCACGGTGCCCGTCGTTCGGCTCGCGCCCTCGGCAGGCACCCTCGATCCTGCGGATGGTGCGCCAGGTGATGGCCGGATCCTGGCGGAACATCGAGCCGGAGAGCGCGACCTCGATCGGCACGCCGTCGGCGGTGTCGCGGTCTTCGTAGATCCCGCCGACGCCGCGGTAGGTCGGCAGGCCCGAGTCGGCCGAGAGCCCCGCACCGGTGATCGCGAGCACGCTGGTCGCGTCGCGGAGCCAGTCAGCGGCTGTGTCGAGCAGGTCGTCCATCGCTCCGGCGTTGTAACGCCGGCCCGCGCGGGTCTGCGTGCGGCGGTGACAGCTAGGGACCCCCTTGCACGGCGTCTGCACGGTCCGGAGTCGACGACGGGGTCTCGGCGGCGTGGAGCAGGCTGTGGTGAAGCTCCGGCGTGAGCACGACCACGCCGCTTCCGGCGACCTTGTAGACGGCGTGGGGGCCGAACACCTCCGGGGGGCCGTACAAGAGCTGCAGGAGGTCCTCGGTGGCGGCCACGCCCTGTCGGCCGCGCTCCAACTCCCGGTGGACGACGACGTGCGAGACCCCGGCGTCGCGCAGCTCCCCACGTCGCACGGTCCGCACGCGTCGGGCCTGGTGGATGAGCATCTCCCTGTGGGTCTCGCGAGTCTCCGAGGCCATCGTGAAGAGGGTGAAGGCCCGGGTGCCCAACAGGCTGGCGCTCGAAGCTCGGGCGTCGGGTCGGTAGGGGATCGGGTGCCCGTGGGCCGTCTGGTGCACCAGGTAGCGGCTGGTGGCCATCGTGCTCCCGACGGCGCCGGGCAGGTCGAGCACCACCTGCGCATCTTGCTTCGCCAGGTGGTGTGCCGCCTCGAGATCGAGTGCTTCGGTGCGCGACAGGGGCCAGGCCGGACGTGCAAACACCAGCATGTCAGCGGCCACCAGGACGATGGCCAGGCGCCGCTTCCACACGGCGAGGTCGGCGACCCCGGCCGCCGCGAGGGCCCCCACCACGGCGAGCCCGGGCACCGCGAGACGGAGGGGGTGTGTGATCGCTGCTCCAGGGACGAGCAGCTCCAGTGCCTTGTAGGGCAGAGCCAGCCGCCTCCCTCCGAACAGCGCCCAGCCTTCGTTCCAGAAGAGCCACGGGCCCAGGGCGAAGGCCAGGGTGACGACCCCGCCGACCGCAAAGCCCCATCGGCCGGTGCGCCGCAACCCACGCGCCGCCAGCGCGAGCGCCACCAAGCCCAGGTACCCGGAGTGCACGAAGGCCTCCCCGAGGGCCGCGTAGTCGACCGAGGTGAAGCCGAGGGGGGCGACGAAGGTCCTCGGGTCCACGCCGTTGTGCAGGAGCAGCCCGGACACGGCGTCGGGGTTCGAGCGGTGGACCAGCGCGTCGGAGGCGTGCACCGAGGCCTGGACCGCAAGCCCAGCGGGCACGGCGATCGACGCTGTCGCGAGAGCGGCCAGCGTGGCGCCGCCGAGCTGTGGCAGGGCCGGTCGGCGCCACAGCCACGGGATCGACCAGGTGACCACGCAGAGGAGCGCCGCGAGGGCGTAGTAGGGCGTGCCCAGGGTGGTGACGCCGAGCGCGAGCCCCGCGCCGATCCAGTGCCGCGCGCGACCTTCGCGGAACGCAGCGTCCGCCAGGGTGAGTGCGAGCAGCCCGGGGCCCACGTTGCAGGCCTCGGAGATGCCGTTGTGCAGCTCGCCGTTCAGGTACGGCCCGAGTGCCAGGGCGGCCGAAGCCAGGTAGACATGGGGACCCTCACCGGCCACCCGTGCGGCGAGCTGGGCGGCGGCCCAGGAGGCGAGCACGGCGCTGGCCCACTGGAGCACGTTCCAGGCTCCGGCGGCGCCCAACACGGGCACGAGGACGGCGGTCAGGCCCGCGCCGAGGGGGTCGATGTACCAGAGGGTGCCCCCCTCCGGGCCGAAGAGCTCGTCGCAGCGCCACGGCAGCTCGCCCGAGCTCAGCCGCGTCCAGAACCACCAGGCTCCCCAGGCGTGGTTCCACACGTCGCCGTCGGTGTGTCCGGCCAGCCGGGTCAGCGGGGTGAGCGCGACCGGCCACGTCGCGACGGCGCCGACGACGGCGTGGAGGCCGAGATCCCGGAGGGTCAGTTCTCGGAGCGCGCGGGCCACGTGCGGCGAGTGTACCCGTGCCGTGCGACCCGTGAGCCTGGGCAGAGGCGCACGGTGCGACGCCTACGTCCCCGGATTCCCGGTCCTCGGGCCCATCGATGGCGGCATGCTGCTTGCAACAAGAGGTGCCGACGGAGGTGCGCGTGATCGGATGGCTCGGATGTGCAGCGGTGGTTGCACCCAGCGAACGCGGTGCGGTCGCCTCGGACGAGGTGCCGGTGGACGAGAGCTCCGAGACAGGCGAGGGGTCGATGGACGACGCTGACCCCGCCGACGCCGCGGCGCTGATCGACCTCAGCTTCCCGAGCGAGCTCGCGTGCGGGGCCACGGCCACGGCGCTGGTGACCCTGGAGAACACCGGCCAGGCCACGTGGACGCGAGCCGATGGTTACAAGCTCGGCGCGATCGGCGACGAGGATCCCCTGTTGGACACCTCCGATGTGCGGGTCTGGCTCGAGGACGACGAGCAGGTCGCCTCGGGGGAGCGCTGGACCTTCAACGTGCCCCTCCGTGCGCCGGACGCGCCCACCGACGCCTGGACCGACTGGCAGATGGTGCACGAGCACGTCGCCTGGTTCGGGGACAGCTTCGGCCTGAGCGTTCCCGTGACGTGCGACGAGGCGAACGACGAGGAAGCTGACGAGACCGACGCTCCGCTCCCGCTCCCGGACATGGCCTGGGTGGTGGACGAGGTCGCTGCGGACCACCCCGACTGGTTGGCCGACAGCTGCCAGGACGACGGCGGCACCTGGCAGTTCCTCGACGAGGTGGTGGACCGGCTGCGGCTGTACGACGATCGGTGGGGCTACAACTGGAAGCGCGGCGTGGTGGGGGATCCCAGCCAGGACGTGGTGGACTACCACTACGGGTCGGGCGATCACGAGGGCTCTGAGGAGGTCTACATCCTCGACGTCATCGTGGGACACTGCGGCGACAGCCCGTCGCCCGGCTACACCGACCAGACCCAGGCGACCGCCGACGCGGGCACCATCGGCATCTGGACGGGTCGCGGCCGGTTCTGAGCCCGCTACCGGGTCGTCTCGCAGATGAAGTGCATCTGGGTGCCGTGGTAGGCCGTGGTGCCACACGGCAGGTCGTTCCAGAGCCCCGAGCCGTCGTAGAGGTGCGCGCAGTCCTCGTCGCCGTCAGCGTTGTCGGGCTGGCCGGCCTCCGTCGCCCAGTTCGTGTAGAGCACGGCGCTGCCGTCCACCCACTCCCACCCGGCGTCGGGCTCCAGCTCCGGACCCGCGTTCCGGTCGTGGAAGCCGATCCACCACCAGTCGCCATGGTCGACGCGGCTGGCCGCGTCGAACACGAAGGCCTGCTCCTGCTCGCTGCCGATCACCACCAGGTCGTAGCTGTCCAAGCTCCGGCAGGCCTCGACGGCCTTCTCCCAGTTGGCGTTGTCGGCGCAGAACAGGTACGGCCGCCCTTCGCGCGGATGCACAGGACAGCCGCAGACCGCTTCGCTGTCGGCGGTGCCGTCGCAGTCGTCGTCCAGGCCGTTGCACGCCTCGACGCCGTCGGGGTGCACAGCGTCGTTCGTGTCGTCGCAGTCGTCGTCGTTGTCGACCACGCCGAGGGGCAGGTCATCGCACGGGACGAGCTGGCCCTCGCTGCCGCCGAAGCCGTCGCCGTCGGCGTCGGTGAAGCCGATGCAGGTGTTCGTGTCCCAGGGCTGGTGCCCGCTGTCGCCTCGGTCCTTCGGCGCGGTGTCCTCGGGCTGCTCCTCGCCGGTCGGGTCGTCGGCTTCGTCGGTGTCGCCGGGGCTGGACCGCTCGGCGCTGTCACCGGAGACCCCCGGGAAGTCGGGGAAGCAGGCGGTCGAGAAGAGCGGCAGGAGGAACAGCAGCACGGTGCCGGAGTCTGCCACGTTCATCGGGACGTGGCCGCTCCGACGCGGCGCCAGAGGTCTGGCGGCTCCACCGGCAGGGAGTCGTCGGGGAGCCACAGGCCCAGGGACGCCCCGCCTCTCGGGTAGCCTTCGGTCAAGCGCTCATCGGGCGCTGGGCTGGTCCACTCGCCGCACATCAGGTGCTCGTCGGTCCAGCGCGAAGGGTGCGTGGAAGGGGCACGTGGGCGAGGTCCACGAAGGCGTCGCCGGCGTAGGTCCACGTGTGCTCCGCGAGGGCGTCGGTGTCCACGCTCAGCGGGCTCACCGGCCCGAGCCTGGCGGGCAGCTCGGATGCGGCCCGGAGGTCCACGCAGCTCCAGCGCATCCACGTGTCGCTGGGCATGCGTGCCACCACCTGGGGCGCCAGCGGGCCGGGACCGAAGGCTGCGAACCAGGTGTTGGGCGCGGCGATGACGGTGGCGGACGCCAGCAGCTCGTCGGCGGCTCCCCGAAGGCCCCAGGCCGCCTCCAGGGTGCCCTTGCCGCAGACCTGGAGCACCACGAGCCCAACCCGACCCCGCTCGCTCGCGTCGAAGGCGCGCAGCGCCTCCCCGAGCTCGTCGGTGCCCAGCCAGCCCGCCGGGTGGTCGTCGCGGGCGAGCTCCCCGACCCGCCCGCCGTGATCCAGCACCGCCACCACGTAGCGCTCGGCCTCGTAGCGCTCCGCCGCCCAGGCGAAGAAGTCGCGCAGTGCCCGGGTGTCGGTGGCGTCGTCGTCGGCGAGGGTGGTCTGCAGGGGCTGCGCCCCGAAGGCGTGGCGCGTCAGCCCGCCAGCCCCCGGAAGGTCGAGCGTGACCGCGACCTCCGCGCCGGAACGCTCCGCGGCGGCCAGGATCTCCGCCCCGGCGAAGCCGAGGTCGCTGTCGTACGGCGCCCAGACCAGCGTGACCACGTCCCGATCGAAAGCGAAGGCCGGCAGGGTCCACCAGAACACCTCCCCAAGGTAGCCGCGAACGCGCTACGAATCGCCCCGACGGAGGTTCTCTTGCTCACCCTCTTGTTCTCGATGGCCCTCGCCCAGGACGAGGTCGATCCCGCTGCCGGCGAGGCGCTGCCGGGCGAGTCGGTCGTCGAGGCGGTGCCCGCGGTGACCGCGGGCCACTTCACCGCGACCCTGGCCAATGGACTGCGCGTCACGGTGCTCTCGGATCCCGACCACAAGGTCGTCGCCACCCAGATCTGGGTCGCGGTCGGCTCGGCCCACGAGGCCCAGGCGGAGCTGGGCTTCGCGCACCTCTTCGAGCACCTGATGTTCGGCGCCACGGAGCTGCACGACAAGGAGGCCTACAGCCGCCTCCACACCGTCAACGGCGGGCGGGAGAACGCCTACACGATGTTCGACAACACCGTGTACCTCTCCGAGATCGCCCCGGAGCACCACGACGCCCTGCTGGCCCTCGAAGCGGAGCGCTTCTCGAAGCTGCTCATCGACCAGGACAACCTGGACAACGAGAAGAAGATCGTCACGGAGGAGCTGCGGATCTCGACCGAGAACGATCCCTTCTCGAGGGTGGCGATGCGCGGGCTCGCCGCGCTGTTCGGCGACCATCCCTACGCACACTCCCCCGCAGGCACCAAGGCCGACATCGCTGGCGCGGACCTGGACCTCGTGCGCAAGTTCTACGACGGCTACTACCGGCCCGAGAACCTCCACCTCGTCGTGGCGGGTCCCGTGCACGGGCCCACCACGCTGGCAACCATCGAGGCGCTCTTCGGTGGACTGCCGGCCGACGCGGCCACGCCGCCGGAGGTGGTAGCGCTCAGCGCCTGGGACTTCCCCGACGACCGCATCGTGCTCAAGGAGGATCTGCCGCCCATCAAGCTCGCGGCCCAGGTCTACCCGCTGCCGGCTCCGTCCGAGCAGGGCTACTGGGCGTCGGCGCTCCTGATGGAGATGGTGGTCGGTGGCGAGGTCGACCTCTTCCGCCACCACCTGGTGGAGGAGCAGGGCAAGGCGATCGAAGCGCTCACCTTCCACGAGGAGCTCGAGGCGGGCGCCATCGCCGGCTTCGCGTCGGTCAGCCTGCCGTTCCGGTCGCAGGCCAAGGCCTTCAAGCTGCTCTCGGCCACGCGGAAACACCTGGACCAGCTCGACTGGGCCACCGAGGAGCGCCTGCAGACCGCCAAGCGCCGCATGCTCCAGGCCGAGCTGGAGGCCGCCTGGTTCGCGGAGGACCAGGCCCACGCCGTGGGCATCTACGCGGACTGGTGGGGTGACGAGAGCCTCGCGCTCGGCGGGGCGGCGGAGGCCATCGACGCCGTCACGCTCGAGCAGGTCCACGCTGCGTGGAACGACCACATCGCGGGTGCTGAACCCGTCGAGATCTTCATCGCCCGCGGCAAGGCCGAGGAGGCCAAGTGATGTCCCTGTTGCTCCCTGCTGTCGCGCTCGCCGGCTGGCCCGCTGATCCGGTGTCCTGGGAGGTCGACCAGGGCACCGAGGTGGTGTTCGTCGAGGACCACCGCGTGCCCCTCGTCGAGGTGCGGGTGTGGTTCCCGGTGGGGTCCTGGTCGCCGTGGTTCGCCGAGAACGGCGGCGCGGAGGCCTTCGAGATCCAGCTCTACGACGAGGACTCCGCGCTGCGCCAGCGCGCCGACGAGCTGGCCGCGAGCTTCAGCTTCCACGTCGACCCCTACAGCTCCAACCTGGCGGTCCGGTGCCTCAAGGAGGACCTGCCGGAGGTGCTGGAGCTGCTCGACGAGGTGCTCGACAACACCTCGTTCTCGCCGGACGAGCTCAAGCGCATGGGGCAGAACCGCAAGATCGCCTGGCAGTCGAGCAACAAGGACTTCATGTTCAAGCTCGAGCAGGGGGTCCTCTTCTCGCTCTTCGCAGAAGGTGATGTTCGGCGCAGTGATTACGAGGAGCCCGCCAAGGTCGTCAAGGACGACCTGACCCTCCTGTCCACGCGGTCCACGCTGGTGCGCATGCCGGGTCGCCTGATCGGCTTCGGCGGCGACCTCACCCGCGACGACGTGGAGGAGCTGGCGGCGGACCTGCTGCCCACGGTGGTCAGCCCCGATCCGTCGCTGACCTTGGAGCCGGTGTACCTCGCGCCGAACACCGAGCGCACGTCCAGCGAGGTCACGCTGCCCGGTCTCACCCAGACCTACTTCGGCTACCACCGTGAGGGCATCACCTGGCAGGACCCGAGCTTCCCGGCGTGGCTGGTGGCGGACCACGTGCTCGGCGGGCACTTCTTCAGCCGGCTCTACGTGGCGCTGCGTCACGACGACGGCGACACCTACGGCGCGGGCACCCGTGGGGACCCCTGGCACGTGCCCCTGGCCTACGGCGCCTGGACCTTCACGCGGGCCGAGAACCAGGCGTCGACCGAGCAGAAGCTCGTCGAGACCGTGAGCACGCTCGCCGCCGAGGGCATCACCCAGCAAGAGCTGGACGAGGCCGTGTCGAGCCTCCGCGGCGAGCAGCTCCTCGGCTCCCAGAGCCCGGGCCAGGTGCTCGACCGCGCCCTCTGGGAGAAGGTGCACGACCTACCGGAGGGCTTCCGCAGCTACCAGATCGAGCGGGCCGGTGAGCTCAGCCTCGAAGAGGTCAACGCCTTCGCGTCCGACTTCTACGCGCCCGAGCACTGGACGATGCTGCGGTTGGTGGCCGAGTAGCTCGGATCCCGGCCGATGCGCCGCGCGACGTCACCATCGCCGCGTGTTCAGTTCATCACGTGCACGGCTTCGCCGAGGGCGTGCTTCGCGGCCTCCATCACCGCCTCGCCGAGGGTGGGGTGCGGGTGGATGGTGAGGCCGATGTCGAGGGCCTCCGCCTCCAGCTCGATGGCCAGCGCGGCTTCGCTGATCAGATCGCTCGCGTGGGGACCGCAGATCGTCACGCCGAGCACCCGGTGGTGGTCGTCGGCGTCGGTCACCACCTTCACGAAGCCGTCGGTCTCGCCGGTGGTCATCGCGCGCCCCACGGCGGCGAAGGGCATCTTGCCCACCCTCACGTTGAAGCCCTGTTCCTTCGCCTCGTGCTCCATGAGGCCGGCGCTGGCGATCTCCGGGTCGGTGAAGACGACGGCCGGCACCGTGCGCGCCTGGTTGGCCACGTCGTGTCCGGCGATGACCTCGGCGCAGACCTCGCCCTCGTGGGTGGCCTTGTGCGCGAGCATGGGCTGGCCGGCCACGTCTCCGATGGCGTAGACGCCCGGAACGCTGGTCTTGAGCTGATCGTCGTGGGCGACGAAGCGCCCGTCGCGCACCAGCCCGGGGAGCTTGTCGAGTCCGATGTCCTCGGTGTTCGGGAAGCGCCCCACGGTGACCAGGATGGCGTCGGCCTCGAGCGTCTGTTCGCCCTTCGGGGTCTCGATGCGCACCTTGGCGCAGTCCCCGGCCTCCTCCCATCCCAGCGCCTTGGTCTGCGTGTGGACCTTGATCTTCGCCTTCTTGAGCTTCCGCGCGACGAGCTTGACCACATCGGGGTCGAAGCCCGGGAGCACGCTCGCCTGCATCTCGACCACGGTGATCTGGCTCCCGACCTTCTGGAGCATCTGGCCGAGCTCGAGGCCGATGTAGCCGCCCCCGATGACGACCAGGCGCTTCGGGATCTCGGCGAGGTCGAGCGCCTTGGTGCTGTCGAGCACCCGCGCGTCCGAGAACGAGAAGCCGGGCACCTCGATCGGGCGCGAGCCGGTGGCGATGACGATGTGGTCCGCCTCGACGCGCACTGTGCCGTCGTCGGTCTCCACGTCGAGCATGCCGGGACCCGCGAAGCGTGCCGTGCCGAAGAGCTGGTCGCAGCCGTTGCCCTTCAAGAGCGTGGAGATGCCGCCGGTGAGGCGCTTGACGATGCCGCCCTTCCACGCCTGGAGCTTCTCCATGTCGACGCTCGGCTCGCCGGGGACCGAGATGCCCATGAGGTCGGCCTTCTTGATCTCCTCCACGCGCTTGCCGGCGGTGATCAAGGCCTTCGACGGGATGCAGCCCACGTTCAGGCAGACCCCGCCCCAGTACTGCTTCTCGATGCAGAGGGTCTTCACCCCGAGCTGGGCGAGGCGGATGGCACAGGGGTAGCCGCCGGGGCCGGCGCCCACGACCACGGCCTGGTAGGACAGCGTCTTCATCAACAGCTCCGAACGTCGATCAGCCAGGGTCCACGGCCCTCACGGGCCTCGCTCACCGCGGCGCGCACCTGGGCTGCGTTGCCGCCGTCCACGCCGCGCGCCTGCACGCCGTAGGCCTGTGCCAGCTCCACCAGATCGGCGGCCAGCTGAGGGGCGAGGGGGCTGCCCTCTGCCGAGAGGTCTTCGCGCACGGCGAGGAAGATCACCCGCAGCTGATGCAGCGCGGCCAGGTTCAGCGCCTCGTGCAGCTCGCCGTAGCTCGCGGAGCCCTCGCCGAGGAAGCAGAGCACCGCCCGATCCCGGTCCGCCATCGCCAGGCCGCAGGCGTGCAGCATGCGGGCGGCTGGCGACGCCGACACCGGCGCGACCTTGTACGGGCGTGCTCCTGCGTGCCCATCCACCAGGCGCTCCACCGAGCACCCTCGGAGCACGGCGCCCACCCGCTCGCGAAGCCCGGGCACGACCCAGTCGCTCGCCTCGAGGCCGGACCAGGCCCCCGCCACGGCCGCCGCGCGCCGCCCGAGCGGAAGCGGGAAGGGAACGGGGTCCAGCGCGCACAGCGCCGCGTCGGCCTCGTGCAGCTGGCGGACCATGTCGTCCATCAGCGCAGGTCCAGCACGAGGCGCTCGGGGTTCTCGAGCACCTTCTTGAGCGCGGTGGTGAAGCGCGCCGCCACGGCCCCATCGAGCA
>CAZSAT010000004.1:0-15455 GCA_964604675.1 uncultured Enterobacterales bacterium
TTCACCGGAGGTCGCGCCGGAGTCCTCGGCGCCGGCCGACGCGTCGGCACCGGACTCGGCGGCCGAGCGCGAGCCGGACTCCGAGCCCGTGGGGCGCGCTCCGGTGGTCGAGCGCGACGATGTCGACGAGGATCTCCCGCCCGATGAGGAGACCTTTGCCCGCGCGGAGACGGAGCTCGTCGGCGAAGAGGACCTGCCGACCGACGAGGTCGCCGGCGCCGCTTCGCAGCCGGCTCCGGTCGCCACGTCGCCGTCGCCGCCCGCCAAGAAGGGCGGGCCGGGCATGGGGCTCGTGCTCGCGGCCGGGGTGCTCCTCGCGATCGCCGGTGGTGTGGTCGCCTTCTTGACCGGCGGCGATCCGCCCGCCGAGACGATCGCTGGGGACGAGGACGCGGGCGCGTCGGGCAAGGACGCGTCGTCGGGCTCCGCGGGCTCGGGGTCGAGCTCCGACGCGGCCGGCAACCGGAGGAGTCGCGGTGGCGGCGGAAAGCGCGGAGGTCGCTAGGTACGGGGACGGCTCATGGCGCTGGTCGTCGGTGCTCCGCCAGCCGGCCCGCGACCACCGGGTCGTCGTCCACGAGACCGTCGATGGCAGCGGGGTCCAGCTCCGAGAGGATCCGGGCCGCCGTCCACCGCACGAGGCGTGAGCGCTCGTGAGAGAGTCCGTCGAGGAACCACGCCGCCGTCGGAGGCGTCCGCTGCTGCCACGCCGCTTCCAGGACGGCGACGGTCAGGTCTTCGTCCGGGTCCTCGGCGAGCGCGCGGCGGGACGGTCCGTACAGGAACACCGTGGGCAGGCTGTCCTCGGCGGGGCGGGCGCTCCAGCCGGGGCGCAGGGTGTGGGTGCGCACCTGCTGGCCGCTGTAGGGTGCCGTGTCGGGAAGCTCGAGGTGCCGCGCGACCAGCTGGACCGTGGCATCCAAGCTGCCCGTTCGGCGGGCGACGACCTGCCAGGCGGCGGCCGCTCGGACGTGCGGAAGCGCGACCTCGGGCAGGTCGGTCGCCAGGCGACTCGCCGGGGTGCCCGCGTGCACGGCGCTCCACGTCCAGCTTGCCCAGAACCAGTCCGCGTAGACGGTTCCAATGTCGCCGAGGCCTTCCAGGAGCGCGGCGTGGGCCGTGGCCGCCTCGGGCCCGTCGGCCGGCGCGGGGCCGCCGAGCTGCAGCCCGTGAGCGGCGCACATGGGGCCGAAGTTCCCAGCGTGGGCGCACAGGCGCAGAGCCTCCGTCACGGCGCCAGCCTCCGCCAGCCCCTCGGACGCCTGGAACAGGCACTCGGACCGGGCCTGGCCCTCGTCCGAAGCCGCCGCGCAGGCCAGGGAGGCCGAGCGAGCATCGCCGGTGCTTCCGAGATCACGGGCACGGGCCGACGCACACGCCGCGTCGGTGCACCCGCCCACTGCAGCGGCTCGCTCGTCGTCGGTCGCGTGCGCCCATGGAGGGGCCGTCGGCTCCAGCACCGGCAGGTCCGACGAGCGCGGGCCGAGCGGGGAGACCACGCCAACTGCCTGCTTCACCTGGCGCGTGGACAGGTGAGGTCGGATGAACCGCTTCTCGCAGCGTGCGCGACCCGCGGTGCCGGCGCCGAGCTCCGCGCAGAGCTGCGCACCCTCTTGCGGGAAGCGGTGCGCCAACACGTCGACGAGCGCTGCCTCCTCGAACTCGTCGAGCGCATCCAGCCACACCGAGACCTGCTCGGGGTCGGCCGACCAGGCGGGGCCCACAGACTCGAGGCGGCAGGCGGAGGTCTCGCAGGCGCGCAGGGCGTCCAGCGCAGCTTCGCTGGGTGCTGGACCCGTGCAGGCCCAGATCCACAGCATCACCCGGCGCCCGGGGTGACGAGGAAGGGCCCGATGCTGAGCGCGTCGAGGCTGGCGGCCGTCCAGGCCCGGATCGCGTCGTGCGGGGAGCAGACGATGGGCTCTTCGTGCATGTTGAAGCTGGTGTTGATGAGCGCCGGCAGTCCCGTGTGTTCCTCCCAGAGCTCGAGGAGACGCCAGAGCTTGGGGTTGTCGGCTTCGTGAACGAGCTGGGGACGCGCGGTGCCGTCGCAGTGCACCACGCCCGGGCAGGTGCGCAGGAAGAAGGGCGTGCAGTCGAAGCACACGGTCATGAAGCGCGCCGCATTCGCCGCCTTCTCCACGCCCACGAAGCAGTCCTGAGCCCGCTCCGCACGCAGCATGGGCGCGAAGGGCATGAACTCGGTGCGCTGCAGGTGCTTGTTCAGCCAGTCGTTCACGCTCGGATCATCCGGTCGAAACAGGATGCTTCGGTTGCCTAGCGCACGCGGACCGAACTCCATGCCCCCGTCGAAACGTGCCACGACCTTGCCGGCCGCCAGCAGCTCGACCACCCGTGCCTCGAGGTCGTCGGGCTTCTCGGGTCGCAGGCCCGCGATGTTGAGCTCCTGCGCGATGGTGCTCTGCTTGTAGGCTGGCCCGAGGTAGAGCGACGGCAGCCGCCGCGGCGGTCGCTCGGCGGCGGCGAGGGCGGCGCCGACGCACAGGCCGCCGTCCCCCATGTTCGGGTACACCCACAGCGAGTCCACGCAGGCCAGCTCGGCGATGCGCTGGTTGAGCTTCACGTTCGCGAAGATCCCCCCGCACACCGCCACATCCGCCACGCCGGTGGCCCCGACCCAGTGCTCCACGAAGGCGGTCACGGCGTGCTCGAGGTTGCGCTGCATGGCCGAGGCGATCTGTTCCTTGCTCCAGGCGGAGAGCGCGCCGTAGAAGGCGTCGCCCTCGTGTTGCCGTTCCAGGTAGTTCACGGTCGAGAACCCGGGGCCGACGAAGTGGAGCTGCTTGCGGAAGTGGGCCAGAAGCTCGGGGGGCGGATCGGTGTAGGCGGCGAGGCCCGTGATCTTGCCCTCGTGGCGGTTCGGCGTGAAGCCGAGCCACTCGGTCACCCGCGAGTAGTAGGTGTTCACCGCCGCGAAGCCGGACTGCGACCAGTGCTGATCGAGCTGGCCCTGGCGTCCCACGCTGGCCGTGCAGGTCTGTCCGTCGCCCATGGCGTCGACCGTGAGCACGAGGCACACGGGCTCTTCCTGGCTCCGGTAGGCGGCGTGCGCGTGGGCCTGGTGGTGGTCCATCAGGTCGACCCGGGCCTTCTCGAAGCCGCGATCCCGCATGCGCGCGGCCAGCAGCCGCTGGCAGGCCTCGACCTCGAAGAGGTGCAGTCCGGTCTGCCGGAGCGCCACCTGGTAGGTGATGTAGAGGTTCAGCAGGTAGTCGAACTGGCTTCCGTTCGCCTTCTTGCCGTGGTGCAGCTCGGGCACCTTGCGCAGCAGGAAGCTCGGCGTGAAGGAGGTGCCGAACACGATGCGGTCCACGTCGCGCGCCCTGCGCTCGGCCTTGTCGAGCGCGGCCTCGATGGCGCCCCAGGGGAACGCGCCGCTGTTCTTGTTGCGGTCGATGCGCTCCTGGCCCACCGCGGCGAGCAGCACCCCGTCTTCGACGACGGCCGCGCCGGCATCGTGGTTGTCGGCCACACCGAGGATCAGCATCAGCCGCTCACCGGGAGCGCGAAGCCGACGCCCACCGCGTCCTCGACACGGGCCGACACCAGCACGGGCGCGTCGCCCTGTGGCGCTTCGCATCGCCAGGAGAGCTCGACGAAGCCGTGGCCGCTCGGTGTGTCGGCGCCGCCGAGCCGCGCCTGGCCGCTCTGTCGGGGCCCGAGCTGGCGCCAGGTGCCGTCGCCCTCGAAGCCGTCCGTGCGCGAGAAGCGCACCGGCTGCCCGCTCTGCTCCACGGCGTCGAGGCGCACCCAGACCGGCGCGCCGCTGATGTTGGACACGCTCACCACGGTGCAGCGTTCGTGGTCGTCGACCATCCAAGGCACCCGGACCGGCGCATCGGACTGGCCGATCGCGCGAACGACCTCGAAGCTCTGGACCTCCAGGCCCTCGTTGGCGTGTGCGTACAGGCCCGCGCGTCCAGACAGGTCGGCGTCGTGCTCGACATCGAGCACCCGGTGCCCGTCGACCGCCGCCGTGACACGACCGCTCGTGACCAACACCCCGAGCTCGGTCCAACGGGCCACCTGGTAGCCGGGCGCGTCCCGGGCGAGCACCCGCTCGCTCGTGCCCTGCACCTCGGACAAGGTGCGGCACCGCAACGACGAGCTCAGCCAGAACAAGCGCAGCTCGTCCTCGCTCTTGGCTCCGTAGACCAGGCCCATGCGGTCGTCGTCGGTCGACCTCGCGCGAGCCCGGACGAGGTAGGGCGGTTCCACCTCTTGCCGGGCGAGCAGCATCGTGCCGCGCCACGAGTTGGGCGTGTAGCAGTTGGAGGTCTGGCGCAGCACCCCCGCTCGCACCGACCACTGGGCGGGGCCCTGACGGCTGCCGAGATCGTGCAGCGTCCAGCGCGCCCCGAACGCAGGGTCGCCGAAGGCGTCACGAAAGAGGACCACGGGCTCGGGCACGCTCATGGGGCGAAGCTATCAGGTCCGGGTGTCAGCCCACGACCTCCATGCCCGTGCCGTCCTCGCCGAGATCGTGCTGGCGGAGCATCTCGAAAGCGGTCTGCGCGGAACGCAGGACCTCGTCGGCCGACTTCATGCGCTTCAGGTGCCGCGCGATCATCTTGGGCCGGTAGTAGAACCGCAGGTAGCCCAGGCGCGCCCACCGCTGGATCTCCGCGTCGGTCATGTCACAGCGCGGGCGGGGCACCAGGTCGTCGTGCGGGTTGAGCACGTACTCCCGCCAGAAGTCCCGACCGGTCTCCTCGATCATCATCGTGTACATCTCGGTCGCCGGCATGGGCGTGACCTTCGAGAACTGGGCGTAGTCCAGGTCGAGATCGAGGGCGAGCCGGATGGTCTGCCGCACCGTGGCCGGGGTGTCGTAGGGGTTGCCGACCATGAAGTAGCCGAAGGTGTCGATGCCCTCGGCTCGGGTGGCCGTGACGATCTCCTTGATCTGGTCGAGGCTCGTGGACTTCTTGAGCACCTTGAGGATCTCGCGGTTGCCGCTCTCGATGCCGTAGTAGATGCGCGCGCAGCCGGCGCGTCGCATGGCGCGCAGCACGTCCGGGGTGATGCAGTCGACCCTTGTCCGCGCGGCCCAGACGATGTCGAGCTTGCGGCGGTTGATCTCCTCGCAGATCTCGACGACCCGTTGCTTCCGGATGGTGAAGCTGGAGTCGAAGAAGTCCAGCTCCCGGACGCCGTGCTCGTTCACGCAGAGCTCGAGCTCGTCGACCACGTTCTTCGGCGAGCGCGCCCGGAACGCCTTGGAGCCCTGCTCGCAGAAGATGCACTTGTACGGACAGCCCCGGCTCGTGATGAAGCAGGTGAAGTTCTTGTACTTGGAGATGAACGAGTAGTAGAGCGAATTGTCGATCAGGTGACGGGCCGGGTAGGGGGCGTCGTCGACCGGAATCGTGGACGAGTGGGGCGTGACGATGGTCTTGTCGCCCGTGCGGAACGCGATGCCCTTGACGTCTTCCAGCGGCTTGTTGGTCTCGAGCGCGAAGAGCAGCTCCGGGAGGCTGATCTCGGCTTCGCCGGTGACCGCGTAGTCGATCGCATGGTGGGTGAGGGTCTCTTCCGGGTAGATGCTCAGGTGCACGCCGCCCACGATGGTGGGCACGTCGACGCGCTTCCGGAGGTGGTTGATCCAGTCCAGGGTCTGGAAGAAGAGGTAGGTCGTGATCGTGTAGCCGATGTAGGCGGGTCCGAAGGCCTCCAGGCGCGCCACGGTCTGCTCGAAGTCGAGGTCTTCGGCGTGCGCGTCGATCAGCACGACGTCGCAGCCTGCGTTCTCCAGGATTCCAGCGACGTACAGGAGCGAGAGCGACGGGAAGATCCCGTAGTTCTCCTTCACGGCCTTGATGCCCGGTTCGTTCTTGACCGGGCCGTAGGGCGGGTAGACCAGCGCGACCTTGAGGCCGTCGAGGCGCTTCATCATGGGCGGGACCTCTTCTGTGGGCCGGCTCCAGTGTACCGCCGGGCCCCGCGTGGCGTTGCCGTGTGGCATACGTAAAGCGCATGAAGCGCGAGGTCGCCCTCATCGCCGCCCTGCTCACCGCCGCTACGGTGCTGGTCGTGGCGTGGACTGCGCGCAACGGTCTCCCGGACGGCTACCAGAACGAGTTCCTGCACGTGGGCAACGCCCTCGACCTGTGGCAAGCGGCCGTCGACGGGGACCGGTGGAGCCTGGGCTACCTCCTGAGCCAGAACTACTGGCCTCCGCTGTTCTACCTGGCGCCCTGGCCGCTCTTCGCGGCCATGGGAGCTGGCCACCTCGCCATGCTGCTCACCAACGTGCTGCACCTCGCCGTGCTGTTGTTCGCCGTCGTGCGGCTCGGCGAGGACGTGCGGGACCGTGCCACGGGGTGGCTCGCGGCGGCGCTGATCCTGGGCTTCCCCGGTGTGACCGGCAACCTCGTGCGCTTCGAACCCAACGTCGCGCTGATGGCCTGGACCACGGTCGGCGCGTTGGCGCTGGTGCGTGCACGCGGCTTCTCGGACCGGCGGTGGAGCGTGGTGTTCGGTGTCGCATGCGGCGTCGGGCTCCTGATGGATCGCATCGGGCTGGCGCTGTTCCTGGCGCTGCCGGCTCTCGCGGAGCTCGTCGCGGGCCTTCGAGCGGGGGACCGCAGGTTGCGGCTCCAGCGCGCCGCGCTGGGCGTGGGCGCGCTGTTGCTCGTGTGCGGCTGGTGGTACCTGCAGTTCGCCGAGCACCACGCCGCGGAGATCCTCAGCCAGGGCGGCGTGGGTGAGATCGACAGCGCGGGCGAGTGGACCGAGCAGCGCGACCCGGGCGCCCTCTCCACCTGGGGGCTGTACCTGGGGATCCTGCTCGACGACCAGGCGGGGCTGTTGCCGGGAGCCGCAGCGGTGCTGGCCATCCTCGCCACCCTCCCGCTCGCCAGCGGGCGTCGACGGGTCCCCCTGCTGGTCGTGCTCGTCGGCCTCGGCGTGTTCACCCTGATCGCGAAGAAGCAGGTCTACTACACCCTGCCGATGCTCGGCTGTGTCGCCGTGTTGCTCGCGGATCGCGTGCGATCGCTCGGCCCGGCGAGTCCCGTGATCGCCGGGGTCCTGGTGCTCGCCGGCGCCCACCAGATCGGCTTCCGCATGTGGGGGCGTGGTCTGCCCCTCGGGAGCCTGTCGGAACCGCTTGGCGGGCACGTGCTGCCTGCCCAGTGGGCCGACCAGGACCACCCCCAGGCTCGGCCCCCGCGGGACCTCACGCTGCCGATCGACGCCGTGGTGTCGAGCCTCGGACCTGGCGAGGTGGTGGTCTTCTCCGAGGACCAGACCTGGTACGAGGGCTTCGTGGTCCTCCAGGTGCGGGAGCGGCTCCCCGGCCGCCGGATCCGGGGCCTGATCGTGGACCCCCAGGGGACCTACGAGTGGGCGAGAACGGCGGGCAGTGTGGTGCACGTGAGCGCTTCGACCGCCGGGTGGCCGAGGCGTGAGCAGATGGAGGCGGTGCTCGAGCAGCACCACTACGAGCTTCAGCACCTGCCCCCCGTGATCGAGGTCATCGAGGAGCTCGAGCCGCGGTTTCGACTGCATCGGGCCTGGTCGCTGCCCACCGGCGGGACCGTGAGCGTGTTCCTGCCCGGCTGAGCGTCAGTCTTCGCGTTGCGCCCGCGCTTCGTCCAGCCGACGCAGGGCCTCGAGAAGCAGCCCGTCCGTCGTGCCGTTGATGTTGACGTCGCGCGAGCTCACCCCGAAGCGTACCTCGAACAGCCCGTCCTGGACGAAGACCATCTCGTAGAGTGCCTCTTCGCCGAGGTGGGTGCCGAGTGCCGCATACACCAGCTGGCCGTCGGCGAGGTGGAGCTGTCCGCGTCCGGTCGGGCCCGTGACCCGGATCTCGGCGGTCTTGCCCCCGAGGTAGAGGGTCTGCAGCAGGTCGGGCAGCGAGAGGTCGGCCAGGCGCCCCACGATGCCGGCCTGCGTGGGCGCCGCGGCAGCGCCGATGCTGCGTCGCAGACGACTCATCAAGACATAGATGTTCAGGGGCTTCGCGAGCACGTCCTCCGCACCGAGATCGAGGCCTCGCGAGACCAGCGAGCCCTGGTTCTCGTCGACCAGGAGCACCACGGGGATGTCCTTGGTGTCCTCGCTTCGCTTGAGCTCCACGAGCAGGCTGAAGCCGTCGCGCTTCCGCAGGCGATGCCCAGCCACGACCGCCGCAGGCCGCACGGCGCGTGCGCGCTCCAACGCTTCTTCACCGTCGCCCGCGATGATGACCTCGTACCCGGCCTGCCCCAGTCGCGCCTCGAGCGCCGTGATCACCGCCGCCTCGCTCTCGGCCAACAGCACCGTGGCGTCGGCGGTGCGATCGCCGCCCTCACCAGCGAGCCGGCCCAGCAGATGCTCGCGACGGAGCACGGTGCCGACGGTGTGCAGGATGGCAGGGTCGTGCGTCTGCCCGCTCAGATCGTCGAGTGCCTTGACGTCACGGGAACCGTCGGGGTGGTGCACCAGGGCATTGAGCGTGAACAGGACCTCGACCAGGAGGTCGTCGCCGAGCTCGTTCGGACGCGCGAGCCGCCGCTGCAGTCCGTCGAAGATCGGACGGATCCGGTAGGGCGGATTCAGGGGCTCGAGCACGGCCAGGGCGACCTCGAAGCGGTGCGCGTCCCGCCGCTCGAAGGTGTCGTCGCCCACGATGCCGCCGAGCACGGTGAGCTCGCCGACCTGGGAGAAGAGCGCGCCGATGAGCAGGGTGTCGAGCTCGGCGCCTGGCAGGGCCAACTCCGCGCCGATCTGCTGGGCAAGCCTCACCATGCGACGCACGCGCGCTCGCGCCTTCATGTTGCGGGTCTCGCCCGACAGCAGCGTGAACTCGATGACGCGGAGCAGGAAGTCGCGGCTCGACCGCGTGGGGACGGTGGAGAGCTGGGACGGGCCGAAGCCCGACACTGGCACCACCCGCACCTCGGGCGCGACCTGGCGCCACCTCGGAAGGTAGGCCTCGACCTCGCCGCCCAGTCCGATGCGGTGGAAGATGCACGACAGGCCGCCCTGCTTCAACAGGGGCTCCACCTGACCGGGGTCGCTCACGAGCTCCGCGTTGGTGCCCTCCAGGCGTTCCAGCTGGCGGAGTGCAGCGAGTCGCTGGAGATCGGTCTCGACGACGAGGTGCCGTCGTTGGCGCAGCCGCTGCAGGACCTCGGCCAGCTCCTTTGGCGCGCCGGCGCGGTCGCCGGACGGATCCCGTTCCTGGGGCAACACCTGTCCGACCAGGGCTTCGATGGCCTCGGTGGCCGCCACGAACAGACGAAGCCGAGTGGCGCCCGTGAGCTCCTGCGCGGTCTTGAGCGGCACCAGGTCGGTGGGATCCTGGACCAGGAGCGACAGCACTCGGGCCTGGGCGTCGAAGAAGGTGGGCACCACGAGGCGCTCACGAACCATGCTGGCGGGCAGCAACTCGAGCGTGGCGCGGGGCACGTTCAGCTTCTGCACGCGGTCCAGGGGCACGTGCTGCAGCTGGAACTGCTTGGCGAGCGCCTTGGCCAGATCCTCGGAGCTGATCAGGCCCATCGCCACCGCCTGGTGACCGAATCGGGTGCGACCACTCTTTCGCATCGCGTCCAGCACCGGCTGGAGCTGCTCCACGCCGAGCGCGCCTTGTGACACAAGGATCTGTCCGATCGACTCGCGCGCCACAGGGTCCTCCGTGTGGGCAGCGTAGCCCACACAGGTAGAATGGGCTCGACCCGGAGCGGCCTTGGCGGACCTCGATCGCTATCTCGACCAGATGGGCGCCTCCGACGAGGACCTCGACGCTCATCGTCGCCTCGTCGCAGCCACCACGCTGCTCAAGGAAGTGTTCCTGAACCTGATCAAGAACGCTCGGACGTCGCGTCTGTATGGCCCCGATCACCACCTGCCGCGCCGCTTCCTCGACGCCTTCATCGATCACAGCCTGGACTTCTTGCGTGAGTTCCAGTTGTTGAACGTGGAGATCCAACCGGAGGCGGTGGTCTACCAGGGCCATGAGGTGCTCGGCGCCGGGCAGAAGGCGGATCAGCTCTGCTACGGCCTCTACGCGGAGGGGCTGCGCGGCATCAGCGTGGAGCGGGCGGCGAGCCGTCGGGAGCTGGAGCGGCTCGTCGAGATCCTCGCGCGCGACTGGCTCCGGAGAGACGACGACGCCGAGGACCTGTTGGCCGCGGCCTGGCGCGCAGACTTCCACCACGTCCACGTCGACGTCGCGGACCGCTTCTCCGACGAGGACGACCGTGGCCAGGATCAGACCAGGGACGAGCTGGCCCAGGGCGGCAACCTGTCCGGCGGCGATCGCGCTCGCCTGCTCGGCGACTCGGTGCTGGTGGCCGAGGTCCAGGGCCTGATCCAGGAGATCGAGGCGGGGGATCCCAGCGCCGCCGACGTCGTCAAGATGAAGCAGGACGAGGCGGACCTCTACCTGCGCATCCGGGAGGAGATGGCGTCGCACATCGAAGCCGGCGGCGACGAGGAGCTGATCGCTCTGGACCCGACCACGCAGGCGGCCCTCGGACGCGAGGTGGAGCGGGTCAACGACGGTGCCGATGCGCCGCTGGCCACGATGGGGGCGCTGCTGTTCGAGATCACCCGGCTCACCGACGACGAAGAAGAGGTCGCGCAGCTGGCGCAGACCCTGGTGCGCCATGCCTTCGTGATGATCGAGCAGGGTCGACTCGTGGAGGCGCCGGTGCTCCTCCACCGCACCCTCGGCTTGCTCGACGCGGACTTGTTTCCGGACTTTCGGTTCGCCGCGGCGTTCCGGCGCGGGTTGTCCGTCGTGCTCGACGAGCGGTACGCCCCGCGCTTGATCACGGCGATGCGCCGCCGGGCCGACCAGGAGGGTCTCGCGGCCCCCCTGTTCACCCTGCTGAGCGCACTTCCCGAAGAGGCGGTGCACCGGCTCGTGAGGGTCGGAGCGGCGAGCGAAGGCTGCGGACCGCTCCGCCAGGTCATCGCCGACGCGGTGGTGACCATCTTGCGGCACGACGCGCAGACGGTGTTCGAGCTCCTGGTCGCCAGCCAGGAGGAGGTGGCACTGGTCCCGCTGCTCGCCATGTCGCGTCTTGACTACCCGCGCTGCGTGGAGCACTGCCTCCTGCTCGCACGGAGCGAGATCCCGGAGCTTCGGGAACAGGCCCTCCGGTCGCTGCGTGCCTACCAGTCGCCGAACATCAAGGCGACGATGTTGAAGGCGCTGGACGACAGCGCGCCCACCGTTCGCATCGAGGCCTTGCGCTACCTCAGCGTGTACCGAGACGTGGCGGTGCTGTCGCAGCTCGAGCAGCGGATCCGCTCGGAATGGTTCGGCGAGCTGGAGGAGGAGGAGGTCAAGAGCTGGCTCATGGCCTTCGGCATCATCGGGCGCGAACAGTCCGTGCCGCTGTTGCGGAACATCGCCCTCGATGTCGCCAAGGTGCACGGGCGCCCGGCCGTGGTGAAGCCCATGGCGGTGCGCGGCCTGAAGGCGGCCGGCACGGCCACGGCGAAGATGGCGCTGAAGCAGGTGGCCCGCGAGCAGCCTGCGTTGCGGTCCCTGCTGCGTCAGCTCGGTGTCGGAGGCGGCGGATGAAGCCCAACGCGCGCGCCGGACTGACCCTCGGCGCCATCAACACCCAGGCCAAGCGCTTCGTCTACCGGATCTCCACGCTCGTGCGCACCGCGCGCATCCACGCCATGTCCAACCAGGCGATGAACTACAGCCTGACCGTGGCGGCGGCCACCGCCACCAAGCTCCAGCAGCTGCTCGGCACGGTGAACCTGATCGGCGAAGGCGAGGTGGTCCACGTCAACGAGTTTCGGGTGAAGGTCGACCGGTCGATGAACCGGCAGATCGTGCTGCTGAACGACTACCTGCGCGAGCGAGGGCTGGGCGGCTTCCTGATCGACGACGCGGTCACCGCCGACGACTGGCGCACCGCGCTCGCCGTGTTGATGGAGGCCGAAGAAGCGGTCGACGAGATCGATGCCTCTCCGGGCCTCAACCTGCGCTTGTCGGACGAGGGCGTGGCGCACATCCGCTTCGCGCCACCGCTTCGGCTGCGCACGGGCACGCTGGGGCACGTCTTCGGCGGGGAGGGACGCTCGGTCCGCATCGCCGCAGGTCGGGCGCTGGCCCTCTACGTGCGGGCGTGCCGCGCCCTCGCGGCCGCGCAGGAGAAGCGGCACCGCACCCGGCAGGTCGTGTCGCTGTCCCGCGTGATCCAGCAGCTCGTCGAGCTGGCCGACGACGAACCGCGCCACCACCTGTCGCTGGTCGCGATGAAGGACGCGTCGCTCGACTACCACCTCCGTCATCCGGTCAACGTGGCCGTGCTCGCGGTGGCGCTCGGGCACCGGCTGGGCCTGAGCCGCAGTGCGCTCCTCGACCTGGGGCTCGGTTGCATCCTGGCGGACATGGGCATGCTCGATCTGGACGACGAGCTGCGGCACAAGCCGGAGGCCTACGCGGTGGTCGACCGCCGGGAGCTCGAGCGCCACGTGGTCGACTCGGTGCAGTTCTCGATCCGCGGCCGCCAGCTCGACCTCTCCGCCCGGCGGCGCGCCCTCGTGGCCTTCGAGCACCACATGGGCTTCGACATGAGCGGCTACCCGGATGCCCTCCACTGGGAGGAGCCCCACCTCTTCTCGCGCGTCTTCGCGATCTGTGAGCTCTACGACGCGTTGACCACCTCGACACCCTGGCGTGCGGCGCGCCTCCAGGACGAAGCCATGACCGAGGTGGTCGAGCAGGCCGGCAAGACCTTGGACCCTGCGCTGGTCGCGGCGTTCGTGAACATGATCGGACGCTACCCGCTGGGCACCGCCGTGATGCTCGACACGGGAGAGGTCGGGATCGTGTACCTGAACCATCCCGACCCCAACGAGGCCACGCGCCCGATGGTTCGCCTGGTGGTGGACGGCACAGGCACCCCCGTCCGCGGCCCGCACATCCACGATCTCCGCGACCGGGGTGACGCGGGCTTCCACCGGAGCATCGTGCGCTCGGTGGCTGCGGAGAGCCTGGGCATCGACCTGAAGCGCGCGCTCTACACCTGAGCGGTCACGGGGGAATGACACCGTAGGCCGTGTCCAGGAGCTGCACGATGATGTTGCAGAGCGCGTGGAAGAACGCGGCCGCGAGGATGCCACCGGTCTTCTCCCGCAGCAGGCCGAACAACAGGCCTGGGAAGAAGATGGCGAAGTGCCACCAGCGCAGCACCACCAGGCTGTGGCCGAAGGCGAAGATCAGCGCCGTGATCCAGAGCGCGTGCGAGAAGGGGATGCCGAAGAGGCTGAACTTCTTCTCGAAGACCTCGTTGAGTCGGGTCTGCAGGTACCCGCGGTAGAAGAACTCTTCGGGAATCGCCACGAAGAAGAGCTGGGAGAGCACCAGCGTGGTGGGGTCCGAGGGGAAGCGTGCGGCGGGTTCCAGGCCGAAGATCAGCGTCTGGTAGCCGTGGTAGGCGATCAGCCAGGGCACCAACAGGATGCCCATCCAGAGAGCGGCAAGCCCGGCCCCGCGCCCCCAGGAGCGCAGGTCCGAAAAGGGTGGGATCGAGAGCCCGTAGGCGTAGCTGTCCACGCCGCGGTGGGTGCAGAGCCAGACCGGCGCGTAGATGAACAGGAAGGGCACGATGGCTGTGACGAGGTCCCTCGCCGTGGCCGGCCCGAGCAGCGGCACCTGCACACCCACGGCGGGCACCACCTCGGCGATGGCCAGCACCCCGCGGATGAGGAGGTTGGTCCCCAGCCAGAGGAGGATCAGTTCCCGGAAGACGGTCCGGCGGCTGTCGCGAGTCCCCCCCGGACGTAGCCCTCCAGGTCCAGCGTCACCCAACGGAAGCCCTCCTCGCGGCAGCGCGCCACCACGGTCTCGCGCACGCCGTCGGCGACCAGGTGCGGCAGCTCGGACGGGGCGAGCTCGATGCGGGCGAGGGGCACGTCATCTACGCGGTGGTAACGCACCCGGAAGCGGGTGAAGCCGAGCTGTCGCAGCAGGCTCTCGACACGGGACACGGCGAGCACGCGCTCACGGGTGACGCGTGTGCCCACCGGGAAGCGGCTACCGAGGCAGGCGAAGGCCGGCTTGTCCCAGACTGGCAGGTCGAGGCTGCGCGCTGCGCTCCGCACGGTGGGCTTGTCGAAGCCGGCCTCGACCAGGGGATGGATCACCTGGCGCTCGTCGCTGGCCTGGAGGCCCGGGCGGTGTTCGCCCAGGTCGTCGGTGATCGTGCCGTCGAAGACCGTGGACAGGCCAAGCGAACGGGCCTGATCGAAGGCGAGGTCGAAGAGCTCCGACTTGCAGAAGTAGCAGCGGTCCCCCGCGTTGGCGGCATAGCCCTCGCGCTCGAGCTCCTCGCTGTCGACCACGACATGCCGGATGCCCACGCGCGCGGCGATCTCGCGAGCGAGCGCCAGCTCTTCGGGGGGGAAGGTCGGGGAGTCTGCTGTCAGCGCGACCGCCCGGTCACCGAGCACCTCGTGAGCGACCGCCACCACCAGCGCCGAGTCCACGCCGCCCGAGAAGGTGACCAGGGCGCTGTCGTGACGGGAGACCACGTCTCGCAGGCGGTTCATGGCGTCGGACACGACCATGGATCTCTCCAGGGGCAAGCCCACTCGTTTAGCACGCATCGTTAGCCTATGAGGCGCCGAGGAGGCGGGAAGTGCTCACCCTGTTGGACGGACCGCTGGGCACCGAGCTCATCGCACGTGGCGTGAGCTGCCCTGCGCCCCTCTGGAGCGCGGCTGCGCTCGAGACCGCCCCGGACCTCGTGCGGGCGGTGCATGCCGAGTACGCGGATGCGGGCGCTGTCGTGCACACGGCAAACACCTTCCGAACCAGCCGCCGCGCCGCGGGCCCGGCCTGGCCGCGCCTCACCCGACAGGCGGTGGCACTCGCTCGAGAAGCAGCACCCACCGGTCGCGTGGCGGGGAGCCTCGCGCCTCTGGAGGACTGCTACCGCCCCGACCTGAGCCCGCCCGATGCCCGGGACGAGCACGCGCTGCTCGCGCGGTGCCTCGCTGACGCAGGCGTCGATCTGCTCCTGTGCGAGACCTTCCCGCACCTGGGCGAGGCGCTCGCCGCCGCGCAGGCGTGCGTGGCCACCGGGGTCGAGACCTGGGTCTCGTTCACGGCGGGCCCCGACGCCGACCTGCTCACTCCGGAGGACGTCGCGCGGGGAGCTCGGGAGGTGGTGCACGCGGGTGCTGTGGCTGTGTTGGTGAACTGTGTTCCCGCGGACCGGACGCTGGCCTTCCTGAAGCCCCTCGTCGGCCTGGGCGTCCCCTTTGGCGCCTACGCCAACGCGGGCCCGGCGAGCATCGGAATCGGTTGGTCGCCCTCGGCGGACGGGCCCGCTCGGTACGCCGACCACGTCGAGGACTGGGTCGCGCTCGGAGCCACGCTGATCGGGAGCTGCTGCGGGTGTGGTCCCGCCCACACGCGAGAGCTGAAGCGGCGCTTCGGAGGGCGCTAGCCGTTCTTCTTGGCGGTG
>CAZSAT010000004.1:15555-106638 GCA_964604675.1 uncultured Enterobacterales bacterium
GCCTTCTTGGCGGTGGCCTTCTTGGCGGTGGCCTTCTTGGCGGTGGCCTTCTTGGCGGTGGCCTTCTTGGTGGTGGCCTTCTTCCGGGCTGCAGGCGCCGCCGCCGCGGGCTCTTCGAGAGCGACCAGGCGGGCCTCGAGCACGGCCACGCGTGCTTCGAGCGCAGCGAGCTGCTTGTCGGCGCGGGTGGCGGCGTTCTGCGCCGACGAGGTCTGTCCGCGCATCCGGTTCACCACGTCGCGCAGCTCCTGGAAGTCGGTCCGTGTGGGCACCTTCCGATCGTTCAGGGTCTCGAGCAGCACGTCTTCGAGGGTCACCTTGAAGAGGGGCAGCATGGCGTCTGACATCGCCGTCACCAGAAAGTCGCGGGTCGAGCCCATGGTCAGCTCCGTGCTCTCGGGGGGGCTCGCAGCGGGTATCGCGCGATCGCGCCGTGTCAAATGGTCAAGGATTGGGCCCTCGTTGCCGATCCAGACCGAAGAGTGCTACCCTTGTCGGGGCTCTTGGCCCCGGCCTGCTCGTACCGTGTAGAGGAAGTCCCCGGATGGACAAGTGCCCCTTCTGCCAGTCATCGGTCCAGGCCGACCTGCTCCGCTTCGGCGGATCCTGCCCGGCGTGCTTCAACGAGATCCCCGGCGAAGAAGCCGCCACCGATCCTGGCGTGGCGGCGGCCGGTGCCGCGCCAGCGGCTGAAGAAGCCCCGAGCTCGACCAGCTCCGGCCTGTTGTTCGCAACCCTCGGTCTCGCTGCTGTGCTCGGCGGTGTGGGCTTCTGGGCCTACTCGCAGAAGCAGGACGCCGCGCAGCTCGCGGCCGTGCAACAGGGTGTGGACGAGCTCTTCATCGTGCCCGCCGAGGACCTCGACGCCGAGCTGGCCGAGGCCGACCGCCTCGCCAACGAGGAGGCTGAAGCGGAGGAGCAGGCCCGCCTCGCCGCCGCCACGCGTCAGCGCCAGACCAGCTCGGGTGGGAGCGCGATCACGGCGCCATCGCGGCTGGATGCCCAGTCCGCCGGCTCGATCGCCACTGCGGAGAGCCCACGGCAGACCTCGCTCATGCCGTCCACCACCAACCCCTTGGACGACGATCTGATCGTCGCGCCCACGTTGATCGGCGCCACGGTGGTGCTGACCGATCCGACCGAGATCTACAACATGATCAAGGGCGTGATGGACAAGTACCTGCCGCGCATGAAGCGCTGCTACGAGCAGCAGCTGAAGCTCGACACGGGCTTGCAGGGGCGTTGGTGGCTGTCCTTCAAGGTGGGCACCTCCGGCCGGCCGCTCGGTGTCAGCATCACCGGCGAAGGGGTGAGCCATGCCGAGCTGGAGTCCTGCCTCGACAAGACCGCCGGGGAGATGACGTTCCAGCGGATCGCAGCGCCCCAGGACATCCGGTACCCCTTGAACTTCTCGCGCTGAGCGATTCTGTCGAGTTCGGGATGAGTGCCTTCCGAGGTATGTGCTTTCTCGGGACAATGCGGACGCTTACCTTGCCTCGGTAAGGAGGCTCCATGCTCTTGTTCCTCGCGACGGCTCTCGCGGGCGATGACTTCGTCAGCACCGACTACTCCACGGCCGACCGGCAGGTCGCGTACGTCGGGCACCTCGCGGCGCCGCCCGAAGCCGTGTACGCGGCCCTCGTCGACCACACCGGCATGCCGGCGTGGATGCCGAAGATCACGAAGGTGACCGTGGACGACACCGACGCCGACGCGCCGGGAGGCGTGGGCTGCACCCGGAGCTGCAGCTTCGGTGGCATGGCCATCGAGGAGACCGTGGTCTGGATGGAGGAGGGCGTGGGCTACGCCTACACCGTCGACGTCGGGCCGGTCTCCAACCACGTGGGCGTGGTGCAGATCGCCGACGATGGAAGCGGTGGTACGGACCTGACCTGGGACCAGTACTTCGACAAGAAGGGGCTCAAGGCCCGCATGATGGCCAAGAAGATGCCGAAGCTGCTGGACGAGGCCGTGCAGAACCTGGAGGCTCAGATCCTGGGTGAGGCGCCGGCCGCCTGACGCTCAGCGCCCCCGCCGGGCGGCCCACACGCCGAGGCCGGCCAGCAGGGTGAAGAAGGGCATCAGCCCCAGCACCAGCCAGCGGAGCATCGCCTTGTCCTGGGCGGTCAGGGCGAGCTTCCGGACCTTGGTGGGCTTGCCGATCACGCTGAGCCGGGCGTCGTCCCAGAGCATCCAGCGGAAGGCGTTCACCGCGAGGGTCGCGTTGCCTGGGCCTTCGGTGAGCAAGCCGTTGCTTGCCCAGTCCGAGTCGCCCATCAGGACCACTCGCGCGACGCGCTTGCCGGGCTCGACCGGACCGTTGGCGTCCGGCTGGAGCTGCAGGGCCATCGCCATCGTGGCAGGACCCTGTTCGTCGATCCCACTCTCGAACACGGCTGTCCCGCGGTACAGCTCGCCCCCGCGATCGATCCAGCCTTGCCGGCTGGTCTCGAGGAGCTTGCTCGCTCGGAGCCAGTCGGGAGCCGGCTCGGCGGTCTTCAGCGGCGCGACGTGGGCCAGGACCGAGACCAGGCTCTGGTCGGCGAGGTCGCTGGTGACGGCGTGGCTGCGGTAGCGAGGGACCGGCCGGTCCGGGAAGGGGAAGATCAGCTGCTTGTCCATCACGAGTCCGGACGGGACGCTCACGCCCATTCGACCCAGCACGCTCGGCGTCGGGGTGCCCGGGTCGACCCAGACCATCAGGGGCTTTCCGGCGGCAAGGAAGGCGACCACCGCGTCTTCTTCCGGCTGCGTCAGCGCCGTGAGCGGACGCGCGATCAACAGGCCCGCGGCGTCGAGCGGGATGATGGGCGCCTCGTCACCCTCCCGGTCCCGGAACAGGTCGAGCGGCTCGAGCTGGTAGTTCTCCTGATCGAGCAGCATGGCGAGCTCGCTCAAGCCATCGGGTCCGGACTCCTCGGCGTCGCGCTCTCCGTGCCCGCGCAGGCTGTAGAGGATGCGCCGCTTGTCGCTCAAGAGCTGGCCGACCGAGCGGTTGAAGGCGGCCTCGCCCATGAACTCGAGCTTCCGGTCCGGGCCCTTTCCGACGCGGCGGAAGAGCTCCCGGTCCTTCAGGTCGACCCGCTTGTCACCGAGCTGCACGGTGAGGTGGCCGTAGTCGCGCACACCCAGTGCCTCGGCGGTCAGTCGCTCGCGATCGAAGTCGACGAAGCGGGTCTCCACGTAGGCGGAGTGGTAGTCCAGCTCGTCGAGCAGATCCTGGAGTGCCCGGTTCTTGAAGTAGGCGTCCTGCTTTCCGGCCTGGGCAGAGAAGGCCGTGACGCGCACCGGGGAGCCCCCGTCCGCGACCAGCTCGAGCTTCTTGATGGTGTCTGGCAACAGCCGGTTGGACGCATCGGCCGAGAGGTCCCAGCGCATGCGGTGCCGGTCGGCCACGCCGTAGAGCACCCCGACCAACAGCACGACGAGGGCGGTCAGCACCATGGCGTTGCCGCCGTGCGCGAGCCGCCGCTGGAGGGTCCTGCTCAGCGCCATCGCCGACTCTCCAGGGTGCGGAAGGTCAGGAACAGGAACACGAAGGTGAAGCAGGCGAACCAGAACAGGTCCGCGGTGTCGACGACACCCTTGGTGAAGCTCTGGAGGTGGGTGAGGAAGCCCAGCTGTTCCAGCGGCGCACGCCAGGCCTCGTCGACGTAGGTCGCGGCGTTGCCGATGAGCCAGAAGGGGAGGAGCAGCACGATGCCCCCCATGCCGGCGGCCACCTGGTCGTTGGTCAGGGAGCTGGCGAAGAGCCCCGTGGCGCAGAAGGCAGCGCAGCAGCAGGCCAGGCCCACGTAGCTCGTGAACACCACGCCCCAGTCCGGGTCGCCGTAGTAGGCGAGCACCGCGGGGAAGAGCAGCGTGCCGGTGAGCATCAGGAGGCAGAGAACGAGGCTGGCGAGCCACTTGCCCACGATGAGGCTCGACAAGGGAAGCGGCGCGGTCATCATCAGCTCGAAGGTGCCGCCGCGCTGCTCTTCCGCGAAGTGCCGCATGGTGAGCATGGGCAGCACGAAGATCATGGCGATGCTCAGGTTGCCGAGCATGACGCGCAGGCTCGCTTCACCGGTGAGCGCGATGCCCATGTAGAAGAAGAGTCCGGCGAGGAACAGGAACACGCCGAGGAACGCGTAGGCCACCGGGCTCACGAAGTAGATCCGCAGCTCCTTCTTCAGGATGGTCCAGGCGCCGCTCATCCCTCCCGCTCCACGACGGCCAGGAAGGCCTCTTCCAGGGTGGGGACCACACGGGTGAGGCCACGCACGGCCCACCCCCTGTCGTGGGCCAGGCTCGCGATGGCAGGGCGCGGGTCGGTCTTGGCCCTCACCACCAGGCCGCGCTCGGTGGGCTCGACGGTGGCCACCTCCGCCAGGCCGCCGATGGCCGTGGCGGCAGTCGCCGCGTCAGCGTCCACCTCGACCTCGTAGCGCACGCTGGCCGCGATCTGGCGCACCTCGTCCAGCGTGCCGGCCGCGACGACCTGTCCCTTGTAGATCATCACGACGCGGTCGCAGAGCGCCTCCACCTCGCGCAGGATGTGCGTGCTCAGCACCACCGTGCGCTCCCCAGCCAGCTCCCGCATCAGCTCCCGCACCTCGGCGGTCTGGGCGGGGTCGAGGCCCGACGTAGGCTCGTCGAGGATGAGCACGGGCGGGTCGTGCACGAGGGCCTGGGCCAACCCGACGCGCTGGCGGTAGCCCTTGGAGAGGCTGCCGAGGATGCGCTGCTCCCACCCCCGGAGGCCCACGCGCTCCATCGCGTCACCGATGCGGCGGAAGCGCTCCTTGCTCGGCACGCCGCGGAGCTCTGCGACGAACGCGAGGTACTGCCCCACGCTGAGCTCGCGGTAGAGCGGCGGGGTCTCGGGCAGGTAGCCAACCCGCTTCTTGACCTCCATCGGTGCCTCGAACACGTCGAAGCCAGCCACCCGTGCGTCGCCTTCGGTGGCGGGCAGGAAGCCCGTCAGGATGCGCATGGTCGTGGTCTTCCCGGCGCCATTGGGGCCGATGAAACCGAGCACCTCGCCCTCGCCGACCTCGAAGCTCACGTCGTCCACGGCCGTGAAGGGGCCGTAGCGCTTGGTGAGCCGGCGGACCTCGATCATCGTCTCCCCGTCCGAACCACCGACCCTTAATGCCGCCCCCCCTTATGGCAACCTCTGCGGCGACCTTGAGGAGGATAGTGCTGAGGCATGAAGTGGCGCCTCGCTGTCTCGTCCGTGCTCCTGGCTCTCGCCGTCCCGGCGCAGGCGGAGCTCGTGGACCGCATCGTGAGCGTGGTCGGCGACGACGTCGTGACGCTGACGGAGCTGGGGCGCGAGACCGAGCTCTCCGCTCGTGACGTGAGCCCTCTGCCGCCCTTCGAGGACCAGGAAGACGTGTTGGGCCTCTACGAGGACTACCGGGTGATCCTGGCGCAGCTCGCGGACGCGAGCTTCTACCGGCCCGAGCGGCGGGTGCTGGACGCGCGGCTCCAGTCCTTCCGGGACAGCTTCGTGCCCTCGAGCGAGTACCTCGCGTTCAAGGAGCGCTGGGGGGCGAGCGAGGCCACGTTGGAGACCCTCTTCTCGAACCGGCTGGTCGCCGAGGCCTACATCGCTCGTGAGGTCGGCTTGCGGGTGAAGCGTGGCGCGGGCGAGCCCGAGTCCCTGTGGCGTGAGCGCTACGAAGAGGCCTACCAGGCGTTCATCACCCCGCTCAGGGACGAGGTCGGGGTGCGCCGGATCGAGCAACGGGGGGAGCCGTGATCCGGCCTGCGGACGAAGCCGACCTGGACGCGATGGCCGCCCTGGAAGCTCGCGGCCTCCGGGGGGGCGGGTGGAGCGCGCCACAGCTCGGCGCCGAGCTCGCTCGTCCGGACGGTCGGTTGTTGGTGTCGACCGATGGAGCCTGTCTGTCGGGGCACGCCGTGGGCCGCGACCTGGCGGGCGAGTTCGAGGTGCTCAGCATCGTGGTGGCGCCCGAAGCGCGGCGGCGCGGGGTGGGCAGCGCTCTGTTGACCGCGCTCTTGTCCAGCTTCGGCGCGGGGCCGGCGTTCCTCGAGGTGCGCGCCTCCAACCTGGCCGCCCGCGCTCTCTACGCAGGGCATGGCTTCGTCGGAGTGGGGGTTCGCACCAGCTACTACCGGGATGGCGAAGACGCCGTGCTGATGAGGCGCTCGTGATGTGGCTCCTGTGGGCCTGGGCCATGGCTGCGACCTTCGAGGTCGTGCCGCCAGCGTTGTCCGGTGCGGCCCTGCTGGTGGAGCTTCGTGCCGACGAAGGGCTCGGCGAGCTCGAGCGGGTGCTCGGCGCCCTGGAGTCGCATGGCGTGCACGCCTCGATCGTGGTGCCTCTGGTGCTTGCGGAGGCGGAACCGGAACGGCTCCGCGCCGCCTCGGCCGCTGGTCACGAGCTCGTGCTCGGCTTCCAGGCGCCGCCGCCCGGGTCGAGTCCGACGGCGGTCTACGAGGCCTGGCGGGTGGAAGGGAGGAAGCAGCTGCGGGCGTTTCGGCGCGCCACCCGGAGCCGTCCGCAGGCCATTGCGGTCGACAAGCTCACCCGTGCCGGTGAGTACGCGCTGTACGACCTGCGCGTCCGGGTCGTGCTGGTGGAAGACGTCGGACGCCCGCGTCGATCCCGTGGACCGGCGGGGCTGGAGGGCCTGGCGCTGGTCGTGCCCCACGGCGACGGCGCCGCTCGGGACGTCGACGCGGAGCTGCTCGACACCGTCGCTGCCGACCTGGCGGCCTCGGTCTCGGGCGGTGCCGCCATCCTTCGTCTGCCGCTCTCCCTGCCTCACCTGGATGCCGACGAGACGGCCCTGTTGGGCGTGTGGCTGGAGGACATCGTGGTGCCGGTCGGCGTGGACCTCCCTACGGCCAGCAAGCTTCCCTGGCGCGCGACCGCGCAGCTCACCGTCGAGGAGGCCGCCACCCGTGCGCGCCCCATCGACACCGACGAGCTCGCGTTGGCCGCCGCTGCCCTCCGTGGCGCTTCGGTGCTCCCTGCGGATCTGCCGGGGCAGCTCACGATCACCGAGGCATTCCTCGCGTTGACCCTGGTGCTGGCCGACGACACCCTGCCGGAGCGGGTGCTGCTCGGCCAGCTGGGGCCACCGCCCGCAGAAGCCAGCACCGCGATGCCCGCGGGCGGCTTCGTGACCGCGGACGCCGTGCGAGAAGCTGCGCGGGAGCTGGCTCCACACCTCCACTACGCGGTGCCGGGCCTGGTGGATGTGGGCGACCAGACACTCACGGCGTGCGAGTTCCTGGTGGCGATGGCGCAGGTGTTCGAGGGCGCGGCGTCGGCGTCGTTCGCGCCGGTGAGGTCGCCGGATCCCTTTGCCGAGGACCTCGGCTGGGGGCACTCCACGGGTCGTTGAACAGGCTAAGGGAGCGCCATGAAGACCTTCCGTAGCACACTGGTGCTCGCGCTCGTGGTGGCCTCCGTGTACGGGCTGGTCCGCTGGCTCGACCCTGCGCCTCCAGACGTCGCGCAGGAGGAGCTCACGCCGGAGCTCTTCTTCTTCGAGAAGCAGGATCTGGTTCGCTTCGAGGTGGCTCGGCCCGACGGTGTGGTGGTCGCGGCCCACGAGACCGACGACGGCTGGATCCTCGAGGGCAGCGGTCTGCGCGCCTCGAAGTCCATGGTGAACCGCGTCAAGCACCAGCTCCACGACCTGGTGGCGCGCGCCAAGGTCATCGACGCACCCGAAGACCCTGCGCTGTACGGGCTCGGTGCCCAGGCGGTCCGCGTCAAGGTGGAGTTCAAGAACGGCTGGGTGCGGGAGTTCTTGGCGGGCGATCCCAACCCCTCGCAGGTCAGCTACTACATCCAACCGGTCCCGGGTGACCAGATCTTCGTCGTGAAGAAGTCGGCCGTCGACTACTACAGCTTCGACCTCGAGGACTTCCGCGAGCGCCGCTTCGCCAGCTTCGACTCCAAGGATGTCGACAGGCTCCAGGCGGAGCTCGAAGGGCGGGAGCTGCTCTCCTTCCAGCGTCTGGGCGAGCGGACCTGGGAGATGCTCTCCCCGGTGGAGATGGACGCCTCGCGCGACGAGATCCGCGGCCTGTTGGGGCGGGTCTCGGCCCTCAAGGCGATGGACTTCGTCGAGGATCTGGACGACCCCTCGCCCGAGGCCCTCGAGCCGTGGGGCCTCGATCAGCCTCGAGGACGCATCCACATCGCCTTCGGAAACCGCGATCCGCTGGTCTTGCTGGTGGGGGCTCCCATCTCCACGGATCCGGAGGAGAAGCTCGCCTACATGACCCTCGAGGGCGAGTGGACCGTCTACCAGGCCAAGCACGATCTCCTGAACGACTACGCCGAGGACCCGGCGAGCTTCAGGAACCCTCGCTTCGTGAAGGTGCACCACGACGATGTCGTGCAGGTCGACGTGGCGCTCTCGGCCTCCGACTACGACGACACCGAGGGACAGGCCAGCATCAAGCGGGGCGTCGACGAGTGGCACTGGGCCGAGGACGGGCGGCCGGTCCCCGGGTCCACCCCGGAGCGGGTCGCCATCCGCATCACGGGGTTGAACGCGGAGGACTTCGTGCACGACGCGCCGGCGTCCCTGGGGCCCTACGGACTGGACGCGCCACGCGCCCGGGCAGTGCTCCACACCGAGGACGGCGAGACCCGCGTGGTGCTCATCGGCGACCGAGGACCGAGCCGGGAGCTCGAGGACCGCGTCGTCGAGCGCTACTACGCGATGATCGAGGGCGAGTCGCCCGTGTACCTGGTCGATCGGGGTGGCATCGACGTGCTGGAAGACGTCATCCGGGAGCACAACCGGAAGGCCGACAAGGACGAGGAGATCGCCGAGCGCCACGAGGCCATGGAAGAGGCGCGCATCGTGGCTGGGGACGACGGATGATCTGGCTCCTGGCCTGCACGGGTGCGCCGGATCCGGTCGGTGAGCTCGACCTTCCCGCGGATCGGGAGCTCGCCCTGGTGTTCAGCCACGATCTGCACGGCGAGATCGAGCCCTGTGGCTGACCGAAGAACCCTCTGGGCGGTCTGCCCAGGCGCGCCACGGTGCTCGACGAGGTTCGGGGACGGCTGACCACGGTCGTGGTGGATGGGGGCGACCTCTTCTGGAAGCGGAGCACCCTGGCCGACGAGGATCGCGCGCAGGCGCTGGTGAAGGCCGATCTCCAGGTGGACGCGCTCAACGAGATGGGGCTCGACGCCTTCGTTCCGGGCGAGGGCGACTTCGCGCTCGGCACGGTGGAAGCGACGAGCCGGCTGGCGCGGTTGCCGACCCTGGCTGCCGGGCTGACCTGTGGGCAGGCCTTCGACGCGGTGCGCGTGGTGGAACGAGACGGCCTCCGCGTCGCGGTGGCGGGCGTCACCGACGCGGCTCCGGAGGGTTGCACCGCGGCCGAGGATCCGGTCGCAGTCGTGGCAGCGGCGTTGGAGGGTGTGCAGGCCGACGTGGTGGTCGGCGTGGCCCACGGGACGCTCAGCCTGGGTCAGGCCCTGGTCGCCTTGCCGAGTGTGGACTTCGTCGTGCAGGGGCATGGTGGTCAGAAGTGGTCCAGTGCCAAGCAGCACGAGGGCGGTTGGCTCCTGGCGGCGGGCTCCCGCGGGAAGACCCTGGGCGTGGCCCACCTGGGCCTGCGCGGCGGCGCGACCTGGACCGACGAGGGCCGTGGTGCGGACCTCGCGGAGCGCCTGGAACGCTACGAGGCGCGCTTGGACAGCGCGAAGGCACAGCTGGCGTCGGCAACCGACGACAAGGCGGCGGTGCGCGTCGAGCGCCAGATGACCTTCTACGAGCGGAAGGTGGCGGAGTTGCGCGAGGAGCAGGCGGCGGCCGGGGCCGTCGGGCGCGGATCGGGCAACACCTTCCGGGTCGAGCTGCACGACCTGTCGAAGGACGTGGCCGACCACACCGCCATCGCCGCGCTCGTCGAAGCGACCAGGCCTCGGATCGCAGCGGCCGAGCCCGAGCCGGAAGCCGGCTACGACGGCCCCTACGTCGGGTCCTCCGCCTGTCTGGTGTGCCACGTGTCCCAGCACGCCCAGTGGTCGGGCACCGGGCACCCACGCGCCTGGTCGGTGCTCGACGCCGACGGTCACGCCGAGGATCGGGCCTGCTTCGCCTGCCACGTCACGGGTGCGCACGACGCGGCGGGCCCCCAGTCGCCGAAGGCTGTTCCTCCTCAGCTCCGAGGCGTCGGCTGCGAGGCGTGCCATGGCGCCGGAGGGGACCATGTCCGGGCGCCGACGGCGGCCACCATGGCGCAGCCGTCGCTCGACACCTGCACGACCTGCCACGACGGCGAGCGCGACGAGGGGCGCTTCGAGCCGGAGGCCTACCTGGAGCGTGTGCGGCACTGAGCGCGCGCTCGCGGGTAGCATGTGCGACCGGAGGCTCCATGCTGTTCACCGCTCTTCTGACCGCAGCGTCGGCCACGACCTACCAGAACGACAGCTTCGAAGAGGGCGACGAGGCCAACTGCATGGGTGGCTTCGTGGTCGACGAGTGCTGGGCCTCGGTCTACGAGCTCGACGAAGCCGACCTGCCCGCAGAGCTGTCGTACATCGACGTGCTCGTCGCGGGCTCCAGCTCCCAGGCTCTGTTCGTGGTCGAGGTGTGGGAAGTCAACGACATCCTGCAGCCCAGCATCAAGCTCGACGCGTCCGCAGCGCTGCTCCAGGGCTCGGACGAAGGCTTCAACCGGATCCAGTTCTCCGAGCTCAAGGACATGGACGTCGATCCCATCGAGGACGACGCGGTGGCCATCGCGATGTGCCACGTCAAGCACGACGCGTACCCGTCGATCTGCGTGGACAGCGAGTCGGCCACCGTCACCCACCCCTCCAACAACTGGATCTACACGCAGAGCGGTCAGTGGTACGGCGCCTCGGTCTACGCGGTGCCCGGCGACTGGATCATGCGCCTCACGGTCAACGAGGAAGGCGGAGGTGGCGACGGTGGCGACGGTGGCGACGGCGGCGACGGCGGCGACGGTGGCGACGGTGGCGACGGCGGCGACGGCGGCGACGGCGGCGACGGTGGCGACGGCGGCGACGGTGGCGAGGACACCGAGGCGGGCTTGCTCGACCTGTCGTCCATCACGCCCACGGAGACCTTCGAGGGGGAGACCGTCGACCTCGTGCTCATCGGTGAGGGCTTCGTCGACGGCATGGACGCCTACATCGGCGGCCTGAGCATCAGCGGGTTGGAGGTGGTCAACGACGAGACCGCCCAGGGCACGAGTCCGAGCGCGCTGCCGGCCGGCCTGCACGACGTGGAGGTGTCACGGGATGACGGCGACTCCGACGTGCTCATCGGCGCCTTCGAGGTGGTGGGCCCCGCGGACGGCTGTGGGTGCGGGGGCCTGGCGGGTGGCGGCGCCTTCGTCTTTGCGCTCTTGCCCCTCGTGGCGCGCCGCCGGCGCTGACCTTTCGTGTACGACGCCGCCCACGTCGAGCCCCTCGAGGTCCGGCTGGGCCCGACGCGCGACCGGGATCTGTTGGCTGTGGCCCGAGCGGTCGCGATTCCCTGGGCGGACGTCGAGAAGGCGACGATCCGCGTGGTGTCGGGCGGCATCACGAACCTGCTGTTCGCGCTCAGCGCAGACCGGCGGCCCACCGTGCTCGTGCGGGTGTATGGGCCCGCCACGTCGGCGGTGATCGATCGCGACGCCGAGAACACCCTGTTCGCCGAACTCAGCCGTGTCGGGTTCGCGCCGCCCTACCACGGCCGCTTCCGGAACGGACGCGTGGAGGGCTTTCTCGACGGGTTCCGGGCCCTGGAGCCCCACGAGATCGGGCTGCCGGATCTCAGGCGCCTCATCGCCCGTAGGCTGCGGGAGATGCACGGCTTGCTGCCGGTCGCGGTGCCGTCGCGCTTGTGGAGCAGCTTGGCTTCGTGGATGGACCAGGCCCGCGGGCTGAGCTTCCGAGGGGAAGCGGCCCGTCGCTGCGCGGCGCTCGACCTCGATCGGCAGCACGGCCACCTGCACGCTCTGGAGCGGCGGTTCCGGGAGCGCCTGGTTCCGGCCGCGTCGAGCGCGGGCGCCGAGGCGGCCCTCCAGGTCGTGATGGCGCACAACGATCTGTTGGCGGGCAACGTGCTCTACGACGGTCGCGAGGTGCGCTTCATCGACTACGAGTACGGCGCCCCGAGCTACGCGGCCTTCGATCTCGCGAACCACTTCTGCGAGTACGCTGGCTTCGACTCGGACTTCGAAGCCCACTTTCCGTCCCGAGCCGTGCGCGAGGAGGTCGTCGGGGCCTACCTGGGCCCGGCGCGCGCCGCCGACGTGGCGGACTTCACCGACGTGGTGGACTTCTTCGTGCTGCCCGATCACCTGTGGTGGGGGACCTGGGCCGTCTTGCAGGCCTTCCACTCACCGATCGACTTCGACTTCCTCGGCTACGCGCAGCTGCGTTTCGCAGGCCTGTCGGTGCACGCAGGCCTGTCGCGCTGGTAGGTCCAGGAGCCCGTGCCGCCTGGCCGAGGCCGTGCCGCGTGGCCCCGGTCGGCCGCGTAGCGCGGGCGGCCGCGGGGAGCCTGCATCCCCGACGGTGGGGGTTCAGCGTGCCCGGCGGGCACGCGAAAGGGGGCCCATTGAGGGGCCCCCTTTCAGAGGGGAGACCGCCCCGCCGAACGCCCGCAGGGTCAGGGAGGCGGGAGCGTGCGGGCTGCGCGTGGAGCGCAGGCCGTTCGCTACAGGGCCGTGCCGCCTGGCCCCGGTCGGCCGCGTAGCGCGGGCGGCCGCGGGGAGCGTGCATCCCCGACGGTGGGGGTTCAGCGTGCCCGGCGGGCACGCGAAAGGGGGCCCATTGAGGGGCCCCCTTTCAGAGGGGAGACCGCCCCGCCGAACGCCCGCAGGGTCAGGGAGGCGGGAGCGTGCGGGCTGCGCGTGGAGCGCAGGCCGTTCGCTACAGCGCGCCGGTGTCGCCAGCGCCGCCCTCCGTGCACCACACCACCGCGTAGTCCTCGTCGCTCGAGAGCTCGCCGTCGTCGACGATCAGGCCGACCAGGTACTCTCCGCCACGGTCCACGGTGAGTGTGGGACTCTGGGAGTCGTCACCATCGAGGGTCCAGGTCGCGGCGTCCGGACCGCTGACGACACGCCAGGAGAATCCCAGGCCCAAGCGGTCCTCGGGATCGTAGCTGCCGCCGCCGTCCAGGGTGACCGGCTCATCGGTCACGCAGTCCTCGCGGTCGCCGCCGGCGTCGGCGAAGGGGCGGTCGTTCTGGGCGGGCGCGGCCGAGGTGTCGAAGGAGCTCCTGACCGTCGCTGGCAGGGCACCCAGCTCGACCGCCTGCACGCCGTCGGTGATCACGAGTGCGTGCTCAGCGTCGGCCGCAAGCTCCGCTTTGGGCGTCACGTACACCGTGTAGCTGCCCGCTTCGTACGAGAGCTCGGCCGCCACCGGGCCGTCTTCGTCCTCGACGAAGAGGGTGACGTCGCTCAGCGAGTCGACGTCCAGCTCGGCGGAGAAGGTCACCGCGAGCGTGGCGTCGACGGCGACGCCGCTGCTGCCGTGGGAGGGCGCGACGTGGATGATCGACAAGGCCTCGACGGCGATCAGCTCGGAGGTGCAGGAGAGGAGCGTGAGGAGCATGTCGGCCTCAGAAGGTGTAGAGCCAGGCGACGTCGGCCCGGAGCAGATCGAGCGCGAGCTGGTCGTCGGGGAGCCAGCGGTAGCTGAGGCGCGGCGACAGCTCGCCGTGCAGGAGCGGCGTGGCCAACCCGAGGTGGCCGCTGGCTCCGTACGCGAGGTGGGCCGAGCCGTCCGTCGGCTGCACGTGGGCCGCGACGCCGGCGCCGCCGATCACCGCCTTGATGCGGTCTGGACCCGGCCGCAGGCTCAGCCCGAGCTCGGCGCCCGTGGTGGTGGCGCTCAGATCCTGACGGAGCAGCGCTTCGCCGCCGAGCGCTGGCTGCCATGCGAGCTCCTGCACGTCGATCAGGGTCTCCTGTGACAGCCTCAGACCGACAGCCACCCAAGGCGCGGGCGTGGCGTGCGCGACGACCGCCGCCTGCGGACTGCCGTCCAACGCACCGCTGACTGCGTAGCCGCCGCTGGCGCCGATCCCCCAGTGCCGCGTGCTCGCGATCTTGGCGCCGACGAGCTGGTCGAGCTGGTCGAGCTCGGCATCGGTGGCGAGCTCGGAGCGGTCGAGCGCGGCGAGCGCCTCGGCGACCTCGGGCGGCCAGGTGGGTTGCTCCATCACCAGGACGGGCGGCTCGGGCATGGTGATCGCGGCGTGCTCCTCGTCCACGACGAGCAGCTGCACGAGCGCGTCGCCGCCGACCGCACGGACCTTCAACACGTGATCGCCGGCGGGCACCGTGATGGCCGCGCGGGCCTTGCGACCGGGTGATCCGTCGCGCCCGTCGAGCACCATGCCCCCGGCGTCCTGCTGGGACAGCTCGAGTTGCAGCAGCAACCGCCCGCCCCCGAGCAGGGCCACGGTGCCCGCCTCGGCCGGGTCACGGCTCCGGGCGACCAACTCCAAGGTGGTGGGCCCCGAGGCGGGGAAGGCGACGGCTTCACCCTCGGGCACGCCGTGGAAGAGGCCGCGACCATCCCCCGCCCGCACGAGCGCCGGCTCAGCCTCACCCATCGGCACGAGTTCTCCGGCCCAGGCCGTCGCGATCCACAGGGTCATCATGGCTCTACTCCAAGTACGTGGATCTCGGCGAGTCCCCCGCCGTGTCCATGCCAGCCGAGCACGTCGAAGCGGACGTGGCTCGCCGGCACCGGTGCCTCGACCGCGTCGAAGGTCCAGCGCTGCTGGTCGTCCAGCACGCCTGCGCCGTCGAGCAAGAGCGTCTCTTCGCCATCAAACGCGCCGGTGGTGGACGCCCAGACGGCGTAGTCGGCGGTTGCCCGTGGGGTGCTCGGGTTCCCGTTCGTGTTGGACCACCGAACCTCGGTCACGCCGACGAGGCCGTCCAGCTCGAGGGTCAGGCTGGCGGTGCCGGCATCCGGCGCGTGCCAGCTGGTGAGCGCGATCTCCAGCGCCAGGCCATCGAGCGCCAGGTCGGGCGAGGTCGGCTCGAGTGTGGCGCTGGCCGTGGCGGCCACGGCCGTGTTCGTGAGGGTGTCGCACGGGTCGGCGTCAGCGACCTGTGCGGCCAGGGCGTCGTCGTCCTCGGCATCCTCGTAGACCACGAGCTGGTCGATCAAGCCGTACCAGGGGAGGTCGGGGTTGGCCGCCACGTCCAGGGGGCTGTCGACGACCGCCAGGGCGACCTCGGTGCTGTCGTGCACGATCCCGTCGACCGCGATCGCCAGCTCCACGCCATCGTACCGGCAGGCCAGGTGCATCCAACGTCCCCGCGGGCTCGTGGGACCGACGACCACGACCGACGTGCCGCTCTCGGTGTAGCCGGTGCAGGCCGGACGGTAGGCGGCGAAGCCCATGCCGAAGCGTCCGGCCTGACCGAGCACTTCCGCGGCCGGGCTCGCGTCGGTCTGCAGGACCCACGCCGAGGCGGTGAACTGGTCCGGGACCAGGTCATCGGCCCGGAGACCGGGACCGCCCTCGTGCAGCGCGGCGTTCCCGAAGCGACCGAGGGTGCGACCCCCGAGCTCGTCGGTGAGTGCCTGTTGGGAGCTGCTGGTGTCGACGGCTTCGCCGGGCGCGACCTCGTCGAACCGGAGCACCAGGGACGCGTCGGGGTAGCAACGCGGTGCCTCGCTCACCGTGGCTCCGGTCAGCACGCGGCTGTGCCCGGCCACGTCCTCGGCCTCCACCTGGAGGCTCGTGCCCGCCGAGTCTACGGCGACCCATGCGATCCACTCGGAGAAGCCAGGGCTCGTGGCGAGGGCGTCGACGCCGTTGACGCTGACCCAGGCCACGTCGCTCGCGTCGCTGGTGGTGCCCGTGACGGCGACCCAGCCTGCGCTGGTCTCGGTGTCGGTCGTCGGCGAGGTCACGCTGAGGGTCGGAGCGGACGCGTCCACGTCGCCCGTGCAGGGCTGTGCCGCGCTGCTGGCTGTCTCGACGATCTCTTCGTCGGTGAGCGCGCGGGCCCAGACCATCACCTCGTCGATGGCCCCGGTCAGCCCGGTGTCGTAACGGCTCCCGAGCTGCAGTGTGGTGGTGCCCTCGAGGCCAGCGGCGCCGGAGAAGAGCCGTTCACCATCCTGGTAGACCGACGCTTCGGCGCCGTCCCATCGCAGGGCGTAGGCAGACCAGCTCCCGTCTCCGAGCGAAGCGTCGGCGCTCAACTCCTCCAGGCGCAGCTCCTCCTCGGAGCGGACGAGCTCCCAGGCGTCACCTGCGAGCACGATGTGCTCCCGCGTGTCGGGGTCGGTCCGCATCCACCAGGCCACGGTCCACGACGCGCCCAGGTCCGGCGACCAGCGGAGCGCTCCGCCACCGCTGGTGTCCAGCCCGCCGAAGAAGCGTCCGCCCGCCCACGTCCCCCCTGTGGCTTCTCCGACGGTGGCGTCGTCGAGGTGATCGACGATCAGGGCCTGTTCGCACAGTGTCGGAGGAGCGTCCACGGCACGGAAGCTGGTCTCACAGCTCTCGCTCGCGGTCTCGCCGTCGCTCACCTGCAGCTTGAAGCGGTAGGTACCTTCGACGTCTGGAACCAGCGCGGCCACCGGCTCGGAAGCGTCCTCGAGGTAGGCGCGGCTGCCGTTCGGGCGCTCGGCGAGGGCCCACGCGTAGCCGAGGGGCGCGCCCTCGGGGTCCACGCTGCCCGTCCCGTCGAGGGCCGCCGACACGCCCACCTCGACGTCGTCCTCGGGCGCCGAACACCGGGCCACGGGCGGATCGTTCTCGTCCGGGCTGTCCACGGAGACGACCACGTCGGCGCGTTGGGACCAGCTCGTCCCGTCGGTCGCGCGCACGCCGAGCACGTACACGCCTCCGACGTCGGGCACGAAGCTGGCCTCGGTGTCGCCGCCCTCGATCGTGGCCTCGGTCGCCGCCGGGGCGGCCTGGACCGACCACTCCCAGCTCAGGGCCTCCCCCTCGGGGTCGCGGCCGCTCGCGGTGAGCGCGACCAGCGCCCGAGGCACCACGTCGGTGGCGCTGGCCGTGAGCTCGACGGTGGGCGCGGCGTTGCCCGAGCCGACCGTGATGTTCGCGAGGTCCAGCGCCGACACCTCGCCCTGGTCGTCGGTCACCTGCAGGGCGACCACGTACACGCCAGCGAGATCTGGCGTCAGGGTGAGCCCGGCGCCCTCGGCGTCGGTCAGCGAGGTGGTGGATCCGCGAGGCGCCAGCACGAGCCGCCAGGACCAGCTCTCGACCGTCCCGTCCAGGTCGTGGCTGTTGGTGCCGTCGAGCGAGACCGGCTCGCCGAGCAGGACCTGTTGGTCGGCGCCTGCGTCGGCCACCGGGGCAAAGGTCGCGGTGGAGGTGCAGCTCGAGAGGACGAAGAGCAGGGTCACCCCCCGCTCAACGGCTCACTCCGTCTGCTCGTTGAGGGGCGCTCAGCGCTCGACGCTGGCCTGGGCGACGAGCTCGTTGCGGTAGTCCACGGCGAACTCCTGGCGCTTCTGCCACGTCACGATCGTGCGCAGCTCTCCGGCCTGGTCGGCGTAGGCGTCCATGTCGGCGTCGTCGCGGCCCGTGACCTGCGCCACCATCCAGGCGTCGGCGGAGGTGAACACCTGGTCGAGCACCTGGCCGGCGACCGCGCTCTCGGCCGCTGCGAGGATCTCGTCTCCGGCGGGCAGGCCAGGCACGGTGCCGGAGGACAGCGCCACGCCGGGGCTGTCCTGGACCGCGATGCCCTGAGCGTCGAGCACCGAGATGGGCGCGAAGCCGGCAGCCTTCCACTCCGCGAGCAACTCCTCGGCGTAGGCCGCTGCCAGCGCGGGCGCCCGGTCGGCCTGGATCGCCTCGGTCGCCAACTCGACGATCGCGTCGTCGAAGGAGGTCACCACGGATTCCGTGCGCGCCAGCACCTGGACGACCTGGAAGCCCCGGCTGGTCTCGATCACCTCGGTGATCTGGCCGGCCTCGGTCTCGAAGACCTTCTCCGCGATGGCGGGGTCGAGCTTGCCCTCCTCCTGCGTACCGATGTCGCCGCCCTTCCGGGCGGACAGATCCTCCGACCACTTCTGGGCGAGCTCGGCGAAGTCCGCGCCCTCCAGGGCGAGCTGCCGGATGTCGCCCGCCTTCTTCATCACGCCTTCTTCGGACACGCCCTCGATGTCATTGCGGAGCAGGATCGTGCGCATCGTCGCCGTTCGAGGCGCCGTGAAGCGCTTCTCGAGCTGGTCGTCGTAGCTCTGCTTCAGGGCCTCTGCGTGCTCGGCCTGCCAGGCGGCGAGCTCCTCGGGTGTGGGCACGGTGTCGTCGAGCAGGTCGCTGTTCCGGAACCGAGCCCAGCGCAGGTCGACCCGGGTGTTGAGGTCGACGTAGTAGTCCTCGATCTCGCCGGGGGGCACGTGCACGGCCATGGCGGCCAGGCCCAGGAGGCGCCGCAGGGTCAGGCTGCGCCGCAGCTGTTCCTGGAACTGGCCCTTGGTGAGCCCCATGCGGGCCAGGTGGCGCTCGTACTGCTCGAAGGAGAAGCTGCCTCGATCATCCCGGAACACGTCGATCTGGCGGATCTCCCACGCGATCTCGTCGTCGGAGACCTGGATGCCGAGGCGATCCGCTTCCTGCAGCAGGGTGAGCTCCTCGATCATGCCGTTGAGCACCTGCTCTCGGAGCTGCGCCTGTTCGGCGTCGGACATCGTGCGCGACTGGCTGGCCGAGGCCTGCCGTAGCCGTCGGGTGAACTCGGTGTCGGTGATGCGTTCACCGTTGACCGTGGCCACGACCGTGGACGTGTCGCCCGAGCCGCCGATGCCCCAGAAGACGAACGTGATCACGATCGCGATCAGCACGAACTTCATCAGGCTGGAGTCCGTGCCACCACGGATCTGTTCCATCACGCCCATGTCTTCTCTCACCAGTCCTGGATCGACGCCCCGCGTAACGTGCTACCAGCGCGGCGTGGTGGTGTCGCCGCCGACCTTCTGCTTGTTGCGCTCGTAGCGCTTCTTCGCCTGGTCCATCCAATCGTTGAGGTTGGCCTGGCGTTGTTCGCTCGACGGGTGGGTCGACAGGAACGTGGGCACGCTCGACTCGCTGGCGTCGGCCATGCGTGTCCACACCCCGAGCGACTGCTCCGGCGGGTAACCGGCACCGGCCATCGTCAGGAGTCCGATGACGTCGGCTTCCTTCTCGTGGGTGCGGGAGAAGGGCAGGAGCACCCCCACCCGGGTGCCCACGCCGAGCGCTGCCAGCAGGATGGCCTGTTGCTCCCCCGACAGCTCGGTCTTTCGGTCGAGGTAGAGCCAGAGTCCGGCCAGGCCGCCCAGGGCGGCGGCCTGCTGCGAGAGCCGCTCGGCGCCGTGGTGGGCGAGCGCATGGCCGACCTCGTGGCCGAGCACGAACGACAACCCGGCCTCGTGCTCCACGACGGGTAGGAGGCCGCTGTAGACAGCGACCTTGCCGCCCGGGAGGCACCAGGCGTTGATGGTGTCGTCGTCGTCGATCAGCTTGAACTCCCAGTCGTAGTCCTCGCCCGACGCCGTGGCGATGGCCTGGCCGACCTGCTTGACGGTCCTGGTGTCGTCGGTGCCCTTCTCGAGGGTCTCGCCGTCGAGGGAGGAGACGTACGACATCTTCCCGATGCCGACCATCAGGTCGTCGGGGAGCAGGTTGAACTGGCGGCGGCCGGTGTAGGGCACCTTCGAGCAGGCCGCGACGCCGAGCGCGAGGGCGGCCCAGGCAACCGGACGGGGGATGCGCATGGGGGGCTCCGACTCCGAGGGGCGGGGAACGTATCCCGCGTTAGCGGACTGCATGGTCGGCAAGATGCTCACGGGCATGCTGGGTGCCCTCTCCCACGATCTCGCAGTGGATCTCGGCAGCGCCAACACGCGGCTGGCGGTTCCACGCCGCGGTGTCGTGTGCAAGGAGCCGAGCGTGGTCGCCCTGCGCTACCGAGGCGACGAGCGCTCGCTCGTGGCCGTCGGTGAGCCGGCACACGACATGGTCGGTCGCACGCCCCGCGACATGGACGCCATCTACCCCATGCGCGCGGGCGTGATCACCGACTTCGAGTTGGCCGAGGCCCTGCTGCGGAGGTTGATGCGTCTCGCCACCGGTGCCTACCCAGTGGTGAGCCCCCGGGTGGTCCTCTGTGTGCCGTACACGATGTCCGACGTCGAGCAGCGCGCCCTCCGGGAGGCGGCCGAGGCGGCTGGCGCGCGGCAGGTCCACCTGCTCGACGGCACCCTCGCCGCCGCGCTGGGCGCTGGCCTGCCGGTCATGCGCCCCCGCGGTTCGATGGTCGTCGACCTCGGCGCGGGCACCACGCGCGTGGCTGTGCTGTCCATGGGTCGTGTGGTCCATGCGCGCACCGTGGAGCAGGGCGGCGACGCTCTCGATCGGCTGGTCGCACGGGCGGTCGCGGAAGAGCTCGGAGTGAGGGTCGGGCCCGTGAGCGCCGAGCAGCTGAAGCGCGAGCTCGGTGCGGCCATCACACCGCGCCGCGACGCCGACCGTCAGCTGGCGGTGCGGGGGCGCTGCGTCGACACCGGCCTGCCGCGGGCGGCCACGGTGCCGGCAGCGCTGGTCCGTCAGGCGCTCGCACCCCAGCTCGCGGGCATCGTGGCCGCGCTGCGCGCCGCGCTCGAACACACCCCCACCGAGCTCGCGGCCGACATCGCGGATCGAGGTGTGGTGCTGACCGGGGGAGCTGCCCGTCTGTCCGGGCTCGACGCCTGGTTGCGGCGCGAGACGGGGCTGGCGGTGGTCACGGCCGATGCCCCCAGCGACGTGGCCGTGCTGGGTGCGTGTGGTGCGCTGGCCGAGCCCGAGCTGCTGAGCTGAGCACGGCCGGAGGGCTACAGAGCGCCTTCGAGGAGCGCCTGGATCTTGGCCTTGGGATGGGCGCCCACGAGCTGCCCGACCACCTGGCCGTCCTTGAAGACCAGCAGCGTGGGGATGCTGCGCACGTGGTACTTCATCGGCGTGCCGGGGTTCTTGTCGATGTCCATCTTGGCGACCTTGGCGCGGCCGTCGAACTCGCCGGCGAGGCCTTCGACCACCGGCGCAATCGCCTTGCACGGCCCGCACCAGACGGCCCAGAAGTCCACGAGCACGGGCACGCTGCTTCCCAGCACCTCGTCCTTGAAGTTCTGGTCGGTGGCGTTGATCACGTTGTCGGCCATCTGGCTCTCCTTGGGCGGTGGGTCTTCCTAAGCACAGCCGATGCCGCAAGCAAGGTAAGGTTGTGCTGACATGAAGGCGCCGAAGCCCACCCGTGCCCTGTTCGACGCGTACGCCGCGCGTCTGTCGGGCACACTGCACCTGCGCTCTGACGATCTCGACGCCGAGATCGTCGTGGCGGAGGGCCGGGTGGTCCACGCGTCGGGCCTCGGCAGCCTGATGGGCGACCTCGACCTTCCCGACACCGTGCCCTTCTGCGGTCGGCTGATGGACGACATCGCGCTCGCCGCCCGGCACGGAGCCCGCGCCGACGAAGCGATGGAGGCCGCGGCGATCCAGATCGGTCGGCACCTGGTGCGGCTCTCCTCCCAGAAGGAGCTGGAGGCCAGCTTCGTCGAGCACCAGCCCCCAGCGGGCGCCTGGCCGGTCCCCCTGGCGGTGCCGCAGCTGTTGTTCGCGGGCCTGGAAGCCGAGCGCAGCGCCCTGCAGGTGCGACAGCTCATCGAGCCGCTCTTCGACTACCGGGTCTCCTCGGTGTTCCCGGGCGCCTGGACGGGCCAGGACCTCGGCTCCGTCGAGGCCCGCGTCCTCCGCGCTTCCAAGAAGCTCCCGTCCCTCCGCGAGCTCGTCACGGTCGTGAGCCACGGCACCTCGGAGCGCTACGACCGCGCGCTCGTCAGCGTGGAGTTCCTCTTGCGGGTCGGCGTGCTCGTGCTCAGCGCCCCGCCGAAGGTCGCCGACGAGGAAGACGTCGAGGATCCCGCCACCGAGGACATGGAGCTCCCAGAGGATGTCGAGGCGGAGGTCGCGAAGCTGGTCAAGAGGCGCAAGCGCTTCGAGCACCAGTCTCCACTCCACACGCTCGGCATCGATCCGGTGAAGGTCACCGGTGTGATCACGCCGGAGCAGGTGGCGGAAGGCTTCCGCAAGGTGGGCAGGAAGTACCACCCGGACTCCTTCGTGGGGCGTCCTGCGGCGCTCCAGTCGGCCGCCGGCGAGACCTTTGCGGCGCTCCGGGCGGCCTATGCGCACATGCGCGACCCGCGAGCGGTCGAGGTCGAGGTCGAGCGGCTCCGCACTCAGGCGCGCGGTGAGTCCTTCGTCGACCCGCTCGCCAAGACGCGCGCGTCGGTCTTCCGTCAACAGGCCGAAAAGCTCATCGCCCACCGCGACTTCAAGGGCGCGCTCGCCAAGCTGGACACCGCTGCGAAGGACGACCCGGAGGATGGGCGGATCCAGATGTTGCGCCTCTACATGCAGGGCGTGTTGCGGGAGCTCGACCCGGTGAAGGCCGCTGAGCTCATGGTCGAGATCGAGATGGAGAAGGGGCGCCATGTCGCCGATGCCCACTACTACCGGGGCCAGCTCCTGAAGCTCGGTGCTCGCAACAAGGAGGCCATGGACGCGTTCCGGAACGCGGTGGAGATCAACGAGGAACACGCCGAGGCCCACCGTGAGATCCGTCTCTACGAGCGTCGCCAGGGCGACGCGCCGACCGAGCGCAGGGCACCGCTGAAGAAGCCGGCGGCGAAGGGCAAGAAGGGCGGAAAGGGCAAGGGTGGAAAGGAGGAGCCCAAGGGCCTCCTGAACGCGGATGTCGGCGAGATAGTGGGGAGGCTGTTCGGGAAGCGTTGAGCGCTTCCCCGCTGGAACCACGTGGACTCGTCCCTCCTCATCGCAGCGCTCCTGAGCTGGCTCGCTGCCGCTGGCCTGCGGTTGGCGCCGGACCGTCCGGGCCTCGCAAGGCTGGTCGTTCCCCTCGTGTCGCTCGGCGTGGCGTTGGACGCGGTGGCGCTCGCCGACCATGGCGTCCGCCTCGGTCAGCTCCCCGTCTACGATCCCGCCTCGAGCCTTCTGTTCCTCGCTCTGTTGGTGGCGTGCGGCACCTTGTACGCACACCGCGCCACGTCGGGCCGGGGGCTCAGCCTCTTCCTGCTGCCGCTCGCCGTCGTCCTGTTGGCCGTCGCGCTGTTGCTGCCAGGGGAGTTCGAACCGGCCAGCACCGCCGAGTGGTCGGTGCTCTTCCCGCTCCACGTGCTCGCCCTCCTCTGCGGGCTGGCGGCCTTCGGGCTCTCCTTCGGGGTGAGCGTCGTCTACCTGGTCGTCGCCCGGCGTCTGAAGCAGAAGCGCCTGGCCAGCCTGGGCCGCTTGCCCTCGCTCACGGTGCTCGACCAGCTCAACACGCGCTTCATCCTGTTCGGCTTCGCGGCCCTGACGTCGGGCATCGCCGCAGGGGGGATCTGGGCCACGTCCCTCACGGGCCCGCGGGATCTCGGTGCGACCGTCTGGTCCACGCTGGTGGTGTGGGCCTGGTACTTCGTCGCCGTGCAGGTGCGGGTCGTGGGCGGCTGGCGCGGCCGGCTCGCCGCCGGCTTCTCGGTGGTGGGCTTCGCGGGCCTCGTGGTCGGCCTCATCGGGCTGGGTGTCGCCATGGGGTGGCACGGATGATCGGCGAGTTCGAGCTGGCGTGTGTGGGCTTGAACCACCGCACCGCACCCGTGGAGCTTCGGGAGCGCTTCGCGGTCGCTTCCGATCAGCTCTCCGTGCACTACGAAGAGCTCCGCCGGGCCGACGTTCCCGAGACCGTGATCCTGTCCACGTGCAACCGGGTGGAGTTCTACGCCCTCGTGCCCTCGGACGAGCAGCGGCTGATCGATCACCTCGCCCGGTGGCGCGGCATGCGCCGTCGTCAGCTGGAGCCTCACCTCTACCGGCACCTTGGCGTCGAGGCCGTCACGCACCTGTTCCGTGTGGCGTCGTCGCTCGACTCGATGGTGCTGGGGGAACCGCAGATCCTTGGCCAGGTGAAGGAAGCCTTCCGCGGCGCCGAGGACGCGCGCTCCGCCGGGCGCATCCTGCACCTGCTCATGCGTCGGGCGTTGACCGTCGCCAAGCGGGTACGGACCGAGACCGCCATCGGCCGCGAGCCTGTGTCGATGGGCCGCGCGGGGGTGGAGCTCGCGCGGCAGGTGTTCGGCAAGCTCGAAGGCCGGGGCGGCTTGATGGTGGGCGCGGGGGAGATGGGTCGGCTGGTGGCCCGGAGCCTGCTCGACCATGGCGTCGAGGAGCTGGTGGTCGCCAACCGGACCTACGCCAGGGCGGTGGAGCTCGCGCAGCGCTTCGGTGGCACGGCTGCGCACCTCGACCAGCTGGAGCGCTACCTGGAGCAGGTCGACATCGTGCTCACCTCCACCGGGAGCACGGAACACCTGCTCACCCGCAAGGTGCTCGGCCGGGTGATGCGCACCAGGCGCTTCCGACCGCTCTTCTGCGTGGACCTGTCGGTGCCGCGCAACATCGATCCCGCCTGCAACGATCTCGAGGGTGCCTTCGTGTTCAACGTCGACGACCTGTCTCGCGTGGCCGCCCAGGGCATGGAGCGGCGCAAGCAGGAGGCCGAGCTGGCCGAAGACATCGTGCGGTCCGAGGCCCAGCGCTGCTACCAGAGCCTGGGCGCCCGGTCCGCCGACCCCATCATCGCTGCGATGACCCGGCGGGCGGAGTCGGCGCGTGTGGCCGAGCTGGCACGCAGCGAGGCGGTGCTCGCCACCATGACCGCGGAACAGCGCGACGTCGTGCGGGCGATGACGCGGTCGATGTTCAAGCGCTTCCTGCACCATCCCATCCAGGTGGCCCGGAAGGCGGGGGCGTACGGTGATGACAGCGCCCTGGGCGTGTTGGGACAGGTCTTCGAGGGGGAAGAGTGAAGAAGCTCGTGATCGGCACCCGCGGCAGCCAGCTGGCCACCACGCAGACCGGCCACGTGGCGGAGGCCCTTCGACGCGTCACGGGACTGCCCGTGGAGCTAAAGATCCTCTCGACCCGGGGGGACCGCGTGCAGGATCGGCCCCTTGCGGAGGTGGGTGGCAAGGGCCTCTTCACGCTCGAGCTGGAACAAGCGCTGCGCGAAGGCTCGATCGATCTGGCGGTGCACTCGCTGAAGGATCTGCCCACCGACGATCCCGAAGGCCTCGTGCTCGCTGCTCACCCGGAACGGGTCGACGCCCGCGATGTGCTCGTGGGCTCCGCGCTGCAGGCGCTGCCGTCGGGCAGTGTGGTCGGCACCGGCTCCGCGCGCCGGTCCGCGCTGTTGAAGGATGTGCGCCCGGACCTGGAGATCCGCGGCATCCGTGGCAACGTCGACACCCGCCTCCGGAAGCTGCGTGAGGGCCCCTACCAGGCGATCGTCTTGGCTGCGGCGGGGCTCGACCGGCTGGCGCTCGACGTCCCGGGCGAGCGTCTGGATCCTCGGCGCTTCGTTCCGGCTCCCGGGCAGGGTGTGCTGGCGGTCCAGTGCGCGCAGCGTCCCGAGGTGATCGGGCTCGTTCAGCGGATCGACCATCCGGCCACCCGCCTGCAGATCACTGCCGAGCGGGCCTTCCTCGCAGCGCTGGGTGGCGGTTGCAGCGTGCCCGCTGCGGCGTGGTCCGCGCTCGACGGCGACCTGATCACCCTGCACGCCGCCCTCGGGCGCGAGGACGGTGGCCCCGTGGAACGCATCGTCGCCACCGCGCCGGCCAGTCGCGCGGACGCGCTCGGCCGGGCGGTGGCCGAACAGCTCGTGGACCGGGTCAGCGCGTGAAGGAGAAGCTGCCGTAGGAGGCGCTGGCCTCGGCCTTCTCGCCCCCCGAACCGGTGTCCCCGGTGTCGCCCTTGTCGCCGGTGTCGTCGGACGCGCCGGTGTCGCCGGTGTCGCCGGTGTCGGCGTCGTCCGGCGTGCTCGCCGCGAAGTCGAGGCTTCCGCCCCAGGCAGCGTCCGTGAAGGTCGCGGTCATGGTCAGCCACACGTCTTCGTAGTCTTCGGCGTCGAAGGAGCTGGGGGCCGCGGTGCCAGCGATGTCGGCCATCGCCAGATCGGCCTCGAAGCTCACGCCGTCGAGGCTGTCGGCGACGATCTGCACCGGTGACCAGGTGTCGCCGTCCAGCGCCTCGTCGTCGGTGTCGAGGGTGACGGCCAGCTCGACCATGTAGGCGGGCGTGCAGTCGCCGCCGTCGGCGCTCCCGTCGCTGTAGTACCAGGCCTGGATCGCGGCGGGTTCGCCGAAGGTCAGCGTGGCGTCCTCGGCGTCTCCCGACTCGATCACGTTGAGCTCGCCGATCCAGTCGCCGAGCATGGCTTCGGCGACGTCGTCGACCGTGAAGGTGAAGCCATCCATCACTGCGGAGGTGTCGGTGACGGGCTCGTAGCCCTCGAGCTCACAGCCACCGGTGTACTCGCCACCGCCGCCATCCGGGAAGCTCGCGTCGTCGGGGCCACATGCGGCCAGGGCCAGGATCAGCATCGTCGTCTCCTCTGGAGAGCATCGTAGCCTCCACGCTTGACCATGGCCCCCACGGCTCGCTACGGGAGCCCCCCGAGGAGGGAGCATGTCGTTGGCGATCGACCAGGGCCTTCTGAACCCGACCGACGAGCACCGGATGTTGCGCGAGCTGGTCGCGGAGTTCACCGCGGCCGAGGTGGAGCCCCAGGCCGAGGCCTTCGATCAGAAGGGGCAGCTCAACGTGGAGCTCCTCCGGAAGCTGGGTGAGCTGGGCCTGTTGGGCATCACCGTCTCGGAAGACTGGGGCGGCGCGGGCATGGACGCCGTGGCGGCGGTCATCGCGCACCACGAGCTCTCGAAGAGCGATCCGGGCTTCTGCCTCGCCTACCTGGCGCACGCCATGCTCTTCGTGAACAACTTCGCGCACTGCAGCAACGACGAGCAGAGGGAGCGCTTCCTGCCGGGGGTGCTCTCGGGCGAGCACGTGGCTGGCATGGCGATGACCGAGCCGGGCCACGGCACCGATGTGTTGGGCATGCAGACCACTGCGGTGCGCGACGGCGATGTGTACGTGCTCAACGGTACCAAGACCTTCATCACCAACGGCCCCGAGGGGCACGTCTTCCTCGTCTACGCCAAGGTGGACGGCCGACTGACCTCCTTCGTGGTCGACCGAAGCTGCAAGGGCTTCTCGAGCGGCAAGAAGATGCCCAAGATGGGCATGCGCGCGAGCACCATGAGCGAGCTGTACTTCGACGACTGCGAGGTGCCGGTCCAGAACCTGCTCGGCGTCGAGGGAGGTGGGGTCACCCACATGATGCGCAACCTCGAGATCGAGCGGCTCACGCTCGCGGCGCAGTCGCTGGGCATCGCGGACCGCTGCCTCGACATCATGGTCCGCTACGCCAACGAACGGGTCAGCTTCGGATCGCCGATCAACCGCTACGGCCAGATTCAGCGGTACATCGCCGAGAGCTACGCCAGGACCGAGGCGGCCCGTTGCCTGATCTACGCCGTCGCTGCGCGCGTGGGGCCCGACCAGCGGAACCGCATCGGCAGCGACGCCGCCAAGCTCTTCGCGGGGCCGGTGGGCAAGTGGGTGGCCGACGCTGCGATGCAGGTGCTCGGGGGCAACGGCTACTGCGTGGAGTTTCCGGTGGAGCGGCTGCTCCGCGACGCCAAGCTGATCGAGATCGGCGGTGGCACCCTGGAGAGCCACCAGAAGAACCTCACGAAGGACTTGACGGCGGCCTACTGCGGCTGAGCGCACCCAGGGTGGCGGCCAGCAGCCCGCCGACCGACGGCGGCTCAGCCACTCCGACGACGTCCAGACCGGCGGCCAGGGCTGCCGCCGCCGTGGAGGGCCCAATCGCGACAACCCCGGTCGTCAGGCCGGGCGCCAGGCGTGCGAGACGCCGGGCGGCGCTCGCGCTGGCAAGCGTGACGAGGTCGACCGGCAAGGCGCTGTGGAGCCTGGCTTGCGCTCCCTCGGGCAGACGGTTGGCGTAGACCGGGGTCCGGACCACCATGGCCCCGGCCGCTCCCAGCGCCGCCTCCAGCCCCCCCGTCACGCGTTCGGCCGACGGGAAGTGCACGGTGTGTCCGCGGACGTGATCCGCGAGCAGCGCTGCGAGGTCGTTCGCGGTGGCGCGCGCCGGCCGAAACGCGGGCTTCAGGGGACCGAGCACGCGCCCGGTCGCGGAGCCGATCACCGCGACCCGCGTGCGCGCCAGCGTGTCGGGCCCCCACCGCCGGAGCGCTTCGTACGCCGCGCGCCGCGAGGTCAACACGACGATGTCACCGTCACCCGGACTCGGAAGATCCGCCTCCAGGCTCACCAGGTGCACCAGGGGAACCTCGACGACGTCGCAGCCCGCGTCCACGAGCCCATCTCGAAGCCGGGCATTGCCCGCCGGATCGCGTGTCAACAGCACCCGGTTGTGCCCGACTCTTGACACGTCCGTGCCTCCGTGGCGATACCTCTACCATCTGGAGGCGCCCCTATGCGTTGGCTCACACCCGCCGTGCTCCTGGTCTGTGGCTGCTACACGCAGGACAAGTACACCGCCGATCTCGCGCAGGCGAACTGCGACTGGTACGACCGCTGCGAGCTGCTCGGAACCCTGGGCTTCGACTCGGTCGACGACTGCCTCGGGGAGTACGCCGCCTGGTCCACCGAGGACGAAGACGCCTGCCAGGACTACGACGCCAACGCCGCCAAGGAGTGCGTTGCGGGCCTCCAGGAGCTTGGCTGCGGTGAGGACCGGGCCGAGAACTACCCGGCCGCGTGCGCGGACGTGTGCGCCCAGGCGGAGTAGCTCACGCCCGGTCCAGCGTGTGTCCACCCACGAAGAGCCGCTCGGCCGCGACCAGCTCGGGGAGCAGCGTGGTGAGCAGGGGTAGATCGACCTGCCCCGACGCGGTGTTCAACCGGATGCAGCCCGGCCCGAGAGCGTAGAAGCCCTCGCCCCATGTCCCGCTGCAGGCGCTGTCGGCGGCCAGGGTGAGGCGGTTGGTGCCGTCGGTCCAGGTGCCTTCCAGGACTTCGCCCGTCAGATCCCAGAGGGCCGGCTCGAAGCGCTGCCCGTCGACGACGATCGCGTCCCCGTCGACCTCGAAGGCGGGGGCGGGGCCCGTCGGTCCGGTCAGGTCGTCCAGCTCCGCCGGCAGCTCCGCGGCGGCGCCTGTGGATCCGATGACCCAGATCGCCGTGCCGCGGGCCCAGGCCCCCGAGACGACCGGCGCGGCCTGGGTCACCGGCTCGGGCGCGGCAAAGGGGTTGACCGCCGATGCTGCAGCAACCGCCGCGGCTGGCGCGAAGGGGTTGACGTCCGGTGCGGGGGTGAAGGGCTTCGGATCGTCGGCCGGCGCGAAGGGGTTGGACGCGTCGGCCGCGTCCGCGAAGGGGTTGCCGCCAGCTTCCGTCGTGCCGGCGTCTGTGGGCAGGGCGAAGGGATCGGTGGGCGGCGGCGTGGGCTGGGCGAAGGGGTCGTCGGACTCGGGGAGCGGCTCGGGCGGCGGGGGAGGGAAGTCCGGGTCGAGCTCTTCCCGGGCGCGGTACAGCAGGCTCTCCACGATCAGCCGGGCCACCAGCCACTGGTAGACGGGGAGCGCGTCGGCACCGGTCGCGACGAGCTCCGCCGCGTCGCCCTTGCCGAAGCTCTTCGGCAGGATCTGGGTGGCGTGCCCTGCGATGGCATCGACGTGCTGGATCGTGTGGTCCACGACCTTGTCCAACAAGCCGAGCATCTCACCGAGGGCGCCCTGTGCGCCCTTCAGCCCTTCCTGTCCGATCGCGGGCGCCAGCTTGGCGAGGGGACCTGCGGAGTGCTTCTGCAGGAGCTGCGTGACGAAGTGGTGGCTGTCGTCGGCGTTGACCTCGACGACGAAGGGCAGCGCCACCTCCACCGCGCCGTAGTAGACGAGCAGGGTGCGCCCGGCGGGCAGGCTCTGCACGACCTCGATGCGGTCGAGCAGGCCTTCCGGGAACAACCGGTGGATGGCGAAGCCGAGGCCGATCGCCTTCATCGCCGCGTCGGCCTTCTGCTGCACAGCGGCCTTGGTGGGTTCTGCGCCTCTGCCGAACAAGGCCATGGCGCTCTGGAGACCGGTGAAGATCGAGAGGCCGGTGCTCGACGTGTCGAGCACCTTCGCCACCTTCATGGCGTCGGCCACGGGCTTCTCGGCTGCGAGCGCGATCGCGCGCTCCAGCACGCCTTCGGGGGCGTCGGCGTGCTCGAAGGCCAGCGCCCCTGCGAGGTCGGTGTAGGCCTTGGTCGGCGGTGCGAAGGGGATGGACCCCAGGATGGTCCCGACCAGCTTCACGGTGAGCTTCTGGGGGTCGTAGTCGGCGAGCGTGCGCTCGAGCGATGCCCGGCTCACGTCAGCGGCCCTTGCGGCCGCCGCCCGAGCGCCGGTCCCGGGCCTTGTCGCGGTTGCCCGAGCCGCCCCTGGTGGCATCGTTCGAACCGCTGGATGCGTCGGACCCGGCGCTGGCACCCTCGTCCGTCGTGCTGCCGTCGTCGACCACAGCGACCTCTTCGCCGCCTCCCAACAACATGGCCGTCGCTCCTGCGCAACCCAGCACCGCAACGGCTGCGGCGAGCACCAGGGTCTTCATCACGCCGCCGCTCTTCGGCGGCACGTCATCCTGCGTCGCAGCAGCGAGCGCGGGAGCCGACTGGGTGACCTTCACCTCGGGGACCGGAGCCATCTCGGCCTCGACCTCGAAGCCCACCTCCTCCAGGGCCTTCGTGGCGCAGTACTCCGCCACCAGCCGCGCCACGAGGTAGCGGTAGACCGGCAGCAGGTCGGCGCCCGTGGCCACCACGCCCGCGGCCTTGTCGGCGACGTCGAGCGCGCCGGGCATGGTGTTGGACGCAGTGTCTGCGACCGCGCCCAGGTACTGGCGGGAGGCGGAGACCATCCTCTCGATCGGTCCCATCATCTCGTGCATCATGCCGACCGCCTCGGAGGCGTTGCCGCCAGCGACGGTGGCGAGCTTGGCGGCCTGGCTCTGCTCGTGCTTCGAGAACAGCTTCCCGAGGAAACCTCCGGCGCCGAGGAGCGCATTGTCCGAGAAGGGCAGGCCGACCTCGATGGCCGCGTAGTAGGTGGCCAGGTTGCGCCCGGACTTCAGCTCACCGAAGGCCGCGGCCTTCTCCTTCAGGCTGCCCTCGAACAGGCTGTGCACGATCCAGGCGACGCCCAGGCCCTTGAGCACCGCATCGGTGGCCTGAGGACTGTCGGTCTCCAGCGCGGCGGCCCGCTCGCCCTTCTTCGACTTGAAGAGCTTCACCGCGCCCCTGACCCCGGTGTACATCGAGATGACCTTGTCGGCGCTGTCGAGGCGGTCCGCGGTCTTGAGCACCGATTGGGGGCCGGGCTGCAGGGCGATCTCCCTCGCGCGCGCCGCAGCCTTGTCACCTGCGCGGGGTTCCAGCAAGGCCACGCACTCGTCGAGGCTGTGCCACCCGTCCAGCTCCGGCGAGAAAGGCAGGATCTTGAACACCCCCCGGCAGAGCCGCACCGTGTAGCTGTCGTCTGCGAAGCTGCTGAGGGCTTCGTCGATGTCGTGGGCCATGCCGTCCTCCGGGACCCGATCCTCTACCCCGACGACAGCCGTGGTCAAACCTCGCTCGTTGGTTACGGGATTCGCCCCCACGCTGTACGGAGCGACCCCATGTCCAACGAGCTGGCCATCCAGGACTTCCTCGACGAGTTCCCCGCCGACGCCAAGACCTTCAAGCTGGTCAAGGGCATCTTCAAGGTGGTGCCCTACAGCCCCGACCTCGGGCACTACGCCTCGGTGGACGACGCCGTGCGTGCGCTCAAGCCCGACGCCTCCGCCGCCGAGATCGCCGAAGCGCGTCGCATCGCCGCGGAGGACCCTGAGATCGGCCGCGTGCTGTGGATGGCGCGGCTGATGGACGTCGGCGACTCCGGCTACGCGATCGCCACCGGGCTGTCGGTGGCGTGGCAGCTGTTCAAGGGCAACCGCACCTCCGACGTGCTCGAGACCGACACCCAGCAGCGCAACGACGCCGTGCTCAAGGCCCTCGGTCTGGCCTACATGGTGTGGAAGGCCTACCCCGGCACCACGGCCGAGAAGGTGGAAGCCTTCCGCACCAACCCGGCTGGTCAGGCGCTCGCCGTGTACTACGGCTCGATCGAGGTCGCCCTGCCCTTCGCGGACAACGCGCTGTCGGGCACGGGCAACCTGCTGGAGGACCTCTTCTCGAAGCACGGCGACGCTGGCACCTCGAGCTTCACGGCCCTTGCGGGCGGCGATGAGGTGGGCGGCGTGAAGGCCATGCTCATGGAGATGAAGGGCCAGCTCAACCGGGTGGTCGAGCACGCGTCGAAGTACACCGAGCCTGTGGCGGCGAGCGCGAAGCAGTACCTGCCCGGCGTGATGGACGGCGCCGACAAGGTCGCGGGTGTCATCGCGAACGCCGCCGACGTGATGCCCGTGTACCGCCTGTTGGGCGCCCGCCTTGCGGCCGAAGCCGCCGCCATGCGTGCCCTGGGCACGTCGGCTTAGTCGTTCGAGGAGGGCCTCGTGCCCCGGAAGCTGTACCTGGTCGACGGCGCGAACCACGCGTACCGCGCCTTCTTCGCCATGCCGCGCATGACCACCAGCGGCTTCCCCACCGGTGCCCTGCTCGGCTTCTGCAACATGCTGCGGAAGCTCGAACGGGAGCACGAGCCCGACCTGCTGGTGGTGTGCTTCGACTCCTTGGCTCCCGGCTTTCGCAAGTCGGTGTTCGCCGACTACAAGGGCCATCGGCCCGACATGGAGCCCGAGCTCAAGGAGCAGTGGCAGTGGTTCGGGCCGATCGTCGAGGCCTGGGGGCTACCGTTCTTGGTCGACGAGGAGCTCGAGGCCGACGACCTCATGGGGTCGCTGGCCACCCAGTTCGCGTCGGACGAGATCGAGGTCGTGCTGGTCACTGGCGACAAGGACCTCTACCAGCTGATGACCTCCGAGGTCCGGGTCTACGACCCCATGAAGGAGGCCTGGATCGATCGGGCCGCCGTCGAGAAGAAGTTCTACGTCGGGCCCGAGAAGGTGACCGAGGTGCTGGGCCTGATGGGTGACAGCTCCGACGGCATCCCGGGAGTCCCGGGGATCGGTCCGAAGACCGCCGGCAAGCTGATCTCGGAGTTCGGCACCATCGAGGCGGTGTACGAGAACCTCGACAAGGTGACGGGCAAGAAGCGCGTGCAGAACCTCCGCGAGCACAAGGACATGGCGTTCTTGAGTCGCGAGCTCGCCACCATCAAGACCGACGCCGACCTCGGGCTCAGCCTGGCGGATCTCGAGCGCAAGGAGCAGGACACCGAGACCTTGCGCGAGCTCTTCTTCCGCTGGAAGTTCACGGGCTGGCTCAAGACCCTCGAAGACGATCAGAAGGCCGACGCAGTCGAGGTCGACCTCTCCGGTGTGCAGCTGGTGCAGGACGTCGCGCAGCTCAGGAAGCTCGGGGCCGCCGTGGCCGGGGCCGAACGGCTGGGACTGCATGCCATCCTCGACGACGCTGGCTCCGACGACCGCGCCGCGCACCTCGTCGGGCTTGCGGTGGCGTGGTCGCCCAGCCAGGCGGCCTACGTGTCCCTCAACGTGCTGGCCGGGCTCGGAATCGAGGCGGTTCGCGAGGTGCTGGGTCCGGTGTTGTCCGAGCCCTGGGTGAAGAAGGTCTGTTTCGACAGCAAGCGCCTCATCGCCAACCTCCGCGCGATCGGCGTCCCTGTCGAGGGCCTGGCCGGCGACCCGCTCGTCGCGGACTTCCTGCTCGACCCCGATGCCTCCCACACCATCGATGCCGTGAGCGACCGCTTCCTGGGCCATCATCCGCAGGCCCCTCCGCCCGGGTCCGACGAGCGCTTCATGGGGCTGCCGCCCGAAGCGGTCGGCCCCTGGGCCTGTGAGCGAGCGCTCCTGGCCTGGCTGGCCGATGCGCCCATCCGCGAGCGTCTCGACGCGCGCGGACTGGCCTTCGTGTACGACGAGATCGAGCTTCCGCTCGTCGGTGTGCTGGCGCGCATGGAGTCCTTCGGGATCGGCGTGGACCTCGAGAAGCTGGCTGGGCTCTCGGAGCGGTTCGGTGCGCGCATCACGGAGCTCGAGGCGGAGATCCACGAGCTGTCTGGCGAAGCCTTCAACGTGAGCTCTCCGAAGCAGCTCGGCGAGGTGCTCTTCGACAAGCTGGGCCTGAAGCCGAAGAAGCGCACGGCCCAGCGCGGTCGCTTCTCCACCGACCGCGCCACGCTCCTCCAGCTCGCCGATGAGCACCCCATCGCCGAGCTCGTGCTCGAGCATCGGAAGCTGTCGAAGCTCAAGGGCACCTACGTCGACGCGCTGCCGGGAAAGGTCCACCCGCTCACCGGTCGCGTGCACACCCACTTCGACCAGCTCACCGCGGCAACCGGGCGGCTGGCGTCCTCCAACCCGAACCTCCAGAACATCCCGATCCGCACGCCGGAAGGGCGCCTCATCCGGGACTGTTTCGTGGCGGGGACGGGCAAGGTGCTGGTGAGCTGCGACTACTCGCAGATCGAGCTGCGTCTGCTCGCCCATTGCTGCGGCGAGGGGGTGCTGGTCGACAGCTTCCGCAACGGGGAGGACATCCACCGCCGCACCGCGTCGGAGATCTACGAGGTCCCGCTCGACGCCGTCACGCCCGCCCAACGCAGCGCGATGAAGGCGGTCAACTTCGGCATCCTCTACGGCATGGCGCCCCCGCGCCTCGCCAGCGATCTGGGCATCACGGTGAGGGAGGCGAAGAAGACGATCGATGCCTACTTCGCGCGCTATCCGCAGGTGCGCGGCGTGATCGACGATGCGATGGGGCGTGCGCGCGACACGGGCTACGCCACCACCCTCTGGGGCCGCCAGCGCCCCGTGAACGACATCACCTCGCGGAACTGGCAGGCGCGGAGCTTCGCCGAACGTGTCGCCGTGAACACGCCCATCCAGGGCAGTGCCGCCGACCTCATCAAGATGGCGATGATCCGGACCGAGTCGCGGCTCGAGCGTGAGATCCCGGAGGCCCGGATGCTGTTGCAGGTGCACGACGAGCTGGTCTTCGAGGTCGCGGAAGGACAACGCGAGGCGCTGGTGGCGCTGGTGAACGAAGAGATGGTCGGCGCCGCGGAGCTCGCTGTGCCGCTGGTCGTCGCCGCCGGCTGGGGCACCACTTGGGACGCCGCCCACTGAGATGGGCGTCCAAACACAGGTAGGATCCGTGCACGGGAGGCCCAGTGAGTGACAAGCCGAGCCAGGCCGAGAGCTTCCGTGAGCTCGATCGAGAGCTCATCGAGGCGGTGCGCGCTGGCGATCCCACCGCGTACCGCGGCCTTGTCGAGCGCTACCAGGGCCGGGTCTATGCGGTCATCGTGGGCATGATCCGCGATCGCGAGGAGGCGAAGGACCTCACCCAGGAAGTCTTCATCCGCGCCTTCAAGCACCTCGACCGCTTCCGGCTGGACTCCAGCTTCTACACCTGGCTCTACCGGATCGCGACGAACCTCGCGATCGACCACATCCGAAAGCACAAGCGCTACCGCCACGGCGAGTACGACGACGCGGTCGGTCGCGAGAGCGACCATGCGATCTCCCCGACGGTGCGCAAGGACGATCCGGGAAAGAACCTCGAGCGGAAGCGTCTCCACGGCCTCATCTTCGACGCGCTCGACGAGCTCAGCCCGGACCATCGGCAGATCATCGTGCTCCGCGAGGTGGAGGGGCTGTCGTACAAGGAGATCTCCGAGGCGTGCGGCATTCCAGAGGGAACGGTGATGAGCCGCCTGTTCTACGCGCGCCGCAAGATGCAGAAGCGCCTGAAGGGGCAGCTCGGCTCGTGAACGCGTCCTTCCGCCGGCAGCCGATCTTTTCTCGAATGCCAGCCCGCCCCGAGCGTCTGGGCACACAACGACGAGGACGTGACCGCCACGACCTCCCCGGAGTCGCTCCATGACCACCCCCCAGCCAGAGCTCGGTCGCCTCGACGCGCTGTTGATGCGTGTGCTGGACGACGAGGCCTCCGGCGCCGAGCGTCAGGAGCTGTTGGCGCTCGCCGATGCCGACGTGCGGCTGGCCGAGGCCCAGGATCTCAGGAGCGCACTTCGGGCCGCCGTGCTCCACCAGAGTGGCGACACCCTCGATGTCGTGCCGCAGGTGCTCATGGCCCTCGGCCTCGACGATGGCTGGGACGCGGTCTCGGAGAGCTTGCAGGCAGCGCTCGTGGATGAGAGCCTCCAGATCGACGTCTCCGATGCTGTGATGGCGGCGCTGGATGCCGACGAGGAGCGCTCGATCGAGCTCTCGGCCCTCCACGACGGCGAGCTCACGGCCGAACGCCGCATGGTGCTCGCCACCGCCCTCGGCGCCGATCGGGCCCTGATCGATCAGCTCAACCGTCACGCGGACCTGGGACGTCATCTTCGCGAAGCCATCGCGGCCGAGGCACGGCATGCCGACCTCTCGGGCGTCTGGGCCGGCGTGGCTCCGGCGATCGGTCTGGAGGATCCCGAGGGCGTGGCCGGCTGGGAACTCAGCGCTCCCGTCCTGCGCGAGGCCGTGGCCGAAGCCGCAGCGCTTCCCGAAGCGGTCGCGGCCAGCATGGCGGACGACATCATGGCCGCGCTGCCCGCGCTGCGCTCGGACGAGCCGGTCGCGCTCGAGTTCGAGGAGAGCGAGCCCGAGGAGCTCGAGGCCGCGCGAGGCTGGTTCGGCATGCCGTTCGGCACGCTGCTGGCCGTGGTCGCCGCCTTGTTGTTGGTCGTGCCGCTGGTGTGGGAGGGCGATCCCGAGTCGACCACGCCCTCCGAACAGCACGACGTGGCCGAAGTTGCGGAGGTGATCGAGGTCGCCCCCGACGAGGCCTTCGAGCTCCTCCCGATGGATGCGGCCGAGCCGGCTGTGGTCATCGAGTCCCTCGAGGTCGGTGACGACGTCCTCGTGCAGGTGATGCAGGGCGAGGAGGAAGGCGACGCCACGGTGCTCTGGATCGCCGAGCCCATCGATGACGAAGAAGGAGCGACGCTGTGAGCCGCCTGAAGCCACTGTTCCTCGCCGCCCTGGTCGCCCTGTCGACCGGTGCGGACGCCTACGCCCAGCGTGCCCCGGGATCCCGTGCCGATGTCGCCGCTCAGCGAGCTGGCAAGGCCGAGGCCGCGTCCAAGGTCACCGTGCAGCTCACGGTCGTGCACGCCACCAACAACGGGAACACGGTCGATCCCAAGCTCGCCGCGCTCGAGCGCCAGCTCGAGATGTACAAGTACTCGAACTACGAAGTGCTCAGTCAGAAGCAAGCGCAGCTCACTGCGAACGCGGCCAAGAAGTTCTCGGTGGAAGGTGGCAAGGAGGTATCCATCACCCTGTTGGGCACGGAAAACGGGCGCGCTCGCTGTCGGATCGTGATCAACAGCTCCAAGGGCAAGCTGGTCGACACCACCGTCAGCATCCAGGCGGGCAAGACCCTGATCGTCGGCGGCACGCGCCACGATGGTGGGGTGCTCTTGCTTCCGATCACCGCGCGCTTCTGACTCGAGCGAGGCCGCCGGCTATGAGGCCGGCATGACACTCTTCGAGAAGATCATCGCTGGTGAGATCCCCGCGGACATCGTGTACGAGGACGACCACTGCGTCGCCTTTCGTGACATCGCGCCCCAGGCGCCCGTCCATGTGCTCGTGGTGCCCCGCACGCCCGTCGTCAACGTCGCGCAGGCGACCGACGATGACGTGGAGCTGCTGGGGCGGGTGCTCCTCGCGGCGCGGAACGTCGCTTCCAAGCTGGGTCTGGACGACAGCGGCTACCGGCTGATCGTCAACAACGGCGAGGACGCGGGCCAGAGCGTGTTCCACCTGCACTGCCACGTGCTCGGTGGCGCTCGGCTGTCCTGGCCGTAGCCCTACGTAGGGGTAGCGCCGAGGGTCCCGACCCAATACGAAGGGCCCATGGCCACCTTCGACGCGCGCCTGTACCCCAAGGCCTTCGAGGCCATGGAACGAGGCGACAAGACCGTCTACACGCTCATGTGCACCGCCGAGTACGACTTCATGTGCTCCGGCGACCGCTTGGAGTTCGGCGACTTCGGCTCGATCACGGTGGGCACCGTTCGCCGCTACCCCAGCCTCGACAAGCTCGTCGAGGTGGAGGGATGGCAGAACCTGGTGCCCGAAGCCGACAGCGCGGACCACGCCATGGAGCTGGTGCGCTCCATCCCCGAGTGGAGCAGCGCCAAGGAAGAGCAGCTCGGCGTGTTGGCGCTCCGCGTGCGCGAGGCCAAGCGAAAGTAGCCGACTACTGGTAGTCGCTGCACTCCGCGGCGTAGGCCTCTCCCTTGCGGGTGCCGGCCACCGCGGCACACGCGACCGCCATCGCGGTGTTGGGCGTGCCGGGAAGGATCCGGGCTTCGCCGGTCTCCAGGGTGGCGACGATCCAGCCGCCGTCCGGGGAGAAGCGAGCGTCGGTCACGCCGCCGTCGTCGGTGCGAATGACGTCGTAGGCGCGGCTGCCGTCGGTGTTCCACACCCGCACGCGCCCGTCGGAGCCTGCCGTGAGCAGACGCTCGCCGTCGCTGGAGAAGTCCACGCTCGTGGTGGCGGTGTCGTGGGCGTCGAAGGTCTTGACCAGGGCCTTGGTGGCGACGTTCCAGATGCTGACCGTGCCGCCCTCGACCCCGGCGGCGGCGAGGCTCCCGTCGCGCGCGAGCGCCACGTCGCGGATCCAGTCTTCGGCGGTGAAGCTGGCCGTGACTGCGCCGGTGTTGGCGTCCCACACCTTCAGGGCCCGATCGTCCCCGCCGGTGGCCACCCGTTCGCTGCCGCCGGCCCAGTCGGCCGCTCGGACATAGTCGCCGTGGTCCTGCAGCACCGTCTGGGTGCGGGCGCCGTCTGCGCTCCAGATGCGGGCACCGCCGTCCTGGCTGGTGGTCACCAGGCGCTCGCCGTCGTCTGAGAAGCCGATGTCGGTCACGCTCCCCTTGTGCACCGTGATGTTGCGGACCTCCGCCTCGGTGCGCACGTTCCAGATTCGCACGCCGTCGCTGCTGGAGGATGCGATTGTCTGACCATCGGCCGAGAAGCTGACGGCCTCGATGGGCCCGCGGTGGGCGCTCTGATCCATGAGGAGGCGTCCGGTGCCAGCTTCCCAGATGCGCAGGTCGCCGTTGCGGGATCCCAGCGCCACCAGCACGCCGTCGGCGGACCAGGTAGCAGCCGTGGGCACGTCGCGGGTGCTCGAGAGCCGCGGGAGGGACCGAGCGAGGGACAGCACCCAGGTGTGGGCCGTGCCGTCCTCGCTCGCGGTCACGGCGAAGTGATCGTTCGTGGAGAGCGCTGCGGCGCGCACGGGGCCGGAGTGACCTCGGAGGACCGTGTTGACGCGTCCGGTCTTCGCGTCCCAGATCGTGGCTGTGCCGTCTTCGCTGGCCGTGATGACCTCGTCACCATCGGACGAGAAGCGGGCATCGTAGACCGTGCCCTCACCGGCCCGCAGGGTCATCAGCAGGGACGTGCCACGGGTGTCCCAGATGCGTGCGGTGCCGTCTTCGCTGGCGGTGACGAGCTTCCGGTTGTCGGGGCTGTAGTCGGCGGCGGTGACCGCGCCGCGGTGCCCACTGAGCCGAGAGACCATGCGCCCGCTCCGGACGTCCCAGATCCGCGCGGAGACGTCGGCCGAGCCGGTGGCCACGCGCCGCCCGTCGGGCGAGAACGCGACCGCGAGCACGGCGTCCTGGTGGCCTGTCAAGACCTTGAGGGTGTTGCCGTCGGGCGACCAGATGCGAGCGGTTCGGTCGTCCGAGCCCGACGCGACCATGTCGCCGCCGCTGGACACATCGACGGCTCGGACCCTGTCGGTGTGCTGGCTCAGCACGACGTTCTTGCCTGTGGCCGCGTCCCACACGCGCACGTGGCGGTCCAGTCCTCCGGTGACGAGCATCTCGCGGCCGTCTTCCAGCGTGGGGCCCCAGGCCAGATCCGTGATGGCGCCCTGGTGGCCGGCGTGGCCCGCTGACCGCACACCGGTGCGGGTCTCCCAGAGACGCAGCAGGCTGCCGTCGCCGCCGGTGGCGAGGCGATGACCTCCTGGGCCGAAGTCGACGGCCAGCACCGCCGAACCGGTGCGCAGGACTCGGTGGATGTCGCTGGTGACGACCGCCATCAGCGCGTCCAGCACCTCGGGCGTGACGCCCTTGTCCGCGCTCGCGGCCGACTTCATCGCGCCCAGGACTTCGTAGAAGCCGTCGAAGTCGGCGGTCCGGGCCAGCTTCACAGCGCTCCCGGCCTGCTCCAGAGCGCGCTCGTAGAGGGGGTCACTGGGCTCGGCCCGCGGGGTGGGCTGCGTGCTCGCAGCGGTGATGCGCGCGGTCTCCAGCTCCTGCTCCGCGCGCCAATAGCGGGCCCCTGCAGCTCCGAGGCCCAGGAGGAGCGCCAGCGCGCCGACCATCGCAGCCACCCGTGTGCCGCGCTGGCGCAGCTCGTAGCTCTTGGTGGCGCGACCGGCCTCTCGATCGCGTGACGCGGTGAAGACGTGCCCCGGGATGAAGGGGGTGACCGAGTCCTGGTCGTCCTCGTCCTCGGGGTAGCCGACCTGCGGGGGCTCGGAGCTCTCGGGCTCGTCGAACGTGACCGCAGTCAAGCGGTTGACGTCGTCCCGCCCAGCGAGCGGGGTCAGCGGTTGCAGCGTCGCCAGCTCGGAGCTGGGTTCGTCGTGGGAGTCCTCGTCGGTGGTGAGCTCGCCGGCCTCGAGGGCGCTCGCGGGATCGAGCACGTCTTCTTCTTCGTCGTCGAAGTGGTCGCGGTCGGGTGCGTCCAGCGTGCTGCTGGGCATGCCCAGACGGACCCGGACCTGGCGTGTCTGGTCGTCCCCGGGCAGGTGCACGGTCTCGATGGCGCCGCTGGAGGCGCGGCCCGTGTCTTCGATGCCGAGGCGCACGGTGTTGGGCTCGTCGCGCTTCTTGGGCTTGCCGGTCGGAACGCTCAGCGCGCTCACGGTCTCGACGCGTCGGGGGTCGCGGGGCAGGCTCAGGGAGCTGAGCGTCTCGACGGCGCCGATCTGCACGCTCGGCACCTCGCCCGGTCCACGCGCGGGCACAGGGCTCACGTCGTCGAGCCAGCCGGCGAGCTTGTGCCACGCCTTGGCCATCACGGGATGGGCCAGCTCCACCCAACCGTCGCCCCCACCGCCCACGCTGAGCACGGCGAACTGCCCTTCGCCGACCGAGGTCTGCAGGCCATCGGTGGCACCCAACCAGCTCAGCACGCCGGCGCCCCGGTCGTCCTGCCCGGCCAACTCGAGGGCTTCGTCGTAGCTCAGGAGCTGCGGCCCGTGTCCGCCCGCGCCCCCGAGCTCCAGCAGCAGACGCTTGGCGCGCTCCTGATCCTCGTCGACGAGCTGCCCGAGCAAGCGGTCGGATTCCCGTCCGAGTGCTCCCCGGATGCCGTACAGGCTGGCGTACGCCACGTTGGTGAGGAACACGCCCGAGCGCTTGGTCCAGAGGGCCCGGAGCAGGTTCCCGAGCAGGGGTTGCCGGTCGTCGCTCAGGTTCATGGCGTCGTTCAGGACCCGCTCTGCGAGTCCCGGCTCCCAGGCCAGGCCTGCCATCCGCGCGCTGGCGTCGAGCACGAGCTCGAGCGCCTCGCGGCCCAGCGGGTCGGCGCGGTGGGCACCGCCGTAGATGCCCACCAGCGCGGCCAGGCGGCTGAGGTCGCCGTCGGTCACCGCGCCGTCGTCCGCCATGGTTGTGAGGAGGAACAGCGGCCCGTCTTCGTCGTCGAGCGCCGTGGTGAGGAGCTGCTCGAAGCGGTGAGCGGTGTAGGGGTCGCGGCCGCGGTGCGCGTACAGCTCCCCCAGCTCGTCGACGAGCAGCAGGTAGCCGGTACGGGGCGGCAGGTGCTCACGGAGGAGGTCGCGCAGCGCCCCTCCGTCGCCTTCGAGCTGGTCGCGCAAGCTCGCCTTGTCGCCGGCGCCGACCGCGGACAGCAGCCCCGCCAGCGCGCCGATGGGGTCGGGCCCGGGGCGCATCGCCCCGCTGAGCATCTGGTTCTTGAGCGGCGCGAACCAGCCGCGCTCCGCGGCCGGCAGCACGCCGGCCAGGGCGAGCGAGGACTTGCCCGAGCCGCTCGGCCCCACGATGTGCATCCAGCGGCGCCCTTCGTGGTAACGAGCGCAGACCCGTCGGATGTCGCCCTCCCGCCCCAACATGAAGCGCGCGAGGTGGCGTGGGAACGCGGCCATGCCGGGGTAGGGGCAGCTGCCGGGGTCGATCGCAGGGACCGCCTGGCGGCTCTCCAGGAGACGCTTGATGGCGGCGTAGATCGAAGGGTGTGCCTGGATCACCCTTCCGGGAAGCTCGACCGGATCGAACCAGGCGAGCACCTTGCTGTGCTCGCCGACGGGGCAGCCTTCGAGCATCATCGGGAGCACACGGAGCGACTCCCGCATCGCGACGTGCGACACCGCATGATCGAGCTCGGAGGTGACCCAGTCGCCGTCGGCGGGATCGCCCACGAGGATCAGCCAGGTGTCGCACTCGTCGAGGGCGCGTGTGCGCGCGCGGAGCAGCTCGAGCCCGTCGCGTTCGTCGGACAGAGCGGAGCACCACAGGGACAGCCCGGCATCGCGGAGCCCCTGGGCCAGTGCTGCGGCCTCCCGCTCGTGACCGGGCGGGTAGCTCAGGTAGTACGCACCCACCTGGTCTGTCGTGTCCTCCGGTCGCTGACCCGCGCTCACGTGCCCGAACGGACACCCCCGGACTCTACCTCGGAGCGGCGTCGGCGGGCTCTGCGAGCACCCTCAGCGGACCCGGCTCCAGGCGCTCGAGCGCGCTGTCGACGAAGGCCCGCAGGTCGGCTCCCGTCAGGCGTTCGTAGGCCGCGGCCTGCAGGGCCATGTCGAGCTTGTCGCAGGCCTTGACGAAGCGGGCCACGGCGCTTTCGCCACGGTCGTACGCCTCCCAGAGGTTGCGCATCCGCTCCGCTCGAGGGAGCTCGCGGAGGAGCTGGTCCAGGGCGGCCCGTTCGCGCGCTTGTTTGTCGGCCCGCGAGATGCCGTCGTGTGGCGTGATGTCTCCGGCCACGACCTCGGGCAGGTCGTGCACGGTGGCCATCGCGAGGGCTTCCGCGAGGTCCAGGTCGTCGGGGCAGAGCACCAGCACCAGCCACGTCACGCCCCAGCTGTGGGCGGCGACGCTCTCCGGCGCGCCGATGCCCGCCCGGAGCCATCCGGCACGCGGAAGCGCCTTCAGGGCCAGCGCGTCGATGAGGCGCTCGCGCAGGCTCATGCCACGACGGCCCGCTGCTCCGCTCGCGCCATCGCCAGCACGAGGGGCCTGTCGGAGCGCTGCACCTCCAGGAAGTCCTGGAAGTCGCGCAAGCCACGCCAGCCCTGGGCGACCAGCACCTGCCCCACCGGTCCCCCCATCGTGTCGCCGGGACCGGGACACACCAGGGCGTCGGGCGCGTAGTCTCCGAGCACGGTCGCCACAGCCGCGGAGAAGTCGTAGGTGTTGACGATCTGCGCGCCGAGCGTCCACGACAGGAGCGCTCGCGGGTCGCTCCAGTGGCGCCACACGCGCCCATCGCCATCGATCAGCGGCACCCGGGGCGCGGCCACGTCCATGTCCGCCAGGACCTCGAAGGCGCGGGCGCTCGTGGGCTCCATGCACGGGGTGTGGAACGCGGAGTGAAGCGGGAGCCTGAGAGGGAACTGACGGCCCGTGCGCTCCAGCGCGGGGAGCACCTGGAGCGCGTGCCGCAGGCCGTCGTCGCTCCCTCCGAGGACCGCGGTGCCGCCCAGTCGGATCGAGAGGTGGAGCTCGGGATGCTCGAGCGCGCGCTCGACAGCCTCGATGAGCTCGGGCCTCGGGAGCCAGGTCTCGTCGACCAGGGGATAGAGCAGCTGGCCTCCGACCACGTTGCCCGCCTGGAAGCTCGCGAGGGTCTCGACGAGGTGGGCTGCGGCCTCGAGGCTCAGGCTGCCGGCTGCGTAGAGGGCCGAGTAGAAGCCCATCGAGTTGCCGGTGACGGCGACGAGCTCGGCGCGCGTCGGGTCGAGGGCCGCGATGTCGGCCACGGTGGCCGCGAAGGTGAGGAGCGACGCGTGCTCGCCTGCGAGGTGCCAGCGTGCGCTGAAGCGCTCGCGCCCATCGAGCTCGGACAGCGTGGGTCGGCCGAGGCGCGCCCGGTACCGTTCCAGCCAGGCCACCCGCTCGTCGTCGAGGGGGAGCGTGCCGAGCTGCCGTGCGCCGTAGGAGCCGCGGCCCGGGCAGACCAGGGCGATCCTCAGACGCTCCGACATGGGGCCTCCTCGCACACGGCGCGCGCTGCGGCTTCGATGTCGGCTTCCTGCACCAGCACCAGATTGGCGGCGTCTCCGAGAGGGATGAAGCTGTCGGCGCCGCACACGCGCTTCATGGGACCGCGGAAACCGCCTTCGACCAACGCGGTGAAGAGGGCTTCGGAGACACCGCCGGTGCGCCGCGTCTCGTCGACCACCAGCACGCGTCCGGTGACCCCAGCTTCGCGCAGCACGTCCTCGAGGGGGAGGGGAGCGAGCCATCGGAGGTCCAGCACGCGCGCGTCGAGGCCCTCGGCACGCAGCCGCGCGGCGACCCGCAGGCTCATCCACAGCCCGTTCGCCCAGCTGATGATGGTCAGGTCGGCGCCGTCACCCCAGGTGCGGCCTCGACCCAGGGGCACGAGCTCGCCCGCCGCCGGGTAGGGGATCGTCCAGAGCCCATCCCCCGGGGTGTGCAGGTCCTTGGTCATGTAGAGCGCGATCGGCTCCAGGTAGGCGACAACGCTGCCGTCGACGTGCGCGCTGGCCACGCACGTTCGCAACATCTGCACGGCGTCGCTCGGATGGGCCGGCGAGGCGATCACGAGGCCGGGAATGTCGCGCAGCACCGCCACGGAGTTGTCGTTGTGGAAGTGACCGCCGAAGCCCTTCTGGTACGCGTAGCTCGCGATGCGCACGACCATGGGGTTCCGGAACTGGCCGTTGGAGAAGTACTGGAGGCTCGCCGCCTCCCCGCGCAGCTGGTCCTCGGCGTTGTGCAGGTAGGCCAGGTACTGGATCTCGGGCAGGGGCAGGCATCCGAGCTGACCGGCGCCCAGCGCCAACCCCAGGATGGCCTGTTCGTCCAGCAGGGTGTTGAAGACGCGGGCCACGCCGGCGCGCTGCATGAGCCGATCGGTCACGTGGTACACGCCGCCCTTGCGGGCCACGTCCTCGCCGAAGATGAGGGCCTCGGGGTACTTGACCAGGAGGTCGCCGAGCGCCCGGTTGAGCTGCAACGCGAGGTGCCTCGGGCGGTCTGCTTCGGGGAGACGGCCCTCCCAGAAGGCGTCCCGAGCCGCTGGGGAGGCTGTTCGCGCGACCTCGGTCGTCAGGTCGCTCCTGGGGGCGAGCGGCGCAATGACCTGCTCCGCCGCCGACAGCCGGGGACGCGACGTCGCCTCCTTCGCGAGGCGGAGCGTGCGTTCCCGGTGCTCCTCGTACAGGGCCAGGACCTCCTCGGGCTCGAGCCAGCCCTCCCGAATGAGGGTGCACGCAGTCGCGAGCACCGGGTCGAGCGCCTCGGCCGCCTCGATCTCGGAGGTCGATCGGTACGCACCCTCCACGTCGCTTCCGGCGTGGCCCAGCAGCCGGACCGTTCGCAGGTGCAGGAAGGCGGGCCGTCGGCGGGAGCGAACGTGCTCGACGGCCGCGCGTGCGGCCTCGACGGCCGAGCCGAGATCCAGCCCGTCGCCGCCGAAGTAGGTGATGCCCGGGCGCCCTCGCGCGGCGGCCTCGGTCCAGCCCGCGGGCTGGCGCACGCTGATGCCGAGGCCGTTGTCTTCGCAGACGAAGAGCACGGGCACCGGCACGTTCTGGAAGGCCGCCCAGCCAGCGGCATTGAACGCGCCCACGGCGGTGGAGTGGTTCGCGCTGCTGTCGCCGAAGGTACACACCACGATCGCGTCGTGCGGGGCCGACGAGGGCAACTCCAGGTGACGCATCCGGTCGTGCGAGATGGCGGCACCGACAGCCTTCGGGAGGTGGGAGGCGATCGTGCTGGTCTGCGGCGGGATCGCCAGCGCGGCGGATCCCCAGACCTTGTGCCGACCACCAGCGATCGGCTCGTCGGCGCTCGCGGCCATGCCGAGCAAGGTGTCGAACAGGGGGGTCTGTCCCGGCACCTGCCTTGCGCGGTGGAGGAAGAAGCCGCCGGAGCGGTAGTGCAGGAACGCCGGGTCTGTGGGGAGCGTGGCCTCTGCGACAGCGGCTCCAGCCGCCTCGTGGCCGCTGGAGCTGATGGTGTAGAAGCCCTCGTTCCGGGCCCGCAGCCAGCGTGCGGTCAGGTCCAGGTGACGGCTGCCCAGCAGGGTGTCGAACAGCGCCAGGGCACGGCGCGCGGACAAGCTGCTGCCCGGCGTCCACGCGGCGTCGAGATCGGCCCGCCGAGGGTGCGCGGACTCGGCGGAGACACCAGCCGTGAAGGCCTGGTCGACGATGCGTGCGCGGTTCACGGCCACGTGGCGTTCTCGGGGCGGAGGGGGGTGCTGCCCGCTAACCCGGGTCTCCGACGCGGCCCGCTCGTTCGCGGAGCCAGAGCTCGAGCAGGCCCTCCCGGAGGGTCGGACGGACCACGGTCATGCGGTCCACGTCGAGCGCGCGGAGCATTCCGCACCACAAGGCCGCGCCGTGCAGCAGGGAGTGGCGGCGGCGCAGGTCGACGCCCGGCAAGGTGTGCAACCGGTCCGCGGGCGTGGTGGCCAGGCGGGCGAGCAGGCTGGTCAGCGTGGGGTTTGCAAGGGACGCGCCATCGACACGGTCGAGCCCTGCCATGCGCGCCAGCGTGCGCGCCGTGCCGCCCGTTGCGACCAGGCGCTCCCACGGGTGACGTCCCGCCGCTGCTGCAACCGGGGCCAGCTCTGCAGCCGCCAGGTCGATCAGGCGCTCGGGCGTCGCGAGCGCCCCCCGTGGCCAGGTGGCAGCCGCCCGCGCGTGGCCGACGGCGAAGGACGCCAGGAGCTCGGGGTCGTCGCGTCCGTAGGCCAGCTCGGTGGAGCCGGCGCCCAGGTCCACGACGAGCGGCCGGGGGTGCGGTGGCACCCGCAGGCGCGAGCCGAGCCAGGTGACCAGCGCTTCCTCGTGCCCGCTGAGCACGCGAACAGGACACCCGAGGCGTTGCTCGGCCAGCTCGAGAAACGTCGGATCGTCCGCCTCGCGCAGCGCTGCGGTGGCCCAACACACGCGGTGCCGAGCCCCCGCGCGGTCTGCGAGGTCGCGGAAGCGGGTCAGGGCTTCGAGCGCGGAACGGACCGCGTCGGGGTGCAGAGGCTGGCCCGACAAGCCGCCGCGCGCGGCCAGGCTGGTGCCTTCCCGGTGGACCTCACCGAAGACGACCCGCCCGGCCTGGAGCTCGGCGAGCTGCAGGTGGAGCGAGTGGCTGCCGAGGTCGACCGAGGCGATGACCTCGGTCAACCGCGTCCTCCCGGCACGACCGTGGGTGGGAGGAAGAACTCGAGCTGCGCTGGACCTCGGGGTGGCAGGCCCGTGACGCGGAAGCAGGCGACGCCTGCTCTCGGAAAGGGCATGGCGCCCGCGGCGCCCAACAGCGAGGCGCCGAGGAGGGCCATGGTGGGCATGTGTCCGACGACGAGCGGATCCGCCAGGCCCAGCTGGCCCAGCATCCCGAGCAGCTCGTCGCCGCCTGCGAGCACCTCTTCGAGCTCCAGAAACGGCGCTTCCGTGAAGCGCTCGTGCACGATCTCGGCGGTCTGTCGCGCACGGACGAGGGGGCTGGACACCACGACGCCTGGGGTCCAGCCCATGCCCGCCAGCGTGTCGGCCACAGCCGCCACCACGCGCCGTCCTTCGGGCACGAGGTTGCGCGCCCGGTCGCTCTCCGCGAAGGACTCGGCGATGCCGTGCCGCATCAGCGTGAGCTGCATCAGAAGACCTCGGGTGGGAAGACGTGGCCGACGACCCTCGCCGCGGCCGCTACGGCCGTGACGAGCTGGGCTTCTCCGGCACGGTCCGCCACGTCGCGTGCGCGTGTCAACCAGGCCGGCGCGTCCGCAGGGCTGCAGCGCACGAGCACGAGCAGGGCGAGCACCTCGGCGCGGGGCGACGGGGGCTGGTCGTCGAGGAGCGACCGCGCGAGCGCCGCCGCTTCACGACCACGCCCTCGGTCGGCGAGGGCATCTGCCTTCTTCAGGACCACGTCGGCGCGTTCCTGATCGCTGCGCGCGCCCACCAGCAGCACCGGAAGCGGTGTGTCGGCGAGGGTGGCGGCCGTGCGCTGGTGGGCCTCCAGGGCGGCCTGTCCCGCCTGGGTGGCCAGGATGCGATCCCGCAAGCTGCGCACCTCGCGAAGCCCGGTGGGGTCGTCGAGGCGCTTCACGGCCGCGGCGGCGCGGTGCGCCGTGTCGGCCGCCTCTGGCAGGCGATCGAGCTGGTAGAGCGCCTGGGCGCGCAGGCTGAGCGCTCGTGCGGCGAGCCGCTCCTCGTCGATCTCTGCCTGATCGAGGTGGGCCAGGGCTCGTTCGGGGTCCTTGGCCCGAAGCGCGTCCACCGCTGCCTTCAGGCTCACCGAGGGCCTTGCACCGCGCCCAGGGCGAGCGTGGCCACCTCGTCCTCGATGCTCGGCGGGAGCGCATGTTCGCCCGGGGTGACGCGGTTCGACACCAGCCACTCCAAGGTCAGCCCCATCGTGGCGAAGTGGAGCAGGACGGGCTCTGGCGAGCCGGCGTTGGTGACGATGTTGAGCGGGTGGCCCTGTCCCAGCACGCTCAGCCAGGCGCCGCCGGGCAGGCGGTAGCGGGTGCAGAGCCGGCCGAAGTCGACCGCGCGCTCCGAGACCTCGGGCAAGCCCGCCACGTCGATCTCGTCGCCCCCGTGCCCTGCGTTGACGAGCACCAGCCCCGAGCGAGCGCCGCGGAGGGTGTCGAGCTTGATGGCGCCGCTGACGCCGGTGGCCGTGACGAGGATCTCGGCCTGCGCGACCGCCTCGCCGAGCGTGGGCGTGGCGAAGCCATCGTAGTGGGCGACGAGGCGCTGCACCGGATCCTTGTCGACCACCGCCACCACCGAACCCGCGGCGCGCGCGTACTTGGCGATGCCTTGGCCGACCGGTCCGTAGCCGACCACGGCGACGGTGCGTCCCGCCAGGTGCATGCCGGTGATCTCGCGCACGCTGTCCCACAGCCCCTCGCCCACGTGGCGGTTCTCGATGCTGGGCTTGAGCCGGCCGTCGTTCAGGTTCACCACGCCGAAGGGCAGGCGGTCGAGCTGCCGGAACCGCGTGACGCCCGTGCGGGTGATCTCCACGGCCGCCAGCAGGTCGGCCACCTGATCCCGGCGCTGGCTCAACAGGGTGCTGCACAGCTCGAAGCCCACGTCGGCGATGAGCACGGGTTCGTGGTCGAGCGCCGCCAGGTGGCGGTTGCGCAGGTCGCCACCGGTGTAGACCGCAACCCCCTGCTCGCGCAGCCAGTTCACCACGCCGAGATCGGTGGTGGCGGTGTTGGCGGCGGTGACGACCCAACGACCGCCGCCCAGCGCGAGCTCGCCCAGCAGCACGGCGGTGAGGCTGGTGAGGTGGGCGTTCACCGCGACGGTGAGATCTTCGAAGGGCCGGCGGGACGCCCATCGGTTGCCCAGCCGCGGCATCAGCGGGAAGAAGGTGTTGATCCGGCTGATCTCGGCCGCGGTCGCAGCTGCTGTCGCCGGCACGTCGCCTCCTCTGCAGGAGCTAACCCGGAGCTGGCCGGCCGGGTCCACCGTTTCTGCTGCCGGACACCTTCTGGCCCCAGGGGGAGATAGCCCCTGTCGATGTCGATGGTGCAGGCCCTCCCGTTCTCGCCCCCTGTCCAGCGCTGGTTCGCCGACAGCTTCGAGGCCGCCACCGCCGTCCAGCTCCAGGGTTGGCCCGCCATCGCAGGCGGCGAGCACGCCCTGTTGTGCGCCCCCACGGGGTCCGGCAAGACCCTCGCCGCCTTCTTGTGGTGCATCGACACCCTCACCGCGCGGCCGGCGCCGGAGCCCCCGGGCTGGCGCGTGGTGTACCTCTCGCCGCTGAAGGCGCTCGCCTACGACGTGGAGCGGAACCTTCGCGCACCCCTCGCCGGCGTGTTGAGGGCGTCGGAGGTCATGGGCACCCCTCGGCGCTCGCTGCAGGTCGATCTCCGCACGGGCGACACGCCGCAGAAGGAGCGCAGCCGGATGGGCCGTCGGCCCGGGGACGTGCTGATCACCACGCCGGAGTCGCTCTACCTGATGCTCGGCTCCAGGGTGCGCGAACACCTGGCCAACGTCGAGACGGTGATCGTCGACGAGATCCATGCCCTGGCGCCCAACAAGCGCGGAGCGCACCTCGCCCTGTCGCTCGAGCGGCTCTCCGTGCTCGCCGGGGATCCACAACGGATCGGGCTCTCGGCCACCCAGCGTCCGCTGAGCGAGGTCGCCCGCTACCTCGGCGGTGACCGGCCGGTCCGCATCGTCGACACGTCCCAACCTCCCGACATCGCGCTTTCGGTGGTCGTGCCCGTGCCCGACATGGAGCGCCCCGTCGCGCGCGACGTGAAGGGGCGCTCGGGTCCCCTGATGGGCGCGGAAGAGCTGGGCTCCGAGGAGCGCCGATCGATCTGGCCGTCGATCCATCCCCTGCTGCTCGAGCGCATCCGGACGGCCACGTCCACCATCGTCTTCACCAACAGCCGTCTGCTCTGTGAGCGGCTCTGCCAGAGCCTCAACGAGCTGGCCGGCACCGAGATCGCTCGCGCCCACCACGGGTCCATCGCCCGTCCGCAGCGGGTGCAGATCGAGGAGATGTTGAAGGCGGGGGAGCTCCCCGCGATCGTGGCCACGTCGTCGCTCGAGCTCGGCATCGACATGGGGGCGGTGGACCAGGTGCTGCTCGTGGAGTCGCCCGGCTCCGTGGCCCGCGGCCTGCAACGCATCGGGCGCGCCGGCCACCAGGTCGGCGAGCGCTCGGTCGGCCGGATCTTTCCCAAGTACAAGGGCGATCTGCTGGAAGCCACCGTGGTGGCGCGGCGCATGCTGGCCGGCGACATCGAGCCGATGAAGGTGCCTAGGAACTGCCTCGACGTGCTCGCCCAGCAGCTGGTGGCCCTCTGCGCCCAGCCGGGGTGGGTGCTCGACGACCTCGAGGCGTTGGTCAAGCGGGCCTACGGCTACGCGGAGATCTCGCGGGAGCTGCTGGTGGCGGTGCTCGACATGCTCGCGGGCCGGTACCCCAGCCAGGCCTTCTCCGAGCTGCGGCCGCGGCTCTTGTGGGATCGCGACACCGACGTGCTCGAGACCCGGAAGGATGGCGCCCGCATCGCGCTGATCAACGGTGGGACCATCCCGGACCGGGGCCTCTACACCGTGGTCAGCGGGCAGGGGGGCGCTCGGATCGGCGAGCTCGACGAGGAGATGGTCTTCGAGACGCGCGTGGGCCAGACCATCATCCTGGGCGCCAGCTCGTGGCGGGTCGACGAGATCACCCGTGACCGTGTGGTCGTCTCGCCCGCGCCGGGCGAGCCCGGGCGGCTTCCGTTCTGGCGCGGGCAGGGGCCGGGACGTCCGGTCGAGCTCGGGCGGGCGATGGGCGCGTTCGTGCGGGATCTGGGGGACCAGGCGCCAGACGAGGCGGAGTCCTGGCTGATCGAGCACTGGCAGCTCGACGCCCTCGCGGCCGCCAACCTCGCCGGCTACGTCGCCGAACAGCACGCCTCGACCGGGTCCCTGCCCACCGACCGCTGCGTGGTGGTCGAGCGCTTCCGCGACGAGCTGGGCGACTGGCGGGTCTGCATCCACTCGGCCTTCGGCGCCCGGGTCAACGCGCCCTGGTGCCTCGCGGTCGAAGCGCACCTGGCGCGTCAGCAGGGCTTCGAGGTGCAGTCCCTCTACACCGACGACGGCATCTCCCTGCGCTTCGCCGACGTCGAGGAGCTCCCACCGCTCGACGATCTCCTCCCCGACCCGGACGAGCTGGAGGACTTGATCGTCGAGCAGCTCAGCGACTCGGCGGTCTTCGCCTCCACGTTCCGCGAGTGCGCGGCGCGCGCCCTCCTGCTGCCACGCAAGATGCCGGGAAAGCGCACGCCGCTCTGGGCGCAGCGACTCCGCGCCCAGAACCTGCTGGCGGTGGTCCGGGACTACCCTGCGTTCCCCATCGTGCTGGAGACCTACCGGGAGTGCCTCCAGGATCTCTTCGACCTGCCGGCTCTGGTCGAGCTGCTGGGCGCGGTCCGCCGGCGGGACATCCGCGTGGTGGAGGTCGAGACGCCCTCGCCCTCACCCTTTGCCAGGAACCTGGTCTTTGCCTACGTCGCCGCCTTCCTCTACGAAGGCGACGCGCCCCTGGCCGAGCGGCGGGCGCAGGCGCTCACCCTGGATCGCTCGTTGCTACGGGAGCTCCTGGGTCAGGACGAGCTGCGAGAGCTCATCGATCCGGAGGTCGCCGACGAGCTGGAGGCGGAGCTCCAGAGCGTCGCACCGGGCTTCCAGGTACGCACCGTCGACGGCGCCTCCGACCTGCTGCGCCGTCTGGGTGAGCTGAGCCTGGACGAGCTCGTCGCGCGCTGCGATGGCGACGCGCAGGCCTGGCTGGCCGAGCTGGAGGCACGCCGCCGGGTGGTGCGCGTACGGGTCGCTGGTCGCGAGCGGCTGATCGCCGTCGAGGATTCGGGTCGCTACCGTGATGCGCTGGGGTCGGTGCCGCCGGCTGGTGTGCCGGCTGCGTTCCTGGAGCCCGTCGAGCTGCCGCTCGAGGACCTGGTGCTCCGCTTCGCCCGCACGCACGCGCCCTTCCGAGCGGATCGCGTCGCCGAACGCTGGGGCTTGTTGCCCTCCCAGGTGGAGGCCGTGCTGCGCGGGCTCGAGGCGCGGGGGTCCCTCGTGAACGGCCTCTCCAAGGGGGAGTGGGCCGATTCCCAGGTGCTTCGCCGGCTCAAGCGTCGCTGCCTCGCGGCGTTGCGCAACGAGATCGCTCCGGTGGAGGACGCGGCGCTGGGGCGCTTCCTGCCCGGCTGGCACGGCATCGGCTTCTCGCGCGGTGGGCTCGATCGACTCGACGAGGCGGTCGAGCAGCTCGAGGGGCTGGCGGTGCCGTTCAGCGTGCTGGAGGAGCGCCTGCTCCCAGCCAGGCTCCGCCATTACGAGCCGTCGATGCTCGACGAGCTCGGTGCCAGCGGGGAGCTGGTGTGGGTCGGCTGTGGCGCGCTCGGGCCGGGCGACGGCAAGATCGCGCTCTACCGGCGGGAGCGGGTGGCGGCCCTGCTCGAGCCCCCGGAGGTTCCCGACGATCTCTCGGCGGACGCGCGCTCGCTGCTGGTCGAGCTCGATGCCATCGGCGCCTGCTTCTTCGCGGAGCTCCGCGGGGTCGCTGGCCTCGAGGGGCAGCCGCTGCTCGACGCTCTGTGGGACCTGGTCTGGGCGGGGCTCGTCACCAACGACACCTTCCATCCGCTGCGGGCGTTGCGTCTCCGTGGGCGGGCCTCAGGTCGACGTCGTCGCACCCGCGGCGTGGGCGGTCGTTGGTCCCTGGTCGCCTCGCTGCTCCGCCGTCCCGCACCGCCCACCGAGCGAGCGTGGGCCCGCGTCCGCCTGCTGCTGGAGCGCTACGGCGTGGTCGGTCGGGAGATCGTGAAGGCCGAGGGCGTGGCCGGAGGCTTCTCCGCGCTCTACCCGGTGCTCCGGGCCATGGAGGAGTCCGGCAAGGTGCGTCGTGGCCACTTCGTGGAGGGCGTCCAGGGGGCCCAGTTCGCGGTGCCTGGCGCGGTCGACCGCCTCCGAGCCTGCCGGGTCGTGCCCGAGGCCCCCGAAGCCGTGGTCGTCGACGCGACCGACCCGGCCAACCCCTGGGGTGCGGCGCTGCCGTGGCCCGACACCGCGCTGGGCGCCGGTCGGCCGCGTCGGGTGGGCGGCGCCACGGTGGTGTTGGTCGATGGTCTCCCGCTCTTGTTCCTCGAGCGTGGTGGGCGCGCCGGCCTGATCTTCTCGGCCTTCCTCGACCCGCGTGCTGCCCAGGAAGGTCTGCGCGCGCTTCGTACCTGGATCAGCCGATCGCCCAAGGGGCAGCTCCACATCGAGCGCCTCGATGGCCGGCCCGCTCGCGAACACCCCGCTGCTGCCGCGTTCCGGGAGCTCGGCTTCTCCGGCGGTCACCGCGGGCTCATGCTGGAGGTGCTGTAGGCCCAGGGCTCTTGGAAGCCTTGCCCCCCAGGCGATAGCGTGCCGGCATGCGCCTCGTTCGCCGCCTCCTGCTCTCGATCGCCGCCGGCCTCAGCACGCTGTTCACAGCCTGTGCGTGGCACGGTCCGCGATCTGTTGACCACCTCTATGCGCCCGACGAGGTGCACATCATCGGTCACCGGGGCGCGCGCGAGCTGGCACCCGAGAACACGCTGGCCGGCTTCCGTGTGCCCGCGGACCTCGGCTACGGCTTCGAGCTCGACGTGATGCTCTCCAGCGACGGCGTCTGCGTGGTCATCCACGACGACGAGCTCGACCGGACGACCAGCGGCACGGGCTTCGTCGACGAGGTCCCCTGGTCGACGATCCAGACCCTGGACGCTGGCACGCACTTCGCCACGCGCTTCGCGGGAGAGCCGGTGCCCGACCTGAGCACCGTGCTCGTCGAGTTCGGGTCGAAGGTCGTGATCGACATCGAGATCAAGTCCCCCCGCGACAAGAGCACCCGGGCCGCGCTTGCGGCCGCGGTGGTCGGCGAGGTGGAACGAGCGGCCCTCGTCGACAGGGTGCTGATCACGAGCTTCGACCCCTTCTTGCTGGAGGAGGTGCGCCTCGCGAACGCGGAGATCCGGCGCGGACAACTCCTCGGCAGCTTCACCGGCGCCGACCTGAGCTTCGTCGAGAAGTACGTGCTGAAGAACCTGTTGCTCAACAAGCGGGCGCAACCCGACGTGCTGGCTGCCGAGTCCGCGTTCCTGAGCGCTGGCTACGTCCGGAGGATGCACAAGAAGGGCTACCGCGTGCTCGCGTGGACCGTGAACGACGAAGCGGAGATGCGCGAGCTCGCGAGCTGGGGCGTGGACGGCCTCATCACCGACCGACCCGACGTGGCCACCGAGGTGCTGCGGTAGCCGATCCAGGCCCAGCGCCAGGGCGACCAGCAGCGCACCACCTACTGGTGCCCTCGGTGTCAGCTCCGGTAGGTGGCGACGAAGAGGCCGGGCCCGAGCGCCTCCGGGTCTGGTGGCAGCAGGCGCCAGGCCTCGGGCACCAGCCCCGCGTCGCGCGCAAGCTCCCCCAGGCCGGCCTCCGAGAAGCCGAGGTGCGGGTAGTCCACGCGGTGTCGAGCGGCGTCGCGGGCGTGCTCGATCATGTCGACGATGACCAGGTGGCCACCGGGCCGTAGCACCCGGGCCACCTCGAGCAGAGCGGGCGCCAGCTCGGTGACGTGGTGGAGCACCAGCATGCAGATGGCGGCGTCGATGCTGTCGCTGTCCAGCGGGAGCGCGTGCAGCTCGCCGCGCTTCAGCTGCACATCGGGCACCCGCGCTCGGGCCACGTCGAGCATGCGCGGTTCACGATCGACCCCGATGGCCGCGCACGCCACCGGTGCGAGCTGCGCCAGGGTCTGGCCCGTGCCGCAGCCCAGATCGGCGACGGTTCGACCGGCAGGCGACAAGGCCAGCAGCGCGGGGAGCACGAAGGCCTGTCCGAACAGCTCGCGGCGCTCGGCGTCCCAACGCTCGGCCACCTGGCCGAAGAACTCGGCGGCGCTGACGCGCTGCGCGGCGAGCAGGTGGTCCATGCGGCGCACGTCCTCCGCATAGAGCCCCTCGGCGTCGAGGTGGTCGCGGGTCAGCGCCCAGAACGCGGCCGGCAGGTCCGTCAGGTCGGCCAGGCGGTACAGCGTGGCCGTGCCCACCTGGCGCCGGATCAGCCAGCCCTCGCGGTGGAGGCGGTTGAGCTGCCGGCTCACGGTCGACTGTGGCAGGCGGCAGGCCTGGTGCAGCTGGCCGACCGAGAGCTCGGCGCGTGCCAGGAGCGCGATCAGACGCACCCGAGTGGGGTCGGCCAGATCGGCGAGCGCGGTGTGCAGATGCATTCGATGACACGATAACCCTTGGCATTCATCCGTCCATCAGGTAGATGGATGAAGTAACCGTCCACCACCTAGGAGTTGACGCCCATGAGCAGCGCCACCGTCGCGGGTACCGCGACCTTCCTCGACACCGGTCTTCCCCTCTTCGCCGACCTGCCCTGCAAGGTCGCCGATCTCAGCGCCGACACCGTGCGCTTCGGTCGCAAGGAGCTGGAGCTCGCCCTGCACGAGATGCCGGGTCTGGCTTCCCTCCGTGAAGAGTTCGGCGCGGAGCAGCCGCTCGCCGGTGCCCGCATCATGGGGTCTTTGCACATGACCGTGCAGACCGCCGTCCTCATCGAGACGCTCACCGCGCTGGGGGCCGACGTCCGTTGGGTCAGCTGCAACATCTTCTCCACCCAGGACCATGCGGCCGCTGCGGTGTACGTCGGCCCGGACGGCACCGCCGAGGCGCCCAACGGCATCCCGGTCTACGCCTGGAAGGGCGAGACCCTCGCCGAGTACTGGTGGTGCACCCTCCAGGCCCTGCACTGGCACGGTGGTGAGGGCGCGAACCTCATCCTCGACGACGGCGGCGACGCCACGCTGCTGGTGCACCTCGGCAAGGAGCTCGAGGACAAGGGCGAGATGCCCGACCCCAGCACCACCGACAACGCGGAGCTCAAGATCGTGCTCTCGGTCCTCCGTGACGTGCGCCTCGCCAAGGGTGACAGCTACTGGAACCCGATGGCCGCGATGATCCGCGGTGTCTCGGAGGAGACCACCACGGGGGTGCACCGCCTCTACGAGCGCGTCGAGAACGGCACGCTGCTGTTCCCGGCCATCAACGTCAACGACAGCGTGACCAAGTCCAAGTTCGACAACGTCTACGGCTGCCGCCACAGCCTGATCGACGCCATCATGCGCGCCACCGACGTGCTGATCGCCGGCAAGAAGGCGCTGGTCTGCGGCTTCGGCGATGTCGGCAAGGGCTCGGTCGAGTCGCTGCAGGGGCAGAGTGCTCGCGTCTCGGTGACCGAGGTCGACCCGATCTGTGCGCTGCAGGCCTGCATGCGCGGCATCGACGTGGTGAAGCTCGACGACGTGGTCGGTGACATGGACATCTTCGTCACCGCCACCGGCAACTACGCCATCATCAGCGCCGATCACATGAAGCAGATGAAGCACAACGCGATCGTCTGCAACATTGGCCACTTCGACAACGAGATCGACATGGCCGGTCTCGAGGCCATGGTGCTCACCGGCGAGGTCGAGAAGATCGAGATCAAGCCGCAGGTGCACGAGTGGAAGTTCAAGAACACCACGCACGGCCCCAACGGCGGTGGTCACAGCATCCTGGTGCTGGCTGAGGGACGCCTGGTGAACCTCGGCTGTGCCACGGGTCACCCGAGCCTGGTGATGAGCGCGAGCTTCACCAACCAGACCCTCGCCCAGATGGAGCTCCACAAGAACGCCGAGGCGTACGGCAAGACCGTCACGGTCCTGCCCAAGCACCTCGACGAGAAGGTGGCGTGGCTGCACCTCGACAAGTTCGGCGCCCAGCTGACCGAGCTCTCCCAGGAGCAGGCGGACTACATCGGCGTGAAGGTCGAGGGGCCCTTCAAGCCCAACCACTACCGCTACTAGACGGATCGGCCTCACCTTCGGGTGAGGCCGGCGTTGGCCCCGCGCCCACCGCGCGGGTCAGCGCCAGGCGCGGCTATCGGCTGGCGATCGCCGCGCGCGTGGCGAGCGTGCTCGCGGCCAGCGCCTGCTCGCGTCCCTCGCCCTTCAGCGTGACCAGGGTGAGGCGTGCTTCGGCACGCAGCCGGGCCGCTCGAGCGGCGGGCTCCGCGCCGGCGTCGTCCAGGCGATCCGACCAGACGAGCTGGGTCAGTCCGCCGAGGTAGACGACCTCCGAGCAGACCGCGCGGTCCCCCTGGCAGGCCTCGGCGATCTCGGCTTCGATCGCGCTCACGTTGGCGGCCTGCACGGCCCACGCCTCGTGGCTCTCGGGCACGGGCGCCGTCAGGAAGTCGCTGACGTCCGCGCGGACGTCGTCGAGGGTGGCGGCGGAAGCGGCGAGGGTCAGCGCGACGAGCATTCAGGTCTCCTGTGTCGCCCTCTTCATCGGCGCACCACGCGGTGCACGTGAGGGGGCGATCCAGGATTCTCGACGTCAGCGGAAGAGCTCCCGCACCAGCTCGGTCACGACCTGCGGGAGCGCGACGTACGTCGGGGCATGGAAGCGGCGCCCGGAGCCCGCGGAAGCCATGGCGCGGCAGGCGCCGCCTCCTTGGGGCAGATCGCGTCCGAGTTGCACCACGTGCAGCGTTCGGAAGCGCGCGGCGACCGCCACGGGGTCGGCCCCCACGTTGCTCACGCCGTCCGAGAACAGGATGCCCATGCGCTCCCTCCGACCGCTCCGGCGGAGTTGCTCCAGTCCTTCTTCGAGCCCTGCTGCGACGTGGGTGTACCCGAGGGCCGGCACGAGCAGCACCCGCCGGACGATCTCCCGCACACCGATGGCGCTGCCCACCGGCACCAGCGTGCGTGCGTCGGTGTCGAACGCGACCACACCGACCCGGTCCAGCTTGAGGCGGAGGATGGCTGCGGCGACCGCGACCAGGGCGATCTTCTCGCCGGTCATCGAGAGGCTCATGTCGAGGATGGCCACCACGTCCACGTCGCGCGGTTCGCTCCGGACCACGCGCAGGTCGCTGGAACGCCAGGGCCGTGGGCGCTCGAGGGTCTCGGCCAGCGCGAGCTCGCCCTCCGCGGGCCACCCGGCCTCCACGCGGCGGCGCGGACGGCGTCCGTGGCGCACCAGGCGGCGGGCGCGCTCCAGCACGGCGTCCACGGCGCGTTCGGTCACGACCGCCCTCGCACGGGGGCCCAGGCGCGCCTTCATCGCGTGGAGCTGCGTCGCGGCCTCCCAGCCGGCTGGGAGCTGGTCGAGGGTCACGCCCAGGCTCGCGGCTGCGAGGCCGCGCTGGGCGTTCGTGGGGGGGCTCGGCCCGCTGTCCGAGGTCAGCGGGCCGGGGCTTTTTTTGCCGCCAGCTCCGCGAGGAGGCCCGCCACGTCTCCGCGGGGATCGTGCAGCTCCACCCGGGTGGGCAAGGCCAGGCCGGCGGCGGCGACCAGATCGCCGTCCAACGCCACGGTGAGGTCGGCGATGGCGATGGCAGCCCGAACCGACGCGCCTCGGCGCACCCTGGGGTCGGTCCGCGTCGAACGGACCAGCGCCACGGCGGCCTCGATCACGGCTTGCGACGGCGAGAGCCGCGCCTGCTCCGCCACGATGGCTTGTTCCTCGTCGACGGGCTGGTAGTCGAGCACGAGCAGCTCGAAGCGATCGCGCAGCGCTTCCGACAGCTCCCCCGCGGCCACGAACTCGGCGGGGTTCTGGGTGGCGACCACTGCGAAGCCGGGCGCGGCGTCGACTCTGCCCAGGTGCGGCACGTGGACCAGGCCCTCGTCCAGGGCGGGGAGCAGCACGTTCTGCACGCCCTCGGGCATGCGGTTGAGCTCGTTCACGAACAGCAGCCCGCCGGCGCGCATCGCGTCGACGAGCGGGCCTGCCACGAAGGCGTCGGGCACGTAGCCGCGCTCCAGGACCTGGGGCGGATCGAAGTGCCCGACCAACCGTGCCTCGCTGTAGCGCCCGTCGCCGTCGACGCGGACCCACGGTCGCTCCAGCTCCGAGGCGATGGACCGTGCCAGCGCCGTCTTGCCCACCCCGACAGGCCCTTCGAGCAGAGCATGGCGCTCGGCGAGCAGGCAGGCTCGGACGGCGCGCAGCTCGTGCGCGCGGCCGATGACGCTCATGGGGACGCCCAGGGCGGGAAGGGCGCACGGCAGCGTGCAGCGGCGAAGGCCTTCTCGATGAGCGGTGTGCGGGCGCCCTCCAACAGGGGTTGGATCTGCTCCCACTCCGCGTGGCTGAGCGTGTACTGGAAGCCGACCACGTACTGCTCGATCAACTCGGCGAGCTCGGGGTTCTGCAGGTCCGACCATTCCTTGGCCTGGGCGAGCATCACCAGGCCCTCGCCCGGCTTGCCCCGTTCGCAGAGCAGGCGGCCGGCCATGCTGAGCGCCCGTGCCTCGTCGGTCAGGTCGACGCGCTGACGAGCCACCCGTCGAAGCTCGCCGAGCAGCGCCACGGAACGGTCGATCTGGCCCAACCTCGCCGCCAGCTCGCTCAGCTCCTCCAGCGCCTCGGCGCGCCCCCGGAGGTCGGCCTCGCCACAGGCCGACAAGGCCGCTCGGAAGTGGTCCTCGGCCTCGTCGAAGCGCCCGTCTCGGGTCGCGGCCGACCCGAGCTTGCGGTGCGCTGCCCCCCGTGTGGGCGCGTCCTCACTGGTGGCGAGCGCCTGGCTGGCGAGCGACTCGGCCTGCGCGATAGAGCCGGACTCCAGAGCCAGATCGGCCCGCTCCAGCAGCTCACGCGCCCGATCTCCGCAGGCCTCGAAGCCCGCGATCGCGCGCTGGCGATCGCCCTGCAGGCTGTAGGCGCCGGCCAGGTCGCGCCGTGCGCCAGCGGCGCTGTCGCCGTCCAGGCCCGGCAAGGCGTCTTCCAGCAGGTCGATCAACGTGGCCAGGCCCAGCGGGCCCGACCGCGGCAGCACCTCGCCGGCCACGTGTTCCCACGCCTCGAGCGTCTCCGCCACCACACGTTCGTCGCTCGGGACGCGGAGGGTCTGCAGGAGCTCGCTCATGCTGGTCAGCTCCGCGACCTGGTCCAGCCAGTGCAGGACGGCGCGCTCGCCCTGGAGCACCCGCTTCTGTTGTTGGCGCGGGTCGCCACGGGCCCCGGCGTTGGCCAGCCCTGCACAGATCGCTCGTCGGAGGCACGCGCCGACCGATGCGCTGAGCTCGGCACGACCGCCGTAGGACGGCGCGAGGGCTGCGGTGGCCCTCACCGAGAGCCCTGTGCAGCCCTCGCTTTCGGCGACCCGCGGGGCGAGCGGACGAAGCCACCCGCTGAGCACCAGCCTGTCGAGCACCGTCACCACACGCTCCAAAGCAAAGGCTCGCTTAACGTCCCGTGATACCCCCCTTGCATGCGCTACCAGCCCGAGCCGGAGGTCGCCGCCCTGCTCGCGCCGGTCCGCGGCGCGCTGGATCAGGCGGCCGAGAGGCTGCCCGTCGGTCCGGCTCTTCTTCCCGTCGTCCTCGGAGAGGTCGAGACCTTCTGGGAGGTCCGCGAGGACATCCTGGTGCTCGACCATCACCTCGCCGGGCCCTCGCTCCACCACCCGGAGGAGGGACCCTTGCCGCTGGATCGGTGGCGTCGGTCCGCTGGTGCGGTGCTCGAAGCACTCGCCGCGGCCCACCTGGTCGCCCTCGGCGTGACCGAGAAGCCCTGGTGGATCCTGCGCGGAGCCGCCGTCGCGCTTGCCCATCGAGCCTGGCCGGAGCTGGGGCTCGCAGACTCGGAGATCGCCAGCGCTCGCGCGTGGGGTGACTTCACACGCCACCCGCGCTCGGGATTTGCCGCGTACCTGCATGCGGGCACCGACCCCATCGAGCAGGCCCTCGCCTGGACGGAGACCCTGCCGGATGCGGAGGCCTTCCTGGACCTGGCCCGGTGGACGCTCGAGACCGATCACGCCCTGCCGGTACCGGTCGGGCGTGCCTCTGCGGTGATGCCGCGGATCGGCGCCTGGCGGTTTGCTCAGCTGCGGCTCGGCGGCGGCCCCCTCGGAGGCCGGCTCGCGGTCAACGGGGACGGTGCGGCCCATCCAGCCTATGCGCCCGCCGATGCCGAAATCCTCGTGATCCTGGCGTCGAGGAAGCGCGCCTCGGTCTCGGTCACGCCGGCCGGCCCCTTCGGATCCTGGCGCTTCGCGAGCGCTCGCGGCTTCGGCGAGTTGATGGGCGCGCGCGGCATCGACTTCGCCTTCGACGCCCGAGGCGGCGTCGAGATCCTGTTGGCGGATGCCTTCGTCGGGCCGCTGCCAGCCCTCGAGTTCGCCGAGGAGGTCGGCACGTCCGGCGTGGTGCGCGGGCGCTGGAGCCTGATCGGGGAGGACCGCCTGCGCTTCGGCGAGCTCGTGCCGATGGGCATCACCGTGCATGGTCGGAAGGACCTCGACTTCCGCATGCCGGCCCCGGGTGCGGGCCTGGAGAGCTACCTCTCGCGGTTGGAGGGCAGCGCCTGGACGTGGCGTGTGGCCGACAACGAACTCTTGTTGGAAGGCGACGATCTCGGCGCGGAGATGACCCTACGTTTCGTGAAGGGCTGATGGCGACGACGGGCCTGGTGACGCGGCGTTCGCTGCTCCGGGCCAGCTTCCTGATCGCCGCCGGGGTCGGTGCGGGCAGCTTCGCCTGGCTTCGGGACCCCGAGCCAGGCTACCGGTGGCTCTCCACCGGTGAGGTCGCCATCCTCGAGGCGCTCTCCGAGGTGCTCTTCCAGACCGGGAACGCCGTGGGGCCCGACCACACCGAGGTCGATGTGCCGGCCGCGGCCGACAGGCTGTTGGACACCAACGTCGATGCCGAGAAGCGTGACGCCTTTCGCTACCTGCTCCGCACCCTGGAGATCGGCACCCTCGTGAGCCGAGGTGTCGTGTTCTCCGAGGCGTCGGCCGAGGTGCGCGCGGCCGTGCTCGCGATCTGGGGACAACAGGATCCCTTCCCGCGGCGCCTCGCCCTCGACTCGCTCAAGACGGTGTTGGGCATGGCGTACTTCAGCGATCCGGCCGTGCTTCGGGCGGTGGGCTACGGCGATCTGTGCAAGGTGCCCACGTGAGCTTCGAGCCGGGACGCCGCAGCTTCGAGGACTACCCCGACGCGCTCGACATCGAAGCCGACGTGTGCGTGATCGGCGCCGGCGCCGGGGGCTGTGCCGCGGCCTGCGCGATCGCCGAGAGCGGCCTCGAGGTGGCGGTGGTCGAAGAGGGCCGCCACTGGCGTCCCGCCGACTTCCGGCCCGACGATCCGCCGTGGGCCCTGTCGCACCTCTACCAGGAGAAAGGCAGCCGAGCGGCCTTCGGCAACGGTGTCATCCTGGTCAACGGCGGACGCGGGGTGGGCGGTTCCACGCTCTTGAACTCGGCCATCTGCTTCAAGACCCCCCGGCCCATCCTCGAGGACTGGGCGTCGCGCGACCTGCCGACGGTCGCGCCCGAGGCCTTCGAGCCACTCCTCGACCGCGTCTGGAACACCATCGGCGTGGTGCAGAACCCACCGGCGATCCAGCGCACCAACAACCTGATCTTCAAGGAAGGCGCCGAAGCCCTCGGCCTCAAGGGCGACTTCCTCTGGCGCAACGCGCCGGGTTGCGTGGGCTGCGGTGTGTGCCAGCTGGGCTGCCCCAGCGGCGGCAAGAACTCGGTGGACCGGACCTTCCTGTCGCTGGCCATCGGAACGGGACGGTGTGGCGTCTACGCCGACTGCCGCGTCGAGGTGGCCGAGACCGAAGGCGGACAGGTGGTCGCGATCGGCGGCTCGACCCTCAGCCCGGACGGCTACACACCCGCAGGCACCTTCCGTGTGAGGGCGAAGCAGTTCCTGGTGTCCGGCGGGCCGGTCGGTTCGCCGCGCTTCCTGATGCGCAACGAGCTGTCGGCCAGCGCGCACCTCGGGCAGCACCTCCACCTGCATCCCGCGCTGGGCTTCATCGGCCACTTCCAGAAGGAGGTCGTGCCCTGGGACGGCGTGAGCCAGGGCTACTACGTGGACCGCTGGGAGCGTGGCTACCTGTTGCAGACGGCCACGGCTCCCCCCGATCAGCTCTTTGCGCTCTTGCCCCTGAAGCTCGGCCCGGAGATCATGGGTGTGATGGGGGAGGCCCGCCGCCTGGCGCTCGCCGGCGTGCTGGTCCACGACGAGGACTCCGTGGGCTCGGTGAACGAGCTGGCCATGCTCTACAGCCTGGGCGGCATGGACCGGCAGCGGCTCCTGCTCGGGGTTCGCGAGGGGCTGCGGGTCTACTTCGCGGCCGGCGCGGACTACGTCGTGCCGGCCATCGCAGGTGTGGGACGGATCCGCGACCCCGACGAGATCGACGCGCGCATCCCGCTGGACATCCCAGCCCGAGAGCTCGTCGGAATCGCCAGCCATCCCATGGGGACCTGCCGCATGGCGTCCAGCATCGACGAGGGGGTGGTCGACGCTCGCGGACGCGTGTTCGGCTGGGACAACCTCTTCGTGGCCGACGCGAGCGTGTTTCCGAGTTCCCTCGGGGTGAACCCACAAGTCACGGTCATGGCGATGGGGCTGATGGTGGGCGCAGGCATGGCCGCGCAGGCCTGATCTCGTTACTCGCGGCGGCCATCCCCTGTACGGAGATCGTCCCATGTCCGAGCCCAAGTCTCAGAACATCTTCTGGCACGGCGCCAACGTCACCCACGAGGAGCGCGAAGAGCTGCTCGGCCAGAAGGGCTGCGTGCTCTGGTTCACCGGCCTCTCGGGCAGCGGCAAGAGCACCGTGGCGCGCAAGGTCGAGGAGCTGCTGCTGAAGCGCGGCCTCACCTGCTACGCCCTCGACGGCGACAACCTGCGCATGGGCCTGAACAAGAACCTCGGCTTCTCGCCCGAGGACCGCACGGAGAACATCCGTCGCGTCGGTGAGGTCGCCAAGCTCTTCGCGGACTCCGGGGCGGTCACCACCTGCAGCTTCATCAGCCCCTACCGGGCCGGTCGCGACGCCAACCGCGGCATCGTGCCCGACGGCCGCTACATCGAGGTGTTCGTGGACACCCCGCTGGCCGTCTGCGAAGCCCGCGATCCCAAGGGTCTCTACGCCAAGGCGCGCGCCGGCGTGATCCCCAACTTCACCGGCATCAGCGCCCCCTACGAGGCCCCGGAGAACGCGGAGATCGTGCTCAAGACCGATGGCGTCTCGGTCGAGGACTCGGCTGGCGAGGTCATCAACTACCTCACGGCCAAGGGCTTCATCCCCGGCGAGTGAGGCTGCCTCCGGAGGGCGCGGCGTCAGCCGTCGCCGTGCCCTCTGTAGTAGGCTCGGAAGCCGAGGCGTCGGCATCCGTGGCGAAGTACCGATACGGCCAGATCGTGCATCACAAGACCTTCGACTACCGGGGGGTCGTGGTGGACGTGCATCCGCAGTTCCAAGGCACCGAGGAGTGGTACGACCGCGCCACGCGGACGGAGCCGCCGAAGGATCAGCCCTGGTACGAGGTGCTGGTGCACGACAAGGGTGTGGAGACCTACGTCGCCCAGGAGAACCTGGAGCCCGACGACACCCAGGACCCGGTGGAACACCCCCTCGTGAGGGTGTTCTTCAACGAGTTCTCCGACGGCACCTACAAGGTCTCGGGGCTCACGAACTAGCGTGGGGGCTGCGCTCCACGCGCAGCCCCCACGCTCCCGCCTCTCTCGCCCTGCGGGCGTTCGACGGGGCGGTTCCCCTCTGAAAGGGGCCCCTCGATGGGCCCCCTTTCGCGTGCCCGTCGGGCACGCTGAACCCCCACCGCCGAGGCTGCTGGCGGCCCGCTACCGCCGGGCGCTGCGCGGCACAGGCTCCTAGTCGGACCGGAGCGCGTCGATCCTCTTGGCGAGCGCCTCGAGGGCCTCTTGCCGGGTGGCGAAGGGCGTGAACGACGCCCCGTCGGCCAGCGCGCACGTCGCGTCGAGATCGCCGATGACGTTGCAGAAGACCGCCACGGCTCCCGTCCGGTCCATGAGCGCGCGCGCGATGCGCTCGAGCTCGGACGGGGTGGTGCCCGGCGCGGCCGCCTTGAAGCCGACCAGGCGGCAGCCCGGATCCCAACCGAGCACGTGGTCGATGACCTTCGGGGTCGGGGTGAGGGTGAGCGTGAGCGCCGGCTGGCCGCTCGGAATCTTCGACGCGTCCGCGGCGACCTCGTAGTCACCCACCGCCGCTGCGTGCACGACCACCCCACCGGGATGCGCTCGGACCCAGCGCTCCATGCGCGCCAGGAGGTCGCGCGTGCTCCCGAAGGGCTGTCCGTTCCCGGTCCGCAGCAGCGCCTCCGGGCTGCCCAGCAGATCGGCGGGCGCGAGGCGGTCCGCGAGCCACGCCCCGGTGCCGCCGCTGGAGCACGCCGACAGGTAGCGCATGGCGTCGACCGGGTTCCGCGTCGCGCCGGCTGTGACCAACAGGGGCCTCATCGCATCCCTCTATCGTGCTACGTCCATGTGCTGGACGACGGGATCGACGATGCTCTTGCTGCTCACCCTCGGGTTTCTTCCACCGGAAGCGGTCGAAGCCCCTCCCCTGACCCTTGCAAGGTTGGCCCGCACACCCGCGGTCCAGGGGGCGCTGAACGGGCGGTCCGACGTGGCGGGGTTCCGCGACCGCTGGGGCGTGACGTGGCTGCGGTGGGACGAACGGAACAGCACGCCCAGGGCCTTCCTTGCCGAAGGCATCCCAGCCGCCGAGGTGGACGAGCTGGTGGACGAGCTGGCTGGCATCGCCGGGATCGACCCCGGGGACCTGGTGCTGAGCGGAACCACCGAACGCGGCGACCGGATCGGCTGGCACTACGTGCAGACCCACGAGGGCGCGCTCGTCGAGCACGCATGGCTCGATCTCGTCGGGCAGCACGGCCGGGTCACCGGCGGTTTCTCGTCGCTCCATCGCCCGCGCCTCCCGGGGCCTCCCGAGGCCGACGAGGTGGTCCTCCCGCTCGAGGGCGACGGCCTGAGGTACGCGTGGGCCCGATCCTACGACCAGGACGACGAGCGCGTGTTCGTTGCCCGCGATGGCCGCGAGCTGCTTCGGTACTCCCTTCGGCACTACCTCGACATCACCGCGAACGAGCGCACGGTCGGCGACCCGCTCGCGACGTGGCCGGCGAGGGACGTGCAGCTCAGCAACGACGGCGGCGTCGGCAACACCGACGACTTCGGAAACGCGAGCCTGGCCGCGCCCTACGACGTGCGGCTGCAGGGCCAGTACCTCGAGGTGAAGGAGTCCGCCGACGGGACCGCCACAGCCTACGGGGTGGAGGACGAGGTGGTCGACGCCGAGGTGGATGTCACGCACGCAGCCTCCGTGAGCCAGGTGCACTTCCACGTCGTGAGGGACTGGCTCGAGGAGCGCTGGCCGGAGCACACGTGGTTGCCCAGCCGTGTGCCGTCCACCGTGAACATCGCCTCGTCGAGCTGCAACGCCTACTACACCGGCGGCACGATCAACTTCTACGTGGGCGAGGAGGGTCGCTGCAACAACCTCGGCGAGATCGCCGATGTCGTCTACCACGAGTACGGGCACGGCCTGCACACCTACATCCTGGAGGGAGGCTCGTTCGCGAGCGACATCTCGGAGGGGAGCGCCGACTATGTGTCGGCCACCATCAACGATGACCCGGTGCTCGCTCCGAACGCTGGTGCCGACGGCGGGGCCATCCGGGAGCTCGACACCGACAAGCGCTACCCGGAGGACCAGAACGGCGAGGTGCACAACGACGGCCTCATCTGGGGCTCGTTCCTCTGGAACCTGCGTGAGCAGTGGTCGAGCACCTACGGCGACGAGGACGGCGTGTACGCCACCGACATGCTCTTCCTCGAGGCGCTGTCCATGGGACCGGCGATGACCGACCTCTTCGAGGCCGTCGTGCTCGCCGACGACGACAACGGCGACCTCGCCGACGGCACACCGCATCTCTGCGAGCTCGTCGAGCTGCTGGGGCGTCATGGTCTCGCGGACGAGCTGGGGCTGGTGATTCCCGAGCACACGCCCGTCGACCACCAGGGCAGCGCGCAGGACGGCTATGAGGCGGCCTTCACCCTGCAGAACGTCACCGACGACTGCGGAGCCTTCGACCCGGACTCGGCGCAGCTCCACTACACGGTGGACCCGGACCTCGACGCGTCGCTCGCCGAGCTCAGCTTCGAGACCGTGGCCGCCACGCGTGTCGACGAGAGCTACACCGCCGTCATCCCGCGCCAGTTCCCGGGATCGGTGGTGGCCTACTACCTGAGCTGGAGCTCGTATGGCGAGGCCGGCGACAGCGGCCTGTTGCCCGTCGAGCCGGTCACCGAGACGACCCACGGCGGGCGCACGGACCAGCTCTACGTGTTCACGGTGGGTGACCGGGAGGCGCTCTGGTGCGACGACTTCGAGTCGGGCTGGGGGGACTGGACGCACGGCACGGGGCTGCCCCTGTCGTCCACCTCCGGCGACGGCGATCAGTGGGAGCTGGGCGAGCCCACGGGCACTGGGACCTTCGACCCCGGTGAGGCGTGGAGCGGGTCCGCCGTGCTGGGAACGGCGTTGGCGGACACCGGGGAGTACGCTGCGAACATGCAGCAGTGGGCGCTCAGCCCGGCCATCCAGGCTCCGGTCGAGCACAACGCCGACCGCTGGCTGTATGCCCTCGCGACCCGCCGCTGGCTGACCGTCGAGGACGGCTACTTCGATCAGGCTCGCATCCAGGTCTACGATGGCGAGCTCGACCCGTCGGACTGGGCCGCCGATTCAGGCTTCGACACCGGCTGGGAGGCACCCCCACCTGCGCTTGGTGAGACGCTGTGGTCGAACCACGCCACACCCACCTCCGACGGCGCGAGCGAGCACACCTTGGACACCTCCTGGTTCGGTCATGACGTGGACCTGCGCGGTGTGGTGACACCCGGCGATCCGGTTCGCTTCGCTTGGACCCTCGCGAGCGACGGTGGCCTCGAGTACGGTGGGTGGCACCTCGACGACGTGTGCGTGGTCACCCTGGCCGATGTCCCAGGCCACTACCGGGTCCAGGATCTCGCGGTGACCCGCGATGCCGGCGAAGCGTCCGTGAGCTTCACGTGGCCCTTCATGGCTCCCCTCTACGGCGGCGCGGTGGTGCGCTCGGTCGGTGGGCCGCCCAGCAGCCCGGACGACGGGACCCTGCTCTTGTGGGAGGTCGCTCCGGAGCCCGGTGCGGAGGTCCTGCTCTCCGACGCCCCTCCGGAGAGCGACGTCTACTATGCGGTGTTCTCTGCGGACGACGAGGACTGGTACCTCGACACGGTGGAGAACGAGAACCTCGTCCTGTCGTTGCTCGACGCCGACGCTCCAAGCGACTCCGACGACCCCGCGGCCACGGACACCGGGTCCGAAGGCGTGCACGGCGCGGCGGACCTTGCGGCCTTCCGGCCCGAACCCGACTGCGCCTGCGCGACGGGCGCGGCCGGCGCCGCGTGGACCCTTCCCTGGTTGGCCGGGTTGGTCGCCACGCGTCGCCGCCGTGTAGCCTCCCGGTGAGGAACGACATGGTCCCAGCTCCCCTTCAAGCTGCGGTCGACGCTCTGCGCGCCCGCTTCGGTCCGCCGCCCGTGGCCGGTCTCGTGCTCGGCAGCGGGCTCGGTGGCCTGGTCTCGCAGCTCGAGAACGCCGACGGCGCTCCGTACGAGGAGCTGGGCCTGCCGACCACGGGTGTGCCCGGCCATGCGGGCAAGCTGGTCGTGGGGGAGCTCGGCGGAGCCCGCGTGGCCATGTTGTCGGGCCGGAAGCACCTCTACGAGGGGTGTGCACCGGCCGAGGTGGTGCGGGCGGTGCGCGCGCTCTCGCTCTGGGGCGCTGAGCGTGTGGTGCTCACAAGCGCCGTCGGGGGCATCGCCGACGGTCTGGTGCCCGGCGAGCTGCTCCTGGTCGAAGACCACCTCAACTTCACCGGGCACAACCCCCTGCGAGGACCGAACGTCGACGCCCTCGGAGCACGCTTTCCGGACCTGGGCAACGCCTACGATCGCGGCCTGCGTGCCGAGGCCCTGTCCGTGGGCCGCGAGCTCGGCGTGGCCTTGCACACCGGCGTGCTCGCGGCGATGCCCGGTCCGTCCTACGAGACCCCCGCGGAGATCCGCATGCTGGCCACCTTGGGAGCTTCGGTCGTCGGCATGTCGGCCGTTCCAGAGGCGATCGCCCTGGCCCACCTCGGCACGCCTCTGCTCGCCATCGGGCTGGTGTCCAACCGCGCTGCGGGGCTGTCGGACGGGCCGCTGTCCCACGAGGAGGTCACCGAGGCCGCGGCGATGGCGGGGCAGCGCCTGGCGTCCGTGCTGCGTGAGCTGGTGTCGCGATGGTCCTGACGGAGACCCACCGCCAGGACCTGGTGCGGGAGGCCCTCGAGGCGCGCAAGCTCGCGTTCGCCCCGTACAGCGGCTTCGCGGTGGGGGCTGCGGTCCTCACAGCCGACGGGCGCACGTTCAGCGGGTGCAACGTGGAGGTGTCCAGCTACTCGCACTCGTGCTGTGCGGAGCGTGTCGCGGTGTTCAAGGCCGTGAGCGAGGGCGCGCGGCAGATCGTGGCCTGCGCCGTGGTCACCGACACCGCGCCGCCGGTGGGGCCGTGCGGTGCCTGCCGGCAGGTGCTCAGTGACTTCGGCGTCGCCGCCGTGTTGTGGTTGGCCAACGGTGACGGCGCGTGCCGCGAGGTCGCCCTGTCCGAGCTGCTGCCCGAAGCCTTCCGTCCGGCCGAGGTGCTCGACCACATCAAGAAGGCGCACCAGGGCTAGCACGATGCGGGTCGCAGTCACGGGTTCGGCGGGAACGGGCAAGTCGACGCTGGTCGCACGGCTCGGTCGGCGGCTCTCGCTGCCCGTGGTGCCCGAGGGCATGCGCGAGTACCTCGAGCGCACCGGCGTCGACCTGCACAGCCTCGGGCCCGACGGCCTGCAGGCGCTCGTCCTGGGACTCTGGGAACAACGGCAGGTCGCGGAGCGGCAGTCGGGCTTCGTGGCCGACCGCTGTTCGGTGGACTTCGCTGCGTTCTGGCTCTTCTACCGCTTCCACGACGCTCCGGAGTCGGACCGTCACCTGGCCACGTGGGCGGAGCACGCCAGGGGCTACGACCGGGTCATCCTGCTACCCCACGGCGACATCGAGCTCGCCGCCGACGGCATTCGGAGCAGCAACCACCTCGTGCAGCTGCACGTGCAGCTGCTCATCGAGGGCTTCCTGGCGCGCTTCGTCCCGGGCGGTCGGGTGCTGCGCATGCCGCCGGGCCTCGACGTGCGCGCTCGTGCGGACTGGGCGGTGGACGCGCTCAGTCGAACGTGACCCGCTGAGCGGACGGCAGCACCGAGCTCGCGCCGAGACCGAGTTGTCCGTCGCCTGCGGCGCCCCAGCAGAACACGGTGCCCTCGGCCGTAGCAGCACAGGTGTGCCGCTCCCCTGCGGCCACGTCGACGGCCGCGGGCAGGTCCGGCACCGCCACCGGCAGTCCGCCCGAGGTGGTGGTGCCGTTGCCCAGCTGGCCCGAGCGGTTGTCGCCCCAGCACCACACCCGACCCGCCACGTCGAGGCCACAGGCGTGGTGCTTGCCGGCCGAGAGCGAGATCAGGGGCTGGGGTGGGGTCGAGGTGCGCGGCCGCAAGGAAGGGCGCGCCTCGTTGCTGGCGAGCTGCCCGTGCCGGTTGTGCCCCCAGCAGCTCAGGCCTTCCTCGACGACGGCGCACGTGAAGTCGTCGCCCGTGGCGATGGCCTGCGTGGAGAGGCCCTTCAGCGGCAGTGGCCGGTCGCTGGTGAGCGACGCGGTGGTGCCGAGCGCCTTGCCTCCCCAGCACCACGTGGCCCCGTCGGAGGCTCGCGCGCAGGCGTGCTGGGCGCTCACGTCGATCTCGACCACCGCGCTCAGGTCGGCGACGTCGACCGGTCGATCGGTGTACTCGCGGGTGCCATTGCCGAGCGCGCCCATGCTGTTGTCCCCCCAACAGCTGGCCTTGCCGGAGCTGCGGGTGGCACAGGCACGCAGCGTGCCGACGGCCACGCCATCCGCGTCGTTCAGGTCGGGCACGGGGCTCGCCGTTCCGCCATAGTCGGCGCCCCAGCACCGAACCTGTCCGCCGTCGAGCACCACGCAGGTGCTGAAGGGGCCGGCATCGATGGCCCGGGCTTCCTGGTCGATGCCCCGCACGGGCCCCGGAAATGGACGCACGGAAGCTCCGAGGTCCGGGTCCGCGCGACCGTCGCCCACGAACGCGCCGGCGCCCCAGCAGAACACCAGCCCGTCGCCGCTCAGGGCGCAGCTGTGGCGCGCGCCCACGGCCACGGCCACCGCGTTGTCGATGCCGGGCACGGCGCGAGGCGTGCTGGTGAGCAGCTTCTCGGGGTCCCACCCGAGGCCCAGTTGGCCCCGCCCATGGCTTCCCCAGCAGTGCACCTCCCCGCCCTCGGTGAGGGCGCATCCGTGGCGCGCGCCGAGATCGAGGCCGACCACGTCGTCCAAGAGGAATCCGTCGGCGACGTGGGCCGTGACCGACGCCCCGAGCTCGGAGATGGCCTGTTCCCCGTGGTCGTTGTCGCCCCAGCAGCTGAGCCCCTTTCGGCCCCAGACGCAGCTGGTGTCGCCCCCGGCAGCGATGAGCTGGGCCGGACCGGTTCCGGTGACCGTCTCGGCCACGTTGCGCGACGTCACGCTGCCGTCCCCGAGCTGGCCGCGCTGGTTGATGCCCCAGCAGCGTGCGCTGCCTCCGGTCATCGCGCAGGTGTGTTGGTCCCCGGCGGCGAGCGCATCGGCTCCTCGCACGCCAGGCACGGTCCAGAGCTCGGGGGCGCGCTCGAAGTCCGGCTCCACGGTGGGGAAGCACGCCACCCCACCCCCCGGTCGGTAGCTGACGCAGGCGTGGTAGAGGCCGGCTGCGGCGTGCTCGACGCCGGTCAGGTGGGGGAGGGTGGCCGGCGCGCTCGCGCCTCCCCCGACGCCGCTCCAGCAGCTCAGCTCGCCGCTGGATCGCACCGCACACATCGAGCCGCCCACCGTGACCTCGACGGCATCGTTCACGCCGGGCACGCTGATGGGGCTGGCGACGATCTCCTTGTGCTCCGTCTCGGGCCGGATGCGTCCCCAGCACACCACCGCGCCGCTCGCGCGCACCGCGCACGTGGCGCGGTCTCCCGCGTCCACGAACACCGCGTCGGACAGGTTCAGCACCGCCCCCGGTCCGGAGCGGGTGCGGGTCGTGCCGTCTCCGAGCTGCCCGAACTCGTTGGCGCCCCAGCAGCTCACCGTGCCGTCGTCGAAGCGTGCACAGCTGTGATCGGCGCCGGCCGTGACCTGCACGGGCGCGGCGCCCAGCGCGGTGGCGACGAGGAGGATCAAGCACGCACCCACGTTCCGGCGTTCCCGGAGAGGGCCTGTGCCAGCCGTTCGGGGCTGGTGATGAGGGCGCTGCGGCCTGGGGCGACGAAGCTGAGCACGGCCTCGATCTTGGGCCCCATCGAGCCCGCAGGAAACTCGCCGGCCCGCAGGTGCGCGCCCAAGGTGTCCGGATCGACTTCGCTGAGCGGCGCAGCGTGGGGCGTACCGAAGCCGACGAGCACGTGATCGACACCCGTCAGCACCACGAGGAGGTCGGCCTCCACCTGGCGGGCGAGCAGCGCCGAGACCCGGTCCTTGTCGATCACCGCTTCGAGACCCGTGAGCTGACCACCGTGCTCCATCACGGGCACTCCTCCTCCGCCACCGGCCACCACCACCGTGCCGCTGTCGAGCAGGTGGCGCACCGCGTCGATCTCCAGGAGCTCGATGGGTCGCGGCGACGGCACCACCCGTCTCCAGCCCCGTCCGCGGTCCTCGGCCACCTGCCAGCCGAGCTGTGCCTTGCGGTCCAGGGCTTCGGCCTCGGCATAGAAGCGGCCCACGAACTTCTCCGGGCGGTGGAAGGCGGGGTCGGTGGGCTCAACCCTGGTGTGGCTGAGCAGGGCGACCACGGGCCGGCCGAGGACCCCGCGCAGGGCCTGCACCAGCATGGTTCCGATGCTGCCCTGCGTGCTCGCCACCGCCAGGTCCATCGGCACCGGTGGCACCTCGTCGACGCTCAGCTCCGAGCGGAGCAGGACCTCGCCGACCTGCGGTCCATTGCCGTGGGTGACGACCAGCTCACAGCCGCGCAACGCAGCCATGCCGGACGCGACTTCGCGGAGGCGGAGCATCTGCTCCTCGGCGGTCCCTCGTTCGCCTGGGCGAATGAGCGCGTTGCCTCCCAGGGCGAGGACCACTCGTCGGCCGGCTGCCATCCAGCGCGTGGATAACGTGCCCCGGTCCGGTTAGGGGGCCGTGTCGAGCAGTACGGGGCAGAGCCCCAGCGGAGCAGCATGGACGACACGCCTCTGGTCATGGTCGAGACCGACCAGGCGCTCGTCGACATCTGCCAGGAGCTCGCCACGGCCCCGGTGTTGGGTGTCGACACCGAGTCGGACTCCATGTACAGCTACCGGGAGAAGGTCTGCCTGATCCAGATCTCGGACGCGCACCGCGACTACATCGTCGACCCGCTGAAGGTGTCCGACATGAGCCCGCTCGGGGCCTTGCTGTCCGATCCGGACATCGTGAAGATCTTCCACGGCGCCGACTACGACGTGGTGTGCATGCACCGTGACTACGGCTTCCGCATCCGGAACCTGTTCGACACGATGATCGCAGCCCAGCTCCTGGAGCTGCCCAAGTTCGGACTGGGCGACCTGGTGGAGCGGTTCTTCGGCGTCTCGCTGGACAAGCAGTACCAGCGCCACGACTGGTCGAAGCGTCCGCTGCTCCCGGAGCACGTCGAGTACGCCCGCGGCGACACCCACTTCCTGCTGGCCCTTCGCGAGATCCTGGAGCTCAAGCTCTCGGCCACCGATCGCCGCGGCCCGGCCGCCGAGGAGTTCGAGCTGCTCCAGCTGCGGGAGTGGGGAGGCCGCACGGACGACGGGGAGGGCTGGCGCCGCGTGAAGCGCACGGGTCACCTCGTCGGCAAGCAGCAGCGTGTGCTCCGTGAAGTCTGGCGCTTCCGCGACGAGCTTGCCGCGAAGTCCAACCGGCCGCCCTACAAGGTGATCCCGGACCGCGTGCTGATCGACCTCGCCGAGAAACAACCCACCGATCTCGACGAGCTCGGGCGGGTTGCGCGGCGCAGCTCCAACATGGTGAAGCGCTACGGCGAAGGCATGGTTGCGGCGGTGGTCAAGGGGCTGGAGACCGACGAGCCGATCCGCAAGAAGCCGAGGGCCTCGTCGACCGGGCGCACCAGCAAGACCCAGCGGCACTCCTCACGGGAGACCGAGAAGCTCTTCACGCAACTCAAGGAGTGGCGGAAGCGGTACACCAAGGCCGAGAAGGTCCCGATGGTGCTCACGGCATCCAACGCCCAGCTCAAGGCGGTGGCGGGCTTCCGGCCCCAGAGCCTCGAAGAGCTGGCGAGCCTCGACGAGATCCGGAACTGGCAGGTCGAGCGCATCGGCGATGCCCTGCTCGCCGAGGTGGTTCGCTTCGAGAAGACCTTGGCCAGGTCCCAGTCCGAGCGCGAACCAACGGGCAACGCGCCCGGAAACGGGTCGGGCAAGCGGCGCCGCCGCAGGCGTCGGAAGTCCGGCGGCAACAGTGGCGGCGAGGGTTGACGCCCCGGAGGGCTACTTTCCGGCGGCCTCTTCCTGAGCCCTGACGCCGAGCGCTCCCAGCTTCTTCTGCAGGTTCCCGAGCTGCTCCTGCAGCGCGGCCAGCTCCTCGGCCAGCGTCCGATCGCCCTTGTCGTTGAGCGCGGAGGCTTCCGCCTGCGCCTCCTCCATACCGTTCATGATGACGCCGATGAACAGGTTCAGGATGATCATCGTGCCCAGGAGCACGAAGCTCGAGAAGAAGAGAGCACCGGCCACCGGGGCGCTCGCGGACTGGGTGCAGAGGTGCTCGATTCCGCCGTAGCCGTAGTTCGCACATCCATACATCGCGATGTACATGATGTCGGTCCAGTCCTCGAGCGTGACCACGCGGAACAGCGACAAGAGCGCGAGCTGGAGGCTCTCGAAGTGGACCGGGTCGTTCGGGCCCCAGAAGAACACGCAAGCGCAGGCGTAGATGTAGAAGAGCATGGCCAGCAGGATGGTCACGTAGAACATCGAGGGGATGCTCTTCAGCAAGGCACCGACCAGGATCTGGAGCTTGGGCAGGGCGTTGACGAGCTTCAGCACCCGGAGCAGGCGCGCGAGCCGGAGCACTGCCGCTGCACTGCCGGCACCCGGCATGAAGCAGGCCGCAACGATCACGAAGTCGAAGACGTTCCACGCGTCGTAGAAGTAGCGCCACGGCTTGCTGCCTTCGGCGCCCATCTTCACCACGATCTCCGCCACGAAGATCCAGAGGATGATCTCGTTGACGAGGTGGAGCTGGGTCCCGTAGGCCTCGATCATGGACGGGTAGGTCTCCATCCCGACCACGACACCCGCGAGCAGAATCACCGCGGTGATGGTGTTCTGGAACGCCTTGTTGTCGCGAAGGCGCGCGAGGGTCTGGACCATGGGGGCTCCGGGAAGTGCGGTCCGCTATCCAGCCACGGCCACGCAGTCGATCTCGACGAGGGCGCCCTTGGGGAGCCGGGCGACCTCCACGCAGGCTCGGGCGGGTCGGTGGTCTCCCATGGCCTTGGCGTACACCTCGTTCACCGCAGCGAAGTCGTTCATGTCCTGGAGGAAGATCTGGACCTTGAGCGCGTGCTGCAGGGAGCTCCCAGCAGCGCCGAGCACGGCGGCGAGGTTCGAGAGCGCCTGCCGCGTCTGGCTGGCAGCATCCTCGCCCACCATCGCGCCGGTGGCCTGGTCGAGCGCGACCTGCCCCGAACACCACACGAGCCCGGCATGGGCCACGGCCTGGCTGTAGGGTCCGATGGCTGCGGGGGCTTCGGTGGTGGCGATCGGTGTCATGGCGGCCTCCTTGTGAGCGAGGCCTTAGCCGAGGCACGCTCAGCGTGGGAGCGTGAACTCGAGGGTCAGCGCCATCGCGAAGAGCGCACCCGAGGCCGCTGTCGTCACCTCGACGGTGTCCTTGCGCTCCATCCACGCTCTGGCGTTCTCGTTGGCGGCGTCGCGAGCCGCGAAGTCCCCGGCCTCCTCCGCCGCCCACGCCCTGTCCGAGAAGTCGTGCACCAGGAAGCTCATGCCGCCGAGCACGGCTGCACTGGCCACGGCGGCCGTGCCCATCCCGATGGTCGACGCTCGGACCCATCTCCTCTGGGCAGGAACGCCGTGGGGGGGTTCGGCGGCGGTGCTGGGAAACAGGAGCGCCGAGGGAACCCCGTTGGGCAGGTCGAGCGCGCCAGTGAAGGTGGTGGGGCCGCGCACGTGCAGGACGTGCTCGCCGCTGGTTGCGGCGAACTCCGCCTCCCAGGTCTGGCGTCCGTCCAGGTACACCAGGTGATCCGGAGCGAGGCCCCGGAGCTGCAGGGTGGCCTGCTCTTCGCCCTGAAGTGTCTCGCGGGCTGCGTCGAAGGCCGCTCGCTTGCTCGGCGCGAAGCGATCGTCCCAGGTGAGATCCTGGTCGAACACGAGCGCTCGGCGGAACGCGTCCTGCGCCGCGTCCTCTGCGCCCGCCTCGACGTTGGCCATACCCAGCAGGAACCACAGCCGTGCACCGAGCGCGGGATCCGGGGGTTCCGACAAGCAGATCAGGGCGTCGGCGGCCGCCTCGAGGCGCTCGGTGGCGGCCTCGACCTCGAGGTAGAGGAGCTTCGACTCGCCAGCTTCGACAGCTTCCGCAACGCTGCTGGTCAGGCTGCTGGTGGCGCAAGGCTCCCAGCGAGCGCCGAGGACCTCCAGGTCGGCGGCGGCTGCGAGGGTCGCAAGGCTCAGGAGCACGTCGACTCCTCATGGAAGTTCCAGCAGAACCGGGTGTCGTCGCCGCTCGTGACCGTGAGCTGCGTGGTCTTCTCGGCGCCGTCCGGTCGACGCAAGGTCACCGTGTGCTCCCCGGCGGGCAGCTCGGCGTTCCAGCCGGTCTGGCCGCGATGGGCGCCGTCCACGTACACCTCGCTCCACGGCACGGTGTTGAGGTAGAGCCGCCCGGGGGCCACGGGCGGCGCCGCAGCTGTCGGCTCCACGACCGCGGTCGGCGCGGGGTCGACGGTCGGCCCCGCCGTCGGCGCGGGCCCTGGTGAGGCGCCCGGCTGCTCGACCTTCGTGGTGGCCTGGGGCAGGGACCGAGGCGTCGCCTCGAGCACGGGGGCGGTGCCGGCGGACACGGTGGTGTGCAGGGGCTCCTCCGTTGCGGGCTCGGTCAGGTCGATCGGTGCGTCCTCCGCCGGCGTGGATTCGGCGCCGACGGCCCGGGTCTGAACCACGGAGGAGGCGGGCATGGTCGCCGTGATGACCGGGTCGGGGTTCGGTGCGGGCCGTGCCAGCCACGCCACGGCGGCCACGGTGACACCGACCGCACCGATCATCCAGCCGAGCGCGCCCGACCGTGCGGTCGACATCGGCCCGCTGGCGGTGTCGAGGGCCGGCGTCTCCCCGGTGAAGTCGGGCTCCCAGGCCATCGTCGGCGAGCTCGGAAGTGCCTCTTCGTGGCTGTAGACCGTGGGCGCCTGCTCGTAGCCGCTCTGGTGCCCGGGGCGCACCTGGTCGCCCTGGTAGGCCGCGTCCGCGCTGGCGTCCCAGGTGAGGGCACCGGGCTCGCTCGGCTTCGGCCGTTGCTTCACGACGAGCGCGAGCGACCCGCGCGGGTCCGGTGGGAGCTCGCCCATGGCGAGGCGCAGGTCCGCGAGCATGCCTTCGCAGCGCTCGTAGCGGGCCTCGGGCTCGTACGCTGTGGCGCGTTCGATCACCTCGCAGAGCAGCGAGGGCAGGGTCGCGAGCTGCGGCTGGGTCCTGGCACCGGACCAGATGTCGAGGGGCTCGGCTCCGGTCAGCAGGTAGAAGAGCGTGGCGCCGGCGGCGTAGATGTCCGCCCGCGCGTCGGCCCGCGCGGCGCTCCGCCTCTGCTCCGGCGGCATGTAGCCCAGCGTGCCCATCACCATGCCGGTGCGCGTGAGGCGCTGGTCGACCAGGCTCGCGATGCCGAAGTCGGAGACCTTGACCACGCCCGGCGCCGTGAGCAGCACGTTGTGCGGCTTCACGTCGCGGTGGACCACGCCGTTGTCGTGGGCGGCCTGCAGACCCTCGAGCAGTCCGATGGTGGCGTGGGTGGCCAGGCGTGGAGCCAGCGGGCCGTGCCACGCGACCCGATCGGCGAGCGAGCCGCCGCAGAGGTGCTCCATCACGATCCAGGCGTGCTCGTCGTCCACGCCGAAGTCGTGCACCACCACGACGTGGGGATGGACGAGCCGCGCCATGGTGCGCGCCTCGCGCTCGAAGCGGCGTCGCACCGACGAGTCGGCCGAGAAGTTCGGGTTCAAGAGCTTCACCACCCGCGTGACCTCGAGGTGGTGGTCCTGGGCCAGCCACACCGTGGCCGTGCCGCCCATGCCGAGCTTCTCGACGAGCTGGTAGCGCCCGCGGTTCAGGGTCAGAGGGGTGGTTACGCCGAGAATCATGGTCCTGCCATGCTCCTCAACGGTCCGGCTGTGCCGGTGCTTGAGCCTGGCTCTCAGTGCCGGCGGCGCCGGATCCCGAATCCGAGCAGGGGCGCGATGAGCCAGGCCGACTGCCCGTCCGCTCCGCAGCAACCGCCGCCGACGATCTCCTCTTCCAACTCCCGCTCGTGCTCGACCTCCTTGAAGCCCTCGCGCAGGGCCCAGCCCGGGTTGCCGTCACCGTCCCACTCGTACGCACCCACGTCGGGTGCCTCGCCATCCCGGGGGGCTCCGTTGAAGTCGACCTCGGGCAGGTAGCTCGCGCCGTCAGCGTCTGCGGTGTTGACCAGGGCGCTGCCGTCGCTCGGGTAGTAGTCCCAGTTCTCGGGGTTCACGAAGTCCCCGAAGCCACCGCCGGTCGCGTAGTGCCCGGCCGCGGAGTCCGGACCTTCCACCAGCCCGCAGACCACGTTTCCGATCAGGCGGTTGCCCGGGTCGACCTCGGACGTGCCGGCGGTGTCGCCGGCCTCTCCGTCGGCGTCGCCGATGTACTGGAACCCGTAGCCGTCGGGGTTGCAGAGGGCGTTGTTCGCGAACACCAGGCCGATCTGGCCCTCCCAACCCACCAGCTGGGCCGCCCAGTCGCCGCTGTTGCCCACGGTGTTGTGCGAGAGGATCACGCCCTCGAAGGCGTTGCGTCCCGGGTCGTCGGCGGCGAGGCCGATGCCCTCGAGGTTGAAGATCACGTTGTTTCGAACCAGCGAGGCGCCCTGGACGCGGATGCCATAGCTGTCGGCGCCCCAGAGAGCGTTCCCTTCGATCACGTGCTCGGTTGCGAAGTCGGTGGAGCCCACGTAGATGCCGTGATCCTCGACCGCGTGCACCACGTTGTCGCTGATCTCCGTGCCGTTGCCGCCGTGGTAGACGACCACGCCCTCGCCTACATCGTGGATCCAGTTCTGCGTGAAGGTGGCGTCGGTGGACCAGCAGCTCGCATCGCTGCAGCCGGCTCGGATCCCCGCGCCGCCCCGGTAGAGGTGGGCATACTCGACATGCACGTTCGACGTGTCGTTCGACAGGCGCAGCTGGGCCGCGGTGGCACCGCTCACCGCGATGTCGGAGAGGGTGACGTGGTCCACGCCGTCGAGCACCAGGCCGTTGAAGCTCTCGTAGCTGTCCGGGACGGAGAGCGACACGCCCTCCACCCTCACCCACTCACCGCTGAGCGTGATGGCGCCGCCGGCGCCGCCCGCGTCGAAGCCGGCGAGCTCCTGGAGCACGATGCGCGCCTCCCCGCCGTCGCCCTGGATCACGATCGGGGCGCCGTCGGTCCCCGCTGCCGTCCAGCGCATCACCGCGGTCTGAGGGTATTCGCCAGGCGCCAGGAGGACCTGGTCGCCGGCCACCAACGTGAGGCTGTCGAGGCTGTCGCCGGGAGCGAGATCGTAGGTGGCCGCGAAGGCGGCGGCGACGAGGCCGATCACTCGGCCCCCGGCCCGCCGGTGGCGCCCATGTCGTTCTGGCTGCCGTCGAGGTCCGCCCAGATCGTGTAGCTGTCGGGGCCCTCGCCGTCGCTCGGCCCGGCGTCCACCGCGGGCGACACGGCCTGCAGGGTCAGGTCGTCGTTGGTGGCGTCCCCATCGTGGTTGAAGTCCACGTAGTAGGGGTCCTCGTTGGTGATGTTGCCGCAGGTCGGGCACTCGTCGATGTCGTAGTTGATGCCGCTCGCCGTGGAGAACACGAGGTTGTAGCGAATGTCCGCCTCGTTGAACGCTTCGCTGTAGATTCCGCTCGCCGCCTCGGTGTGGGACACGATGTTCGACCAGGCGTAGAGCTCGGGCGCGCTCTCGACGCCGATCCAGATCCCACCGCCGTCGCGGTTGGTGGCGTAGTTCGCGTTGCCCGCCAGGGTGTTGTTGGCGATCATCAACGCGGCTTCGTTGCCGTCGACCGCGATGCCGGCTCCACGCTCACCGCCCTCGTTGTCCACGAACCAGCTGTTGCGCACGTAGCCGTCGGGGTCGTCGACGTCGCTCAGACCGAGCCCGCCGCCCTGTTCCTCGCCGTAGTTCTCCCAGAAGGCGACCTGCTCGATGAGCACGTGGTTGGAGGCCTGGATCATGATGCCGCCGCCGTCCTGTCCGGCCTGGTTCTGGTAGAAGCTCGCGCCGACCATCTCCACCTGGGTCGACACCGCGGCGATGGCGCCGCCCCGGTCGCCGGTGTTGCCGGTGTAGGAACAGCCACCCTCGTCGTAGAAGCTGCTCGACGTCAGCGCGATGGCGCCACCGTCGTCACCGGCGACGTTCTCCTGGAAGATGGTGTCGCGCACGGTGAGCGTGCCCGAGCTCACGGCGATGGCGCCGCCGTCCCCCGAGCAGGCGTTGTCGACCGCCACCACGTTGTCGAGGGTGAGGTCGGCACCGAAGGCGTAGATGCTGCCGCCGTCGCCGTCGATCTCACCGCCGTTGCCCAACAAGGTGAGGTTCACCACCTCGACGATCGAGCCTTCCTGGACCTCCAACACGGGCTTGGTCATCAGGTCGGACCACAGGATGGTGTCATCCGGGTACTCCCCCGCGCCCTGGATGCGGAGGAAGCCGTCGTCCCAGCTCTCGCTGGTCTCGTGGTAGCCCTCGATCAGCAGGATGGTGCGGCAGACCTCGTCGAGGTTCTCGATGGCCACGTCCACGGTCTGGTAGGGCGCGCCCTGGGTGCCGTCGCCGTCCTTGTCGTCGCCACTGGAGCTGTCCACGATCACCGGGTGTGCCAGGTAGTCGGTGTCGTCGCAGTCGCCGCCCCCCGTGCACGGCGAGTGGCCGTCGCCGTCGACGTCGATGTCGTCGACCCCGTTGCTGCAGTCGTTGTCGACGAAGTCGCACACCTCCACGTTGCCGGGGAAGCGGTCGGGGTCGTCGTCGTCGCAGTCGTCCTCGCAGAGCGAGTAGCCGTCGCCGTCGGCGTCGTCGCGGTCGGGGATGGCACCGTCGCAGTCGGTGTCGAGGTCGTCGCAGAGCTCGGGAGCGCCCGGGTACACCGTGCCGTCCTCGTCGTCGCAGTCGTCCTCGCAGAGCATCCAGGCGTCGTAGTCGCCGTCGGTCTCGTCCTCGGGGATGACGTCGTCGCAGTCGTTGTCCAGGCCGTCGCAGAGCTCTGCGGCGCCGGGGTAGACGGTGCTGTTCTCGTCGTCGCAGTCGCCGTCGGCCGGGCTCACGCCGTCGCCGTCGCCGTCGATGCGGCTCGAACCGCCGGTGCCCGCCACGCTGACGTAGTGGTTGGCGTCCTCCTCGAGCGTGGTGCGGAGCTGGATGCGTCCCAGCTCCTCGCCGTCCTGGTAGGGGGCGAAGGTTACGAAGACGTCGACGGTGTCGCCGGGCACGAGCAAGTCCTCCCCGGTGCGCTCGATGGTCCACACCGAGCTGCGGCCCTCGATGAGCGACGCGCTGAGGATCTCCCACTCGGTGCCGCCGTCGTTCTCGATCGTGAAGGTCTCGGTGACGGTCTCGCCGACCGTGACGTCGCCGAAGGCCAGCTCGGTGGCGCCCACGGCGATGGACGGACCGGTCTCCTCGGCGCTGCCTTTGCAGCCCAGAGTCCACCAGAGGGTCGCCACCACCATGCTCATGTCGCCTGCCTCGCGTCCTGGATGCTCTCGGCGTTGGCGCATGCTAACCTCGGCGCTGCGCCGAAGGGAATCCGGGAGTTGATGTGACCACGCTGGCCAGGATGGCCCGGTGGCTCGTGCCGGTGGTCGCGTGGGGCTGTAGCGGCTCCGCGGACGACACCGCACAGGCCGCGCTGCCAGACGCCGACACGGGCGTTGCAGAAGACAACCCCTCCGACACCGGCCTGCTCGGAGGCGTCGACACCGGGGTCACCAACGACAGCCCGAACGACGTGCTGGAGGTCACCTACGAGGGTGAGTGGGTCCTCACGCCTCAGGATGGCCCGTACCGGAACATGACCGGCGCGCTCGAGGTGCGCGAGATCCGGAACGGCAACGAGGAAGAGCCCTGGTGCACGGTCAGCTTCGCGCTCACGGGCACGGTGCCGGAAGACGAGGAGGACGCGGGCTGCAGCTACTGCGACGTGACCCTCGAGGTGCTTCACTACCTCTCGGAAGAAGGGCTCTTCGAGAAGGACGGCGATCCCATCCTCGACGAGGACAAGAAGTCCGACACCTACGGCGAGCAGCTCGGCCTGCGCGAGAACTGCATGGATCCCGACGTCCCGGCCGACCAGGACCGCTGGACGCTCTCCTTCGCCGAGGAAGACGACACCATCTTCTTCGACTACTACGGCACGGGGGTGTGGGTGCCCTGGTACGAGGGCTCGCTGGTCCACGACACGTTGACCTTCAGCTACACCGCCGAGGTCGGCTTCGTCGAGCCCGAGGAGGACCCGTGATGTTCTGGCTGGTGCTGGCGTGTACGGGATCCGACGGCGACTCAGCCTCGGCTGCACAGGACCGCGGCGAAGCCCAGGAGCTCGTGCTGCCCAGCCTCGAAGGCATCGATCTGGAGGCTGCGTACCTCGAAGCGGTCCAGCTGGCGCTCACGACGACCACGAGTGCCGCCTGGACGGGCCATGTCTCTGCCCTGGACACCCGTCAGACAGGGTGCCCGGACGCCTACCTCGGCATCCCGGACGCCCTGGAGTTCGAGGACGAGGAGCTGGAGGACGCCCCCGGGCTCTTCTGGCAGGACTACTGCCGCCTGGCCGGAGGCCTCTACTACCGCGGGTACGTCGCCTGGAACGGTGAGGTCGAGCTCGACGGCGACAAGAACACGTCCTCGGGCCAGGTGCTGTCGGGCGAGCGCCAGATGTACGGCGACGGCGTGATCGGGGTGGGCGACGAGCTGTACTTCGAGCTCGATGGCGAGGTCTCCGACGCCGTCTACAGCGTGGAGGCCAACGGGTACAGCCGTTGGACCTACAGCTCGCTGCTCGACGCCACCGTCCGCGGCACGCGGGCCTTCGACGACAAGAGCGCCACCCCCGGCGGCTGGCGCAGCGACCTCTACCTCTACGCGTCCGGCGGCGACGTCGACTACATCGAGCTCCGCGGCGACACCTACTACCAGGAGCACCGCATCCAGGAGCGCTTCGACTCCAGCCAGCTGCACCTCACCGTGCAGGGCGAGCTGGGCGCTGGTCCCGAGGATTGCCTGCTGGAGCCCATCGGGTGGATGGGACTGCGCGACGAGAACGCCTACTGGTACGATCTGGTGTTCCTGCCAGGCGCGGGCGAAGAGCTCGGCGAGCACGACTACGAGAACCCCGACTACGTGGCCTGCGACGGCTGCGGCACCCTCTACGTCCGTGGCCTCCAGCAGGAAGAGATCGGGCAGGTGTGTATCGACTTCTCCGAGTTGTTCTCGGGTGATACAGTGGAGCTCCCGCGCGCCGAGGACTTTGTCCTCACCTTACGAGACGTGACCACGGAGGGCCCATGACGAGCCCCGCCATGGCCCTGCTGCTGCTCTCCTGTGCCACACAGGAAGTGGAGGGCCTCGACCTCCTCCCACCCGCTGAACAGCTGAAGCGGTTGAGCCTCGATCTCCGGGGGGTGATGCCCACCCTCGAGGAGGTCGCGAGCATCCAGCAGGCGCCGTACCTCTACGAGGACTTCGCCGACCGCTACCTGGACGACGATCGCTTCCTCGGCCAGGTGCGCAACCTCTACGATCAGCGCTTCCTGGTCCGCACGGGGAGCGATGCCGGCCTCGGATCCAGCTACGATGGCGACACGGTGGCCGCTGCGCTGGCCGACGAGTCGTTGCGGCTGGTGAGTCGGATCGTCGACCAGGATCTGCCCTGGACCGAGGTCGTGTTGGCCGACTACACGATGGCGAACCCCGTGCTCGCCGATGTCTTCGAGCTGGACTACCCCTCCGATGCCTCCGACTGGCAACCGGCCCACTACGTCGACGGGCGGCCCCATGCCGGCGTGCTGTCGATGTCCAGCATCTGGTACCGCTACCCGTCGATGGGGGGCAACGCGAACCGGCACCGCGCCAACGCGATGTCGAAGATGCTCTTGTGCGAGGACTACCTGACCCGTCCGGTCGTGCTGAACCGCGCGGCCGTCGATCAGCTCGTCATCGACCCCGAAGCGGCCATCAACGAGAACGAGAGCTGCCAGTCCTGCCACAGCACGCTGGACCCGCTCGCGAGCCACTTCTTCGGCTTCTTCGTCACCGACGGGGAAGACGCCGACGACATGGTCTTCACGGAGTACATGGCGGAAGAAGAGGAAGGCTGGCGCGACTACTCGGGCAAGTCCCCGGGCTACTACGGCGTGCCCACGGCCAACCTCACCGAGCTCGCCAGCCAGATCGCGGACGACAGCCGCTTTGTCGACTGCGCTGTCCGCAGCTTCTGGGAGGGCATCACTCAGCGCGACTACTCCGATCTGGACTGGAGCGAGGTGTCGGACCACCGAGCGGCCTTCGAGGCCGACGGCCTCTTGGTCAAGCCGCTCGTGAAGTCCATCGTGATGTCGGAGGCCTACCGAGCCGACACCCCGGAAGACCTGGACCTGGCCGAGCGCCTGCCCGGGGTGAAGGTCGTCGCCCCTCACCAGCTCGCCAACACCGTGGAACAGCTCACCGGCTACCGCTGGCAGTTCGACGGGCTCGACGGCCTCACCACGGACACGCTGGGCCTGCCGGTCCTCGCCGGAGGCACCGACGGCGACACGGTCACCGAGCGCTCCTACGAGCCGAGCGTGGGACTTGTCTACGTGCAGGAGCGGCTCGCCTGGTCCGCCGCGTGGCACGTCGTCGAGCACGACCTGGACAGCGCGCGGGAAGGCGACGCCATCCTGCTGCACTACGTCACCGTGGAAGACGACCCGGACAACGCCGCGCGGGCCTTCGACACCCAGATCCGCAAGATCTACGAAGCCGTGCGGCTGTCGCCCCTCGATCCCACCGCCGACGAGCCCGAACAGCTCATCGAGGTGTGGAAGCAGGTGCACTCCGTCGAGGGCTCGGCCCGATCGGCGTGGGCTGCTGTCCTGACCGCCATCCTGCGCGACCCCGCGCTCATCACCTACTGAAGGAGCAGCACGATGAGCTTCTTCGACCGCTACAAGACCACCCGCCGGGCGCTGCTCCAGAACACGGCAGCGATGTCGGCCCTGACAGCGATGGGGTGGACCCCCAAGGATGCGCTGGCCGCCCAGGGGGAGAGGAAGTTCATCTTCTTCTTCGCCGGCGGCGCGTGGGACACCACCGCGGTGTTCGATCCCCACCACGAGTCCGACTACGTCGACATGGACGAGGACACCTACCAGGAGACGCTCGGCAACGTGCGCTTCACGGCCGGTGCCAACCGCGACAGCGTCTGGCGCTTCTTCGACCGGTGGGGTCACTCGGCCGCGGTGGTGAACGGCATCGATGCCCACTCGGTGGGCCACGACTCGGGCACCCAGCTCACGCTGACCGGCACCTCGGCTTCGAGCTACCCGGACTGGCCCACGCTGATCGCAGCCCGAGGCGCGGGCGACTACCCGCTCCCCCACCTGGTCTTCTCCGGTCCGAACTTCTCCGGCACCTACGGCGGTTCGGTGGTGCGGGCCGGCGGCGGCACGCTGCTCGACCTGATCGACGGCAGCCTCGTCACGGCGTCGGATCAGCCCGCACCCCAGCTCACGAGCGTGTCCGACAGCATCGTCGATGCCTTCGTGCACGAGCGCGTGGCCCGCTATGCCAACGCGCACAACGGCGTGGCAGGGCTCGACCGGAACCGCGTCGAGTCGCTCCTCGCCAGCGCAGAACGGGCGATGGAGTTGGAGGGTCGCCGCTTCGAGGCCGGCCTCGACGACCTCGGCAACTCCACCCTGGATCAGGCCATCAAGGCCGCCGAGATGATCGCGCTGGGCCTGAGCCGAACGGCGATGATCCGCATCCCCGGGGGCTGGGACTCCCACGGCGACAACGACGTGCAGGCGCCCCAGTTCGACGCCTTCTTCGCCGTGCTCGACGAGCTCATGGAGAAGCTGGCCGTCACCCCGGGCCTCGCCACGCCGTGGCTCATCGACGAGGTCACGATCGTGTGCATGTCCGAGTTTGGCCGCACCCCGCTCTGGAACGCCAGTGGCGGCAAGGATCACTGGCCCTACAACTCCGCGCTCATCGCGGGCAGCGGCGTCAACGGCGGCACCTTCGGCGCCAGCGACGACGGCCTCGTGGGCCTTCCGATCGACTTCGCGAGCGGACTCGAGAAGGACACCGGAGACCTGCTCGGCAGCGAGAACGTGGGCACCGCCATCCTCTCCCTTGCGGGCATCGACCCGGCGTCCCACCTCCCCGGCGTGCAGGTGTTCGACGCCCTGCTGCGGTGATCGCGCTCTTGTTGGCCTGCCAGCTCGGCGGGTCGGACACAGCCGCCTCCGAGGACTGCGACAGGGAGCCCGCCCTGTCGTGGGAGAACTTCGGCGAGAGCTACATGGCGCTGCACTGCAACGGCTGCCACAGCTCGCTTCTGCCTTCCGGTCAGCGGGGCGGGGCGCCGCTCGGCATGGACTTCGACACCTGGTCCGACGTGGTGCTCAACGTGGAGCGCATCCGGAGCAGAGCCCTGGGCGACGCGCCCGACATGCCCCCTGGCGGGGGGCCGACCGAGACCGACCTCGAGATGTTCGAGGAGTGGTTGGCCTGTGAGGTCGAGTCGGCCGCGGAGGCCGAGTGACGCTCTGGTTGTTGGCCTGCTCCGAGTATGCGGTGTCCACGGCGTCGCCGGTGGACGTGGCGCAGCCTCCCGGGAGCGCCGACGACGACTGGGGGGATGCCCCCAACTGGAACGACTGCACCGGCGGCTGGGCGGGCACCTACTTCAACCACACCGGCGACCACCCGGACATGAACCCTGGCGCGGACGAGGAGCCCGCCGAGAGCTACGAGGCCCTGGACTGGTGGGCCGACGACTACGTGGCCTTCGAGCGCTTCGACGCGTCGGTCGATCACGGGCAGAACTGGTGGCCGGTCGACGAAGGCTACGCCGACGACCCGAGCTACTTCGCGGTTCGCTGGAACGGCTGGCTGCGGGTCTTCGACGACGGCACCATTCCCTTCGTGTGGGCGTCGAGCGACGACGCGTGGATGGTGCTCAACGGCGAGATCGTCGCCTCCCTCATCGGCGTGCGGGAGTTCGAGTCCGAGGAGTTCTCACTCCAGCTCGAGGGCGGTCAGTACCAGGTCGAGCTTCGCTACGCGCACCGTGCGGACCAGAGCGGCTTCTCCTGGCGCGCCGCGTCCGACGACGTCAAGGTCTGCCACCCCGAGTACGAATGACCCTCCTCCTGCTGTTCGCGTGCCAGGACCAGTCGATCACGGCAACCAACGCGGCCCCCACGGCCACCATCGTGTCCCATGTCGACGAGGATGCGGTGTATGCGGCGTACGAGGTCGAGCTGCGTGGGCTCGCCAGCGACGCCGACGACGCGGCGGCCGACCTCAGCGTGTCCTGGGTCGGCCCCGACGGCGTGCTGTGTGCCGGGCCGCCCGCGGAGGACGGCGTCAGCACCTGCGTGGCCTCGTTTGGCGCCGGTACCACGACCATCTCGATGGAGGTGTCGGATCCCGAGGCGGCGGTCGGGACCGACCGGGTCACCCTGGACGTGCAGGCCACGTCCGCGCCCAGCGTCACCGTCGTCTCTCCGAGCCCGGACGGAGCCTACTACAGCGACCGACTGGTCACGCTGGAGGCGGTGGTCGACGACGGTGAGGACGACATCGAGGACCTGACGGTGTGGTGGACCGACGTCGAAGGGAACGTCTACCTGCCGAGCTCTGTCGAGTCCGACGGCACCACGCGCGGGTACGTCACGCTTGCCGAGGGCCAGCACGCCTTCGATGTCAGCGCGAGGGACACCACGGAGAACACCACCACGGAGAGCGTGGTCTTCGAGGTGGGGCCGCCCAACACGGCCCCCGAGTGCTCGATCACCGAGCCGTCCGACGGCACGGCCGTGCAGGTGGGCGACCTCGTCTGGCTCCGCGCGAGCGTGTCCGACGTCGATGTGGGCGACGCCTACCTCTTGGGTGCATGGTCCAGCGACCGCGATGGCCTGCTGGCCGAGGGCCTTCCTCCCAGCGGGGGCGTGGTCACCACCAGCACGGAGTCGCTGTCGGAAGCGACCCACGTGCTCACCTTCACGGCCACCGACGACGTGGGCGATGCCTGCGTTGCACAGGTCACGCTGGTGGTCGGGGAACCACCGGTGATCGACCTCGTCGAGCCGGATCCGGGCTTCGAGCTGGCCGAGGACCAGCTGCTCACGATGTCGGTCACGGTGGAAGACGAGGACCTTCCCACGGCGCTCAGCTACGCGTGGACGAGCGACATCGACGGCGTGCTGTCGACCACGGGCGCCTCGGACGACAGCGGCACCGTCACCGTGGAGGTCGGACCTCTCACGATCGGCACGCACAACATGACGGTCGTGGTGACCGACAGCGCCGGGCTCGAGAGCTCGGACGGCACCTACGTCGTGGTCAGCGAGTGCGGTGGCATCAAGTGGTACCGCGACGCCGACGAGGACGGTCACGGCGACGAGACCGACGAGGTGGCCGCGTGCGATCCCCCGAGCGGCTACGTCTCGGGCGCGTCCGACGGCGTGGCCTACGACTGCGACGACGGAGATCCCACCATCTCGCCCTCCGAGGACGAGCTCTGCGACGAGATCGATCAGGACTGCGACCTCGTCGTGGACGAGCTCCCGGTCGACGGCGCCGACTACTACCTGGACGCCGACGTCGACGGGTGGGGCGCGGACGGCAGCGCGGTGCCCTACTGCGATCAACCCAGCGGCACGGTGGCGGTCGAAGGGGACTGCGACGACACCAGCGCGGCCATCTCGCCCGACGCGGAGGAGGTGTGTGGCGACGGGGTGGACGACGACTGCTCCGGCGCCGACGACCCCTGCGGCGTGCAGGTCGACCTGGCCGACGTCTCGCGGATCGAGGGCGTGAGCGACTACGACTACGCGGGTTGGGCGGTCGACGGGCCCGGCGACGTGACCGGCGACGGTGTGCCGGATCTTCTGGTGGGCGCCTACGGCGACGACACCTACGACACCAACGCTGGCGCCGCGTACGTGGTGACCACGCCGATCGACATCACCAACCTCCACGACAGCGAGGCGCGCCTGTTGGGTGAGGAGGCCGCGGACTACGCCGGCTACGCCGTGAGCGGTGCGGGAGACCAGGACGGTGACGGCCTGCCCGACGTGCTGGTGGGCGCCTGGGGCGATGACGACAACGGCTCGCTGTCGGGCAAGGTCTACCTGCTCGTGGGTCCGATCTCGGGTGACGAGGACCTCGCAGACGCGGAGGTGGTGCTCACCGGTCCGAACGCTGACGACCTGGCCGGCGCGTCCCTCGGTTCCGGGGACATCACCGGGGATGGCACCTCGGACCTGCTCATCGGGGCGTACGGCTCCGACTCCGAGACCGGCGTGGTCTTCGCTCTGACCGGCCCGGTCACCGCCTCGATCGACCTCGACGACGCCGACGCCGTCCTGACCGGTTCGTCGTCTGCCGAGCGCGCTGGCTACGCCGTGGACGCCGTCGACCTCGATGGCGACGGCACCGACGAGCTCTTGATCGGCGCGTCGCTGCGCTACGACGCGGGCACCCCCGTGGGCGCGGCCTACGTGGTCGAGGGGCCCGTGCTCGGCGAGGTGGACCTCGCAGACGCGGACGCCACCTATGTGGGCGAGGACACCTTCCACTACGCGGGGCGGTTCGTGGGTGGGAGCGGCGACGTGGATGGCGACGGCACCCCGGAGCTGCTGGTCGGCGCGGACGGCTACCAGAACAACACGGGCGCGCTCTACGTCGTGCCCTACGCCACGTCGGGCGAGGCGTACCTGGTGGACGAGGCCGACGCGATCCTGACCGGGGCGTCGGAGGAGCAGTATGCCGGGCGCTCCGC
>CAZSAT010000004.1:106648-133382 GCA_964604675.1 uncultured Enterobacterales bacterium
GCTCCGCTGCCGGTGGCGACCTCGACGCCGACGGCTACGGGGATCTGGTCGTCGGGGCCTGGAAGGAAGACACCGGCGACACCGACGCCGGGGGGGCCTACCTGATCCTCGGGCCGGTCTCCGGGACCACCACCCTCACCCTGGGCGACGGGCTGATGTATGGCGAGGCGAGCGGCGACTACGTGGGCTTCGCGGTCGCCGGGGTGGGCGACATCGACAACGACGGCCTGGGCGACGTGCTGATCGGTGCCTACGGCCAGGACGACGCCGGCACGGACGCCGGTGCCGTCTACCTGGTGACCGGGGCGGAGCTGGAGCTGTAGGCGGCTCGAAGCTCGCTAGTGCTCGTGCTCGGGGGTGAACCGGGGCGTCTCGGGCACCACCTCGGGCGGGAGAAGCTCGAAGTCCGACACGTAGAACCGCGCGTCGCGAAGCTCGCCGACCACGCGGGCCCGCCGTTCGACGTTGCACATGCCATCGGGGGCGTGGTTCTGGTGGTCCTCCGGCGTGTGGCCCACCACGACCCACGGTTCGCCCTCGAGCTCCGCGGCCCAGTAGCAGCCGGCGGCGTCCTCCATCTGGTACACGCACATCGCGCAGCCGACGTCGACGATCTGCTCTTCGACGGGCACTGCGTCGTGGCAGGCGATCAGCGCAGCGAACCACACGGGCAGTCCTCCGGCCCGCTCCTAACGTGTGTCAGGGGGTGTAGACCGCGATGTACGGAAGGTTGCGGTAGAGCTCTGCGAGGTCGAGCCCGTAGCCCACGACGAACTCGTCTGGGATCGTGAAGCCGACGAAGTCGACGGGAACGTCGACCTCCCGGTTGCCCGGCTTGTCGAGCAGCGTCACCACGCGCAGGCTCTTCGGCGAGCGCACACCCAGCAACTGGAGCAGGTACTGCATCGTCAGCCCGGTGTCGACGATGTCCTCGACGATCAGGCAGTGGTGGCCCTCGATCGGACGCTGGAGGTCCTTGGTGATCTTGACGACACCGCTGGAGCGCGTGCCCCCGTGGTAGCTCGACACGCCCAGGAATTCGCAGCGGACCTCTCCTCCGATGGTCCGGACCAGATCCGCCATGAACATGAACGAGCCCTTGAGGATGCCGATGCAGGTGACAGGCTCGTCGCCGTAGACCTCACGGATCTCCGTGCCGAGCTCGACGAGCCGCGCACGGATGGCCTCTTCGCTGATCAGCGTGTCCAGCTTTGCCTCGTTCATCGTCGATGCCCTCAGACCCATGAGTTGTTGATCAGCTCGCCGAAGCCGCCGCCGCCAGGCACGATGTACTGCTTCTCGTTGAGCCCGCTCTCTTCGTCCCAGCGCTCGCCAGGACGGGTGGCAAGCACCTCGGGGGGCGACATGCCGCGGTCCAGCCGGATGGCGTAGATCACCGCTTCGGGGTCGGCGGCGCGCACGGATCGGATGTACTCCGGCGTGATGATCAGGTGGACGGCGATCAGCTTCCGCGCCGTGCCGGGGACGTCGTCGCGGTAGCGAGCGAGCGCGTCGACGATGGATCCGCCCGTGGCCCCCATCGGGTCCGGGATGATCACCGTGGCGTTCTCGACGCTGCCGCCGATCTTGTTGCCGCTCACCTCGACGCCCACCACCTGTCCCGACGCGTTGGTGGCGCGGTTCATGTAGATGTGGTCTTCGCGTACCCCGTCGGGGTCGAGGAGCTGGTTCAGGCCATCGAAGAAGCGCTGCGCAGGGAGGATGCCGGCCCGCGCGATGTCGACGACCACCACACGCTGCTCGCGGTCCACGACCTCACCGGCGTAGACGCCCTCGGCGTCCGTGACACGCATCCGCGTGGAGGTGGTGGCCTGTCGGGTGACGAGCTCGCGGCTGGCGACCTGGGCCAGCAGCCAGTCGAACAGCATGCTGAGCACCTGGTTGATGCGCGGCTGCTTGCAGCGATCGCTGCAGAGCTCGGACAACAGCGACATCGGGTAGGGGTGGCTCAGGATGTGCACCCCGGGTCCGTAGTCGTGATCGAGTTCGCCCATCGGGCGTGGAAGGACCTGGTATTGCTGGTCTTGGATCATGTTGCCTCGGACACGACGGCCCTGGGCAAGACGGTAACTCAGCCTCCGGTGTCGCCTTCGTCGACGGGGTGAACGAACCACGACAACACCGTGTCGATCTTGAAAAGCAGGTCCTCGAGGGTGCCTTGGACCACCAACTCGGCGGCGAAGGGCAGGGGACCGGAGGCTTCGGTGCCGGCCGCTGCGAGCGCCTGGTTGACCGACGGGGCCTCCGCGATCCTCAGGAAGGGCTCCAGGAGCCCGTCATCGAGCAGCACGCTGGCGAGCTCGTTGGCGTCTTCCAGCCGGGGGTCGGCGTCGGCGAGGGCCGGCAAGGCGTCCTGGAGCTCGGACAGGCGGCTGTCCTCGGTCAGGAGGCGGCCGAAGTTGCCGGTCCACACCCAGATGTTCTCGGTGTCGAAGTTGAGCTCCGCCAAGGGCCGGATGCGGGCGGCCGGTCCGTCCGAGCCGTCGTCCGGGACCAGGGTCTGCAGCAGATCGGCCAGGCTCTCCAGGTCGAAGAGCGGCACGCCGGTGGGAAAGTCGGCCGTGTCCACGTAGGCTTGAGGCTGCAGGAGCAGGGGCAGGAACCCCGCGAGATCGGCCGCTGCCGGGGTGTCGCCGATGTCGCGAAGCAGCTCCTGCGCAGGCCAGGCCGTGCCGCACCTGTGCGCGTCGGAGAGCACATCGACGAGCTCTGGGATGCGGGTGTCGTTGTCGTCGTGGTGCAGGGCGGCCAGGAGCTCCACGAGTGTCTCCAGCAGGTCGGGCACGTCGTTCAAGCGGTCCAGCGCCGCAAGATCGTCCACGAAGTCGCTGTCGAAGATCGTGCAGTAGCCGGTGCTCGCTGCGGTCTCGAGCAAGGTGGAGGTGAGCTCTGAGTCCAACACGTCCCCGAGCAGGCCCACCGCGTCGACCGTGGCGCCGCTGCCGGCCTCGGACAGGCCGATGAGCATGTCCTCGGAGAGGTTGTCGGAGAAGCCGAGGTCCAGGAGCACACCGCACTCCAGGGGCTGGTCGGCGTCGCGGAGGACCTCGAGCAGCACCACGAGCGCGCTGTCTTCTCCGGCGGAGAGGCTGCCGCCATCGCGATCCACGCCGGCGAGCCATGCGAGCTGCGCTGGCATGCGCTCCAGTGCTCCGCTCTCGTCGAGCCGTGAGAGCACGCCACGAAGCTCGCCCCAGGTGGTGTCGTCGTGCAGGATGGCGGCGACGGGCGTGGTGAAGCGGTCGAGCGGGGCTTCGCCCTCGCAGACGTCGAAGAGCAGGTGATCGACGGTGTCGCGGAAGGTGTCGCCGCTGGATGCGCCCCACGCGTCGTCCTCGGGGGTGCGCGAACGGGCGATGGCATCGCCGAGATCCTCGGGCAGCCGCGCCAGCAGATCGGCCACCTCGGGATCGTCGGTCTCCACGAAGCCGCCGACGGTGTGCAGGATGGAGAGCGTGGTCTCGCTCGCGAGGGCCTCGCGCAGCGGCTCCAGGGGTGCGAGGTCTTCGTCCAGGAGCACCGTGGAGGAGCTCGAGCCGAGCGTCAAGAGTGGACGGACCAGGCCTTCGTCGAGCGCGGTGGTGCTGTTGAGGTCGACCTCCCCAGCCTCGAGCTTCCACCAGGGCTGGCCGTACAGCAACTCCACCACGCCGCGCAGGGTGTCCGCGAGTCCGCCAGGGTCCTCGAGCGCTTCGAGCCCCGCCTCGGCCAGCTTCCAGACGTCGATCTGGAGGTCGGGGGCGTTGTTGACCAGCTGGGCGAGGTCGGCACCGACCGCCGCTCCCGTGCGGCTGGAGGCGTCCATGCTGTCGACCAGCGCCGCCAGCGGATCGAGGTTCCCGCCGCGGTTCAGGCAATCGAAGATCGCGTGCAGCTCGTCGGTGGACGCTTCGTCCACACCGTCGATCAGATCCGCTTCGTAGCAGGGACCGCTGGGTTCACGCTGGTCGAGCCAGCCCGGCGGGCTGTCGGAGAGCGCGCAGCCCAGGAACAGGATCAATCGAACAGGTACCGCACGCCGACACCCACGCCCGAGGCCAAGGTGAAGCCCTTGCGGTAGCGCACGCTGCCCACGAGCTCGCCGTTGAGCTGGATCGTGTCGGCGAGCATGTAGGTGAAGGCCGGACCGACCTCGGCGTTGGCGTATTCCAGCATGTCGCTGGTGAGGAAGCCGCTACCCAGCGAGGTGTTCAAGCAGAACATGAACGCGTCGGGGTCGCCGGTGAGGCCCCACTGGATGCCCGCGGAGGCGTAGCCGACGCTGCGCATCTCCTCGCGGAGGGCCACGTAGTCGGCGTTGCCCGCGTCGGAGGGAGCGGTGGGCGCCGCGTCACCGAGGCCGTAGAACTTCACCAGGCCCTGGACCTTGTCGTCCTTGTCGCCGAGGATGATCTGCAGGCCGCCGCCGTAGGTGGGGCGCGCCTGGCTCTCGAACTGCTGATCGAGGGCGGCGTCGTACCAGTACACCTCCTCCTGGTGCACACCGACCGTGGTGGCCACGCCGATGCCGCCGGCGAGGGCGGGAACACTGGTGAGCGCGAAGGCGGCGAGGCCGGCCAGGGCGATGGAGGAGCGCATGGTCATCTCTGGGTCTCCAGGGTCGCGCCGAGAGCGCGAGGCGTCGGGGCTGTATAGCGCCTCAGGGCGTCACGGGGCAAGTCGGGAAGGGGTCGCGCCACGGCGGAGCGGGCGCGGCGGTGTCTTCCCCCCCGGTGTCGGTGCCGCCGGACGCGGAATCTCCGCTGTCTCCGGTGGCGGTGTCGCCTGTGTCGATGGAGCCCGTGTCGGCGGGGGCCGTGTCGCCCGTGTGGATGGGGTCGGTGTCGCCGGAATCGGTTGTGCCCGTGTCGGCGGTGTCGGTGGGCGAGGTGCCCGGTCCGGTGTCTCCGGAGTCCCCGCTGTCCCCCGATCCGGTGTCTCCGGTGTCTCCGGTGCCCAGCACCGTGAAGGGGAGGATGGTGGAGCCGCCGTGGTTGTTGAACAACTGCACCGTGGTGCTGCCGGCTCCGACCTCTGGAACCACGAAGGTGACGATCTCCAAGCACTCCTGTTCGCACAGGAGGTCGCAGGCGTCGCAGTCGCCGCACACGTTGCAGGCCGCTTCCTCGACGCAGTCGTCGCAGTCGTCGCAGCCCTCGCGGGTGACGGAGCTGACCTCGGCCCGCACGCCGCCCACGTACAAGGCGGTGTCGAAGGTGTCGGTGAGGGGATCGGCGGTGAGTGCGATCGCGTCGCCGACGCTTCCACTGTCCGGCACGAGCTCGGTGAGGGTGACCTCGCAGCGCTGTTCGGTGGTGATCGTGCTGTCGGTGCAGGACCACAGCGCAAGCGCGAGGAGGCTGGGCGTCATCGAGGCGGTCTCAGAAGTCGGAGGTCAGCAGGTCGTCGGCGGTGACCTGGCCCACGGCGGCCGTGACGTTCTGGGGCACGGTGCCGGGGAGGAAGGGCATACCGCGTCCGCCTTGGGCGCGGCGACCCGTGGTCTCGTCGATCTGTGCCCACTGGGCTCCGGGGATCTCGGCGAACGGCACGTTGTCTTCCTTGGGGATGGCGACCTTCATGTAGTCCATCCAGATCGGGAGCGCCGTGCGACCGCCCGTGGAGGAGACGCCCATGCTGCGCGGGGTGTCGTAGCCCACCCAGGCCACCCCGAGGTGTTCGGCGGAGAAGCCGACGAACCAGCCGTCCTTGAAGTCGTTGGTGGTGCCGGTCTTGCCGGCCACCGTCAGGCCGAGCCGGTTGGTCTTCGCAGCGGTGCCGCTGGTGGCGACCTCTCGGAGCAACCACGTGGTGATGCCGGCCACCGTGGGGTCGAGCACCGCCTCGCGGTGTGCCGGCTCGCTCTTCTCGAGCACCGCACCATCGCGATCCTCGACCCGTTCGATCAGGTAGGGCTGCACCATCTCGCCGTACGTGGCGAAGACCGAGTAGGCGCGTCCCAGCTCCCACATGGTGAGCGAGTTGGAGCCCAGGCCCATGGAGAGGTCCTTCTCCAGGTGGCTCTCGATGCCCAGGCGCCGCGCCATCTCCTCCACCGGATCGAGCCCGATGGTGTCGAGCACCCGCACCGTGCAGACGTTGCGCGAGAGCGCCAGCGCCTTTCGCAGCGAGATGTTGCCGAGGTACTCGTCGCCGTAGTTGCCGGGCTTCCAGAGCTTCTCTTCGAGGGTGTTGAAGATCAGCGGGGCATCCTGGAGCATCGAGCCCACGGTGTACTTCTGGCTCTCGATCGCCGCGGCGTACACGATGGGCTTGAACGTGGAGCCGACCTGGCGTTGTGCCTGGAAGGCCCGGTTGTACTCGCTCTTCTCCATGTCGGTGCCGCCGACCATGGCCGTGACCATGCCGGTCTCGAGGTCGTAGGCGAAGAAGGCTCCTTCGAGGGCGGGCACCTGGTAGAGCTTCGCGGCTGCATAGGTGCCTTCGGCGGCCGGCGCATAGCCCGCGAGCTCCTTCACGTTCTGACTGTCGAGGTCGACGACATCGACCTGGATCAGGTCGCCCACCGACAGCACCTCGGCCATGTCCTTCTGCTTCGCGCGGTAGCGCCAGGAGGTCTTCGGATTCGGCCTGTAGGCCCACGTCGTCCAGGACAGCGGGATCATCGCCTCGTGGCTGCCGATGCCCACCACCGCGTGCTTCGTGTCGACCGAGAGCACCACGGCGTCGTAGCGATCGACCCGCAACGTCGAGCGATCCGGCACGGGGGTGCGCCGCGCGGGGTCCTCCAGGAACTGGTCGTCGTCGCGGAGGGCCTGCTCCTGCTCGTCTCGCCACGCCTGGATCGCCGCTTCCCCCGAGAGCTGTTCCACCTGGAACCAGAAGGTCTCGTTGTCCGGGTCCTCCAGCTCGTGCTGTCCGCGCCAGCCGATGTTCTGGTCCATCTCGGTCACGCGCTGGACCACGGCGACCTGGGCGGTCTGCTGCAGCTCCAGGTTGGCGGTGGTGTAGACGACCAGGCCCTCGTTGTACACCCGATCGAAGCCGTAGGTGTCCACGAGGTGCCGGCGCACGTGCTCGGTGTAGTAGGGGGCCAGCTCCCGGATGGGGTTGTCTTCCTTCACGATGGTGATGTGCTCGTCGAGGGCCCGCTCGCCCTCGCTCGCTGCGATGAAGCCCTTGTCGACCATCTGACCGATCACGTACTCCTGCCGTGCGCGCGCCTTGTCGAAGTGGCGGTGCGGGGAGTAGTCGCTCGGGCGCTGGGGGAGCCCGGCGAGCAGAGCGGACTCCGCGACCGTGAGATCCCCCACGCTCTTGCCGAAGTAGATGCGCGCCGCCGCCTCCACACCGTACGCGCCCGAGCCCAGGTAGATCTGGTTCAGGTAGAGGTGGAGGATGTAGTCCTTGTCGAAGGCCTTCTCGATGCGGGTGGCCAGGATCATCTCCTTGAGCTTCCGGCTGATGCGCTTCTCGGAAGTCAGGAGGAAGTTCCGCGCGGTCTGCTGCGTGATCGTGGAGGCGCCCTGGGCCTTCTTGCCCTTCAGGGCGTTGCGGAGGATGGCGCGCAGGATGCCCATGGGATCGACGCCGGCGTGCTCGTAGAAGCTGGCGTCTTCCGAGGCGAGGAACGCGTTCTTCAGGTGCTCGGGCATGGCCTCGAGATCGACGACGTAGCGGCGCTTCTCGTAGATCTCACCGAGCACCCGCCCTTCGCGGTCGTAGACCATGGTGACGGTGGGGGGACGGTAGTCGGCCAGCTCCTCGAGGGTGGGCAGGTCCTGCGCGTAGTAGGCGAAGGCCCCGGCGAGGGCGCCGACACCGGCCAGCCCGAGCAGCACACCCAAGCCGATCATGCGCTTGACCCAGACCAGGCAGCCCCCCTTCTTCCTGTTCGTGGTCACCGGGTTGGTCTCGCGGACTTCGGGCGGCTGCGGCGGGAACGCGGCTTCCGGCGCGCGTCGCCCCGGTGCGGCGCTGCCCATGTCCACGGTGCCGCTGTCCTCACGGGCTGCGGAACGCGGCTTCGGGCTCCAGACTTCCCGGCGGCCCTGGGGGATCGGAGGCGCCTCGTGCTCGGCTTCGTCGTCCCGTCGGAGGATCGTGGTCGGCGCGTCCTCGTCGACCGGCGCGCCGGCGCCGATCGTCAAGGCTGCAGGCGATCGGTCGAGCAGCGCGGTGGGCTCGTCTTCGTCGCCCGGGGCGGGCCGCGAGAGGCCCAGGTCGCCCTCGAAGGTCACGCCCTGACCGCGGAGCTTGTCGACCAGCCCCGGCGGGTAGCTGATGGACAGCACCCGACCGCACCAGCACTGGAGCTCGCTGCCGGGCTGCGGCATCGGGGAGGCCAGGCGGTGAACCTGTCCGCAGTGGGGGCAGCTGAGCTTTAGGGCCATGACGTCGCGGCGCTGTATCCTCTCGGAGACTTCCACGGAAGACCGGGAAGGCTGACTATGTTGGTAGCAGGAGCGTCCAGCGCGCTCCTGGAGGCCCGCGGATGAGGAAAGGAGCTTTCGTGCACGGTGTGCTGTTGTCGGTCGCCCTCGGTTCGTCCGTCACGGCGTGGCACTACGCGGCGAACGCCTCGGACGGGTCCTACACGCCGCCGTTGTACGACGATGCGCCGGGCCTGTTCGACGCGGCGCTGGGCCGCGGTCATGCGCTGAGCGAGCTGAAGTTGCTGAAGCGCACCTTCATGTTCGTGGGCGAGAAGTACGTCGAGCCCGACCGGATCGACCCGGACGAGATGTTCCGGCAGGCCATCGAAGCGGTGGAGCGCGAGGTGCCCGAGGTGCTCTTCCGCGGCGAACCCGACGGGCGCCTGCTCCACATGGCCGTGGGAAGCTACGCCACCGCCTTCGAGATCCCGGACCTGGGTTCGCTGGACGAGGTGGAGGATCAACTCGCTCGCGTCGCCGAGGTGCTCGAGCTGCACCTGGGCGACGAGATCGAGCTCGCGGAGGTGGAGTACGCCATGATCAACGGCGCGCTGTCGACCCTCGATCCGCACAGCCTGCTGATGGAGCCGCGCATCGCCGAAGACATGGACGTCGACAACGCCGGGGAGTTCGGCGGCCTTGGCATCCAGATCATCATCCCCCCGGACACCCGGCGGCTGACCATCGATCACCCCCTCCAGGACACGCCAGCCTACCGGGCCGGGCTGAAGTCCGACGACCGCATCCTGCGGATCGACGGCCAGTCCACGATCAACATCGATCTCGAAGAAGCGGTGGGCTTGCTGCGTGGCCCCGTGGGCAAGGGCGTGGTCATCACGGTCGAGCGCGACACCTGGGACAAGCCGCGCGACATCGAGATCGTGCGCGACGTCATCCAGATCAACCCCGTGGAGGGGGAGCTCCTGCCCGGCGGCATCGGCTACATCAAGATCACCAACTTCCACGCCAACGTCGCCAAGGATCTGGAGGCGGTGCTCGCGAAGTTCAAGCGCGACAACAGCGGGAAGATCGCGGGTCTGGTGCTGGACCTGCGCCACAACCCCGGCGGCTACCTGAACCAGGCGGTCGCGGTGAGCGACAAGTTCCTCTCGGCGGGCCCCATCGTGGCCACCGTCGAGTCGGGCAACCGCAACCGCGACGAGATGATGGCCACGCGGCCCAACACCGAGCCCGAGTACCCCATCGCGGTGCTCGTCAACGGCAACTCGGCGTCGGCCTCGGAGATCGTGGCGGGGGCGCTCAAGGCCCAGGGTCGCGCGGTGGTGATCGGTGAGCGCACCTTCGGCAAGGGCTCCGTGCAGCACCTCTACCCGAACCAGGACGAGAGCAAGCTCAAGCTCACGGTCGCGAAGTACCTCACCCCTGGCGACCGGAGCATCCAGTCGATCGGCATCGCGCCGGACGTGCTGTTGAAGCCGAGCATCGTCGACTCTCGCGTGGACAAGGACACCGGCGAGACGGATCCCTTCGTGTCGCTCCACTGGCGCGAGCGCGTGGGCCGCGAGGCCGACCTCGACCACCACCTCGACCAGATGGAGCTGCAATCCGAGGCCCCCGCCTACACCATCCGGTACCTGCGACAGCTCGAGGACGAAGAGAACAACAGCGACGACGTCGACCTCTCCGCCGATTGGGAGGTGCAGTTCGCTCGGGATCTGCTGCTCACCGCCCCCGGACACCGCCGCGCGGAGGTGCTGGCCGCAGCCGGACCCGTGGTCCTTCGCCATGGCGAGGGGGAGGCCGAACGCATCCAGGAGGCCTTCTCGGAGCAGGGCGTCGACTGGTCGTCGGGGCCGCAGCCCGCGGCGCCCGCGTTGAGCGTCGAGCTCGATCTCGGGGAGGACGGCGTGCTGCGGGCGGGAGCGGACTACGAGGAGGTCGTGTGGCTCCGCGTCACCAACGACGGCGACGAGCCCGTGCACCAGGTCATGGGCATGTCGAGCTCGTCGGTGGAGTGGCTCGACGAGCAGGAGTTCTACTTCGGACGCATCGACCCGGGCGAGACCCGGAGCTGGCCCCGTCGTGTGCGGTTGCCCGAGGGGTACCGCGACGAGGTGGCCAAGGTCCGGCTCGACCTCACCGACGGACAGGGGGATGCGCTGGGGGGCTCGGAGATCCTGGTGAGGAGCGTCGGTCAACCCCTGGGGCGCATGGACTACACCGTTGCGCTGACCGATCAGGGCATCGAGGGCGTCGAGGGCGACGGCGACGGCATCGCCGAGATCGGCGAGACGGTGGCGCTGACCCTGACGGTGACCAACTCGGGGGAGGGCGCCACCCGTGAGGCCTTCGCCAGCTTGAAGAACCGGTCCGGCAAGGACCTGGATCTGTTGGTCGGCACCCTGGAGCTCGGCGTCATCGCCGCTGGCGAGACCGTCACCCACGCCTTCCTGTTCGAGGTTCGAGGGGAGCGGGACAGCGACGGCGGGCTCGGGCTCGAGGCCGAGCTGAGCGTGGGCGACAACGCGCTGTACGACTACGCCGGTGTCATGCGCGCCGGCTTCTACGAGACCTTCGCGCAGAAGGAGGAGATCGCCATCCCGGTCGGTCGCGCCATGACGCCCCTCGTGCGCAAGTCGCCACACATCGAGCTGTCCAGGGCACCGCAGCTGCTCGTGGACAGCGGTCGGGCCGTGTTGAGCGGCATCGTTCGGGACGAGCAGGCGGTGCGCGACGTCATCGTGTACCACGCCTCGACTGCGGGCTCGGACCCCGCGGTCTCACTGCCGGTCAACGGCGGCCACCGCCTCCAGGAGAAGGTCTTCTACCAGGGTGGCGACGAGGGCGTGACGGCGCTCCCGTTCACCGTCGAGGCCGAGCTCGGGCCGGGCCAGAACAGCTTCATCGTGCTCGCACGAGACGACGACGGACTGAGCAGCATCCGCTCCGTGCAGGTCTGGTATGACGAGACCGGCGAAGAGCGTCTGGCTGCGGCGGATCTTCCGCTCGAGGGACAGACCATCGGCGCCAACTGACGCCTACTTGTAGACGATCTCCACGACCACGGCGGGGGCGTTCACCTCCGCTCCTGCGACCTCCAGACGGGCCTCGGCCGCGCGCAGTCGACGCACCGGCGTGCCGATCCAGCTCTTCAGCACCGCACGCTCCGGGGTGTAGAGCCCTCGGTGCACCGCGGTCTCCGCCTGGCGCCTTCGCGTGACCACCCGCCCGTGCACCGGGACGTCCGGGCGTAGGTCCACCCGGTAGCGACCGCCGCCCTTGCGCTCCAGCACGGCGCTGTCGCTGGAGAGGTCGACTCCGGCCATGCTCGCCCAGGCCAGCGCCTGTCCCCCCGCTTGATCGATCCCGATGCTGAGCGCCTCGCTGACCACGACCACGGTGGTGCGCGTGGTGCCGCGCAGCCCGGGTGGATCGTCGCCCTGGCGGTGCAGGATCACGCCATGGCCGTCCACGAGGATCTCGGCACCCTCGCCGCCGACGAAGCCGGAGAGGCTGCCCTTCGCGACCGGGGCCGCCACGGTCCAGCGCTTGCCCGCGCGGCTCACGGTGCTGGTGCCGCCCTCGACGGAGGGGGTGATGTGCACCCGCCCTGCGAAGCCGTCCTCCTGGAGCACGAGCGCCCAGTCGCTGCCGTTGGAGAGGAGCCCGCTGGGTCCGACCTGCACCCCATCGCTCACCAGGGTCTCGGCGGGCAGGCCGTCGCGTACGAAGCGCCAGGGCGAGTCGGACCTGGGGAGGATCATGACCCCGAGCTCGCCCTGCCCTCGGAACCAGCCGAGGTCGCTGACCTGTCCCCAGGCATGGAGCGCTGCCAGGTCGTGGTTCAGAGCGATCAGCTCCCAACTCTCCACGGTGGTGGGGGTCGAGCACGCGAGCAGCCAGGCGATCACGGTGCCTCCAAGGGCGGTGCGTTTCGTAGCCCGCTGCAGAGGTCGGTCGCACGTCGGGCCGAGAGGACCTCGTCGAGAGCGGGGTGGGGGACGAAGGCGACCGCCGGCGGCAGCGGCGCCTCACACAGCGCCTCACCCTGATCGCGGCTCCGGTTCAGCCGGTCGTGGAGCAGCCCCTGTGCAGACCGGAGGCAGGCTGCGGGAGACCGCGCGGTGGCGCAGGGCTCCGCCGTGAGCGGTCGTTGCCGCGCGAGCAGGCCCCGGTAGACCGCGTGCCACGCGTCGGGGTCTGCGCTCAGGCCCGTTTCCCGGATGTGCATGGCAGCGGCCGCCTCGGCGGCGAGCCAGTCGTCCGGGAGCCCGCGCAGGGCGGCCGACAGAGCGTGCATGCGGCAGTCCCGCTCGAAGCGACCAGCGTGCACACACAGCTCGACCTCGTGGGCCGCCTCGGCCGCCAGGAACCAGCACTCGTCTGCTGCGAGGGCGTCGAGATCGTCGCAGCGCGCGGGGGGCGCGCCCGCCGAGACCGCGGCCCACACGCAGTCGGCGCGCAGCTCTGGCTGCTCGATCGGGTTGCAGTCGACGTGCAGCTCACCCGCTTCGATCCGCGCCAGCAGGTCGGCGTGCCGCTCCCGGCCGGGGGCGGGTCCGTCATCACAGGCCAGCAGCCACCAGAGCACCCCTCGATGGTAACGCCGTCGCTGCCGGGCTAAACCGTCGTGTTCGGGAGGAAGCATGTCCGAGGGTCGCGGTCCCATCCTCGTGGTCGACGACGAGCCGGACATCCGGAAGCTCGTCGAGCTCAACCTGAGCCGGGAAGGCTTCGACGTGGTCGCGGTCGACCGTGGCGAGGCAGCCCTCGACGCCGCGCGGCGTCATCGTCCTCAGCTGCTCGTGCTCGACCTGATGCTCCCGGATCTGAGTGGCACGGAGGTCTGCCGTCGCCTGCGCTCGGATCCCGAGCTGGCCGACATTCCGGTGCTGATGCTCACGGCGCGATCCGAGGAGATCGATCGCGTGGTGGGCTTCGAGGTCGGTGCCGACGACTACGTGACCAAGCCCTTCAGCGTGCGGGAGCTGGTGTTGCGGGTGCGCGCGATCCTGCGTCGGCATCCTTCGGGGGAGACCGAGCCCGAGCAGATCCACCGCGATGGCCTGGTGATCGACGTCTCGGCCCATCGGGTCTGGGTGGCTGGCGAGGAGCTGCAGCTCACCGCCACGGAGTTCAAGCTGCTCCTCAACCTCGCGCGGTCTGCTGGGCGCGTGCGGACCCGCGGCCAGCTGCTGCAGGAGGTCTGGGACATGCCCCCCCACCTCAACACCCGCACGGTCGACACCCACGTCAAGCGGCTTCGGGAGAAGCTCGGGCCCGTCTCGGAGCTGATCCAGACCGTCCGCGGCGTGGGCTACCGCTTCGCCGAGTAGGTCGTGGACGACGCCTCGGAGCTCGACCGGCTGACCAAGGCGCTGTCCCGCGCGCGGGCCGAGGTGCGAGCGGCGCGGAGCCAGCAGGACGCCATCCTGAACGCGTCGCCGAGCGGCGTGATCCTCACGGGACGCGATGGGCGGCTGCTGGCCGTCAGTCCCGCGGTGCGCGCCAGCCTCCCGGTCATCCCGAACCCGGTCGGGCGACCCGTCGCCCAGGCCATCCCCTATGCGCCCCTCGGTGATCTGCTCTCCCGCTGCATCGAGGGCCAGTCCAGGGTGTCCCTCGAGGCGCGCTGTGGCCGCTTCGACCTGCTCCTCACGGCCAACCCGGTCGGCGAGAACGGTGGCGCGATGGCGGTGGTCAGCGACGTCACGAGCGTGAAGCGCGCGGACCGACAGCGCAGCGAGTTCGTGGCCAACGCCTCGCACGAGCTCCGCACGCCGATCACCTCGATCCTGGGCTTCACCGAGACGATGATGGCGGACCCGGCGGTCGGCGAGGAGCAGCTGGAGATGCTGGCGACCATCGAGCGCAACGCGCGGCGACTCGACGGCATGGTCACCGGGCTCATCCACCTCTCGCGGGTCGAGGGCCGGGTGGGCGAGCTGGCGCTCACGCCACAGGACCTGCGGCAGCTCTCCAGCCGGGTGCTCGAGCTCCGCTACGACGTGGCCGCGATGCAGGAGCAGGAGCTGGAGCTGGTCTGCGACCACGACGTGGTCGTGCAGATCAACGCGGAGGCCTGGCACCACATCCTCGGCAACCTGGTCGACAACGCGCTGCGCTACACCCCCGAGGGCGGTCGGATCCGGGTGCTGGTGACGTCGGAGGACGCCTGCGCGGTGATCGAGGTGTCCGACACCGGCATCGGCATCGAGCCCAGCCACCACCAGCGCGTGTTCGAGCGCTTCTACCGGGTGGACAGCGGCCGCTCTCGCGAGACCGGCGGCACCGGCCTCGGCCTGGCCATCGTCAAGCACTACTGCAAGGCCATCGGAGCCGAGGTCACGCTGCGATCCCTGCCTGGACGCGGCAGCCGCTTCACCATCAGCCTGCCGCTCGCCGCGGCGGAGACCCCATGAGCGTGACCCTTCCCAGCATCGACAGCGCCGACCTCGGCGCCCGTTCCCGTGTGCACCTCGAGGCGGTGGTGGCCATCGCCAGCGACTCCGACGAGACCAGCGACTCCATCCCCAGCACCGACGGTCAGAAGGTGCTCGCGGCCTGGCTCGAGCACTTCTACCGAGGCGTGGGGTGCGTGGTCGAGCGCGACGACTTCGCCAACATCATCGCCACCCTTCCGGGGCGCGGCGCTGGAGCGTCGCAGCCGCCCATCGCGTTGATGGTGCACCTGGACACGGCCCGCGGCACCGCGGCGCTTCCGAACCTGGACTGTGAGCGCGCGTGGGATGGCGGTCCGCTCACCTTCAGCGCCAACCCGGCGCTGTCGGTGTCGCAGGAGACCTACCCGGCGGTCGCGCCCTTCGTGGGGCAGGACGTGCTGCACGGCCCGGGCGATGCCCCCTTCGGACTCGACGACAAGCTGGGGCTGTCGCACCTGATGACTCTGGCGTGGCTGCTCGGTCAGGAGCCCTGCGACCACCCGCCCATCTGTTTCGTCGGCCGGCCGGACGAGGAGATCGGGCGCATGGAAGCGGTCGAGGGCCTGGCGTCTGAGCTCGCCGAGCGCGGGGTGTCCACCGGCTGGACGGTCGACGGCATCTGGCCCTTCGAGGTGAACGTCGAGAACTTCAACGCCGCCCAGGGGAGCCTGGCCTTCGATTCGCCGCCTTCGCTTCGAGCCACGGCGACCTGGACCCTGCACCTCGGGGGGGTGAACACGCACGGCGCCACGGCCGCGGCCGAGGGGCACCGGTCGGCCACGCGGCTCGCCGCCGAGATCGCGGGCCGTCTCGATCCGGCGGTCACCGAGGCCCAGGGCTTCGAGTCCGACGCGCTGAGGGACTGCGACGCGCTGGTCGTCTTCGGCACGATCGGGGACGGCGCCGACCTGCGGCAGGCCGTCGACGCGGTGGTGACACCCCACCTCCCACGCGGAGCGTCCTGGTCCCTGGAACCCGGGGGAGATCCGGGCGTGGGTGCAGATGCGATGCTTCGCTTCGTGAGGAACTTCCTGGCTTCGGAGCCCGGGTTTCCGCTCGCCGCCGAGGACTCCTCGGGTCGTCAGGGCTACTCCCACCCCTTCCGGGCGCGCCCGGAGGGTCTTGGGCTGCGCCTCGACGTCCGGCTGCGCGACTTCGACGGCGCAGGACTCGAGGCGCGGGAGCAGCACCTGCGCGATCTTGCCGGGAACCGCCTGGTCGACCTGCACCGGCAGTACGTGAACATGGGGCCCGCGCTGGCGGAACGCCCCGAGCTGCTCGAGCTGCCCCGGCAAGCCGCTGGGGCGGTGGGGGTGCCCATCCTCGTCCAGCCGATCCGGGGCGGGACGGGCGTCGATCCCTTCCTCGAGCGGGGTGTGGGCGTCGGCAACCTGGGCACGGGGTACTTCGCTCCGGAGTCCGAGAAGGAACTGACCAGCGTGCAGCTCATGGCGCAGCATGTGCGCTGGCTCTACGCTCTGGTGCAGTGCGCCTGTTGATCCCGCTGGCGGCGGCCTCCCCCGTCGCGATCGAGCCCCCGCCCGCGTGGGTCGAGCCCCTCGAGGTCCCGGTCGTGGCGCTCCCGCAGGGCCCCGTGCGCCCCTCGGTGCAGTACCTGCTGGTGGACGACCAGGTGCAGCTCGAGGGCGGGTTGGCCCGCTACGCTGACCTGGCCTTCCGCATCGTGAGCCCTGCGGGCCTCGACGAGCTCAGCCGGCTGGAGGTGTCGTTCCATCCAGCCTACGAGGAGCTGGTGCTCCACGAGGTGATGATCCATCGCGACGGGGTCTGGCACGACCGGCTCGAGCGCGCGGAGCTGCAGGTCATCCAGCCGGAGTTCGAGCTCCACCAGCACATCGTCGATGGCTCGCGCATGCTGGTGGTCGTGCTGCCCGACGTCCGGGTCGGCGACGTCCTCCGGTACCGCTACACGATCGAGGGCCACAACCCTGTCTTCGGCGATGAGCTGGGGTTGGGCTTCGACCTGGCGTGGGGCGTGCCCGCCGGCCTCCGCCGGGTGCGGTTGCTGTTCGACCCCGCGGATCCCCCCTGGGTGAAGGCCCACGGCCTTGCCGTGATGCCCGAGCAGTCGCCTGGCGAGCTCAGCCTCACCCTCACCAACCTGCCCGCCCTGCAGGGGGAGCCCCTGACACCACTCGACGTGGACCCCTTCCCGTGGCTGCAGGTCTCCACCTGGGCCGACTGGTCGGAGGTGACCGACTGGGCGCTTGCTCTCTACGAGCTGCCCGCTGAGCAGGATGCCGCCGAGGCGCTGGCCGCCGAGCTGCGGGCGACCCACCCCAGCGACAGCACGTTCGTGACGGCCGCCACCTCGTGGGTGCAGGACGAGGTTCGTTACTGGGGCGCGGAGATCGGCACCGGCAGCCACCGCCCGCGGACACCGGATCAGGTGATCGAGCGTCGCTGGGGGGACTGCAAGGACAAGTCGCTGTTGCTGGCCACCCTGCTGAGATCCCAGGGAGTCGAAGCGTGGCCCGCCCTCGTCAGCTCCAGCGAGCGAAGCGGCGTGTCGCGCTGGCACCCGTCGGCCTTGGCGTTCGACCACGTCATCGCTGCCATCGAGCTCGACGGGGAGCTGCTCTTCGTCGACCCCACCAGGAACCTCCAGGGGGGCGGGATCACGGAGCGCTGGCTCCCACGGTTCGGGGAGGCGCTCTTGATCCGGGAAGGCGAGGGTGCGCTGCGCCCTGTGCGGGCGGTGCCGATGGGCGAGCTCCGGACCGTGCGGCGCTACGACCTGGGCGCCGAGCCGGCGACCCGGGTCGAGGAGATCGCCTGGGGTGGCAGCTGGGCGGACGTTCAGCGTGCCGAGAACCACGACGCCGCCGCGCCGGACATGGGGGGCGTGCCCGCAGGCGACGACGTGCACGGCGTACAGGACGACCGCAAGGCGAACGTGCTCACGAGGCGGCGCGCCGGGGAGCACCCGGGCTACACCTGGGACGCGGAGACCGGCCAGGACTGGTTTGGCGCGGAGTCGCTGGAGCAGGTGCAGGCGCTGCCCCTCGTGAGCGCGCCCCGGGTGTTCCCCCTCGCCTTGCAGCTCGGGTACCGGGCGATCGAAGGCATCGAGATCGCCGCCCCCGACCTGACCGGCTTCCCGCAGCCCTCCGTCGATCTCGACACGCCCTGGTTCCGCTGGCGCCAGACCAGCGAGCTGGCTGACGGGGTCCTGATCGTCGAGCACGAGCTCGAGGTGCTGGCCGACCGGGTGGAACCGGAGGATCTCGACGCCTACCTGGCGGCCGCCCAGCAGGTGCACGCCGCCAGCGTGTATTGGGCAGAGCGTCCACGCAGCCTGCTCGAGCGCCTCGACGCCGGCGAGCTCGCCAGGGCACTGCTGGCCTTGTTGGCGGCGGTCGGCGGGGGCTACGTGCTGGGCAGGCGCGGGCGGTCCGCGGCCTCCAGGTAGGGCCCGAGGCGCTCCACAGGCCACGCGGACCAGAGCCCGGTGGAGAGCCCGGCCAGGATCTCCAGCATGCGCCGGCGAGCGAAGGGGAGCTGGCAGATGGGGCCCATGAAGGCGTCGCGGAGTGGGCCCGCGAGGGGCCAGCGGGACTGGAAGACGGGTGTGAGCCACCGGCTGAAGAACTGGTACGACCGCACATGGTCACGGCGGGTCGACTCGTAGGTCCGAAGGGCTTGCACGATGGGGGCCTCGGCCACGCTGTCGACCAGGATCATGGCGTCGTACAGCGCCAGGTTGGCGCCCTGTCCCAGCTGCGGACTCATGGCGTGGGCTGCATCTCCGCAGAAGACGACGCCGTCGTCCACGACACACGGCATGCGCACGTCCCAGTAGCGGGCGAAGGGCACCTCCTCGAGCCCTTGGAGGCCCACGAGGAGGTCCGGGACGCGCGGGTCGAGCCGGGCCAGCGCATCGATGAACGGCCCGAGCCCTGCCTGCCGCGTGGCCTCGACCTCGTCGACGGCCAACGACCAGAACAAGCTGACCAGGGGGGTGTCGTCTCCCGGTCGCCGCCCCGTCGGGAGGAAGCCCAGCATGCGCTCCACGCCCTCGTACACCTGGAAGAGGGTGCCGGCGAAGCGACGCTCGGGGTCCTCGGCCACGATCCAGAGCGCGCCGAAGGGGTAGGGCTGGACGTGCTTCTTCAGGCCCGAGCGCCCACGGAGCTCCGAGCGCGCCCCGTCGGCGACCACCACCAGCTCGAAGGGCCCGTGCGCCTCACCCTGGGCATCGTGCAGCACCCCGTGACGGTCCACCTCCACCACGTCGACCCCCGCGCTCAAGCGCACGCCGGCCGCCAGCATCGCCTGGAGCAGGATCGAGAACAGCGTGCCGCGGTGCACGCCCACACCGACGAGGCGCGGGTCCAGGTCCGCGTAGCGGAGGTCGAGCACGTCGCGTCCACCGTGGGTGACGCCGTGCAGCCGGTGCACGGGATCGCCCCGCTCCACCACCGCGCCTAGCAGGCCCAGGCGCTCGAGCGCGACCATCCCGGTGGGCTGGAGCAGGATGCCAGCGCCGACAGCGGAGGGCTCCGGCACGCGCTCGTAGACCACCACCTCGTGCCCGGCCCTGGCCAGTCCGAGCGCCACCGCGGGACCGGCCGTGCCGCACCCGACCACCGCGACCTTCACGTGCCGAACGGCGCTAGAACGCGACGCGCGCTTCGAGCGCGGCGTCGTGTTCGATGGCTCGGGTCAGGTCACGCGGCGAGATCACCTCGTAGACCAGCCCGCTCGACACCGCGCCGCGTGCCAGCCCTGGCACGTGGAACCAGAAGGAGCCGGCCACCTGGGTCTCGGCCAGGTCGGCCGGTCCGGCGAGATCGGGTTCCCAGTAGCCTCCGCGCACGAACATCGTGGTGGGACCGAGGTCGACCCCGAGGGTGGCGGAGGCCCCGAGGTCGGCGGTGTCGCCACGCAGCGTGTTCAGGCCCTCGAGGAGCACGCGGGCTGGGCCGGCTTCTGCGTGCACCCCGCCGTGCACCCCGAGGAAGCCTTCGCTGCCGTCGGCACCGCGCCGGCCGCGGAGTCCGCTCCCCGCGACCACCACTCGGTCGTCGGCGAAGGCGAGCTTGCCGCGCGCGATGAGGTCCTTCGCAGCGAAGGCCTCGGTCTCGTTGTGGGCCCCGCTGTTCGCCACCGTGAGCGCCCCCGCAAAGGGGCCTGCGCCGCCTTCCCAGGAGAGCCCCAGCACCTGCGGAGACACGCTCCCGGACCGCCAAGCGAGGTCCCGGTAACGGTCGAGGGCTCCGAGGTGGTAGCGGCTCTCGGCGATCTCCCGGAGGCCGAAGCGCACCGGCATCACGCCGGCGATCAGGGAGCCGCCCGTGTGGTCCCAGCGGAGGTGCCCTTCCCACAGGTCGGCTGCCCAGACATCCGGGTGGTCGGGCACCTCGAGCACGTCGTCGTCGTCGTCGAGCACCGCGGTGGTGCCCTCGTCCTGGTAGATGCGGACCGCGGCCTTCACCGACAGCCCGGAGCCCAGCGCTGCCCGGGTGCCGAGCAGGGCCCGGGGCACGGTGAACACGAACCGGGTCTCGGCGTCGGGCGAGCCCGTCAAGGAGGCGTCGAGCCGCTCCCCCACGAAGGCGGTCTGCAGCTCGCCGTACCAACTCCAGCCGCTCGTGCCCTGGCCGGCCCTCATCTCCTGTGCGAGCTGCTCCATCTGGCGGTACAGTTCGTGCGCGCTCGACTGGTCCGCAGGTTCCGCTGCGGTCGCCATCGCCAACAGGGCCCATGTCATCGCGCCTCCGCTCGACAGCGGCCGCCGGGACCGCTATCCGCGCCAGCATACCGAGGTCGGTGATGGAGTACCGCGGCCTGACGCTGGACGGCTTTCAGGAACAGGCCGTGTCGCACCTGCGCGACGGGGCCAGCGTGCTGGTCAGCGCTCCCACCGGCACGGGCAAGACCCTCGTCGCGGACTGGATCGTCGACCAGGCCCTCTCCGACGGCAAGCAGGTGGTGTACACGGCGCCGGTGAAGGCCTTGTCGAACCAGAAATACCGCGACTACTGCCGGCTGCACGGCGAGGAGAACGTGGGGCTCGTCACGGGGGACCTGGTCATCCGGCCCGACGCTCCGTGCCGGGTGATGACCACCGAGATCCTGCGCAACATGCTCTTGGACGGCCAACAGATGCCGGAGCTCGCGGCCGTGGTGCTCGACGAGATCCACTTCCTCGACGACCCCGAGCGCGGCACCGTCTGGGAGGAGGTGCTCATCTACCTCCCGGAGTCGGTGCAGATCGTCGGGCTCTCCGCCACGTTGTCCAACCTCAGCCAGTTCGCGGCCTGGCTCTCGGAGGTGCGCAAGCGTCCGGTGGAGGTGGTGAAGGAGTCCAAGCGCGCGGTGCCGCTGGAGATCGGCTTCGTGCAGCGCGACTGGGGGCTGGTGACCCCCGAGCAGTACCACCAGCATTGGAAGCGTTGGAAGGGGAGCGGCGGCCAGGCCCGAAGCGGGGGGCGTCGGCGCGGGCGCCGGGACCGGCGTCACCAGCGAGGCCGCGGGCGGGAGGACCGTGGTGAACGCCCGACGAGCCACATCGACGTGCTGCGCCTGCTCGAGCCTGATCGCCTGCCGGTGCTCTTCTTCGTGTTCTCGCGGAAGGAGGCGGAGGCCCGCGCACGGGTCATGGGTCGCCGGCGCACCCGCTCGTTCCTGGACGCCACGGAGCAGCGGCGCATGGACGCCCGGCTCTTCGACGCCGTGCAGGAGATCGGCGAGGCGGTGCTGCACCGGGAGCTCGCGCACACCTACAGCCTGGGCGTGGGCTTCCACCACGCCGGGCTGCACGTGCAGCTGAAGGCGCTCGTCGAGGAGCTCTACGAACAGAAGCTCCTGAAGGTGCTCTACACGACCTCGACCTTTGCGCTCGGCATCAACATGCCCGCTAGGACCGTGGTCCTGGACGGGCTGCGCAAGTTCGACGGGCAGGAGTTCCGTCCCCTGCGCGTCCGTGAGTTCATGCAGAAGGCAGGACGCGCCGGGCGCCGAGGCATGGACGAGCAGGGCTTCGTCTTCGTGCGCCTCGATCCGGGCGACTACGAGGAGCACATCCCCGACGTGAACAACTACCTGGAGGGCGCGTCGGAGCCCGTGCACTCCAGCTTCAACCTCTCCTTCAACTCGGTGGTCCGTCTCATCGAGCGGAACGAGATGCCGCGGGTGAAGGAGCTCGTGAGCCAGTCCTTCCTCGCGTGGTCGAACCGCAGCAGGAGCCAGCGTTCGGACAAGCGCATCGCGGCGCTTCGGGCCGAGCTCGAGGCCGAGGGCTGGAGCGGTGACCGCTACGCCCAGCAGCCCTCGCTGCGGCGCAAGGTGAAGGATCTGCGGAAGCTCGAGCGCCGCAGCAAGCGCGAGGACGACCGCACCTGGCGGGACTTCGAGCGGCGTCGGCAGTACCTCGTCGGCATCGGCTACCTCGACGAGGACGACGGCTTCGCCGCGGGCGCTCGCATCCTCCGACACATCCAGATCTCCGAGATCTTCACCACCGAGCTCGTGTTGGAGGGCCTCGTCGAGGAGCTCCCCGACGACCTCCTCTACGGCATCTTCTGCGGCATGACCGGCAACCTCCCGCGCGACGTGCGGCTCGCGCACAAGCCCCATGGCGAAGCGCGAGGCGCCATCAAGGCCGTGGAGCAGGTGCGCAAGGGGCCGCAGGTCACCGGCGCAGAGGCCATCCTCGGCCAGGAGGTCACCTTCACCCCAGGACTGGTGCACTTCGGTGCCGCCTGGGTGAACGGACGCACCCTGGAGGAGCTGGCGCTCACCTTCTGGGCGAAGACCGACATCAGCGGCAACCTCGTCGGCTGCTTCCGACGCGCCAAGGATCTCTGCCAACAGGTGTCCGAGGTCTACCGCGACCAGGAGCCCGCCACCTTCGAGCGCTTGCGTGCGTTGGCTCGACGGGTCTCCAGGGACGAAGTCGAGGTCGTCGGGTAGCGCGCGCAGGCCCGCGTGGTGTCTCATGGGCCACGGAGGACACATGATCCGCATCTCGCTCGCGCTCGTCCCGGCTCTGGTGCTCGTCGGCTGCGGCCAGGACGCTGCGGCGGTCGGCTACGACGAAGGCTGCCTGGACGGCGACGACGATGGCTACAAGGATGGCTATTCGTCCGGCTTCTCCTGCCAGGCCGACAAGTACACCGGCTACAGCGTCTACGCCGAGGCGGCCGGCGACGGTCCCGCCCCGGACTGCGACGATGCGGGCTGCCTGTACTACGACGGTTGGCTCGAGGGCTACGGCGGTTGCTACGACAGCGCCTACGAAGAGGGGCTGGTCGATGGCCAGTCCGACGGCGGCTGTGGCTGATCTGCGAGGGCGAACCGCTTGACACTCCCGCGGGCCACGCATTAGTTCGTGGCGTCCTCGCTGGGGCGTGGTCGAATTGGCAAGACGTCGGGTTCTGGCCCCGAAGGTTCCAGGTTCGAGTCCTGGCGCCCCAACCACCACATCGTTAAAGATGCCCCCTGACGGGCTCCCATCGTCTAGCGGTTAGGACGTCGGCCTCTCACGCCGAAAACAGGGGTTCGATTCCCCTTGGGAGTACCATCGCGAAGCCCGTCGGTCCGCCGGCGGGTTTCCTGCTCTGGGCTCCCGCGCGCGCTCCGAGTCGCTATGCTGGACCCGTGTGGAGCGTGCCCATGGTGAGGACGGACGGACCTCGAAGGCGCCGGCTCGAGGCCAGGCCGCTGCTGCTGGTCGCCCTGTCGCCGCTGGCCTGGGGTTCGGGGCTCGACACAGGCGCTTCCGACAGCGCAAGCGTGGCGTGGACGGCCGATCTCGGCGACCAGGACCAGAACCTCCTGCTCCCCGACGTCGTCGCGCTCGACGGGGCGTCGGGCCGCGGCTTCGTGTACTCGAACGTGTTGGGCGGCGCGCTCGCCGCCGTCGATCTGGCCAGCGGCACCCTCCTCGGCGTGACCTCCCTGCCGGCCGGTGGCGCGACGATCGAGGTGGACGACTCCGGCATGGTCTGGGCGTGGAACAACCTCATGGTCACCCTCTACGACCCGGTCCGCGACAGCTCGCAGGTCCTTCGGCCGGCGGTCCTGGGCCTCGACTCGGTGTCCCTCGTGAAGCCTGTGGCCGCTGGCGACACCTGGGTGCTCGGCACCCTTCCGGGCGGCGGCGCGGGAGCGGTGTTGCTCGACCGCCTGTTGCGGCCCGTGACGAGCCTCCCCTTCGGCTTCGACTCGAGCGCGGCTCGGTCCGCCGGCAGCGACGTGGTCGCGTTGCTGCGCGACGACATCGTGCCCCCCGGCTTCGAGCTGTGGAACCTCGGCACCCTGTCGGTGGTGGCCTCGTGTGCGGCGCCCTTCACCCCGAAGGACTGGTTGCCGATGAACGACGGCAACGTGGCCGTCGCCACGGGCACCGAGGTGGGTGTGGTGACGTGCGTCGACGGGCAGGCCTGGCTCGTCGAGGAGGGCGTGGACAATGTCGCGTTGGTGGGGGCGAGCGACCGGTTCATCGCCCTGAGCAAGTCGACCGAGGCCATCTCCTACGAGAGCGAAGCACGCGTCTACACCTTCGATCCGGACATGGTGCCGCCTTCCGCGATCGCCCTCTCCAGCGTTCCGGCCGGTCTCGCGGTCGCTGACGGCGCCTATGCGCCCGCCACGGGCATGCTCTGGGCGGCGTCGGAGAACAGCTCGTCGCTCGTGGGGGTCGAGGTCGCGGCTGGCGTCGAACGCTTCGACATCGAGCTGGGGACCCACGTGGAGGCGATGACCTACGACCCCGAGGAAGACGGGCGCGTGTTCGTCACGCAGCGCCTCAACAGCCGCCTGGCTCGCATCGAGCAGGTGGGCGGGGAAGCGACCGCCAGCGCGCTCGTCGACGTGACCTGGCCGGTGGCGCCTCTGTTGGCCGAGGAGACCCTCTGGGTGGTCGACCAGCTCACGGGCAACCTGCACGGTTTCGATGCGGGCGACGGCAGCGCCCTGCACACCCTCGAGCTCCCCTTCGACCCGTCGACCCGGAACCTCACCTTCGCGGACCTCGAGCTCCACCCCGAGCGGGGCACGATGCTGTTGAGCTGGGGCCCCACGATGGAGCTCACGGAGCGCTCGCTGGAGACGGGTGAGGTCGAGCACACCTGGCCGCTCCAGATGGCGGCGGGGAGGAACACCGAGTCGCGTCTCGAGATCGTGCCCTTCGGCGACGTGGTCTACGTGGTGAGCACGGTCGACCGGATCGTGGAGCGGCTGGACCTGTCGGACGGGAGCTCGATCGTCATGGCCGAGCTCAGCGACGTCACGTCCCAGCGGGTGCGCTTGCAGGACGCCGTGCTGTCGGAGGACGGGAGCCTGCTCTATGTCGGGCCGCATGCGCTCGATGGCGAGACCCTCGAGCGGTTGGAGACGCTCGACCGCACGTGGACGTACCCCGTGGCCGCCCTCGATGGCTGCTGGCTCGCATGGAGCGAGCCCCTCGAGCTCGGCCTCTGGGACGCGGACGGGGAGGCGGTCTGGACCTACACCCTGCCCTTGGGCACCCCGGTGGACGTGCGCCCGATGATGGCCTGGTCCCCCGAGTGGCAGCAGCTCCTGATCGGGGACGTGACCAACGCCAGCGTGATCGCGCTCGATGTCGACAGCAGCTGCCCGGGGTAGCGGGCGCTACGGCGCTTCGGCCGGGTAGAGCTCGTCGACCAGCTTCATGCGGCCGAAGAACCAGCCCTCCGGTGCGACCATCTCCCACACCACGTCGCCGGCTGGCGTGACCTCCCGGATCACCCCCGAGTAGCCCCAGGTGATCAGCGTGTTGCCGTTGTCGAGTCGCTGGGCTTGTCCCAGGAAGTAGTCGAGGTCGTCGACGGTGTAGGCCCAGGTCTGGACCAGGGTCTGGTTCTCCTCGTCGATCGAGTACTCGATGGCGCCGGTGATGAAGGCGCCCGCGCTGGTGTGGTTGAAGGTCAGCAGCGTGTCGTCGGACAGCAGCGTGGGGTTGTGCTGGAGGGAGAGATCCAGGCCGCTCACCACGGGGTAGCCCAAGGTGCCCAACACCCGGATCACCTCGCCGGTGCTCCGTGCCACCTCGACGATCGTGCCCTGGCGAGCGAGGGAGAGCACGTAGCTGTCGCGCTCCGGGTAGAACTGCACGTCGTTGCCGTGGCTCCAGTCGTAGCCGAGGTTGAAGAAGTCTTCGTACCAGGGCGTGCTCGCCACGGGCTCGAAGTTGGAGAAGGAGCTGTAGACCTGGTGGCCCACGCCCTCTTCGTCGTACTCCCAGATGCCGTCGCTCACCACGTCGTCGCCGTCGACGACCTGGGCCTCGGCGGTGAGCACCGCGATGGCGCCGTCGGCGAGCCGGTCGTAGTCGTGGTGCCCGCCCTCGGTCGTCAGGCGGCCGTCGAGGTCTTCGGCCCAGGTGAAGGAGATGATGTTCGAGCGCCCCTCGTCGCCGTCGTGGGCGACACGGAGGCATTGCACCACGCCGGTGTCCTCCAGGTAGGCCAGGTCCTCGACGAAGTCCGGGTCTCCCATGCGCGCGAACAGCAGGTTGCCTTCGCGATCCACGGCGAACTGGAAGCTGTCGCCCATCAGCTCGGCCATCGAGCCGACCAGCCAGCGGTCGTCGCTTCGAGCGTCGGTGTCGGTGAGCACCTCCGGTGCAGGAAAGGCGCTGGCGTCGAAGGCCCCGCCCGTGGTGGAGCCGTCGCAGGTCTCGATCGCGCCGTCCTTCTCCAGGAAGAGCGTGTAGTCGATCGTGGCGCCGACCTCGGCGATCAGGGCGTGCGCGAAGTCGCCGGTGAGCACCGCCGTGGTGCCGCCGTGTGCGCCCGAGCTGTACGTGGCCCAGCTGGTTCCGTCATGCTCACCGCGCAGCGCAGCGCCCTGGAACCGCTCCCCTTCGTTCGAGACCGTGACGGCGCATCCGCCGCCTGCGCTCGAGGTGTCGTCGGCGCCGGAGTCGACCGGGTCAACATTGGT